>JAUQWM010000047.1 GCA_030835125.1 Gemmatimonadaceae bacterium | reverse complement strand
AGTGAAGCCGCCCTGGAGCTGAAGAATTGCAGAGTGCAGAGTGCAGAGTGCAGAGTGCAAAGCTCAAGGCGTGAGGCGTAAGGCAGGGACACACAACTGATCGGGGAGGAATGCATGTCGAGCCAGCCAGCGGTTTCGCGCCGGACGTTTGTCGGTGGGGTGGCAACCGCGGTCGGCGTGCTCGGGCTTCCTCCCCTCGATCTCTGGGCACAGGGTGCTGTCGCGGCGGTGCCGCGGCAACGCTCGTCGACGGACGAGTACGATGCGTTCGCCAAGCTTGCGAACAACGAGAATCCGTACGGGCCGTCGGACGCGGTCACCGAGGCGATGACGAAGGCGTTCAAGTACGCCAACCGGTACGGCTATCCCGACGGCAACATCACCCAGGAGATCGCGAAGCATCACGGCGTGCGAACCGACCAGGTCCTGCTCGGCGCCGGCTCGGGGGAGATCCTCGACGTCTGCTGCACGGCGCTCCTGCAGGACGGCAAGAAGATCATCGGTTCCGAGCCGTCATACGCGATCCTGTACAACAAGGGCGCCGGGCTGAAGGCGGACACCGTCCGGCTGCCACTGCTGGCCGACTTCCGGCAGGACATCCCGGCGATGATCCGGGCGACGAAGAAGAACCATCGAGACGTGGGATTCGTGTACCTCTGCAACCCGAACAACCCCACCGGGAGGATCGTCACGAAGGCTGAGGTGCGCGAGCTGCTGGACGGGATCCCCGAGGATGTACCGGTGCTGATCGACGAGGCGTACCATCATTTCGTCGAGGACCCGGACTACGAGACGTCGATGAAGTACGTGGCGGAGGGGCGGTCAGTGATCGTGGCGCGCACGTTCTCGAAGATCGCGGGACTGGCGGGGATGCGGCTGGGGTATGCCGTCGCGCCGCGGGAGCAGCTCCAGAGGCTGCGGCCCTACCTGACCGGCACGGTGAACGCCTGCGTACGGTGGGGCGGAGTGGCGGCGCTGGCCGATCGGGAGACGGAGGGCAGGGTGCGCCGCGTGACGCTGGAACTGCGCAAGAAGACGGTGGCCGACCTCAAGGCGCTGGGCTGGGACTGTATCCCGTCGGAGGCCAACTTCTTCATGGTACACCTGAAGAAGCCCGTGCAGCCGGTGATCGACGCGTTCCGGACGAAGGGAGTGCTGGTGGGTCGTCCGTTTCCGCCGCTGACCGAGCACTTGCGCGTGTCGATCGGCACGCCGGACGAGATGGCGCGGTTCATGGTGGCATTCCGCGAGATCATGGGCACCGGCAGGGCGGCGTCTGGCCGGTAGCCGCGGGGCGGGCTGACGCGGGTTGATGGTGCCCGGGTTGGTGTTGACTCCTGAGCGGACGCACCGAGCGGTGTCTGGCCCCTGGTTTCATGCAGACCGATGGGATCCGGATCGGGCCGGTCCTTGTATTGCGGTAAGGGTGACCATTTGTCGCTGCGTTCGGCAGACCGGCCGAGCGCTGATGGCACTGGCGGTCTACGTCACGTCAGGCCCTCGGCAAACGTGTCGGAGCGCAACCGCCAAAGCCGTGAGCGGCGCGCTGTATCGTTACTCCATTCACGAGAGGGCGACCCGTGCTCAATGAGGATCTGATCTTCAGTAAGTACGACGCAGGCGAGATGTCCCGCCGAGAGGTGGTGGTCGCTCTACTCGCGATCGCGTTGCCCTCGACTGCACAAAGCCAGGTCACGCCCCCTCTTATTGGGCCGGCGACGCAATTGAATCATGCCACGCTCTTCGTGCAGAGCGTCGAGCGATCGCAAGAGTTCTATCAGAAGCTTTTCGGCATGCCCATCCTCACTCGACAAGGTCAGGGCGTAAATCTTCGCGCTGGTGCCGGGTTCGTGGGACTCTACCCTGCTCGCGATCGCGGGAACCCTCGCATTGATCACATCTGTCTCTCCGTCGATGGTTTCGACGCGAAGAGCGCGCTCGCGAAGCTTCAAACCCTGAAGCTGAGCGCCGAGATCTCGCAGCGCGGCGACACAGAGGAGCTCTACTTTGATGATCCCGATGGCATCAGCGTGCAGATTCAGGACACTCGCTATCGTGGTGGTGTGGGCCGACTTGGAGACCGTAATCCATCGTAGCCATCGTCTTGTGCAGGCCGAGGCCCGGCAGACGTTGCGGCA
The DNA here is from genome assembly GCA_030835125.1 of Gemmatimonadaceae bacterium. Taxonomy (GTDB): domain Bacteria; phylum Gemmatimonadota; class Gemmatimonadetes; order Gemmatimonadales; family Gemmatimonadaceae; genus JABWBJ01. The sequence goes on along the minus strand of JAUQWM010000047.1, from coordinate 53,778 downwards.
GGCGGCGGAGCGCGCAGAGGCGCCCGCTTCGCTCATGTCCACCGCACGATCCTATTGGATCCGCTGCAGCTGAACTGCAATCCGTTAGGCGGACGAGCGACATACGTTCGAACCAGGCACAAGGGGATATCTGATGAGCTTCGTCCGATTGGTGGCGCTCGCGGTCGTTCTCTGTGTGTCTGGTTGTGAGCGAACTGCAGCACCGAGCGAGTTGTCGGCGAGCGATATTGCGGCGATCCGGGCGACGTCAGAACGCTGGGTCGCGGGCGTGAGGGCTGGACAATGGGAGGATGTGGCGGCCACGTTCACGGAAGACGCAGTTCTCCAGTTTCCAACGGCCAGATATGAGGGGAGGCCGGCCATTCTGAAGTGGCTCCAGTCGACGCAACCGTGGACTGCGGCCCGAGAACTCCACATCGACGAGATCCGGGGGCGTGGCGACATGGCGTTCGTGATGGGGCACTCAACGATCACCCCCGACGGCGGTGGCCCTCCCATCGTTGTCGGCCGCTACCTGGACATCCGTTTGCGGCAGGCGGATGGAACGTGGCTGTTCTACCGCGACATGGTGACCCCAGTCCCTCGGCAGCCTCCCACGGGCTAGCCGGAGCCCCGGGCGTCGCTTCCGTCAGGCTCGTGATGCGCCGAGGAATCCATGAGTACCCACCGCGTGTTCCGAATGCCCTTTGCGAGCGTGTATCCGCTCTATGTCCGGAAAGCGGAGAAGAAAGGGCGCACGAAGAACGAAGTGGACCAGGTCATCTGCTGGCTGACGGGCTACAGTCAGCGCATGGTCGCGGAGCAGATCACGCGGGGCACGGACCTGGAGACCTTCTTCCGCGAGGCGCCGGCGCTCAATCCCAACGCGCGCAAGATCACCGGGGTTGTCTGCGGCGTTCGCATAGAGGACATCGAGAACCCGACTATGCGGGAGATCCGGTACCTGGACAAACTGGTGGATGAACTGGCCAGGGGCAGGCCCATGGAGAAGATCCTGCGAGGGTAACCGTCCAGGGGCGCCGGAGCCCTGATGCTCGAGGCCCGAGGCTCAGGATGGCTCCGGGGTCGCACTTCGCCACACTTACGGCGCCACCTCGTGAAACGTGACGCCCGTGTCCTGTTGCAGGGCCCGTTGCAGGTGCCATGCATCCTCGAAGAGGATCAGCGGGTTCCCCTTGATGTCGTAAAGGCGCATCCGGCCGCGGCCCGTCGCAACACGCTCGATGTCTTCCCTCGATCCGGTGACCCATCGCGGAAAGCGATACGTCATGCGCTCGAACCGGCAGGGAGCCCCGTACTCGTGTTCCAGGCGGAACTGCATCACGTCGAACTGGAGCATGCCCACCGTGCCGACGATCGGCATTGGAGCGCCACCGGTCTCGCCGTAGAACACCTGGGCCGCGCCTTCCTCCGTCAGCTCGCGCAGTCCCGTGTCGAACTGCTTGCGCCGCAGGGGGTCGGCCGGGATCGCCCTGGCGAAATGCTCCGGCGCGAACCTCGGGATGCCCGCGAACTCGAAGTCGCCGCTCTCGGAGAGAGTGTCGCCGATGCGCAGGTTCCCCCGGTCGAGGACGCCGATGACATCTCCTGGCCACGCTTCCTCGATGCCGCTCCGTTCGCGGGCGAGGAACTGCTGCGGGTGCGCCAGGCGCATCATGCGCCCGGATCGGACGTGCCTGACCTGCATGTCCGCCACGAACCTGCCCGAACAGACCCGCACGAACGCGATGCGGTCGCGATGCTTGGGATCCATGTTCGCCTGGATCTTGAACACGAATCCCGAGAAGAGCGGGTCCGTCGGCTCGACCGGACCGGCGGACGACTCCCGGGCCCGCGGCGGCGGCGCCAGGGCGAGGAACTCGCGCAGGAAGGGCTCCACGCCGAAATTCGTGAGGGCACTGCCGAAGAACACCGGCGTGAGCGCACCCGCATCGACCGCGTCCGCATCGAAGGGATGGCCGGCGGCATCGAGGAGCTGGATGTCGTGCACGAGCAACGCATGGGAGCGTTCCCCCAGCACGTCACGCAGCCTGGAATCCTCCAGCGACGCGACGCGGACGATGGCCTCGCGCGCTCCGTGCTCACCGTCGCGCTCGAAGAGGTGCACCTCCCCCAGTCGTCGATCGTAGACGCCTGAGAAGACGCCGTCGCGAAAGACCGGCCACGTGATGGGATGGCAGGCGATCCCCAGGTCGGCCTCGACGTCGCTGATCAGCTTGAGCGGGTCCTCGCCGGCGCGGTCGCACTTGTTGACGAACGTGAAGATCGGCGTGCGGCGTCGCTTGCAGACGTCGAAGAGCTGCCGGGTCCGCCCCTCAACGCCCTTCCGGTTGTCGAGCAACATCACGGCACTGTCGGCCGCGACCAGCGTGCGATAGGTGTCCTCGGAGAAGTCTTCGTGACCGGGGGTGTCGAGCAGGTTGACCTGGTATCCGGCGAAGCCGAACTGCAGGACGCTCGACGTCACCGAGATGCCGCGTTCCTGTTCGAGCTGCATCCAGTCCGAGACGGCGTGGCGCTGGGCTCGGCGCGCCTTCACCGCGCCGGCGAGGTGGATCGCCCCGCCGTACAGGAGCAGCTTCTCGGTGAGCGTGGTCTTGCCCGCATCCGGATGACTGATGATCGCGAACGTCCGTCGCCGGGCGACCGCACGGGCCAGCTCGTCGGAGAACGTCACGCCGGGGTCCACGGTATTCAACCCGACCCATCCAGGCAGGCGTGCACCCGTCAGGCGTCCCCGGTGACGCTGAAGAGGGCAACGTGCGGGATCGGGAACTCCACGGTCCACGCCCGCGCGCCGGCAATCCAGCGCATCGTGTCGGCACTGTAGAAGCAGACGTGCGTCGGGTCGCGGCGATACCACCAGGTAGCGAATGGCGCCTCGATGCCGTGAAACCGTGTCATGATGCCGAGGAGGCCTCCATCGGCGAGCAGCAACGCGAACCGCTCGAGCAGCGCGCCGGGATCATGCACGTGCTCGAGCACCTCGGAGCAGGCGATGAAGTCGTACCGCTTCGCCAGGACCGAGGCATCGGGATGGAAGAGCGGGTCGTAGCACGCCGTGGGGTATCCGGCCTCGGAGAGAAACGCCGCCAGCACGGGCTGCGGTCCACAACCGAAATCAAGGCCGCAGGCTCCCGGTGCCAGGCGATCCCGGAGCGGATCGGCCAGCCGCCGCAGGAACCCGAGGTACTGCGGATCTCCGAAGTCGTTGCGGTGCTCCTGATATCGCAGCACCTCGCGGAGCGGCGTGGGCCAACGGGCCCGCTGCAGGAAGACGAGTGCACACACATCGCACCGGAAATAGGTGGCGCTGGCATCCTCATGAAAGGTGCTGACCGGAGACGCGCTACACAGCGGGCACGGATCGGCCTCGGCCGGAGGAACGCAGTCCGGGCGCCTAACCGGAGAGAGAGGGGATGCGGCAGCCATCCCCATAACGTAGCCGGTGTCGCCGTGAACTGCTGCGGAGTCGTTCTGCCCGCGCCGCCTGTCGGCGTCGTGTTGCGCTGTGGCGCACGGCGACAGGCGCTGATCCAATCACGTCGGCTTGCTGTCGCGCCATCGGTCTCCCGGCGTCCCCAGGTACTGCCGGATCACGTAGCCCCACGGGACGACGATTGGGATCAGGACAACGCCCAGGAGGTTTTCCCTCATCGTCGCGGCCGCATTCACGTCGACACGGTCGCCCAGCCAGAGCGGAAGCCAGATGACGATGATCCAGATGGTCTTCCACGCCAGCTCGAAAAAGAGCAGGGGGAGCATCTTGAGTGGATGGCGAATCCCCAGGAGCGCGAGCAACCCGACGGCACCGAGCACGCTCCAGACCACGCCGGTCATGTGGGCGACCTTGTCCGGAGGAAAGAGCAGGCGCGGTCCGATGACGGCGCCCAACCCGACCGCGATGAACAGGTAGGTCGCTCTCAGGACGTTGAGTCGTGCGGTTGAAACCTCGGTCATGGACGTCATTCCGGTGTGTGTGTGGCCGGCGTGCTGCGGTCAGCCCCGTCGTGGTGAGCCAGCAGGTCACCAGGCTGGCACTGGAGCGCCTCGCAAATGGCGTCGAGTGTGGAGAACCGGATCGCGCGTGCCTTCCCCGTCTTGAGCACCGACAGGTTGGCGAGGGTGATGCCGATGCGGTCAGAGAGTTCGGTCAGTGTCATCCGCCGCTCGTGGAGTACGTCGTCGAGCCTGACGAGGATGGCCATGGTCAGACCGTCCCTTCGAGGTCTTCGCGCAACCGCGTGCCCTGCTCGAACACCCGCGCGAGGACGAACAGAAGGAGCACCGCAAGCCAGCGCGTGGCGGAGAAGCTCCATCCCAGGTTGATCGGCTGCGCATCCGTCGACACCATCATGGAGACAGCCCCGACGCCGAGGTGCAGCACCTCGAGGCCGAGCAGGGCCCAGCCCATCGTCCGCAGGCGGGAAGCATTCACGGGAACGAAGGGGCCATGCCGCACCGTGTTGACGATGTCCAGAAGTCTCGTCAGGACCACGTGCGCGAGCGGCGTGGAGAGAATGCCGATCACCATGACGACTCGCCCCGCCGCCATCGGCGAGGATCCACCCACGGGTTGCATGCCCAGCGCCTCCATGACAAATCCTTTGGCGACCAGGCTTGCGACCAGCAGGGCGAGAATCAGCACACCCATCACCACATTGAGCACGATCAGCGCGCGAACCAGCTTACGCGACATGGTGAGGGCATCCAGCGAGGACTCTTTCATTGGAATGATCCTGCCTTTGGAGAATGTCAATATTACTGTTTATCGATAATACATGTACTGTTTATCGGCAAGTGCCATATCGATAATGGGAAACTCCTGTATGGTGCTCACCGCGGATGACATTGTGTTCCCGTGCGATCGCCGACGCGCACCCCACCGCTGACAGCGAATCCCCCAGGCGTTGACCCGGAGACCAGCAATGCCGCATTCTGCCTCGGACGAGGACCGGTCCTTCAGGAGCGACTTCGAGGGAGGTCGGGTTACGCCCGCGGAGTTCGATCATCGGGCGCACGTTCGCCTCGCCTACGTCTACCTGACGGAAGGGGACGATGATGGAGCTGCCGGTGCGATGCGCGACGCCCTCCTCCGGTTTCTCGAGCGAAACCGGATTGACGCTGCCAAGTACCACGAGACCCTGACGCGGTCCTGGATCCTCGCGGTGCGACACTTCATGGAGCGCACACCGGCCGCACCGTCAGCCGATGCGTTCATCGCCGCCAACCCCGTGCTGCTGGATAGCCGCATCATGTTGACCCACTACTCGGCCTCGTTGCTGTTCTCCCCGGAGGCGCGCACTCGCTTTGTCGAGCCCGATCTGGAAGCCATCCCGCGCCACGGTCCGTAAGGGAACGCTGGCCGGACTCGCGGACGCTGCGAGCCGTCGCTGTAACACGTCATTCTGGTTGCACTGGAGGATCGCATGACCAATGGAGTCTTCGCGGGAACGCCTGCCGAACAGATCCTCATGCTCGAGCGCGATGCCCTTGACCGCTGGGGCAGGGGTGATCCCGGCGGCTTCCTGGACCTGTACGCGCAAGACATCACGTATTTCGACGTCGCGACCGAACGTCGAATCGACGGCCACCAGGCCATGGAGGCGTACTACCGTCCCTGGACCGGACAGATTCACATCGCGCGCTACGAGATGCTCAACCCGCAGGTCGTCGTCGAGGGCACCATGGCGCTGCTGACGTATAACCTGGTGAACTACATCAGCGACGCCGAAGGTGTCGAGTCCGTCGGAAGTCGCTGGAATTCAACGGCCGTATACCGGCGTCAGGGTGAAACGTGGGAATCACTCCACTCGCATTGGTCATTCACCCGTCACCCGGCCCTGCAGGACACGTCACCGACGGCCGAAGGAGACGAGGCCTGAAGCGCGCGGTGACTGAGGAAGGCCCATCCGGCCATTAGCCGCGGCGTGACTGCGACCTGCGGCTGAAGCATCGCATCGGGGTGAGCGATCCGGATCAGATGGCCGCATCGCGGAAGCACGCACGCCTTGTGCAATGGCGTGGAACCGTCATCGCCACATCGACGTCTCTGCCGCGACGGCGCGCGCGGTCCAGCGCTCCTCGTTCACGCCGACCACGAGGAGCCATAAGACCTTCGGCAGGGCACCGAGAAGCGCGACGCCAAGCACGACGGGGGCTACCCGCGCCGCAAATGGCTCGTTCAGGTAGGTGAGCCAACCGAATCCTCCAAGCACCGACAAGACACCCAGGAAGCGCGGCAGGAAGCCGGACCGGAAGATGAGGTAGCCCAGCAGCAGGCCGTAGAAGCCGAAGAACACCATCGTGATCGTCTCGCCCATGTAGTTCACGCGAAGCAGGAGCAGTGCCAGCGCATGCAACTGCTCCACGGGGAAGGCGTTCAGGTATGGTGCGCCGCCCAGCACGAGCACCGGGGAGATGAAGAACAGGCGGCTCACGATCTTCATCGTGCAGCCGACGAGGCCGAAAATCGCGGCCAGGCGGGAGACGCTCCTGCTCACCGGCTTCAGCAGGTCGTAGAAGAGCGCCGTCATCGTGATCTGGCACGCCATCTCGATCAGGTAGATGGCGAACCCAAGCCGGAACAGGGACGTGTTGGCTGCGATGTTGGCCGCCGTGGCCGCAGCGTCGCCGACCACGACGAGGCGGTCGCTCACGAACCCCTGCGAGAACCCACCCAGCACCATGGTGAGCAGGTACAGCCCGCCGGCGAGCCTGGCGGTCGTCCTGGGTGACAACCGATCCGTCGTCGATGCTTCCACCATGTCTGTTCCTTTATGAACGAATGATTCCCGCGACGGCGTCAGGCAGTCGTTCGGGCGACAGGGGCGGGACTCCCTTCACGATCAGCCAGGCTGCCAGGGGCACCTCGAACAGGAGCATCGGCAGCCAGATGTACGAGACGATCGGTCCGCCGAGGAATCCGGCCAGTTGCAGTGGGAGACAAACGACGAGGAGCACGGAAGCAACAACCCCGAGCCAGGCGAGTGCGACGGGAATGATCCGGCCGCGGAGGAGCAACCAGCAGAAGATCGTGCTGCCGATGGCGAAGAACGTCGCGCTCACTCCGTAGGAGCCCTGCATCCTGAGGAAGTATCCGCCGAGGGCGGACGCCGCCCCTGGATCGATCGATGAAGCCCCTGGTGTCGTCGCGAGCCAGAGCAGGCCCTGCAATCCCGAAACGTCCGCGCCGGCGATGCCCTCCGCGACACGACAGGCCAGGGCCAGCATCGCCAGGTCTCGATCCCGGTCGCGCGTAATCGCCCAGAGGGTTACGCCCAGGACGATAGCCGACAGGCTCATCACGGGACTGAGCAGGACGGCGAGTCGCACGTTCAGCCCATGCTGTCCGATGCTCGCGAGCTTCCCGGTGACTCCAACGCCGTCGGTGGCGCGGGCATAGAGCACCATGCTCGCCATCCCCGCCGCGATATACAGGAGAAACGTGATGCCGGCGATTCGAGCGTTCGTATTCCGGGTCAAGCGTGCTCCGGCGAGTGGCGCCGCGGATCGGCCCGGCGGTGCAACCCGACGCCCCGCATGGCATTCCGTGGACGCATGCTGTTGGTCCTATTGGATTCCCATATGACAGTAACGAGTGCCGCTCGGCACGGCAACGGTCGCCACAGGCAGCATCAGGCTGGAGCTGTCGTGGACGAGCCGCAATGCGTACAGGCCGGTGAAACCCGTGCACTCCGGGTGCCTTGCCGTGATGCCGGGGTAGCAGCGGAAGTCGCCCCGCCACCGGGGAACCGCACCGGCTTGTGTGAACACGGTCGGGTGTCCATGAGGGCTGGCGCGCCCACCAGGGGAGGCAACGGACATGAGAAAGGTTTCGCTTGTTGCCGGTGTGCTCAGCGTGTTGCTGGGAGGGCTGTGGCTGCTGCAGGGACTGGGGATCGTGCACCTGCGGCCCATTCTCTGTTTTGCGAACTGCGAGCCTGTCCAGGGCCCCTCGACCACATGGGCACTTGTCGGCGCCGTCGTTCTCACCGCAGGAATCCTCGCCATCCGGTCGTCGCGCGCGCGTCACAGCCCGTAGGGCCAGGGCCCAGGCTGACGCCCACGTGAGGTGAGCAGGTTCGACGCCGGCAGCGTACTTGACAAGCCATAAGTACATACTTATGAATTGTCCATGCGCAGTGGGGTCGTCGCGGAGAACAGGATCTTCCAGGCGCTCGCCGACCCGAGTCGGCGTGCGATCTTCGAGTCGCTCACCCGGGGTGAATCGGCGGTGAAGGACCTCACCTCGCGCTTCGACATCTCGCAGCCGGCGGTCTCGCAGCACCTCGCGGCCCTGAAGGACGCCGGGCTGGTGAACGCCCGGCGCGAGGGGCGCTGTGTGTACTACCGCGTGGAGCCACGGGGGATGAAGCCGCTCATCGACTGGATCAAGCACTACCGCGCCTTCTGGGCGGACCACGTCGATCGGCTCGACCAATTGCTGAAGAACATGGACCGATGACACTCACCGACACGACCGCGCCATCGCAGACGAATTCCATTTCGTTCGAGTGTGACCTGGCGCATGCCCCGGAGAAGGTGTGGCGAGCCCTCACCGATCCCGACCTGCTCGCGGAATGGCTCCTGCCCGTGCTCGATTTCCAGCTCGAGCCGCAGGCCGCATTCACGTTCAAGACACAGCCGCATCCCGGGTGGGACGGCACCGTGAACTGCCGCATCCTCGAGGTCGAGGCGCATCGCACCCTCAGCTACACGTGGGTGGTGGGCGACCTGCTGGACACTGTCGTGACCTTCACGCTCACGCCGACGGCGACGGGCACTCGCCTGTCCCTCGTGCAGTCGGGATTCGCGGCGGACCAGAAGAAGAACTTCGGCGGCGCACGCTACGGCTGGAGAATGATGGGCGGAAAACTCGTCGACCTGCTCGGGAGGATGGCATGAACTGGAACACTTCGATTCGGCAAGTGCACCGCTGGCTGTCGATCGCCTTCACGGCGACGGTCATCGCCAACTTCATCGCCCTCGCTCGGGGAACGCCTCCAGCGTGGGTGACCTACTCGCCGCTGCTGCCGCTGGCCCTGCTCCTGCTCACGGGCCTGTACCTGTTCGTGCTGCCGTATGCGTCGAGGCGTCGCAGCGCGGGCGCGACGGGTCGAACCCTCCACCAGGCGAGGGACTGAGGGCGGGCGGCAGAAGGGCGCTCCGCGTCTGTGCCAGGAACGTCGCCACGGGCGTGTCGATTCCGGGGTCACTCATTCGACGCACGGGTGTACCCTTCCAGAATCGGAGAACGACCATGAAAATCACCGTCGAGAAGACCGTGAATGCCGGACTGAACCGGGTGTGGGACGCGTGGAGCGATCCCGCCGACATCAAGCAGTGGAATTCCGCCGGGGACGACTGGCACACCACGCAGAGCACCGTCGATCTCCGCGAAGGCGGAAGGTTCGTGGCGCGCATGGAAGCGAAGGACGGGAGCGCCGGGTTCGACTTCGAAGGCACCTACACGCGCATCGTTCCGGGGCAATCCATCGCCTACCGGATGGGCGACGGCCGCGAGGTCGAAGTCGAATTCGCGCCGCACGCTGATGGCGTCCTGGTGAGGGAGACCTTCGACACCGAGAACGAGAACCCGGCCGAGTTCCAGCGTCAGGGATGGCAGGCCATCCTCGACAACTTCGCCCGGCACGTCGAGGCGACATCGCGGTGAGTCGATTCGGGGAGCGTCCCGAGGAATTCTTCGGCGACGTGTACCGGGAGACGGCGCCGTGGGACATCGGAGCGCCGCAACCGGCCCTGATCGACCTGCTGCACAGGATCCCGCCAGCGGCGCCCGTGCTCGACGTTGGATGCGGTCCGGGTGACCTCGCGATTGCGCTGGCGGAGGAAGGCCATAGCGTGCTGGGAGTCGACTTCGTGCCGGCTGCGATCGAGGAAGCGCGGAGGAGGGCCGGCAGGCGAACGAGCGTGGTGCAGGATCGCCTCGAGTTCCGGGTCGCCGACGCGCTCCGGCCTTCGCGACTCGGCTCCTTCGGCGCGGTGGTGGACTCCGGCTTCTTCCACCCGTTCGAGCCGGAGGAGGGCGATCGTTTCGTGGAGGATCTAACGCGCGCCCTCGATCCTGGCGGCCGGTACTACCTGCTGGCGTTTGCGGTGACATTCCCTATTCCCAACTCACCGCGCGCGGTTACGGAAGAAGAAATGCGCGCAAGATTCACGGCGGAACGCGGGTGGGAGGTCCGTGAGTGTCGGGCAGCGGAATTCCTGAGTCGGATCGCACCGGTTCCGGCGGTCTGTGCGTGCTTGCAGCGCGCACCTGATGCCCTCAGGAACGGGGGACGATGATTAGCGGACGATGGGGGAAGCCCTCCGAGGTACTGCTCGACCTGGTCGTCGAGGAGGACGGGACGGTGCGGGGGGTGGTTAACCCCGGCCGGCAGGATGCGCCGATTCACCGCGGCCATTTCGATGGGCGTACCGGCGGGATCCGCCTCGAAGGAGAAGCGGCGGGGCCCGACGGCGCGCCGCTGCCATTCCGGATCGAGGGGCGGCTCCACGGACGCACGTTGCGACTGGCCTACTCCTTCGGCCCGATGCAGGACACGGTCGATGTGGTCCGGGTCGAGGAGTACGCGCCCCGACCGATCACCCTCCGGGATCGCGTGAAGTCGCGGATCGAGGACCTGAAGCGCCGCATCAACGCGCGCTCGCGGCCCACGGGGGAGGCAAATGCCCGGAGGCTGCGTGCGCGGGGAGAATCCCTCGACACGATCACCTTCCGCGACGCGGTGGCGACCGACATCCCGGCCCTGGCCGAACTGCATGTCACGACATGGAACGCAACGTACCGCACCACGCGCGGGCCGTCGATCGCGACGCGTACCCGGCAGTGGAACGAGGTGTTCTCGAAGGAGAACCGTCGCGACTTCGTGCTGGTCCTGGAGGATCGCCACGGACGCCTGATCGGCTTCACCTGGGGCAAGCCGGCCGTGGGCGAGTTCGAGGGGAACCTGAGCAAGATCTACCTGCGCTGGGAATACCACGGGCTCGGGCTGGGTCGCCGGATGATGGCGGAGACGGCGCGGCGCTTCCTCGACCGCGGCATCCGCTCCTTCACCCTCCTCTCGGAACGCAGCAACCCGACGTTAGGCTTCCATGACCGCATGGGGGGCGAGCGCCTGACCGACGACCGCGGCCAGTTCAGCGGCGCCTACGGTTGGCGCGACGCACGAACGCTGCTCGGACAGGCGGGCGACGACCCGTGAGCGTCGCGGCGCTGAGCACTGGCGCCTGGCGTCGAGCGACCCCAGCCGGCGGGCCCTGAAGGACGATTCTCCGAGGGTGCCTGTGCCGCGGTGACCGCGGTATATATACGTTGCCGGCCCAGCCATTCAACACCGCTGCACGATGGAAACCATCCTTGAATTGCTGCCCGCGGCGGGCGGACTCGTTGCAGGCGTCCTGGTCAGCCTGGCCGTTCGCCGAGTGATCCTCGGGCGCCTCGCTCGCGTGGCGGCGCGCACGGCCACCCAGCTGGACGACACGCTGATCGCGGCGCTGCGCCCGGCACTCCCGGTCTGGGGGGCGCTGCTGGGACTGCACGTGGGCCTCCGCATGTCCGCCGTCGGCGTGAACGTCCGCGAGACCACGAGCCAGGTGGTGGTCGCCCTGCTCGGCATCTCGGTGAGCTGGACGGTTGCACGACTGGCCGGGGTGGCGGTGACCGCGATGGGAGGGCCCAATGCCGCGTTCCCGGCCGCCCGCATCCTGAAGAACCTCGCGCAGGTCGGCGTGCTCCTCATCGGCATCCTGGTGACCCTGGCCACGATCGGGATCTCGGTGGCCCCGTTGCTGGCAGCGTTAGGCGTCGGCGGCCTGGCGGTGGGGCTCGCCCTCCAGGATACGCTGGCCAACCTGTTCGCGGGATTCCACATCCTCGCGTCACGGCAGGTGCGGCCCGGCGACTTCGTCCGGCTTGGCACGGGGGAGGAAGGCTTCGTGGAGGACGTCACGTGGCGGTACACCACAGTGCGTCGGCTGCCCAATGACCTCATCATCGTCCCGAACGCCCAGCTGGCCTCCTCCGTGACGACCAACTTCAGCCTGCCGAACAGCGAACAGGGCCTGCTGGTGGAGTGCGCGGTCGCCTACGAAGAAGACCTCTCGCGGGTCGAACGGGTGACGCTGGAGGTTGCGCGCGAGGTCCTGCGATCTGTCGCGGGGGGCATCCCGGAGTTCGGGCCGCTCGTCCGCTTTCACACGTTCGGCGACAACGGCATCGGGTTCACGGTGGTCCTGCGCGGCAAGCACTTCACCGACCAGTACCTCCTGAAGCACGAGTTCGTGAAGCAGCTGCACCAGCGGTTCGGACTCGAGGGCATCACGATTCCCTATCCGCAACGGACGGTGCACTGGCAGCCCGCGCGCGTCGAGGCCTGAGCCGCTCGAGCACGAGCGCCGTCGTCATGACGGCGGCGTGCGAAAAGGCCTGCGGAAAGTTGCCGAGGTGGGCTCCCGTTGCCGGGTCGATCTGTTCCCCGTAGAGGCCGAGCGGCGTCGCCCGGGCGAGCAGCTGCTGGAACAGCCGTTCTCCCGTCTCGAAATCACCGGCGGTGGCGTACGCCTGCGCCAGCCAGAATGAGCAGATCACGAAGGCGCCCTCGGCACCGAGCAACCCGTCGGGCCCTCGATACCGGAAGATGAGGTCGTCGCTCCCGGCGTGGAGCTCACGATGCACGGCGTCGATCGTCTGCCGAACCCGTGGATCGAAACGCGGCAGGAAGCGCATGGTCGGGATGACGAGGACGGCGGCGTCGAGGTCGGTGCCATCGTACGCCTGGCGAAAGGTCCGACGCTCCGGGTCCCAGCCATTGGCGAGCACGTCCTGCTGCAGCAGGACCGCTTCGCGTCGCCACTGCGCGATGTTTCCGGCGAACCCGCACTGCTGGGCGAGGCTCGCGCCGCGATCGAGCGCCACCCAGGCCATCACCTTGCTGAAGACATAGTGTCGTGCGTCCATCCGGGCTTCCCAGATGCTCCAGTCGGGCTCCCGCCAGTGCGCCGCCGTCCAGTCGACCAGCGTGCGCATCGCTTCCCAGAGTCCTTCGCTCGGAGACGTGCGCCAGTAGCGGATGCGGAGCATCTCGAGGAGTTCGCCATACACGTCGAGCTGGAACTGTCCGGCCGCCGCATTGCCGATACGCACGGGGCGTGCCCCCCCGTAGCCCTCGAGGTGCAGCAGTTCCTGCTCGGGCAGGTGCCGGCCTCCGTCCAGGTCGTACATGATCTGGACCGGTCCACCGTCGGCGTGCCGGGCGACACGCTTGATGAACCCGGTGAATGCGTCGACTTCCTCGGTGTAGCCGAGTCGCTCGAGCGCGTACAGGACGAAGGCGGAGTCGCGAAGCCACGTGAACCGATAGTCCCAGTTGCGCGCGGCGCCCGGGGTCTCCGGCAGGGAGGTCGTTGGGGCGGCCACGATCGCCCCGGTCGGCGCATAGCAGCACAGCTTGAGCGTCAGCGCGCTGCGTTCGACCATGTCGCGATACGGGCCCGAGTATCGCAATCGACCGGACCAGGCGCGCCACCAGGCAACGGTCTCGCTGAGCTTCCGCTGCGTCTCGTAGCTGGCGACGGCATGCACCTCGTCGTCGTCGCAGCGCATCACGAATTCCAGGCGGTCTCCGTCGCGCAACGCCGCGTGACCGGCCAGCGTGTCGTCCTGCGCGGTCCAGTCGATCCCGCTGGTGGCGGACAGCGTGGCCACGTCCCGCTGTGCGTCGCTGGCGAGCCATCCGAAGGCGCGCTGCCGGATCGAGGTGCGACGTGTCGCGTACGCGAACCGCGGCGCGAAGAGGATGTCGATGTCCGCCGCCCCCCCGAGACACTGCACGACCCGGTGCAACTCGAAGGTGCTGCCCCGTGCCTGCGCGACCGGCGCGAAGTCCGTGATGACCACCTCGGTCGAGCGGGACACGCGGTGTACGGTCTGGAGCACGTTCGTGCCCGCGATGTAGCGCTGGCTGTGTTCGGTCGCGCCCTTGGCGGCGATGCGCCACCGGCCACCCCGGACCTCGTCGAGCAGCGCACCGAACACGCTTGGCGAGTCGAACCGCGGGACGCACAGCCAGTCCACCGCGCCCAGGGCACTGACCAGCGCGGCTGAGTGCAGGTCGCCGATGACGCCATAGCGGGCGAGCGGGAGGTATTCCGCCACGATGGGTTCAGGGCGGTGCCGGCCGGAACCCGCCGGCGCTGAGCCAGCGCACGAGCGCGATCACCGATTGGGGGTCCGGCAGCCGATAGTCGGAGGGAGCGTTCTGTGAGGGCACGAAGGGCGCGACACAGATCGACCGACCGATGCCGCGCAGGCTCCGGAACACATCCTCATCGGTCGTGTCGTCGCCGACGAACAGCGCCCGCACCCGCGTCGGCCAGTCCGTCCCGTAGCGATGGCCCAGCAGCCAGAGGACGGCGTGGCCCTTGTGCCAGTCGACAAGGGGACGGCCCTCGATGACGAGCTTCCCCTGGACCGCACGGAGTCGCTTTCGACGCAATACGGCGCGCGCCCGGTGCACCGCGGCCTCGCGGTCGCGCTCCGGGACGCCACGGTAGTGGAACGCCAGGGTCGGGCCTTTCGGCTCCACCAGCGCACCCTTGATGCGCAGTTCGCGCAGCGCGTCAGCGGCGGCGTTCATCGCGGTGGAGACGTGGTCGGCGGCTTCGTGCCGGAACCTCACCGCCGGGCCCTCGATCTCGAATCCGTGGTTGCCGACGTACGTCACATGCGAAAGGCCGACGCGCTGGCGAAGATCGTCGAGTCCCCGGCCGGAGACGATCGCGACATCAATCCCCGGCGTCCGCGAGGCCGCGTCGAGCGCCAGGCGGGCGCTCTCGGACAATCGCGCGGCGTCGGGTCGGTCGACGATTGGCGTGACGGTGCCGTCGTAGTCGAGCAACAAGGCGATCTGTGGACGCTGGGCGAGCCAGGGACCGACGCGCGAGATCACGTCGTCGAGCGCGGGCGAGACGCGCGAACGCGCCTGCTTGACGGCGAGCGTGGCCGCATCGATGAACTCCGTGACCCAGGCGTGGACGTCGTGGGCACGGACACGCGCCCGGAGCGCCGACATGCGTGCCCTCCGCTCCTGGGCGGGCATCGTGACGGCTCGCTGGATGGCGCCGGCGACGGCGTCCCGATTGAATGGATTGACGACCAGGGCTTCCTGGAGTTCCTCGGCGGCCCCCGCCATCTCCGACAGGATCAGCACCCCGTCATCGTCGAGCTGCGACGCCACGTACTCCTTGGCCACCAGGTTCATCCCATCCCGGAGCGGGGTGACCAGGGCCACGTTCGCCTGCCGGTACATGGCGAACAGGTCTTCGCGCGGCACGGGACGCGCGAGGTAGCGGATTGGCGACCATCCATCCATCGAAAGGCGACCGTTGACACGACCCACCGCCTCATCGATCTCGCGCTTCAGCTGGCTGTAGTCCGGCACGCGTTCCCGGCTGGGAACAAGTACCTGCGTGAATCGAAGGCGGCGCGCGGTCGCGGGCTGTCGCTCGAGCACCTGCTCGACCGCGGCAAGTCGACGCACGATACCCTTGGTGTAATCGAGCCGATCCACGGCGATGATCTCGATTGGTGCATCGGTCGTCGTGCGCCACGCGGACGACACCCCGCCCGCCAGTGCCTCGGCCTCGGCGACGTCAATGGAAATGGGATGCGCGCCGACGTGGACGTCGCGACCATCGTAGCGCACCACCCCGCGAGCGGGATCGACGTCACACCCCAGCAGCAACTGCGCTGACGCGAGGAAGTTCTGCACGTACGACTCGACGTGAAAGCCGAGGTAATCGGCGGACAGCATGCCGTGGAGGATGTCGCGACTCCACGGCAGAATGCGAAACACCTCTGCCGCCGGGAACGGCACGTGAAGGAAGAGCGCGCTGGCAAGGTGCGGGGCACAGGCGCGCAGATGATGCGGAACGCGCAGGAGCTGATAGTCATGCACCCAGACCAGCGCCCTGCGGGGGGCGGCCTCGGCCGCCTTCTCGGCGAATCGCCGGTTCACACTGTCGTAAACGGGCCACCACGCCGGATCGACTTCCATGCGGCCCACGAAGTAGTGCAACAGGGGCCAGACGGTCCGGTTCGAGAACCCGCTGTAATACGAGGCGATATCATGCGCCGAGAGAGCGACCTCGGCGATCCGGAATCCCTGATGGCGATGAGTCCGAGCCGCGGCACCGCGTTTCCCGGCCTCGTGTGCCGTACCCGGCCATCCGACCCAGACCCCTCCGCGCGTGGTCAGCACCGGCGTCAGCGCGCTGACCAGGCCGCCAGGCGATCGGATCCGCTTCGTACGACCGTCGTCTCCGCGCACGACGCGGAACGGAAGTCGGTTACTGACCACCACCAGGGGATTGCGTGGCATGTCGATGGGATAATGTGGCCGGCACTACATATTCAAGTGGCAGGATGAAACAGGCATCAGGCATCAGGCATCAGGCATCACAGGCATCAGACGCCAGTGATCCGGCACATGCACGCTACATACCCATGAAACTCGACATCTACCTGAACTATCGGGGCAACTGTGAGGAGGCGTTCCGCTTCTACGAGGAACACCTCGGCGGCAGGATCACGGGACTCGTCAGGCATGGCGAACAACCCAATCCCCAGATCCCGGCCGATTGGGCAGGAAAGGTGCTTCACGCGCGCATCGAGATCGGGGGCACCGTGCTCATGGGGGCGGACATCCCGAACAGCGAACCCATGCGGAGCGCGTATCTCTCGCTCAGCCTGGACAGCGAGGCGGACGCGGAGCGGGTGTACGCGCTGCTCACCGCGGGCGGCGAGATCTTCATGAAGATGGCGCAGACGCCCTTCGCCAATCGGTTCGCGATGCTGCGCGACCGGTTCGGGACGTCATGGATGCTGCTGCACCAGCCTGGGTGATCCGGCCGGGGCGGTCCCGCGACGGTGCGCTGCCTAACCGCCTCTTTCGAGCAATCTCGCCAGGCGCGCCTTCGCATCCGTGATGTGGTCCGCGATCGCCGTCGGGGGTCGGTCGACCGACCTGACAGGCCGCGGGAGGTGCAGGATCGCTGCCCGTTGATTCCCCGGCGGGGGGCAGCGACAGGCCGGGCACGGACATCAAGCTGCAGGCCCGCAACGGTTTTCGCGAGAGATGGCCCAGCCGCGGCCGTCCCTGCTCACAGTGGCAGCTCCAGTGCCGGATCCCGGGCGGTCGCCTGCCGGCTCGGTCGGGTCGCCACGTCCGTCCGCTCGCGCATCCTCAGCTCGACGTTCATCGTCGCCGGGGCGAGGGCACGCAGCGATGCCGCGGAGAAGACCCTGGCCGCATGCTCCGTCATGGCGCCGGTGACCCGGATGGTGAGGACCGCGTCGCTTGGTGCGCTGGCCACCAGGGAGCGAAGCGTTGGCTCCAACTCCGCGTCGGACATGTTCCCGAGGTGTACGTCGTGCCTGACGAGTGGGCGGGCGGGAAGGCCCCTGAACGCCCAGTCGACGCGGACTCCCGGGCCTTCGCAGGCCAGTTCCACGACCAGGTAGCCCTTCTCCTCGTCCGCCTCGGCGATCGATGTCCGTTCGATGGACCCCGGATACAGCACGGGAGCAGCCAGGGGCCGTCCACGAAGGTCCCTCGTCAACACCTGGTGACGATGAATGTGGCCGGTCAGCACGGCAGCGAGTCCCTCGGGGAGGTCACTGCCGCGGATCACGTCAGGCGCCGTGGTGAAGGTGTACCCGGAGGGCCCCACCGTGGCGCCCTCGATGCACTGGTGCAGGCACAGGAGTCGCGCATCCGCGGCAGCCTCGCGCCATCCCGTCTCCTCCAGCAGTCCCGCGAACCTGGCCCGCACTTGGTCGCGCTCCGACGGGAATCCCGACATCGCAACCCGCGTGCCTTGCACGTCAGCGACGAACGTTCTGGGCCGATCGAAGACATGGATGCCGGCGTGTTGCGCGAACCGCAGGTGCGGGAGGCGACCGCGCTCATGGTTCCCGGGGACGACGAACACGGGCACACCGCGGTCCGCGACGCGCGTCAGTGGTTCGAAGGCCTGCCAGGCGACGCTGGTTGCCGGGCGGGACCGGTTGAAGACGTCACCGCCATGCACCACGAGGTCCACCTCGCCGGCCAGCGCCGGCTCCAGCGCCCTGGCATAGTTGGCCAGGAAGTCGTGTCCCCGCCGCCGCCGCTGGACGCGAGGCTGGACCGGCAGGTCGAACCCGAGGTGCGTATCGGCGAGAAAGAGGATGCGAACGGTGTCACCCACGCCGCAAGCTACCGCACCTCCAGCGCCGCGGGGCAGTCCGTGCCTCCGAACTACGGGAAGTTGATCCTCACCGAGATGGCGCCGCGCAACTGCCCGACCGAATAGCCCGTCGCCTGGTCCTCCGGGTACCGGGACACCAGGACCGACCGTACCGCGGGCGCAATCGAATCGGGGTTGCCGTGGCAGGCGAGACACATCTCCTGCACCCGGATTGCGCGCAGGTACCGCAGCTCCCGGGTTCCCTGCGCGGTCGTCACGACAAACGCGGTGTCGGGCAGCGGACGATTCCCGGCGATGGCGGCGGCAAACGCATCGAGCGCCACCTGATCCGCCGCATCCGGCGCGTTGAGGGGATTGCGGACGCGGGTTCCCACTCGCCGGATGGCCACGCCCGGCGTGCCGTGCCGATTGCTGCGCACCTGGGCGGAGTCGGCACAGACCGCGATCGCCGCGGCCGGACCACCGCGCTCGAGTTCGCTGGTCAGCATCTGCACCAGGTCGCCGCCGAGCGCATTGGCGGCGTCCTTCGCCATGGCGAGACTCCCGGAGTCGATGGCGACGGCACGGTCAGGTACGTCCGATGCCTTCTCGCCGGCGGGCTGACACGCGCCGAGCGCAAGGGAGGCGAGGGCGACGATCAGAGGTGAACGCATGGTGCAATCCTGATGGGGAGTCGTCCCACGTTGACGATTCCGCGAGGGCAAGGGAGCCGGCAAACACTCCCGCCAGCGTCAGGCGCGTCCCCTCCGAACAAATGCCGTAACTGGCGCTGTCCAACGGGGGATCGGCAACATAGAGGCCTGCTTCGTCTCCCTTTCACCGAACGCACGAGCCGCCCATGCCGTCTTCCGTCTTCAACACCCGCCTCGCGCTGGCGCTGAGCGCCGCCGCCCTCACGCTCGTTTCCCCAGCTCCTGCGCGGGCTCAGTCGGGGGGCGAGGTGCTCTCCAACACTTCCGTGGTCAACATGATCACGGCAAAGGTCAGCAAGGACCTGATCCTCACCAAGATCCGGACCACGAAGACCTCGTTCGACGTGACCGCCGGCGGCATGGTGCGACTGCACCAGGCGAAGGTGCCCCAGGACATCATGCTGGCGATGATGACGGCGGCGGCGGACCCGAAGATGGCGACGCCAGCCGCCGGCGCGGCCGAGGTGCTGACCAACAACGAGGTCGTGCAGATGGTGCAGGGGCAGCTGCCGCGGCCGATCATCATCGAGAAGATCCGGTCGTCGAAGTCGCGCTTCGACACGACCTCGGACGGCCTGGTCAGCCTGCAGTCGAACAAGGTGCCTGACGAGGTGGTGAAGGCGATGATGGCGGCCCCGGTCGCCCCCTCGAAGTAGACCGCCGCGGCTGGCCGGGGCTCGTCGCAGCAAGAGCCGCCCTCGCTGGGGGGCGGCTCTCTCGTTATGCGCCAGGCTGGTCAGTGGCGCTCCCTCCGGATGACCATCGTGAGGTCGTTGGCCAGGGGGCCGCCGGCGTGCTGGACGTTGACGTAGAGGGTCCGCCCGGATTCGTCGAAGTAGATGCCGGTCGGTTCGGCGCTGCAGTCCGAGAGGCTGGCGAAGCGGGCGACATCGCTGGCGACGCGCTGCTGGCCGGCGGCGCGTTTCGCGACCCAGATGTCTCCCGCCGGCGAATCCTCGGCGATGTACAGGTTTCCGCGGGGGTCGAGCGCGAGGTTGTCCGGGTCATTCAGGCCGGGCACGTTCTGGACGAAGTTCGACACCCAGGCCTTGTCTCCCTTCAGTTCGACGCGGAGGACAAGGTCCTCGGACGTGCTGGCCACGTACATCACGTTGCTCCCGCCGTGGCCCCTGCTGTTGGAGGTCACGATCTCGACATCCTCGGGCCGACCCCAACCGGTGGCGCCGGCGGCGATCGCGGCGGCATCCGAGTTGATCCTGACGGCGTCGCGGTCGAGCGGCACCCAGACGGCCGCGCCCGTGCGTGACGGGTCGAGCACCTTGAGCGCGTACAACCGACCACTCGTGAGGTTGCCACGGCGGTCCGGCACGAACTTGAAGATGGCGCCTGAGCCGTTCACCCCCGGGGTCGACTCGGACACGCCGTACAGGTTCCCCTTCGAATCGAATCGCAGGCCTTCGTGGGAACGCGCCCCGACGGCCGGCCGCGCGGTGCTCACGCCCGTCGCCGGGTTCCACTCATAGACCAGGCCGCCGACGGCGCCGGGCACGGCCGGGTCGGGCAGCGATGCCACGATCCGTTCTTCCGCGAACAACAGGGTGCCCCACGGTGTCCACACGATGCCGTCCAGCGCCTCGTAATGCGGCTGCTTGTCGACCAGGGTCGTCACCCCGGTGACGAGATCGGTCACGGTCACTGCGCCATTCGAGCCGACTTCGTGGGTGCGGTACATGTAGCGCCCGGAGCGCCGGCCCGTCTCGTTCAGGGTGATCATGTCCGGCAGGTTGCCGCTCGTGCCCGCCACTGGCGCAAAGTCCCCGATTTCGTCGAGAATGATTTCCTGCGTGTAGCCGGCGGGGAGCACGAACGGCTGGTACGTGCCGAATTCCGCGAGCGTCGCCGGGGGCACGACACACGAGGCCGACGACGGCAGCGGGTCGAAGTCGCCATGATGCCCGTACGAGGCGGCGGGTACGCCGGAGAGCGCCGTCCCGGCGGTGGGACCCAGGACGGGGAGCGTGGGATCACTGCACGCGGCGAGGAACGCCGCGACGGGAAGGAACAGCCTGCGCAGGGGGATCGTGGTCGCGTGCGGCTTGTGCATCGGAGCCTCCGGCTCGTGGGGTGAAGTCACGAGCGGAGGCTCGGCGGGCGGCGTCACACGAAACACGCGACCAGGGTCGCGCTGCCGTAACGGCCGCCCGACGGTTCCATGACGGCAGACGGGGCGGCGATCGACCGCCCCGAAAACAGGAGAGCCGCCTTGCGGCGGCTCTCTCGTTATGCACCCGGCCGGAGTTATCTCGTCCCGGTGCTTCCATTCCGCGAACCGCCCGCGGGGGCGGCCGGCAGCGTCAGCGCCGTGAGGCCGGTGTTGCCGCCCGCCCCGTAGGCGAAGACGATGTACTGCTTCCCCTTGTGCAGGAACGTCATCGGTACCGCGGTGTTGACCTGCGGGATGCGCACCGACGCGACCTGCTTCCCGGTCGCCTTGTCGATGGCGTAGAGCTGGGGCGTATTGGCCGGCTGTGCGCCCGCCGCTCCCGCCCGGCCGCCACGACCACCGCCGGCGCCACCCGAGCGTCCGGTGCCGTAGATCATGAGGGTCCTGGTGTTGATCACCTGCGGCTGGCCGCCGATGGCGGGAACCGGAGGCAGGGTGACTCCCGCGAACATCGGCGACTCCGACGTGACCGGGCGCATCACGCCGCCGTTCGGGATCCACCACTTCTTGTCGCCGGTGGTCATGTCGTATCCGGTGACGCCGCCGAGTTCCTTCGGCTTGAGGATGGAGACGCCGCCGATCTGCGTGACCGCCGCCTGGCGTCCGGATCCCACCGCCTGGGGCGTGTACCCCGGAGGCGGCGGCAGCGCGCCGAGCTTGCCGCAGTTGTCCCGTGGAGAGCTGTAACGGAACTCGGAGCAGGGATCCTTCTGCAACTGGATGGTGCCAAGTCCGCTCTGGCCACCGACGAACATCATGCCGGTTTCCGGGTCGACCGCGGCGCCGCCGTCGATGTTCACGCCGCCGCTGGCGCCGGGCGCGTACCACGAGCACCGGTATGCGCCACGGCCCGAGCCGTCCGCCAGCGACGCGGGAATGAAGTGCGGGCCCATACGGCACACCTTCGCCAGCTTGAGCGCCGAGTCCCTGATGGCGGGCGTATAGTCGATGAGGTCGTTTTCCTCGAGGCCCTGGTGCGAGTAGGGCTCCGGGCGCGACGGGATGGGTTGCGTGGGCCAGGTCTTCTCACCCGGCACGTCGCTCTGCAGCACGGGCGTTTCCGGCATCGGCCAGATGGGTTCGCCGGTCACGCGGTCGAAAGTGTAGATCCAGCCCTGCTTCGTCGTCTGGGCGATGATCTTGCGCGGGCGTCCGTTGATCGTGACGTCCAGCAGGTTCGGCGCCATCGGCGTGTCGTAGTCCCAGATGTCGTGGTGCACCATCTGGAAGTGCCACTTCCGCTGGCCGGTCTTCACGTCGAGCGCGACGATCGAGTTGCCGTACAGGTTGGCGCCGGGACGATGCCCGCCGTACTCGTCCATCAGCGGCATGCCGACCGGGATGTAGACCAGGCCCAGGTCCGGATCGCCTGAGTAGGTGGCCCAGGCGTCGTTCTTGCCAACGCCCTCGGTGCCGATCTTCGACCCATTCTCCCAGGTCTCGGCGCCGAACTCACCGGGCTGGGGAACGAGGTTGAACTTCCAGAGCTGCTTGCCGGTCCGGGCGTCGAACCCGCGAATGTAGCCCGGGATGTTGCGGACCCGGACCGGATAGTACCCGTGGATCGACGAGTTGCCGACGATGATCACGTCGTTCACGACGATGGCCGGCGAGCTGTTCGCGATCTGTCCGTACGAGGGATCGATGCCGATCGTCCCGTCGGCGCCGATCTTCTTCACGGGATCCC
The DNA here is from genome assembly GCA_030835125.1 of Gemmatimonadaceae bacterium. Classification (GTDB taxonomy): domain Bacteria; phylum Gemmatimonadota; class Gemmatimonadetes; order Gemmatimonadales; family Gemmatimonadaceae; genus JABWBJ01. The sequence continues at coordinate 30,938 of JAUQWM010000047.1, read as the reverse complement.
AGGTTTCTCCCGGCCGCGCCTTCCGCGCGGGACGCACGTCGCTGATTTCCAGTGAGAGGGAATCGTCCACCGCGAGCGGAACGAGCGGCAGGTCCAGGCCATCCATCAGGTCCACGACGCCGTTGGTGCCGAATGCCGGGTCGGGGATGCCGGTGCGGGCATCGAGCGAGGCCAGGTGGTATCCCGGCGTCACCACGATGACGCGTTCGTCATTGCCGTTCTGCCAGTACGCCAGTCCGCGACCGGCGAACTGCCGCGGCGCCTTCTGCCAGCGGATGCCCTCATTGAGTCGCCACATCCAGAGCGTTTCCCCGGACTCCGGGTCGATCGCCGCCGCGACCCGGCGCGTGGTCGCGACGGTGAAGATGCGGCCATTGGCGTAGAGGGGCGTGGTCCGGTAATACTCGTCAGCGCCCAGCGGGCTCGCGCTCCACTGCCACGCGACCTCGAGCGAGCCGAAGTTCGACGCATTGATCTGGTCGAGCGACGAGTACCGCGTGCTCCAGGCGTCGCCGCCCCAATAGCGCCACTCCCCGGGCACGTTGCCGCGGACCTTCGCAGCCCCCTGCACGGCCTCCGAGCGCTCCGCGCGCACGGCCAGGCCAATGGCGACGACCGCCACCGCCAGTGCGGCCATGCCCCCACGACGCAGTGTCAACCGCTCCTTCATGAGCTCTCCCCTTCGCTGTAGGATGGTCCGGGTGGTGCCTGCACTGCCTAACGTTGAACCGGGGCCGGCGGCGCAACCCGCGAACTGTCGATGCGGATCCTGGTCAGCGCGACCGAGTCCGCCGGCAGTTCCTCGACGCCCTGGGGCATCCCGTTCAACCGCAACATGTAGGACATGACGTCCACGTACTCCTGCTCGGACAGGCTGCCCGGATCGTTCTTCGGCATCCGCTCCCGGATGAACCCGAAGAGGTCCGACAGCTTCTTCCCCGCCCAGGACACGGTGAACGCGGGACCGGTGTGCGTCGTGGCCGGGTGACAGCCGGCGCACATCCCCGCGTAGATGTCCCGCCCCCGCATCCACTGCTCCCTCGAGTAAACGCCCATGCGTGTGGAACGCTGCCCCTCCGCCACGGCTTCCTGGCCGTGGAGTTCCATCGCCGGCACGAGGATGCAGGTCGAAAACAGCAAAGTCCAGCCCGGACTCGAGTTGCGCTTCATTCGGTCAGATTCCTCGTCCTTCGTCCCCGGTTCCCAGGCCCGGGCGGAGTGGCCCGGCGAGCCGGGTCAGCGTACCCGACACCAGCCAGCCGATCCCAATGACGATAAGCAGGAGCATCAGCCAGCGCAGGAGACCCGGCAGCGAGGTCATGTCCAGCGCCGGCCACTGGATCCGGTATTCCCGGAGGATCGCGAAACGGGCGGTCATCCAGTGCCAGGCGCTGTGGGCCAGGATGGCCGAAATCACGATCCCCCCGATCCGCTCCGGGACCACCCAACGGTAAAGCGCCGCCAGCACGGGGAGCGCGATGGCGATGACCAGGAGCTGCCCGAGCTCGACCCCGACGTTGAAGGCGAGCAGCGACGTCAGGAGGTGTGCCCCGGCAAACTGCAGCGATTCCCGCAGCGCGAACGAGAAGCCGAAGCCGTGCACCAGCCCGAAGCCGAAGGCGAGCACCCAGCGACGCTCGAGCCGTGCGCCCACGATGTTCTCGAGCGCCATGTACACGATCGAGACGGCGATCAGGGTCTCGATCAGCGGCGGGAACCAGAGGGCGTTTGGCGCAAGCCCCAGGGCCGACGCGATGAGCGTGATCGAGTGGGCGATGGTGAAGGACGTGATGACCGCCACCAGGGGCCGCAGGCGCCGGATGGGCACGACGAGGCACAGCACGAACAGCAGGTGGTCGAACCCCCCCAGGATGTGCTGGAAGCCAAGGGCCACGAAGCGCGCCGCCGCCTGGTGCCAGCGGGGATCGAGCCTGACGAGTCCCGGGTTGCTGTCGTACTGGAACACGCGCTCCGCCCCCACGGGCGTCACGAAATGCAGGACGCTCACCGTCTGGACGCCGAGGTGCGCCAGCCTGGGGTCGATGGAGAATCGCGAGTCCTGCGATTCGATCGGGACCTCAAGAAGGACATCGAGCCGGAGCTGGTCCCACATGATCTCCGTGTCGGCGGGGAGCGGCGGTCCGAGGATGCCGGCCAGCGCGGAGTCATAGCTCACGAAGGACCGGTCGGAGGGAAGGGCGAGCCGCGTGGCGACGATGGTCTCCTCGGGCAACTCCCGATCGTTCTCGAAGACCCGCAGGTAGTCGGCGATCCAGAGGCGGGCGGCGTCCCGGGGCTGCGTGCCGAGCCGCGTGAAATCGAGGTACCCGGGGCCGCGCAGCGGAAAGGTGAGGTCGCGCATCGCGTTCAGGGGCGCGCGGACAAGGAGGCGCAACCGCGATCCCTCGGGCCGCACGTAGACCTGCACGGCGACGCTGGCGGGGACCTCGTGCGCGTCGAGGCTCGTCGGCGTGGCGACGAGCACCATGCCCAATGCCGCGGCGCGCAGCGCGCGGCGCGCGCTGCGGTGCAGAGACTGCCCGTCGATGGGAGAAACGGCCAAGCGAATGCGCCCTAACGGATTGGCGGGACGAAACGTAGAATAATCCGGCGTGGTTGGTTTACGGACGAGTCCCCGGAATCGCTATTGGCCGGTGTCGGCGGTGGTGATCGGTATCCGGCACGGAATTGGGGCTCCCCACTCGCAACGCGCAACTCGCAACTCGTCGCTGTCCCCTGGAGGCTGTTCGATGAAGCGCATGGGTCCGATTCTGGTGGCGGCAGGCGCGGTCGCGTCGCTCGGGACAGTGGCGGTGGTCCACGCGGCCGGTCAGGGCGGGGGCACCGTGCAGGCGCCCCGGTTCGAGGTCGATCCCCTGTGGCCGAAGCCGATGCCTAACCACTGGCTCCTTGGCTCGGCGACGGGAGTCGCGGTGGACTCGCGGGACCATGTGTACGTGATCCACCTGACCGACAGCTTCACGGCCCGGACCGAGACGGGTGCCGGCACCGTCACGCCGGCGGGAGAATGCTGCAGCTCGGCGCCCAACGTGCTGGAGTTCGACCCGGCGGGCAACCTGGTGAACAGCTGGGGCGGCCCGGGCCAGGGCTACGAGTGGCCGGCGCAGAACGCGGGGATCGCGCTCGATCCGGCCGGCAACCTGTGGATCGGCGGCATCGGGGGCACCGATACGCGCGTGTTGAAGTTCTCGAACGATGGCAAGTTCGTGGCGCAGTATGGTGCGTCCTTCCAGGTGCCCGCCGCGGGCGGACGCGCGGCGGCGCCCGACACGCAGTATGCGGGGGTGTCGCCCGGCCGGGGACAGGCGGCAGGCCGCGGCGGGCGAGGCGGGCGTGGCGGCCGCGGCGCGGCCCCGACGGCACCACCGGCGAGCACGAGCACCACGATGTTCGGGGGAGCGGCCGGCTTTGCCTTTGATGCCGCGTCGAGCGAGGTGTTCGTCGCCGATGGCATGCGCAACCGTCGCGTCGCGGTGGTCGACCTGAACACCGGCGCGATCAAGCGCTTCTTCGGAGCCTACGGGGCGACGCCTGACGATGCCGCGCCTTCGGCGTATGCGCCGAACGACCCGCCATCGAAGCAGTTCGCCGGCGTCCGGTGTGTCGAATCGGCGAGCGACGGCATGCTGTACGTCTGTGATTCCCGCAACAACCGGATCCAGGTATTCCGCAAGGACGGCTCGTTCGTGCGCGAGGCGCGGTTCGCCACCGGCACGCTGGCCAGCGGCGCCGTGTGGGACATCGCCTTCTCGCGCGACCCGCAGCAGCGGTACCTGTACGTCGCGGACGGCTCGAACATGAAGGTGCACGTCATCGAGCGGCAGTCGCTCAACCTGCTGACCAGCTTCGGTGAGGGCGGCCGGTATCCCGGACAGTTCCTGGCCGTGTCGGGCGTGGCGACGGACTCGAAGGGCAACCTGTACACGATCGAGGCCGACCAGGGGAAGCGACTCCAGCGCTTTGTCTTCAAGGGCGTCGGGGCGGTGAGCCGGAATCAGGGCGTGCTGTGGCCGAAGTGACCTCCAGGGGACAAACGAGATGACCAGGAAGCGGAAGGCAGTGCTGGCCGTTGGCTGGGTGGCGGCCATCGTGACGCTGGCGATGGCGCAGCGGGTGCTGGAATCGCAGCAACCGCTCGTGGAGGCGCCGATGTTCGAGGTGGACCCCTTCTGGCCGAAGCCGCTGCCTGACAAGTGGGTACTGGGGAACGCGATCGGCGTCGGCGTGGATTCGCGCGATCACGTGTTCATCGTGCACCGGCAGGACACGATGAACGAGGCGGAGAACGGGGCGGGGACCAGCCCGCCGACCAGCGAGTGCTGCAAGGGCGCGCCGCCGGTGCTGGAATTCGATCCGGCCGGGAACCTGGTCAACAGCTGGGGTGGCCCCGGTCAGGGCTACACGTGGCCGGGCTCGAACCACGGCATCTCGATCGACGAGAAGAACAACGTGTGGATCGGCGGCAACGGCCCCAATGACTCGCACATCCTGAAGTTCTCGCACGAGGGCAAGCTGATCGCGGAATTCGGCATCCCGAACCGCGTCCCGGTGCAGAACCCGCCGGCCGGATTCACGGCGGGGAACAGCAAGTCGATGGAACACTTCGGCCGCGTGGCCAAGGTGTCGCTGGACGACGCCGCCAACGAGGCGTACGTATCGGACGGCTACCTGAACAAGCGCGTCGCCGTGATCGACATGACTTCCGGCAAGATCAAGCGCTTCTGGGGGGCGTACGGCAATGCGCCGTCGGACACCAACTACGGGGCGTACAGTCCGGACTCTGGCGTGATTCCCCAGTTCCGCACCCCGGTCCACTGCGCCGAGCCCACGCGTGACGGGCTCGTGTACGTGTGCGACCGCCCGAACAACCGGATCCAGGTCTTCCAGAAGGACGGGAAGTTCGTGAAGGAGGCGCGCATCGCGCCGAAGACGCTCGGGGACGGCGCGGTGTGGGACATCGCCTTCTCGCGCGACCCGGCGCAGAAGTACCTGTACCTGGCCGATGGAAAGAACGAGAAGATCTACGTGATCGATCGCCAGTCGCTCGAGATCCTCACGCAGTTCGGCGACGGCGGGCGGCAGCCCGGCCAGTGGTTCGCGGTGCACTCGATCGCGACGGACAGCCGCGGCAACATCTACACGACCGAGACCTACGAAGGAAAACGGCTCCAGAAATTCGTCTACAAGGGAATGGGACGGGTGCCGCGCAACCAGGGCGTCGTGTGGCCGAAGAAGTGACTCGTGATTCGTGACTCGTGACTCGTGACTCGTGACTCGCTGGATCGATGACTGATTCCCTGCATAGACGCGATTTCCTCAAGACCGCCAGTGCTCAGGCTGGCCTGCTGGCCGTTGGTGCGTCGTCACTCGGCGCGGCCTCACCGCCGGAGCCCACGGCAGCGGTGGACCGGTTCCTTGGCGCACCGGCCGTCAACGGCAAGACGTATGACGTCGCGGTGATCGGCGCCGGGGCGTTCGGTGGATGGACGGCCTACTGGGCGCGGAAGCTCGGTGCGTCGGTCGTCCTGGTCGACGCCTATGGGCCGGGCAACTCGCGGTCCACGTCCGGCGACGAGACGCGAGGCGTCCGCACCTCGTACGGCGACCGACCCCACGGCGAACAATGGATGCAGTGGGCGAGCCGGTCGATCCAGCGCTGGAAGGCGTGGGATGACGAGTGGGGGCGCGAACTCAAGATGCGCCTGTTCGTGACCACGGGTGACTTCATCTTCCGGAACGAGTGGGAGAACTTCACCAAGACGACCCGGGACCTGTTCGTGAAGAACGGGATCAAGCACGAGTCGGTGGACGTCGAGATCGCGAAGAAGGAGTTCCCGCAGTTCGACCTGCGCGGGATCACGGCCTGCCTGTACGAAAACGAGGCCGGCGTCGTCCGGGCGCGCCGCGCAACGCAGTGCGTCGCCGAGGTGTTCCAGAAGATGGGCGGCGATGTGGTGGTGGCGCGCGCCTATCCCGGGCCGCTCGAGAATGGGCGGATCGGGAGCCTCATCCTCAACACGCACGACACCGTCAAGGCGCAGCATTACGTGTTCGCGCTGGGCCCGTGGCTGGGGAAGACCTTTCCCGGGCTCCTCGGGATGCGGATGCGGCAGCCGATCGGACGCGTCTGTTACTTCGCGACCCCGCATGGGGACAATCGCTTCGAGTTCCCCAACATGCCCAGCTTCAACTTCCCGGGCGTCACCGGCTGGCCCACGCTGCCGTTCGACAGTCGCGGCCTGCGTGTACGCGGTGGTGGCGGGGGAGGAGGCGGTGGTCGGGGCGGTGGCGGTGGCGGCAGCCAGAGCCCGCTCCCCCCGGTGCCGGCGGGACCGCAGATCATTGGCGGCCCCGAACAGGATCCGGACCTGAGCGATCGCTATGTCGATCCCCTCACCGTCGAGCGCGCGCGAAACTTCCTGGCCGAGCGCATCCCTTTGATGAAGGACCAGCCGCTCAACGAGACGCGTGCCTGCCACTACGAGCAGAGTTCGTCGCGCAATTTCATCATCGATCGGCACCCCGATATCCTGAACGCCTGGATCGCGGGCGGCGGCTCCGCGGAAGCGTTCAAGTCGGGTCCGGTGATCGGCGAATACGTCGCGCGCCGGGTGCTGAACAAGGATCTCGAGCCGCAGCTCGCCGCGTCGTTCAGGATCCCGACCGAGACCTACGAGGGAATCATCGCACCGGCTCCGGCGTCGAAGGCGGCAAATCCGGGCTCGGGGAACGGAGAAGCCGGGTTCGACGACTGAGTCGGGAAGCGGGAATCGGACGGAATGAAGATCAAACAGCCGGATCGTCTCAGACGACCCGGCTGTTCTGTCAGCGGCTGCTGGTACGGCGGCCGATGGCTACTTGCCCATTCTCGTGACGTTCTCCGCGGCGGGGCCCTTCTTCCCGTCCACGATGTCGAACTCCACGGTCTCACCCTCCGTCAGCGTCTTGAAGCCCTTGCCCTGGATCGCTGAATGGTGGACGAAGCAATCCTTCGATCCGTCCTGCGGGGTGATGAAGCCGAAGCCCTTGGCCTCGTTGAACCACTTGACCGTACCGGACGTGCGCATGTCCTTCACTCCGTGCGTGTGAATTGGTGGGTCGGAGTGCGGACAAGCCGTACTACGATCACCCTTGCGTGAGACTGCCCTCACGCGGGCTCGAACCGACGGTGCCTGACGAGTGCGACCCGGTTCATCGATGACATGATGGCCGGCACCCTCCGGCCAGTCACGGGGCCCCAGGGGCTTCCGTGGCGGGTCAATAGTAATGCCGACCTGAGGGACCGGCAACACGACTTCAGGCGTACGTCAACCCCCTCCCATTGGGGCGAACCTGTGGACCCCCGTGATTGAGGCGGGTGACCGAGGTCGATAGTTTCCATGGAGTTACACGCTGCTTCAGTCCCGGAACGCCAGCCGGACGTGGCAAACGCCGCCCGCGGCGGCGGTCCTCCCAAACGTCAGGAGTTCCCGAAATGCGCGGTTTCGTCGCAGTCGCAACGTTGTCGGCCGTTGCCCTCCTCTCGCCGGTGGGCGCCGAAGCGCAAGCGCGTCCCGCTGCCAGCGGTCGGGCCACCACCACCCTCCCGCTCTCCATTCCGGGCGCGGCCCGCGGCAGCGCACCGGTGACCGTCAGCATCGACTACGGCCAGCCGCACGCGCGTGGGCGGACCGTGGCCGGAGCCTTGGCCGGCGACCTCGGCCAGGTCTGGCGACTGGGCGCGAACGAGGCGACCACGCTGCGCACCGGCGTGGACCTGGTCATCGGCACCCTGACGGTGCCAAAGGGGGCCTATACCCTGGCCGCCGAGACCACGGCCAACGGGGAATGGAAGCTCATCGTGAACACGAAGACCGGCCAATGGGGCATTCCCTACGACGCCTCCACGGAACTGGGGCGCACACCGTTGACCTCGCGGACGCTCGCCACACCGATCGAGTCCTTTACCATGTGGTTGATCCCCGCGCCCGATAATTCGGCCGGTGGCGAGATCCGGTTCGCTTGGGGCACGCGCGAGTTCCGCGCGACCTGGCGTGTGAAGTGAGGGTCGAGGGTCGAGGGTCGAGGGTCGAGGGGAAACCAACAGCCAGCCGATGAACACGAACCCGCTGCAGCGCCTCAACGAGTCCGGCCAGTCCGTGTGGCTCGACTACATCGACCGGACCATGCTGCACGACGGCCGGCTCGCCGGGCTCATCGAGCGCGACGCGCTGGTCGGGATGACGTCCAACCCGACGATCTTCGAGAAGGCGCTGGCCGAGGGCACCGCGTACGACGCGCAGGTCGCCGCGGCGCCGCCCGAGTTGTCGTCGGCCGCGCTCTTTGAACTGATCGAGACCGACGACGTGCGCACGGCGTGTGACCGGTTCATGGGGGTCTACGAACGCACGCGGGGCCACGACGGCTACGTCTCCATCGAAGTGTCCCCGTCCCAGGCGTTCGACGCCGAGGCCACGGTGGAGGAGGCCCGCCGGCTCTGGAGGACGGTGGACCGGCCTAACGTGATGGTGAAGGTGCCGGGGACGCCGGACGGCGCGCGCGCGATCCGGCGGCTCATCGCCGAGGGGATCAACGTCAACGTCACGCTGCTGTTCGCGATCGCGGCCCACGATCGCGTGATCGAGGCGTACCTCGCGGGGCTCGAGGACCGGCTCGCGTCTGGCGGCGCAATCGATCGCGTGGCATCCGTCGCGAGCTTCTTCGTGAGCCGCGTCGATTCCGAGATCGACAAGCGCCTCGACGCCCTCGCCGGCGCCGCCAGCGGTGCGGCGCGCGACCACCTGCTGTCGCTGCGAGGCCGTGCGGCGATCGCCAACGCCCGGCTGGCGTACGACCTCTTCGAGCGTCGTTTCAGCGGCGATCGCTGGTCGCGCCTGGCCGCGAAGGGCGCGATGGTGCAGCGACCGCTGTGGGCCAGCACGTCCACCAAGAATCCTGCCTATCGCGATGTGATCTACGTCGAACAACTGATCGGGCCGCACACGGTGAACACGCTGCCGCCGGCCACGATGGATGCCTTCCGCGACCACGGCACCGTGTCGCGGACCGTCGACGCCCACCTCGAGGCCGCGCGCGCCGATCTCGCCGCCCTCGAGGGGGTCGGCGTCAGCCTGGAGCAGGTGACCGACCAGTTGCTGGCCGAAGGGGTGGCCTCGTTCCAGCGCTCGTTCGACACGCTGCTCGCGCGCCTGGGCCGGAAGACGGCCGCCGTCGGCGCGGCCGGCTGACGGATGGCCGCGCTTTCAACGCCAGTCGTTCCCGCGGTCCCGCAGCCCATCGACCGGACCAAGATCGTCTGCACGCTGGGTCCGGCCTCGGCCACGCCCGACGTGATCGGGGCGCTGATGGACGCGGGCCTGTCCGTCGCCCGGATCAACTTCTCGCACGGCACGCACGCCACCCACGCCCGCACGATCGCGCTCGTCAGGCAGCTCGCCGCCGAGCGGGGGCGGCCGGTGGCGATCCTCGGTGACCTGCAGGGACCCCGGATCCGCATCGGCACGCTCGAGACGGCGGTCGCGGTGTCGCCGGGCGACGAGGTCATCCTCTGCGACGAGGCGGCGTGCCTCCCGGGAGACCTGCCGGTCACGTATGCCGACCTGGCGCGGGACGTGAAGACCGGGGACCGGATCCTCATCGACGACGGGCTGATCGAGCTGGTGGTGCTCGACGTCCGCGCGCCGCGGGTGGTGACGCGCGTGCTCCACGGCGGCGAGATCCGCAGCCACAAGGGCCTCAACCTGCCCGGGGTGCAGGTGTCGGCGCCGTCGATCACCGAGAAGGACATCGCCGACGCACGCTTTGCCGCGGAGCAGGGCATCGACTACCTCGCGCTCAGCTTCGTGCGGCGGGCGGAGGACCTCGCGACGCTGCGCGCGATGGTGCCGAAGACCCTCCTGGTGATCGCGAAGATCGAGAAGGACAGCGCGCTCGACGACATCGACAGCATCATTCGCGCGTCCGACGGGATCATGGTGGCGCGCGGCGACCTGGGCGTGGAACTGCCGTTCGAGGAAGTGCCGCTCGTGCAGAAGCGCCTCATCCGCCTGGCGAACCAGCTCGGCCGCCCGGTGATCACGGCGACGCAGATGCTGGAGTCGATGGTGGAGCACCCGCGACCGACGCGCGCCGAGGCCAGCGACGTGGCCAACGCCATCCTCGACGGGACCGATGCGGTCATGCTGTCGGCGGAAACCGCTTCGGGCGCGTACCCGGAGCTGAGCGTGCGCGCCATGCGGCGGATCGTCGCCGAGATCGAGCGGCACGGGGTGTCCCAACGCCGGGAGGAGCGCCGGGCCGGGCTGATCGGGGCGTCGACCGAGGAGACCATCGCCGCCGCCACGCGAACCGCGGCGGTCCTGTTGGGCGCCCCGTTGGTCGTGGTCTTCACCAAGAGCGGCTTCTCGGCGCGGATCGTCTCGTCGCAGCGCCCGGAAGTGCCGATCCTCGGGCTGACACCCGTCGAGCGCACCTACCACCAGCTGGCGCTGGTGTGGGGGGTGATCCCGGCGCTGGCGCCGCAGAGCGACTCGTACGTGCAGATGTTCGAGTACGCGCGGCAGGAGATCCTGCAGCGCGGGCTGGCCAGGCCGGGTGATCGCGTCCTGGTGACCGCGGGCGTGCCGTTCGACGTCCCGGGGACCACCAACCTGATGAAGGTCGAGGTCGTATGAAGCTGACCTTCCTGGGCACTGGTACCAGCTTCGGGGTGCCGCAGATCGGATGCCACTGCCGGGTGTGCCGGTCGCCGGACCCACGCGACCGGCGGAACCGCGTGGGCGCCATGGTGGAAACCGACACCGGCACGCGGCTGCTCATCGACACGCCGCCGGAACTGCGACTGCAGCTCATCAGCAGCGGCATCGACCGCATCGATGCCGTGCTGTTCACGCACGACCATGCGGACCACGTGCAGGGCCTCGACGACGTCCGCGCCTTCACGATGCGTCGCGACGCGCCGCTGGCGATGTACGGTTCGGAGGGAACGCTCGATCGCATCGCGAAGCGGTTTCCCTACATCTTCGACGAGCGCGTGCGGCCGCTGCCGGGAACGTCCAAGCCGGAGGGCCAGCTCCGGGTGCTGGCGCCTGGCGAGACGCGCGAGATTGGCGACATCAATGTCACCGCGATCGAGGTGCCGCACGGCGCGGCGACGGTCTTCGGCTACCGGATCGGTGCCCTGGCCTACGTCACCGATGCGAAGCGCATCCCGGACGAGGCGATGGCGCAGCTCAAGGGCGCGCGCGTCCTCGTGCTCAACGCGCTCCTGAGGACCGAGCACCCGACCCACCTGTCGATCCCTGAAGCCATCAAGGTGGCGCAGCTCGTAGGCGCCGACCGCACGTACTTCACCCACCTGACGCACGAGAGCTTCCATGCCGACCTCGAGGCGGAGCTGCCGAGGGGCATCAGCCCGGCATTCGATGGACTCGTGGTGAAGGTGGATTGAGCGGGGACCGCGCGTGATCCGACTCGACTACACGTTCATGACGGCGCCGGCCGTCGCCGGTGGGTTGACCGACGCCGAACTGGCCGGGGCACAGCCGGCCTTCGCCGCGGCACGTGACGCGACGGCGCGCCGACGGGAGCGCGGTGAGCTGGGCTTCTTCGGCCTGCCCGACGACACGCAACAGGTGACGGATTGCGCGGCGGTCGCCGTGTGGGCGTCGGATCGCGGCATCCGCGACGTCGTGGTCCTCGGGATCGGCGGCTCGGCGCTGGGCCCGATTGCGCTGCGGACCGCCCTCCTGCCCTCCGGCTGGAACCTGCTGGCGGCCGCACAGCGGGGTGGACGGCCGCGGCTCCATGTCCTCGACAACGTCGACCCCGCGACGATGGCCGCGCTGCTCGACCGCGTGGAACTCGGCGCCACGCTGTTCGTGGTCACGTCCAAGTCGGGCGGCACCGCGGAAACGCTGGCGCAGTACCTCATCGTTCGCGGCCGGCTCGAGGAGGCCGGCCGGGCGGCGCGCGATCACCTGGTCTTCGTGACCGATCCGGAGCGCGGGGCGCTAAGGCGCATTGCCGCCGCGGAGGGGATCGTGGCGCCGGCGATTCCGCCGTCGGTGGGTGGGCGCTTCAGCGTACTGTCGCCGGTGGGATTGCTCCCGGCGGCGCTGGCCGGCATCGACGTCGTCGCGCTGCTGGCGGGCGCCGGCGCCATGCGCGCGCGCTGTGAGGCCGCCGAGTGGACCGCCAACCCCGCCGGGGCGTTCGCCGTGCTGCAGTGGCTGGCGGATACCCGGCGGAACCTCCGGACCCAGGTGTTCATGCCGTACGCCGACGGCCTGCGCGACATGGCGGCGTGGTTCGTCCAGTTGTGGGCGGAGAGCCTGGGCAAGGTCCGTCCCGATGGCGTCTCGGTGGGGCCCACACCGGTTGCGGCGCTTGGCGCCACCGACCAGCACAGCCAGGTCCAGTTGTTCATGGAAGGGCCTAACGACAAGACCGTCACGTTCCTCACGCTGGACCGGGTCTCGCCGGACCTGCCGATCCCGGCGCGGCACCAGTCCCACGACGACCTGGCGTACCTCGGGGGACACCACCTGGGCGAACTGCTGGCGGTGGAGCAGCGGGCCACCGCGGGGGCGCTGGCCGCGCGCGGCCGCCCAAGCATGGCGATTGCCCTGGAGACCCTCGATGCGTGGCACCTCGGTGGGCTCATCATGTTGCTCGAAGTGGCCACGGCGTTCGCCGGCGAGCTGTATGGCGTGAACGCGTTCGACCAGCCCGGGGTCGAGCTGGGGAAGCGATTCACGTATGGCCTGTTCGGGCGGCCGGGATTCGCGGCGGACCTGGCTGCCTTCGACCACCTGCCCCGGCCGGACCCGAGCCGGGTCGTGTAGGGGCGCTCCGGGTTGCCCCGGCCGGAGGGCGTGGTCAGTTTCCGGGACGGAGCCTCCGCGCGTCGGCGAGGCGGCCTCATCACTCAACACGCATCTCACCCCCACCGGTTAAGCGACATGATCGAGGAGGCCCTCCAGCCCGCCCATCCAGCCTTCGGCGCCGCCGTGACGCGGTCGAACGGCTCGGTGATCGTCCATGATCCGGCGGTGCTGGCCGGTCCGGCGATGGACGTCCTGGTTCGTGAGGCCGTCTTTGGCACGGGCGAAGCGCGCGACCAGGCCCGCTGGCTGATCTGGGAGCTGGGACAGGCGGTCGGGGTTCGTCCATCGTCGATCCACGACCTGTACCTCGCACGCGGGCGTGGCGAATGCGGCGGGTTCACGGTGCCCGCGATCAACGTCCGGGGGATGGCTTACGACACGGCGCGGTCGATCTTCCGGGTCGCCAACCGCCTGGATGCCGGCGCCTTCCTCCTCGAGATCGCGCGCTCCGAAATTGCGTACACCGACCAGCGGCCCGCCGAGTACGTCGCGGTGATGCTGGCCGCGGCGCTGCGCGAGGGCTTCCGCGGGCCGCTGTTCATCCAGGGGGACCACTTCCAGGTCAACGCGAAGAAGTACGCCGCTGACCGCGACCCCGAGGTGAACGCCGTGAAGGCGCTCGCCCGCGAGGCGATCGACGCCGGCTTCTACAACATCGACGTGGACACGTCGACGCTGGTGGACCTCTCGAAGGAAACGCTCGCCGAGCAGCAGCGCCGCAACTACGAGGAATGCGCGGGGATCACGCAGTACCTCCGGGAGCTGGAGCCGAAGGGCGTCACCATCTCGGTGGGTGGTGAAATCGGCGAGGTAGGGACCTCGAACAGCACGGTCGAGGAGCTCGAGGCGTTCATGGACGGGTTCACCGCGACGCTCCGCGCCCGCGCCGGAGGCATGGCCGGCCTGTCGAAGATCAGCGTGCAGTCCGGGACGTCGCACGGCGGGGTGGTGCTGGCCGATGGCTCGATTGCGGACGTGAAGCTCGACCTCGAGACCCTCGAGACCCTGTCGAAGGTCGCCCGCGACCGCTATGGCCTGTCGGGCGCCGTGCAGCACGGCGCCTCCACGCTGCCTGACGAGGCGGTCCACAACTTCCCGCGCACCGAGACCGCCGAGATCCACCTGGCGACGAATTTCCAGAACATGCTCTACGACGCGCTGCCGTCGTCGCTGCGTGAGGACGTGTATCGCTGGCTGGGCGAGAACGCGAAGGACGAGCGGAAGCCCTCCGACTCCGACGAGCAGTTCTTCTACAAGACCCGCAAGAAGGCCCTCGGGCCTTTCAAGCGCGCCCTGTGGGACCTCGACGCCGCGACGAAGGAGACGCTGGCCGCGGCGTACGACGGGAAGTTCACGTTCCTGTTCACGCAGCTCGCGGTCGGGGGGACGAAGGACGTCGTGCGGCGCCACGTGAAGCCCATGGCGATCCACCGGCCGGCGCCCGGCACCGCGGGGCACGTGGTCGTGGAAGCCGCGCCTGACGACGCGGACCTGAGTGACTGAGCAGGCGATACCCACCCTTCACCTGGTGACCGATATGTCACGCCACATCGATGAAGAACCGACCGTGATCGTCGAACGCCGGAACGGGAGCAGCACGGGCGTGTTCCTCGCCGGGCTCGCGATCGGGGCCGGGCTGGCCCTGCTGTTCGCGCCGTCGAGTGGCGCGGAGATGCGCCGTAACCTGCGCCGGTCGGCGCGGCGCGCCCAGCGCTCCGCGGGCCACCTGGCCCGCGACATGAGCGAGCGCGCCGGGGACGCCATCGCCGTGGCGCGTGACGAGGTCGAGACCCGCGTGAAGGACGCCCGCACGATGCTGCGCGAGCGGCGCCAGGACATGAACGACGCCGTGCGCAGCGGACGGGCGGCAGCGCGTGACGCGCGTTCCGCCTTTGAACGCCGGTTGGCGGAGTCCAAGACCAACCGGCCGGAAACGGGGGAGGCGGGGGGAGACTGAGCGGTCCGCCGCTGAACGTTCCCCCGGGCGCGCCGTCCGCGCCCGCGCCCGCACCGGGGTCGCCGCTGGCCAGGGCGACCCCGGGTGCCACGGTCTTCGACTACCTGCGCCGTATCTGGCGGCACAGCGCCGAAGACGACCTGCTGTTCCTCGCCAGCGGCGTCGCCTTCGGCATCCTGCTGGCGGCGCTGCCGTTCACGCTGCTCGTCATGTCCGGCCTGGCGTTCATGCTGGACCAGAATCCCGAGCGGACGGCGCTGTCGGTGCACCAGTTGCTCGACACGCTGCTGCCCCAGCACCGCGGCGCCATGGAATCCTCGGTGCACGCGCTGATCGACGGCGTGCTCCAGACGCGCGGCGCCCTGGGCATCTGGGGCGCGCTCGGTTACGTCTGGTTCACGTCCCGCCTGTTCGGCGCCCTGCGAAGTGCGCTCAGCCAGGTCCTCGATTTCGGGACGCAGCGCGGCATGGTCGCGGGCAAGCTCTTCGACATCCGGTTGACGTTCCTGTCCACCGTGCTCCTCATGGGGTACATCGCGCTGACGGCGTACATCGCGATCGGGACGTCGCGCGGCGTGGCATTCCTCGTCGACCTGGGGCTCCGTGGCGACGTGATGAGCGGCCTGGAGTATGCGATCGGACGCCTCCTGGCCTTCGCGCTCGTGGTGGCGCTCATCTTCGCCCTGTATCGATTCATCCCCGTCCGGGGCATCCCGACCAGGGCGGCGATGGTGGGGGCGGTGACGGCCGCCATCATGTTCGAGCTGGCCCGCTTCGCCTACGCCGCCCTGACCGGCGTGCTGTCGCCGGCCACGCTTTATTCGGGGACGCTGTACACCATCGTGTCGGTGGTATTCTGGGTCTACTACACCGCCATCATTTTCCTCATCGGCGGCGAGGTCTCACGCGTCTACGAGATCCGTAACGCCTAAGCGCGGCTTCGCCCTGCGCCGGCATCTGTCAGGAACGGACTCGTCAGGCCAGATTACGGCATGCTGATCGACCTGCGAAGTGACACGGTCACCAAGCCGACTGCCGGCATGCGGCGAGCGATCGCCAGCGCCGAGGTCGGCGACGACGTGCTCGATGGCGACCCCACCACCCGACGACTCGAGGAGCAGGTGGCGCACCTGCTGGGCAAGGATCGCGCGCTGTTCTTTCCGAGCGGCACCATGGCCAACCAGGTGGCGGTGGCCACGTTGAGCGAGCCGGGCACGGAGATCTACACCGACCAGGGCGCACACATCGTCGAGCGGGAGATGGCGGGCGCGGCCGCGCTGTCCGGGGTTCAGGTCCGGACGGTAGCGGGCGATGGTCCGATGATGGATGCTGCGTCGCTGTCGCGCGCCTTCCGCCCATTCGATCCGTACCTGCCGCGCGCGACACTGGTCTGTCTCGAGAACACACACAACAGCGCCGGTGGGCTGGTCACGCCGGTCGCCGGGCTCCGCGCCATGCACGACGTGGCGCGGGAGCGGAACTGTCGCGTGCACCTCGATGGCGCGCGGCTGTGGAATGCGGCCGTGGCCACCGGGAACACCCTCGCCGAGTTCGCGGAGTGGTGTGACACGGTGATGGTGTCGTTCTCGAAGGGACTGGGCGCACCCGCCGGCGCGGTGCTCGCGGGGGATGAAGACGTCATGCGTCGCGCGAACGAAACGCGGAAGCGGCTGGGCGGCGTGATGCGGCAGAGCGGTATCCTCGCCGCCGCGGCGCTGTACGGGCTGGAGCATCACGTCCTCCGGCTCGCGGAGGACCACGCGCGTGCGGCGGACTTTGCGTACGTGGTGGATCGCGCGATTGCGGCCACGGTCATGCCGCCCGAGACGAACATCGTGATGGTGGACCTCGCCCCGGGCCTCGACGCGGCGAACGTGGCGCGGAAGGTCGCGCGCGAAGGCGTGCTGGTCTCGGTGTGGAACCCGTCGAGGCTGCGGATGGTGCTGCACCTGGACGTGTCGGAAGACGAGGCGCGCACCGCGGCGCTGGCGCTGCTGGATGCCCTGGATGAAGCGTGGCGGGAACTTGGCGACACGTCGGACTGGCCGGTGGTGCTCAGGGGAAGCGAGCCGTAATCGCGGATGGCGGCGCGGTCCGCGGGACGTACCCTCCCGGCTGCCCGCGGGAGGGTTTAGTTTTCCCGGTGCTCCAGGTCCCGAAGGGCGCGAGCGCGCCAACTCCGTCAGGACCCCGAAGGTAGCAGCGGTACGCGATGTCTTTCGTTGCTTCGTCAGGCCTGGAGTATTGCCGCGGGTTTCCGCTGCCTCGAGAGGCGTGGGGCCCGCGGTTTTGTTTGTACGAGGCTCGAGGCTCGAGGCTCGAGATTCGTGACTCGGCCCGAGCCCCAGCCCCAGCCCGCAGCTGGAGCAGCAGCCCGCAGCAATCAGCACGCAGCATGACTCCCTGATGCTTTCCCTCGCTCGCAAGTTTCGTCCGAAGAACTTCGCCGACGTCGCGGTCCAGACGCACGTGTCCAACACGCTGCGCGGCGCCATCGCGCGCGGGCGGGTGGCACACGGGTACCTGCTCTGCGGACCGCGCGGCACCGGCAAGACGACGCTTGCTCGCGTGCTGGCCATGGCGCTCAACTGCGAGCGGCGCGATGCCTCGGGCGAGCCGTGCGGAACCTGCCAGTCCTGCACGCGCATCTGGTCGGGCGCGTCCAGCCTCGACGTGGTCGAGATCGATGCCGCGTCCAACCGCGGCGTCGACGACGCCCGGGAGCTGCGCGAGCGCGCGATGTACGCCCCATCCGGCGAGACACGGTGGAAGGTCTACATCATCGACGAGGCGCACATGCTCACGCGCGAGGCGTGGAACGCGCTCCTCAAGATCCTCGAGGAACCGCCGCCGCGCGTCGTGTTCGTCTTTGCCACCACCGAACCGCAGAAGATCGCGCAGTTCGCGGCGCCGGTCCTGAGCCGCCTCCAGCGCTTCGACTTCAAGCGCATCTCCAGCACCGAGATTCGCGCGCGGCTCTCCACCGTGCTGGCGGCCGAGCAGGTGGAGGCCGACCCCGATGCGCTCGGCATGATCGGTCGCGCCGCCGATGGCTCGATGCGCGATGCGCTCAGCCTCACCGACCAGGTGCTGGCCTTTCACGACGGGCGCCTGACGACAGATGCCGTGCGCGAGGCCCTGGGCCTCGTCGCGGAGGAGGAGCAGCTGGCCATCCTCGACATCGTGTCCGGGCGCCGGGCGGGTGACGTGTTCGGCGCCGTGGCGCGGCTCGTCGACCAGGGGGTGGACCTCGGCCTCTTCCTCAGCGGCTTCGGGGACATCGTGCGGGCGCAACTGGCCGTCGAACTGGGCGGTGAGCCGGGCGACATCTCCGAGCGGACGCGCGCCGCGCTCGCCGAGCGCAAGGGCCGCCTCTCGTCAGGCGACCTCCTGCGCATGCTCTCGGCGCTGGGCGAGCTGGAGCCGCGCTTCCGCCGGAGCACGCAGCAGCAACTGCTGCTCGAGACGGCGCTCGTCCGTTTCGCGCTGCTCGATCGCACGGTGGCCATCGAGGACGTGCTCAAGGGAATGGGCGGGGACGGATCGCCGCCCCCACCGTCCCCGGATCGCGGCCGTGCACCGTCGGCCCCGGCAGGGAAGCCGGGCATGGGCGCGTCCGCCTCATCGCGTGTGGAGACCCCCACGTCGGTGGAGCGTGCGAGCGAGATCCCGCCGCCCCGGCGTCCGGCAGCGGCGTCGCGTCCCACACCCATCGGCACACTCACGGTCGAGCCGTCGGCGGCGGTGCCGGCAGCTGGCCGGAGCAGCACGGCGTCACGAGGCGCGGTCCCGGTCGCCGACCTGAACGCGGTCGCTGGCGTGTGGGACGACATGGTGGCTTCCATCCGCCGCGAGCGGCCATTCGTCGCCACGCTGCTGGAGCAGGCGCTGCCCGTGGGGACGAGCGCCTCCGGCGCCCTGGCGTTGCAGGTCGAGGCCCCCGCCGTCCAGGAAGCCATCGCCGCCAAGGCTGTTGAAGCGCTCGCCGCCATGACGCCCTGGCTCGCCGGGCTCCAGAAAATCACCGTGCGACTGGCCGGGGATTCACTGGGTGGCGCCCCGGCGCCGCGCATGACCGTGGAGACGGTTCGGTTGGAGACGCTGGCCGCACTGCGCCGGCGCGATCCGCTGCTGGGCGCCGCGATCGAGGAACTCGACCTCGACCTGATCGATTGAGCGCTTGCCGCCACGTCTGCGCGACGCCTAGCTTGCGTTGCCGGAACGGTTTTCCCTCGGAATCATGGCCGACATCTTCAAGATCCTCCAGCAGGCGCAGCAGATGCAGGGCCGCCTGCAGCAGATGCAGGAAGAACTGCAGCACAAGGTGGTCACCGGTTCCGCGGGCGGTGGACTGGTGTCCGTCGAGGCGGACGGTCGCGGCCAGGTCCGCCGCATCAGGATCGACCCTTCGCTGGCCGGGGGAGCCGACGTCGAGATGCTCGAGGACCTGGTCGTCGTGGCGGTGAACGACGCCCAGAAAAAGGCCACCGAGCTGGCGCAGGAGGAGATGGGCAAGATCACCGGGGGCATGGACCTCCCGTTCAAGCTCCCCATCTGAGCCGAGGCGTGGTCGTTCTCGAGTCGCCCGTCACCCGCGTCCCGTCAGCTGCTTGATGTCCGCGATCGATGACCTGGCCGCGGAGCTGGCAAAGCTCCCCGGCATCGGGAAGAAGACCGCGATGAGGCTGACCTACCACCTGCTCAAGCAGCCTTCCGACCGGAGCCTGCGGCTGGCGCAGGCGCTGGAAGTCCTGGCCGAGCGTGTCCATCCATGTCCGCGCTGCCACAACCTCACGGAGCAGGACCTGTGCGCGATCTGCTCCGATCCCCGCCGGGACGCGAGTGTTATCTGCGCGGTGGAGGAAGCGTCTGATATCTGGGCCATCGAACGGTCAGGCGAATACCGCGGGGTGTACCACGTCCTCGGGGGGCGCCTGTCGCCGCTCGATGGCGTGTCGGCATCAGACCTCACGGTCAACCACCTGGTGGAGCGTGTCGCCGCCGGGGAGGTCCGCGAGGTCATCATGGCGACCAACCCCAGCGTGGAGGGAGAGGCCACTGCGCTGCTGGTGCAGCAGGCCCTCGGGGCGGCACCGGTCCGGGTGTCGCGGATCGCCCGCGGGCTCCCGATGGGTGGTGACCTGGAGTACGCGGATGGTGTGACCATTGCCCAGGCGCTGGTCGCCCGGCGCGACATGGTGCAGGACTCACGTTAGGTGATCTCTGGAGCAGCGAGCCCACGCATGGTGATTGGCGCGACCAGCTGGAGCCTGACCCCCGGTGACGAGGATGCCCTCCGGCGCGGCATGGAGCGGTTGCTCCAGGAATGCAGCGCCCACAGCGCACTCCTGGTCGACCGCGGCGGGCAGCTGCTCGTCCAGGCCGGGGAACGCCCCTCCTTCGATCCCACCACGTTTGCCACGCTCACCGCGGCGGACTTCAGCGCCAATGACCAGCTGGCGCGCCTGCTGGGCGCATCGGACTTCTCCAGCCTTTTCCACCAGGGAGAGCGTGAGTCGATGCTCCTCTCCGACGTGGCACAGCGCGCGATCCTGGTCGTCCTCTTCGATGCGCGCACCACGCTCGGCCTGGTGCGGCTCCGCCTCCGTCCCGCCGTGGAGGAACTGTCGGGGATCGTGGCGGCGATGACGGCGCGCGACGCGGTCCGTGGCGCGTCCCGGCCCGCGATCCTCGCTGGCGCCGAGGACGAAATTGACCGCCTCTTCCAGTAGGAAAGGATCCCGCGCATGTCGATGATCAACTACGCGTCACGCGAGATCAACTGCAAGCTGGTCTACTACGGCCCCGGTCTCGGCGGCAAGACCACGAACCTCGAGCACGTCTACCGGAAGGTCGCCCCCAGCACCCGGGGGAAGCTGATCTCGCTCGCGACCGAGACCGAACGCACGCTCTTCTTCGACTTCCTGCCGGTGGACCTCGGCACGATCCGCGGCTTCAAGACCCGCTTCCATCTCTACACGGTGCCGGGCCAAGTCTACTACAACGCCAGCCGCAAGCTCATCCTCAAGGGCGTGGACGGCGTGGTGTTCGTCGCCGACTCCCAGATCGACCGGATGGAAGCGAACCAGGAGTCGATGCAGAACCTGTACGACAACATGGCCGAGTACGGTTACGACCTGACGAAGATGCCCTTCGTCATCCAGTACAACAAACGTGACCTGCCGACGGCGGCACCGATCGCCGAACTCCAGCAGTTGCTCAACCCGGGCTGGGAGGTTGCCGAAGCCGACCGGCAGAGACTCTCCCCGGACCCGTACCACGCCGGCGAGTACCTTACCTCACAGCTCGCCACCGGCGAGTGGATCGAGCGGGCCACCCACTTCGAGGCGGTGGCCGTGACGGGCGACGGGGTATTCGATACCTTGAAGGCGATCTCGAAGCTGGTCCTGAAGACGCTGAGCTGAGGAACGCGCGCGTGATGAACCTGCCGAACGCGATCACCATGGGGCGCATCGCGGCGACTCCGTTGATTGCCACACTTGTGATCAACTCGGCATGGCAGCCACGCCTGTCCGCGTGGGTCCTGTTCATCATCGCAGCGTCGACCGACTACGTGGACGGCAAGCTGGCGCGCGATCGGAACCTGGTGACGAATCTCGGCAAGCTGCTGGACCCGCTGGCCGACAAGCTGCTGCTCATTGCCACGCTGCTGCCGATGTACTGGCTGATGCGCGACTCGCTGTTCGCCTCGCTGCCGGCCTCGGACGCGTGGGCGGCAGGGGAGACGGTGGGTCCCATCGTCGCGAGCGTCGGGGAGCGCCGCCTCGTCTACCCGTTCGTGACGCCGCTTGGCCTGGTCGGGCTGCCGCTCTGGATCCTCGGCGTGGTGGTCCTGCGCGAGGTCATGATGACGCTCTTCCGCCAGCTCGCGGCGCGGCGCGGCGTGGTCATCGCGGCCATGGGTCCGGCCAAGCTGAAGACGACGTTCCAGATGATCTGGGTCGGGGCGGCGTTCTTCTGGTTCATGGCGTCGACGGCCGCGGTGGAACACGGGTGGCGCGGGCAGGCCTGGAATGCCTTCGCGCTGTTCAACGGGATCGTCGGTACGGTCTCGATGGTGCTCGCGATCGCGCTGACCCTGTACTCGATGGGCCTCTACTGGCGGCGCTACGGCTCGATCATCGGCCTGCCGGGCAGCAGCACCGCTCCGGGGTCACAGGCACGAGCCGGCTGACGCGCGTGCCGGGCGCCGCGCTGCGTCCCGGGTGCCCTCGATGATCGTCGAGATCGTCACCATCGGCGACGAATTGCTCCTCGGCGAGACCATCGACGTCAACGCCGTCTGGCTGGCACGAGAGCTGGGCGCCATCGGCATTCCCGTCGTCAGGCGGACGACGGTCGGCGATGGTGCCGCCGCCATCACGTCCGCGGTCCGGGAGGCGCTGGATCGCACGGGCGCGCTGATCACGACCGGCGGCCTGGGACCCACCGCGGACGATCGCACCCGGCCCGCCATCGCGGCGCTGTTCGGGCGCGAACTCCGGGAGGATGCCTCAATCTGGGAGGGGCTGCGCGCGATCTGGCGTGATCGTGGACGTCCGGGGGAGCCGCCCGAAGCGAACCGCGTCCAGGCGCTCGTTCCCGACGGCGCCGTGGTCCTGCACAACCGGCACGGTACGGCACCGGGCCTGTTCCTCGAGGACGAGGACGGCCGCTGGGTCGCCATGCTGCCCGGGGTGCCACGGGAGATGCGCGGCCTCATGCACGACGAATTGCTGCCCCGCCTGCGCGCTCGCACCGAGGACGACCGGCGGGTTATCCGCTCGGTCACGCTGCGCACGACGGGAATCGCCGAATCGTCACTCCCGGACCTGCTCGGCGAGTACGCCGAGGGGTTCGCATCGGTCACGCTCGCATACCTGCCCGGGCAGGAAGGCGTGGACCTCCGCCTCACGGTGCGTGATGCCCGGCCCGGTGACGCCGACCAGGTGCTGGCCACCGCGGCCGATGCCCTGCGCTCGCGGCTGGGAAGGCACTGGTACGCCGACGGCCCGACCGACCTGGCGGAGGTCGTGGTTCACGCCTGTCGCGAGACGTCCAGGCGCCTTGCCGTCGGGGAAAGTTGCACGGGCGGCATGCTGGCGTCCCGGATCACGTCCGTGAGCGGAGCAAGCGACATCTTCCGGGGCGGTATCATCGCCTACGACAACACGGTCAAGGTGGAGCACCTGGGCGTCGACCCCGGGCTGCTGGCGCACCAAGGCGCGGTCAGTGAGGAGGTGGCCCGGGCCATGGCGGCCGGGGCCCGCGCGGCACTCCAGGCGGACATCGGCGTCGGGATCACCGGGATCGCCGGCCCGGGCGGCGGCACGCCGGAGAAACCCGTAGGGCTGGTCTGGATCGCCGTGGACGTCGAGGGCGAGGTGGTGGTTCATGGCGGGCGCTTCATCGGCGATCGCGCCGAGATCCGTTTCCGGGCGACCCAGGCGGCGCTGAACATGCTTCGCCGCGCCCTGCTGGAGATCGACTGATCCCGCTGGCGCGTTGCGGCTCACCCGTGCGAGAGCCGACATTTCATTCCCGGTGGACTGCACGGTCCGGATTCGCTGGCACCGGCGCTCCCCGTACAGCGTACAGTCAGTCCCATGGACAGGCGAAGCACATCGATGCGAGACGACGAAACGGTTGATTCAGGCGGAACCGCGGCGCCGTACCCAGGCGCGGGTGAGGAAGGCGGCGGGGCGGAAGGTGCCGCGGACGCGGGTGCGGTCACCGGTGCCCCGGTGGGCGACGAGCGGCTGGAGCGCGCGCTCGCGACGGAGCGCGACAAGCACCTGCGCCTCGCGGCGGAGTTCGACAACTTCCGCAAGCGGACGGCGCGCGAGCGGCAGGAGGCCGGCAGTCGAGCCCAGGCGGACCTGGTGCTCGGGCTCCTCGAGGCCCTTGATGACATCATGCGGTTTGCGGATCTGGACCCGGCGACGGTGGACAGCGCCACCGTCGTGCAGGGCGTCGGGATGGTGGAAAAGAAGATGATCAAGTCCCTGTCGGGACACGGCCTCGAGATCGTGGATCCGTCCGGCCACCCGTTCGACCCGGCGTTCCACGAGGCGGTGGCGACGGAGCCGGCGGGGACGGAGGCCGAGGACCACCTGGTGGCGCGCGTGTACCAGCCCGGGTTCGTCTTCCGCGGCCAGCTCCTGCGGCCCGCGCGGGTGGTCGTCAAGCAGTGGCTCGGCTGACCATTCGTTAGGCGATGGCACAGACCCGGGATTACTACGCCGTCCTCGGCGTCGCGTCGTCCGCGACCCAGGACGAGATCAAGAAGGCGTACCGCCGTCTGGCCAAGCGGTACCATCCGGACGCGAACCAGAACGACCCCAAGGCCACCGATCGCTTCAAGGAAATCTCCGAGGCCTACCAGGTCGTCGGCGACGCGGAGAAGCGGAAGCAATACGACGACATGCGACGGCTGGGCGGCCTCGGGTTCGGCGGGGGAGGCCCGGGCGCCGGTGCGCGCCGCGGTCCCGCGCCGGGGCCTGGCGCCGGCGGCGCGCGCCCGGGCACCGATCCCGGCGCGTTCCGCTTTCAGGACTTCGACATCGGCGGCCTCGGCGGCCTGGGCGACCTGTTCAGCTCCATGTTCGGCGGCCAGCGCGGCAAGTCGCGTGAGGAACAGGGCCAGACGGTCGAGACCACGCTCGAGGTGCCGTTCCGGGTGGCGGCGTTAGGCGGCCGGATCCCCGTGGACCTCGAGGTCACCGAGGAGTGCGGTACCTGCCACGGCAACGGCGCCGCCCCCGGGGCGACGGTCAAGGTCTGCCCCGAGTGCGCCGGTCGCGGGGTGATCTCGTTCGGCCAGGGCGGCTTCGCCGTGAACCGTCCGTGCCCCATGTGCATGGGGCGCGGGCAGGTGCCCAGCGAGCGCTGCCCCACGTGCAATGGGTCCGGCGACGTCCGCGCGCGTCGCAAGCTCATGGTGCAGGTCCCGGCCGGTGTGGATTCCGGCGCGAAGATCCGGCTGAAAGGGCAGGGGGGCCGCGGTGCCTCGGGCGGCGCGCCGGGCGACCTGCTGATCACCTTCCAGGTGCAGCCGGACCGGTTCTACAAGCGCGACGGACTGGACCTCATCGCGTCCCTGCCGCTCAACATCGTCCAGGCCACCCTCGGTTCCAAGGTGCGCGTCGCCACGCTCGACGAGAAGCGCGTCACGATCCGCATCCCGCCCGGCACCTCGGCCGGGAAGCGATTCCGCATCCGGGGCCAAGGCATCGCCCGCGACGAACGGCGCGGGGACCTGATCGTGGAGGTCACGATCGTCGCGCCGGAGAAGCTCACCGAGGAACAGGAACGCCTGATGCGGGAGTTCGCCTCCGCCGCGGACCTGAAGTTCTGACCCTGGTGGAACGACAAAGCGCGAGCCGTGGTGGCTCGCGCTTTGTGGTCCCCCCGAGGAGCGTGCGACCTACTTCTTCGCGGCCTTGCGACGGCGGGCCAGCGCGCCGACCCCACCGAGACCGCTGGCCACCAGCAGCATCGTGGCCGGTTCCGGCGTGGCGTTCGGCTGGTTGACCAGCTCGTCGACCGGGTTCGTCGGGAGGGCACTCTGCTGCGCCGTGAAGCTGATGTCGTCCACACCCAGAACGCCATATCCCTGGTGGAGCCGGATCCGTACGCGGTCGACCTGTCCACCGAAGGTCGTCGGGCCGACGAAGACGTTCGAACCCATGGCGTAGAAGCTGCGCGTGTACACGACGTTCCCGCCGCTCATCAGGTCCATGTAGTACGAGCCGTACCCGGAGGCGTAGAGGCCGTTGAACACGACAGGGCCGTTCAGGAACAACCAGTCCATGTTGCCGGACGACCGCAGGTAGTTGTCGGTCGACTGGGCGCTGATCACGCTGTAGGCGCCCGTCTGGCAGGTAATGCCCGAGGCCAGGGCGAGCCAGCCACCGTACGAGGTCATCGCCGTTCCCGTGCACCGGCCCAGGTCATCGAAGTTCATCGTGACCGGCTGCTGCGCCTGTGCGGGGGTGGCGAGGGCCAGGACCGCGGCGGTTCCGGCGATCAGTTTGAACAGCTTCATGAGTCACTCCAGTTCGGGGTGGCCAGTCGATAGGTGCTTCTGGCCACCCGCCCTAGAAGCAGGGTCCGGGCCAAACAGTATCGCCTGCCAGGGTCTCCATTCCGGCCCCGACAGCATACACGTAAACACAGCTATGGGACCAGTTTACGTGCCGTCGTCGGGTGACTTCTGGACCTCAATGAGGGCATTTCGCTGATGTGGTCGTGATGCATCAACGCCACACTCGAGCGCGCCAAGGCGGGACGAGATCGACACGTTGCGTAACGGTGCCACACTCGAACCAGGACCCGAGGACACCGACCCTCCAACTAGCGGTCGGATTGCAGACGGAGCCGTCAGGCCGCCGCGACGGGAAGGGCCCGGCGACTGGCCGGTACCCGGTCGATCACGCCACCGCCAAGGACCTGGTCGCCGTCGTAAAGCACGACCGACTGGCCCGGCGTGATCGCGCTCGCGGGTTCCGCGAACGCCAGCTCGATCCGGTCACCATCGACCTCGATGACCGTCGCAGGCGTCGCCTCCCCCCGGTGGCGGATCTGGGCCAGCACCCGCGTCCCGGGAGTGGGGAGGTCGGCAAGCCAGTTGGCCTCACCGGCGACGATCAGCCGTCCCATCAGTTCGTGCCGCGGTCCGATCACGATCGCCCGGGTTGCCGGGTCGATGTCCACCACGAACATCGGCTCCGGGAACCCCCCGGGCAGTCCGCGCCGCTGTCCAACGGTATACCGGGCGAATCCCTCGTGGCTGCCCACCTGGCGCCCGCTGGAGAGCAGGAGGGGGCCCGGCTGCAGGGCGGGGTCGCCGGGGGCGAGCCGGGCCGCCACGACCCGCACGTGGTCGCCGTCCGGCACGAAGCAGATGTCCTGGCTCTCCGCCTTCCCGGCCACGAGCCCGATGCCTAACGACTCGGCGCGCTGGCGGGTCTCCGGCTTCGACAGGCCGCCCACCGGGAGCAGCAGCCGGTCGAGCACTGCGCGGCGCAGCCCCCACAGGAAGTACGACTGGTCCTTCTTCGCGTCCGCGCCGCGATGGAGGCGGCCGTCGATCACCCGCGCGTAGTGCCCCGTGGCGACGAGCGGCGCGTCGATGGCGTCGGCCCGGGCGACCAGGTCACGGAACTTCGTGAACGTGTTGCACCGCACGCAGGGTATGGGCGTCCGTCCGCGGGCGTACTCCCGCACGAAGTCGTCGACCACGTCCCGGCCAAAGGACTGCTCGAGGTTCAGCACGTAATGCGGCACGCCGAGCTGGTCGCAGACGCGCCGGGCATCGTTCACCGAGTCCAGGCTGCAGCAGGGGCGGTCGGGCAGCTCGTCGCCGTGGCAGGTGAGCTTCATCGTCGCGCCGACCACGTCGTAGCCCTGCTCGACGAGGAGCGCCGCGGCGACGGAGGAATCGACCCCGCCCGACATGGCCACCAGGACGCGCGCCATGGCCCGGCTCAGCGCGTGGAGAGGCCCGACAGGCGGCGCGCCTTGGCAATGAGCGCGGGGAACAGCTCGGCGACGCGCGCCACGTGCGCCTCGGTGCTCATCGCGCCGAGGCTCATGCGAATGGAGGCGACCGCCAGTTCATGGGGAACGCGCATCGCCGACAGGACGTGCGACGGGTCGATGCTCCCGCTCTGGCAGGCCGAGCCGGCCGAGCAGGCCACGCCCTGGAGGTCGAGCGCCATGAGCATGGACTCGCTATCGGTGCCGGGGACGGAGATGTTGAGCACGTGCGCCGCGCGCGGCGCCCCCCGCCCATGGACGACGGCATCGGGGATCCGGGCCAGCAGGGCCTGCTCCAGGTGGTCGCGCAGCGCCTCGAGGCGCGCGCACTCGGCCTCGCGCTCCGCGACCGCGAGCTCCACAGCGCGCGCGAACCCGACCGCCATGGCGACGTTCTCCGTGCCGGGCCGGCGGCCGCGGTCCTGCGACCCGCCGTGCATCAACGGCATGATGGGCGCGCCCCGGCGGATGAACAGTGCGCCGATGCCCTTGGGCGCCCCGACCTTGTGGCCGGACACCGACAGGTAGTCGACCGGCAGCGCGCGCACGTCGATGGCAACCTTGCCTAACGCCTGCACCCCGTCGGTGTGGAACAGCGCGCCATGCTCGCGGGCGGCCGCGCCCAGCGCCGCGATGTCCTGGATCACGCCGACTTCGTTGTTGACCCACATCACGCTGCCCAGGGCGCTATCGTCGCCGAGGGCGGCCGCGAACGCCGCCGGGTCGACCCGCGCCTGCGCGTCCACGTCCACCAGGCGGGCAATGCCCCCCTCCGCCTCGACGCGCTCGACCGCCGCCAGGACCGCCTTGTGCTCGATGGGTGTGCTGACCACCGCCGGCCTGCCGTCGCGGAGGGCGCGCCAGGCGCCCAGGACGGCAAGGTTGTCGGCCTCGGTCCCGCCGGACGTGAAGCAGACCTCGTCGGCCGTCGCGCCCAGCGCCCGGGCCAGCCGCTCCCGCGCCTCGTCGAGGGCGACGCGGGCCTCCCGGCCCCACCGATGCGTGCTCGACGGGTTGCCGAAGCGGGGCCCGAAGAACGGAAGCATGGCCCCCAGGACCTCCGGCCGCACCGGCGTCGTCGCGCTGTGGTCGAGATAGATCGGCTCGGGCATGGGGGGAAAATAATGAGTTGAGAGTTGAGAGTTGAGAGATGAGAGCCGGGGAGAACGAGTTGGGTGGGGCTGAGGGTCTCTCAACTCTCAACTCTCAACTCTCAACTCTCTCTTTTAGTCCAGCGACAGCTTCCCGCGCCTGAAGCGGGCCATGCCCATCGCGATCAAAATGGCAGACAGCAGGGCCAGTGTGGCACAGGCCCAGGCGACGATGCGGCCCGTGCCCATCGTCGTCAGGCGGGCGGCGAGCGAGACCCGGGCATCTCCGTCAAGCAGCTGGATGAACAGCACCGGGCCGATGAACAGGACCATCATGATGATGCCGAGTGTCTGCTGCGCCTGCCGGACGGTCGATGCCTTCAGCGAGATGAAGACCCCGATCCCGGCCAGCGTCGAGCAGGCCAGCGTGACGAGGCTGAACAGGTACAGCACGTGCGATGGCGCCGGCGCCTGGAGCCCTTCGCCCCAGTGGACAATGGTGAGCGTGACCACCCCCACGACGACATTGGCCAGCGTGAACACCAGCCCGTAGAGCATCGCGGCCACCAGCTTGCCGAGGAGGATCGCGCGATCCGACAGCCGGCTGGCCAGCAGCGTCTCCAGGGTGTGGCGCTCACGCTCGCCCGCGAAGGCGTCGGCGATGAGCGTCGACACCATGCCTGACGAGAGCAGGGGCCAGTAGCCGAGCATCAGCGGCGACGTCAGCCAGAGCGGCCCCATCTGGATCGGCGTGAAGATGCCCAGCATGACGAGCACGACCAGCGCCGAGAGGCCGCCACGCCGCAACCGCAGCAGCTGGTCGCGGAACTCGAGCCACTCCTTCCAGGCGACGGTGAGGATGTCGCCGATCATCGATCGCCGTCCTCGTGCACCAGCTCGAGGAACGTCTCCTCGAGGGATTGCCGGTCGCGGCGGACTTCGTCGATGCCGACGTCCCGCGCGACGAGCAGCGACACCAAGGCCGAGGCGCGCTCCCCCTCACGCAGGTGGACCACGAGTTCGCCGCCCTCGATCGCCGCGCCCAGCACGCCGGGCAGCGCGCTGACGTCCGCGGCGACGGATGCGTCGAGCCCGGTCCCGCTCACCCTGACCGTGGAAGTCTCGCGTGGCCGCAGCGTCGACGGTGGCCCGAGCGCGGCCAGTTTCCCGTTCCGGATCACGCCCACCAGGTCGCACAGCCGCTCGGCCTCGACGAGGTTGTGCGTGGTGAGGAAGACCGTCACGCCCTGGCCGGACGCCAGCGCGGCGAGATCGTCCCGCAGCGCCGCGCTGGCGACGGGGTCAAGGCCGGCGGTGGGTTCGTCGAGGAAGACGAGCGGTGGCCGATGGAAGACGGCCCGGGCGACGGCGAGCTTCTGCTTCATGCCCCGGCTCCACTTGCCGGCCGCCTCGCGGCGGCGCGCATACAGCCCGAACTGCTCCAGGAGTTCACGTGTTCGCGCGCGCCGGTCGCCAGGCGACATCCGCCAGATCCGACCCGCGAAGTCGAGGTTCTGCTCGGCGGTCAGGCGCTCGTAGAGTCCGTGATGCTCGAGGAGCGCCCCGGCACGCTCGCGGATCCGGTCGCCCTCGCGACGCGTGTCGTAGCCCAGCACGCGTGCCGAGCCCGCCGTGGGGTCGACGAGTCCGAGGAAGGTGCGGATGGCGGTGGTCTTGCCGGCACCGTTCGGCCCGAGGAAGCCGAACACGATGCCGGCCGGCACCTCGAACGAGAGGTGATCGAGCGCGCGGATCGGCCCGAAGTCGCGCACCAGGCCGTCGGCGTGGATGGCCGGCGTGGTCACCGGCGGTCGAGCCTCTGCAGCACCGCGCGCACCGGCGCCGCGTCCAGCCCCTCGTACTTCACGGGCCACGCCGACAGGTGGTAGTCGCCGGGGGCGACGGCGCGAAGGTCGAGGTTCTCCAGGATGGCGGCGCCGCGCCCGAACAGCGCCCGGTGCACGCCGAGCTCCCTGCTGTCACGGGCGTCGACCGACGGGGCATCGACGCCGAGGAGGCGCAGGCCGGACGCCACGAGTGATGCCACCACGGCCTCGTCGATCCAGGGCCACGCCGCCGGGAACGTGCCCCCGGCGATCGAGCAGTCGGTGCGCAGCAGCAGCCGCCCCCCGGCCGGGCCGCCCGGGGGCAGGCCTAACGATTCGACCGACAGCGCGCCGGCCGCTCCGGCGACGTCGACCACCGTCGCCTCGCCGGAGAACAGCTCGAGCGGGAGGGACTCGATGCCCGGCCACGCGTTGTCGACGTGGATCGGCGCATCGGCATGCGTCCCCACGTGGGGGCTGCCGCCGGTCGCGCTGACGTTGACGCTGTCCCCGCGCGCGATCTCCCACGCCCAGCGGCAGGAGAACGGCGTGTCGCCGGGCCAGGCCGGCGTGCCGGGCGTGACCGCGACAGAGATGTCGATGAGGGACCCGGGCT
>JAUQWM010000046.1 GCA_030835125.1 Gemmatimonadaceae bacterium | reverse complement strand
GCCGGGCGCCCGGGGGGCCGGACGAGCGCAAGCCCGGGGACGGTCGGCCCGGGCGTCCCGCTTGCCCGGACTCGCGAATGCCTGACGAGTCCGGTGGTCGCGACGTCAGGGCGCCCCGGTGGTCGCGGCCGGTGCCCTCGGGGCGCGCGCGCCGATGACGGCCTCGTCCGGCGTCCGCTGGCGCCCGGGAGCCGGCTTGACGCCCTTCGCGCCCTCGAAGAGGATCCGCGCCAGGAAGCGCGTCCCGTGCCTGACGACCCGGGACTTCGCCTCGCCGCCGGCCCGCGCGCGCTCGTGGCTCAGCACCTCGATGATCCGGTAGCCGCTGCGCAGCGTGTTCGCGATGATCTCGATCTCGATCTCGAAGTTCGCCGCGTTGAACGGGAACTCCTGGTAGATCGACCGCCGGAACACCTTGAAGCCGTTGAGCGCGTCCGAGAGGTACCGGCCCGTGCAGAGGCCGAGGGTCGCGCTCAGGAACACGTTCCCGAGGGCCCGGATGTGCGTGTACTCCTCGCTGCCGCCGATGACTCGCGAACCGATCACGAGGCCGACGCTCTGATCCTGGATGGCCTCGAGGAAACGCGGCAGTTCCTCCGCCCGGTGCGAGTAGTCGGCGTCCATCATGGCGAGGACGTCGCCCCCGGCCGCGTCGAACCCGAGCCGCAGGGCGATGCCTTTCCCGTGCGCCCGGCTGGTGTTCCGGATCACCCGGGCGCCCAGGGACTCGGCAATCCGTACCGTGTCGTCCGTGGAGCCGTCATCGACCACGATGACTTCCACGGTATGGCCGCGCAGGGTTGCGATCGTGGCATTCAGGTCCTCGAGCACGCGGGCCATGTTCGCCGCTTCGTTGCGCGCCGGGATCACCACCGAAAGGCTGATCATCGTCGTGTCGGTGTGGGTGCCGGTCAGGCCGCGGCCGCGAAGGTATCGAGCAGCGCCCTGTTCTGGCGCAGCCACGAGATCATCCGCTCCACGCCCTCGACCGGAGACGTGCGGGGAGTCCAGCCGAAGTCGGCGGCTGCGCGACGGATGTCGCTCACGTACACCAACTGGTCCCCGGGACGCCAGTCGGCACTCGCCGGAGACAGCGGCAACGAGAACTCGTCACGCAACATGCCAAGGAGCTCCAGCAGGGACAGCGTGTTTCGCGGGCCGCCACCGATGTTGTAGGCCTTCCCGCGCGTCTTGTCGATGTGCTGCACGGCCAGGGAATATGCCTCGTTCAGGTCGTCGATGAAGAGCGTGTCGCGCACCTGGCGACCGTCCCCGAAGATCGTCACCGGATCGTTGCGAAGCGCGCAGATGGCAAACCACGCCAGCCACCCTTGGTCCTCGATGCCGAACTGGTGCGTCCCGTAGATGCAGGACTGCCGGAACACCACCGTCGGCACACCGTAGATCCGGTCGAAGTCCATCATGTACTGGTCCCCGGCGCCCTTCGAGCATCCGTAGGGCGAGTAGAACTCCAGCGGCCGGGACTCGTCCACGCCATCGGGAAGGTCGCGATAGGCGTACCGATCGCCGTGCTCCACAATGGCGACGTCCGCCATCTTTCCGTACACCTTGTTGGTCGACGCGTACACGACGATCGGTGGTGTGGGTCGCCGGCGTGCGGCATCGAGCACGTTGAATGTCCCCAGCGCGTTCACCTCGAAATCGTGCCTGGGGTCGGTCACCGAGAGGGTCACCGCGACCTGGGCCGCCAGGTGGAAGACCACGTCGGCGCGGTCCACCTCCTTCTGCAGTACGTCGAGGTCCGTGCGGACGTCGGCGTGGACGACACGAAGGCGCGAGCCCGCATGGGCCTCGCGAAGCCAGGCCGCGTTCAGGTCGCTGCCACGGCGGGAGAAGTTGTCGAGGATCGTGACCGACTTGCCCGCGGCCAGTTCGCGCGCCGCCAGGTTGATCCCGATGAATCCTGCGCCACCGGTGATGAGAATGCGCTCGCTCAAGGTGTCCGCCCGTTTGTTCGGAGGTTCTACGGTGCCAGTCGATGCCAGTCCTTACGCAGGAGCCGTTCTCCCGCAGCTTCCCCACCACGGGTCGC
This sequence comes from Gemmatimonadaceae bacterium, assembly GCA_030835125.1. Lineage (GTDB taxonomy): Bacteria > Gemmatimonadota > Gemmatimonadetes > Gemmatimonadales > Gemmatimonadaceae > JABWBJ01. The sequence continues at coordinate 105,674 of JAUQWM010000046.1, read as the reverse complement.
GTCCGAAAGGCGGCGGACGTCGTAAGTCCTTGCAGAGACTTGCCTTTGGCCGCAGCCACCCAGGGCCGATGACCACGACCTCCGCCATCCGGAGTCGTTCGTTTGTATCACCTGTCCATCACCTGCCGCAAGTGCGCCACGATCGACCCGACGCGGCGCCCCATTGTGCGTTGCTAAGTTAGCTGCTTCCGGACACGGCAAGTCAGGTGACACTGCGGAACGTCCCCACTGGACGTCGAGGCAGTTCGCATTCGCATCCAGACGAGGTCCCCGCGTTATGGCGGCACTTAACGGCTCAGGCATCGATGACACCGACGCCGATGACGCCGATTGGCTGGGCCTGAACGAGCGGTCGGCAGTCGGCTTCCTCGCGATCCCATGACGAGCAGTCCACCGGACGGCGCATGGCACACGCCGAAACCCGGGGTCCGGGATGCGATGGCCTGGGCCATGATCGCGTCGGCTGCGGAATTCGTGGTGCACGCGGTCCTCTGGTACGGGTTCGGCAAGCCAATGTATCAGGGCCTCGACGCCGTCTGGTCCAAGCCACTCGTCAACCTGCTGCTGTTCGTGACGCCAGCGCTCGTGCTGCGGTTCCTCCCCGCCGGCGGCTTCATCGCGTGCCTCGCGTTCCCGGCCGTGGCGGCGCCGCTGCTGCTCCTGCTCCCCGGCAGCCCGCTCCCTCTCGTCATCCTGTCGGCGGGCATCGCCACCCAGGTGGGCGCGCGCCTCGCGACTCCGCGTCGCCGGGCAGCCGTCATCCGGGCGGGCACGGGCCTGGCCCTGCTGTTTGGCGCGGCGGCGCTGGTGACCCAGGGAAGCCGCGCCTTGCGAGAGCGCCGCGGCGGCCCGTCGGTGGCCGGGGCCGGATCGCCTAACGTATTGCTCATCATCCTGGACACCGTGAGGGCGGCCAGCCTGTCGCTGCACGGCGGCCCGGCCAGCACCCCGGTGCTGGATTCGCTCGCCCGCGGCGGGATCGTCTACAACCGCGCCGTGAGCGCCGCGCCATGGACGCTGCCCGCCCACGCTTCGCTCTTCACCGGCCTCTGGCCGCACGAACACGGCGCCGACTGGCGCACACCGCTCGACGATCGCGCTCCAACCCTGGCCGGTATCCTGTCGGAAAGTGGTTACCGCACCGCGGGCTTCGTGGCCAACCTGGTCTTCACGTCCAGGGAGCACGGCCTCGATCGCGGGTTCGAAGTCTACCGGGACTACCGCCAGTCGCCGGGGGCGTTGTTGCGGAGTACGTCGCTGGGACAGGCGATCACGACGTCGGCGCTGGTGCGTCGATTGACGGGCGCTCGCGAGGTCGCCGGCCGGAAGCGCGGCGCGCAGGTCAACGAGGAGTTCCTCGAATGGCAGGGACGCGCCGACGATCGACCCTGGTTCGCGTTCCTGAACTACTACGATGCCCACGAGCCGTACGTACCGCATCCACCGTTCGCCGGACGGTATTCGGCGGGACTGGTGCCGCGTCGCTTCGATCGGCAGCGATTCTGGCACGTCGAGGGCGGCATCGATCAATGGTCGCTGCTCACGCCGGCCGAAGTGGATGCCGAGCGCGCGGCCTACGAGGAGTCCATAACGGGTCTGGATGCGGACCTCGGCGCGCTCCTCGCGACGTTGCGCGCCCGCGGCGCCCTGGAGAACACGCTGGTCGTGGTGACCTCCGATCACGGGGAGCTGTTCGGCGAGCACGACGCCCATGTCCACGGCAACAGCATCTACTGGCGCACGATCCACGTACCGCTGGTGTTCTCGTGGCCGGGACGCCTCTCTGCGGGCGTCGTCGCTGATGCGGTGTCGCTGCGCGACGTGCCCTCCACCATCCTCCGTCTCGCGGTACCCGCCAGGGCCGCCGCGCTTCCCGGCCAGCCACTGCCAACGACGAGTGAAGGCGGATCACGCCTCGTGCTGTCCGCCCTGAGTCTCGAGGCCTACATCAGTGACGAGTATGCAATGCGCAACGGCTCGCTGCAGTCGCTGATTGGCGAGACGTGGCAATACACGCGCGCCGCAAATGGCCACGAGGAGGTGTACTCGACAGGGACGGGCACGGCGGATACGGCGGTCACCGATTCAATGGTCCGGGCGGCAATCATCGATACGGCCCGTTCCCGGCTCGCCGCGGCCCGGATCCCGCCACCGATGCCGGACTCGGGTCGCTAGGCACGGCGCGGTTTGCGTCAGCGGGGCCTGAGCGCCTCGCGATCGGCTGGGGACACGGGCCCCTGGATCACTTCGAATGCGCCACGCGTTACGGTGGGTCCGGCCACGAGCCAGACAGGTCGTGACGGAAACGCTCGAAGCAGCGCCTGTCGCGTGGCATCGTCACGGTCCCAGGCAAAGACCGGCGCCTGCGAGCGACCGATCTCCGGTTCGTTCAAGGGCGCGACCGACGCCCAGTCGGGATGGCGTTCCCCGCCGACCAGGACCAGCGCACCCTCGAACCGACCCGCCGAAGTCCACGCGGCCGGGTCGCCCCGCACGCCGCGATACCCGCGGTACTTGTCGACGGCACGCCACGGGACGAACAAGGCGAGGGCGAGGATCGAGAGCCAGGCGCCGGCCGCGACCGTCCTGCCGCCCGGGCCGCGAGCGGTTGCACCTGCCGTGGCCAGCCCGCGGGCCGCCAGCACGGCGCAGGGCACGATGATGAGGTACCAGTATCGCGCGCCGAAGTCGGGGCCACCGCTGAACCAGTATGCCGCGTGGACGCCCGTTACTGCGCCAATCGCTACCATCATCCACCGCTCCGCCGTGCGCGCGCTTCGCAGGCCCAGCACCACGATGAGCAGCGACCCGACCGCCCAGCCGAGGAAGTCGACGTTGACCATGAACCCGTTGAGGACGGCGTTCACGCCCACATCGACGAGTCCATGGCCCGGGAACGGGTCGAGTCCCGTCCATCTGACCCCCTTCTCGGGACCGAAGCCGATGCCGTAGCGCCCGGGTCCGTACTCCCGGTCGAAGTACCGTTCGGCGGGGAAGACGAACGCCGACCCCGTGATGAGGCGATTGTACCAGAGACCCAGCCCGCCCGTGACCAGGGCACCCACCACGGCGGCCGACACGGCCGCCAGCCTGGGCCGGCGGAGCGCCGTCCACAGCAGGGGCAGGCCAGCCAGCGCCCCCACCACGACACCCTCCAGGGGACGGGACATGCCGAGGACGCCTAACGCCAGCCCCCCCGTCACCGCCGGCCGCCACGCGCCGGTGCGGATGGCGCGAAGGGCGCCGAGGGCGACCACCAGCGCCAGCACCAGCGACAGGCCATGGCTCATGAAGCTCATCGAGAGCAGCAGGTGCCACGGCGAGACCGCGAGCACCGTGATCGAGAGGCGCGCCAGTCCCCGGTCGGCGAGTTCCTGCACCAGGAGGTACGTAAGGAGGATGCAGGCCCCGCCGAGAAGCGGATTCACCAGCCACGGGACGCCGAGCTTCACGCCCACGGCGAGCAGCAGGGGCCAGCCCGGAGGAAACACCGAAAACCACCGGTCGCCGTCCAGTTCGACCAGGAAGGTCTCGAAGGCCGCCGGCACCGGCGGCGGCGGCATCCAGGGGAGTCCCGCCGCGAAGTACTTCGCCTGCACCAGGTAAGCGATCTCGTCCGGGATGTGCGGGACCGCCTCGTAACTCGTCAGGCACAGCGCCGTCGCGATGACCGCGACGAAACCGGCCAGCAGCCAGGAGAAGCGGTCGAGCCGCGGCGGTCCCGGCGGCGTGTCCAGCCACCGGCGCGCCGCGCCCTCGAGCGCGACGACGCGCTCGTCAGGCAGGTCCGCGGCCGCCATGGCGACGCACGCCAGCGCCGAAAGCTGGAGCATCGCCGCCGCCGCCAGCTCGAGGGCCCAGGTCGCGGGCGCCGCCGAAGGCGCGGCCGCCAGCAGCGAGGCCACCAGCAGCCCGGCCACCAGGAACCATCGGCCGGGCAGGGCATGGAACCAGCGCGAGATCGCCGCGCGGCGCGACCCCAGGCCGACAAGCGCGACGAGCACGAATGCCACCGCCACCAGCAGGGCGCCCAGTCGGTCGTGTCGCGCGACCTGCAGCGGGGCGAGGTGCTGATACCCGACGAGCGGACCGGCGTGCACCAGCTGCAGCATCGCCGCCTGGCCAAGCGCCGCCACCGCGGCCCAGGCGCCCGAGCGCGGTGCCCCGAAGCGGATGCCTGCTCCCAGCGCCGCCAGCGCCAGGACCACGGCCGGAATCCACAACCAATGGGCCGCCGTCACCGGTCAGCGGTCCTCCGCAGCGCGGGACGCCACATGAAGGCGAGCGAAAGGGCGACGACGAGCGCGATCGCCCAGAAGGACCACCATGGCACCGACACGCCGTACCCGCTCGCCATGCGGCGCAGGACCAGGAGCACCGGCAAGGTCGGTCCTTCGGTTGCGACCATGCGCAGCGAGGTCGGGACGTCCTCCCGCATCATCGAGACGGCGAGGGAAATCGCGATCGTCACGGTCACCAGCGACCACCGCGCGAGGCGTGGCATCGCCGTCAGCGCCGGCACGGCGGCGAGGAACAGGAGAGGCGCCACCGGCACCATGTAGCGCACGCCCGTATTCCATTGCAGGTTCGCGAACTGCGTGGCGCTGCTGAAGACCAGCAGCGCGGCCAGGCTGGCGGTGATCCAGGCCAGCTGGCTGCGCTCGGGGATCCACCGGCCATCGCGCCGCGGCAGGAACGGGGTCACCGCCGCCGCGAGCAACAGCGGGCAGAACGCGAAGAGGCCATACCGCGGGTCGAACAGGTTTCCGACCAGCAGCTGCACCGTCGGGATGGTGAACCCGAGCCACCCGCGGACGCTGTACTCGGTGGGCGGCATGTATCGCTGCGCCGGCCACAGGGGATGGCCGAACGCGACCCACTGGTAAGCGAAGAGGATCGCGATGCAGGCAAGGGCTCCCGCCGTGTAGGTGGCGCCGTCCCGGATGGCGGCGCCAGCGCCTCCGCGCCGATATCCGTCGTACAGGATCCAGCACCCGAACACCACCAGGAACGGGATGGCGCTGTAATCGCAGACGAGCGCGTACCCGAGCAGCAGCCCGATGCCCGCGAGCGGGCGCGCGCCGGGCGAGGCCCCCATCGGGCGCGGAGAGAGTCCGGTCTTCAGCACCCAGGCGCCGAGCACCAGGTGCGCGACCACCGCGTTCTGGTTGATGAAGGCCGCGCGGAACAGCATCGGCGTCGCGAACGCGTACAGCAGCGCCAGGCCGAGTGCGCGCCGGTCGTTGCCGATCCGTGCCCGGAGCCAGAGGAAGACGAGCAGGGCCGATAGTGCGCCCAGTGGTGCCATCAGGGTCACCCCGGTGCCGAGCGCGGCCAGCCCGAGGATGACGTCGAGGCCGCGGGCCCGGGCCTCGTTCATGAAGCGCGTCCGGTTTGGTCGCGGATCGTCGTACGTCGCCGGCGGCTTCGGCGCGGCGATCCCGGGCCGCAGCCTCGTCGCCAGGGCGATCGCGGGCCGCACGAGCAGCGCGTACGGCACGGCACCCAGGATCGAGGTCCCCGGGTTGCTGTTGATGTACCAGCCGCGACCGGGGAACTCGAACAGGTCGGGGTGCAGGTCATGGTACGGGTCGACGCGCACCGAGGCCTGTCCACCTAACGAAATCGCCAGGTAGGTCTCCCGCACGACGTTGGTGGTGGCGAAGACCGCGTACACCAGCCACACGGTCAGGCCCAGGCGCCACGACGCCGCCCTCGCGAACCCGTCGCGCCCCGTCGTCATCGCGCGCGGCCCGCGACCGGCCCCGCGGCGGGCGCCCGGGTCGGATCGCCGGCTTTGCCGCTGCGGAGGATCACCGCGATGATCCCGCTGAGAAGGCCGCCGGTGATGATCACCGCCTCGAACACCAGTCCCGTCGCGACCGCCTGCACCGCCGTCACGCCGAACGGCACGAACAGCGCCGCCTGCGCGGCCTCGCGCACGCCGATCCCTCCCTGCGTCAGCGGCGTCAGGCCGGCGATCTTCGCCAGCGGCCATACGAAGAACCACACGTGGAGCGGGATGTCGATCCCGATCAGCCGCCCGAGTTCCCAGTTGAGGACGATGAGCGATGACTGCAGCGCCAGTCCGAGCGAGAAGGACGTCACCAGGGCCGTCGGCCGGGACGCCGTCGCGCGTACCGCGTGGCGCACCTTCACCATCAGGCGCCGCACCTTGTACGGGGCCAGGCGCACCGGGAAGAACCGCAGGGCGACGAGACCGGCGATCCCGCCCACCACCATCACCGCGCCGAATCCCACGAAGATACGGCGGCTCGATTCGTCCAGCGCCCGCGGCGCCAGCAGTGCGCCGAGCCCTGCCAACAGGCCCAGGCCAACGACGTCCTGGACCCGGTCCACCAGGCTCCCCAGCAGCAGCGCACTCGTCGAACGGGCATGCCGGATGGCGACGCCGGCGCGAACGACGTCGCCGCCAACGATCGACGGGAGGAACAGGTTGCCGAACAGTCCCCAGTAGTAGGCGTGCAGCGCCGGCCGCGGCCCCAGCGATGCACCCGCGGTGTTCACGAGCAGGCGCCATTTCACCACGCCGAGGAGATGGGCTCCCAGGTACGTCGCGATGGCGAACGGCCACGCCAGCGGCGGCACGGCGCGGATCGCCGACCACAACTCATCGACAGGAAGCCACCACGCAATGAGGGCAAGGGCCACGGCGGTGGCCACGAGGCGGAAGATCCACCGCCATGGCACCCGTCGGCCGCCGGCCGCGCCGCCAGGCCCGTCAGGTGCCTCGCCCATTCAGTCCTCGACCACGTGCGTGGCAAACACCCGGCGGTACTCAGCCCACTTCACTTCGTCGAAGACGCCGTCGCGCAGGCATTCCGTGGCGCAGTAGGCCATGTACAGCGCATGGTGGGTGTTGTCGTGCGCGAACAGTCCCTGCCGGCCGAAGGTCAGGAGGCGCGGCTGGCTGGCGGCCCAGGCATCGTGGGCGTCGAAGTGCTTCTCGTACCCGGTGAGGTAGATCGGGTAGGCGTGCCGCAGCCGCTTCACGTGCACCGCCACCGGCGGGCGCACCAGCGGCAACTGCGCGGTCCGGATGTCCTTCACCACGAGATGGCCAAGCTCCTCGTCGGTCATGGACCAGGTGGGATCCCCTGGCGCACAGGGGAGTTCGGCACAGAGCACGGTCGAGCCGACCGGCGTCGTGAGGTCCGAGTAGTTCTTCGGCTCGGAGAGCCTCGTGATGGCGATCGACGACTCGGGAAAGTAGTGGGCGTCGGTCGCCGTGAAGCGGTCGACGTCGAGCTGGAGGTAGACCAGGAGCATGGCCCGGTAATCGATGCCGGGCGCCGCCGCGACCAGTGCCTCGGGCGCCGCCGGTGTCGTCAGGCGCGCGAGCATCGTGATGGGGATGGTGGACCACACATAGTCGGCGTCGAGCACCTTCGCCGCGCCCTGCTGCGTGACGTGGACCTTCCACCCGGCGTCCACCCGCTCCAGCCGGTCGACGCTCGTGTCGAGCATCATGTCGGCGCCGGCCCCGGTGGCCGCCGCCGCATAGGCGCTGGTGATCTGCCCGAACCCGCGGCGCGGATAGTAGAACATGCCGCCGCCGACCGGCTTCAGGATCCGCTTGAGCAGCTTGGCGAAGGAGTTGGCGGTCACCCGACGCCGCGCCTGGGTGCCGGAGAGCGCGGCGGGCTCGTGGCCCCAGATCTTCCGCGCATAGGGGAAGTAGAAGTTGTCGCAGATGGTGGGCCCGAGGCTCGCCATCAGCACGTCCCCGAAGGTGTCGCCTGACGAGCGCTGCCGCAGGCCGAGCTTGCCCGCCGCCATGTCCCAGAGGACGCCGCTGGCGAATGCCTTGTCGAGCCGCAGGAGCAGGTCGGCCGGCTTGAACGGGAAGCGCACGTAGCGCCCGCGGAGCCGGATGCGGCCCTGCCGGCGCCGCTCCAGCAGGTCGCCCTTCAGCAACGTCCTGATGTCCTCGAGGATCGCGGGCTCCGTCGTGTAGTGCAGCCGGTGGCTTCCGTAGTCGAGCCACTGCCCGGCCCACTCGAAGCTGCTGGCATTGCCGCCGAAGTGTCCCTGCCGCTCGATCAGCGTGACGCGCGCGCGGCCCTGCCGTCGCAACTGGTGCGCAGCGCCGCATCCGGCGGGTCCGCCGCCCAGCACCACCACGTGCGGGAGCTGGCTCATGCCGCGCCCCTCACGAGTTGGTCGCCATCCCGGTGCCGACTATCATTGTCCCGTGTCCGCCGATCGGCGCCATCAGGATTCATAACGAGCATTCCATGGCCTCCACGCCCGCATCCGCCACCCCGATCCTGGTCACCGGCGCCGCCGGGTTCATCGGGTTCCACCTCAGCCAGCGCCTGCTGCACGATGGTCACGCCGTGGTCGGCGTCGACGTCGTCAATGATTATTACGACCGCCGGCTCAAGGAGGCTCGCCTGGCCGAGCTCCGGAAGGACGGGCGGTTCCGGTTTGTCCGGCACGACCTGGCCCACCGTGAGGCGACCGCGGCGCTCTTCGACGAGCTGCAGCCGGAGCTGGTGGCGCACCTCGCCGCGCAGGCGGGTGTCCGCTATTCCCTCGAGGCGCCGCATGCCTACACCGAGAGCAACCTGGTGGCCCTCGGGAACGTGCTCGAATCGTGCCGGCAGCATCGCGTCAGGCACCTGGTCTTCGCCAGCTCGAGTTCCGTCTACGGCGCCAATCCCGTGATGCCGTTCTCCGAGCACCACGGCGCCGACCACCCGCTCTCGCTGTACGCGGCCACCAAGCGCGCGGGTGAACTGATGGGCCACAGCTACAGCCACCTGTTCGACCTCCCGTTCACGGCGCTGCGATTCTTCACCGTGTACGGGCCGTGGGGTCGCCCGGACATGGCGCTCTTCAAGTTCACCAAGGCCATCCTCGAGGGACAGCCGATCGAGGTGTACCATCACGGCGAGTCGGCGCGGGACTACACGTACGTCGCCGACGTCGTCGAGGCCTTCGTGCGCGTGCTCGCCCGGCCGCCCGAGGGCGACCCTGGCGCGATCGACCGCCTCACCGATCCCGCCACCGGCACGGCGCCGTTCCGCGTCTACAACATCGGGCAGCAGGCCCCGGTGAAGCTCACCCGCATGATCGAGGTGCTGGAAGCGTGCCTCGGCCGCACGGCCGAGCGCCGGCTCCTGCCTCCGCAGCCCGGCGACGTCGCGGTCACCAGCGCCGACGGCGGCGACCTCGCGCGCGATACGGGATTCCGTCCCGCCGTCACGGTCGAGGAGGGGATCCCGCGGTTCGTGGAGTGGTACCGCGCCTTCTATCGCGCGTAAGGCACGCCGGGCCGTCATCGGCGCCGGCTCGCGATGCGGGCATTCTGGTCCGCCAGCAGGCCGACTGCCCAGACGATGAGGGCGCCGAGGAACCCCAGGACCGCCGTCTCGGAGAGGTTGTCCACCGTGACGTCGTAGGCGAACTTCACCAGCCCCGCCACGCCCAGCACCGCGCCTAACGGGAGGAACACCTTCAGCGGGTTGAAGAACACCATCGTGCGCACGATCAGCAGCGTGAAGTCGTACGCGTGGCGCGGCCGGATCTTGGACTCGCCCAGGCGCGCGAGGTAGTTGATGGGAACGTAGGTGAGCGGGTGCGCATTGCACGCCGCCGACAGGGTGATCGTGGTCGTGAACGAGAACCCGTCCGGGAGCAGGTGCTCGTACCGCTGGATCAGCGACTTCCGCATCAACCGCAGCCCCGAGTTGATGTCGGGGAGGTGGCGGCCGGCGAGGTAGCTCGCCAGGCGGTTCAGGAACCACTTGGCGGGACGACGGGCCAGCGGGACCTGGACCGTCTTGCCTGTCCGCGCCCCGACCACCATGGCGTTGGCATCCGCCTCCGCCAGCAGGGCGGGGATCGACTCGACCGGGTACGTGCCGTCGGCGTCGGTGATCAGGATCCAGTCATGCCGGGCCAGCTTCACGCCGAGCTTCAGGGCCGCCCCATACCCGCGGTTCTGCGTCCGCCTGACGACGCGCCCGATTCCGGCGGCGCTCGCCGCCTCGGCGGTCCCGTCCCGTGACCCGTCATCCACGACGATGATCTCGTACTCCCAGCCGGACTGCTGCATGACCTCGTCGACGGCCCGGACCTGCTCCGCCACATGCGCCGCCTCGTTGTAGGCCGGGATCACGACCGAGACCGCCCGCGTGAGCGAGGCCAGCTCGTCGTCAACGACCTGCTCGATGGGGGATGCGCGCTCAGTCATGACCAGGGACAGGAGTATGGCGAAGGATGTGGATCTCTCCCCCGCCCACCGAGGCGGGGAAGATGCGGACTGCTTCGTATCGCGGTGGGGAAAGATGGTCGGCCAGCGCGGGTGCCACCGCCCGCATTCGCGCGGGCAGGGTGTAGACGACCCAGGTGCGCCCGGCGCTTCGCTCGACGGCGTCGAGCATCGGCAGGCTGGTCGTGAGGCCCCATGACGGTGCCCATCCCCGCATCAGGTAGACGTGCGCCGCCACGTCGACCGCCACCGTGACGTCCCCGGGCTGGCGCTCGCCCTCCACGAATTCCAGCGCGGCCTGGAACTGCTGCTTGGGCACCCACGCCCGGGGCACGGTGAGGAGGCTCAGCACCGCGACCCCGCAGGCGCCGAGGATCGCAATGCGTCGCGGCTGCCATCGGATGACCGTGGTCACCAGCACGAAACCGCCGCGCAGGGCCGCGAGCACGATGAAGCCGGCAGCGAAGAAGAAGAACCGTGGCCACAGGTTGTGCCGCGCGGCCAGAACCGCCAGCAGGGTCACCAGGACCGGCAGGAACATCAGCAACGCGGTGGCCCGCGATTGCCGCCAGTAGCTTCCCACGCCGACCGCCAGGACCAGCAGCGCCACCACCACCGTGACCAGTCCGCCTGGAATACCCTGCGACAGCACCCGGAGTCCCTCGGTGAGCATCCAGCCGGCGCCGGTCCACTCGACCTCCACGCCGGCCATCGTCGGCGTGGACAGCTGCCTGACGACCTGCGGCAGCATGGGGGCGTAGAGGCAGACCGTGAGGATCGCGCTGAGGGCCAGCGCGATCACCGGCCAGGCAGCGCGGCGGCGCCGGGCCGGATCGGGCCAGGGGGTGGTCAGCGCCAGAGCGAGCGCGTGCCCGACCGCGATGAGCGCGGCGGTCAGGTGCGTGTACGTCGCCAGCGCCATGAGCACCCCGTACAGCCACGCCTGTCGCGACATGGCCGGCCCGCCCGTCGCCAATCGGAGAAAGACCGACGTCGCCAGGATGGCAAGGAACAGCATGGCGGTATAGCCGCGCGCGTTCTGCGAGAACCACACGTGGTGGTACGAAACCGCGAGCACCAGCGCCGCCAGGATGGCTTCGGCGCTGGAAGTGACGCGTCGTCCGAAGGCCCAGAGCGCGACCAGGCTGCCGGTACCGAACAGCACGGCGGGAAGCCGGACCGACCAGTCCGCGCCGCCCGCCGCCAGCCACGCGAGCCGGGCCATGATCGTGTACAACGGCTGGTGGTTCTGGCTGTCGTACGTGGAGAGCAGCTGCCGGAATTCCAGCGGCACGTAGCGAACGCGAAGGAGGATCTCGTCCAGCCAGAGCTCCGAATCGACCCGGTACAGGCGGAGGCCGAGCGCCAGGACGACGATCGCGCCGACCGCCAGGAGTTCGCGCCCGCCCGCGGGCGTAATCGTGGAAGCCGGCGGGGCGGGATCGTCGGGGAGTCGCAGGTGGCGGATCGCCAGGCCCGCCGCCGCCAGCGTCGCCAGCGCGAGCTTGAGGACCCACGTGCCGGCGACGAGGTCATCGCGCGTCGCGGTATAGGTGCCGTCGAACCAGGCCGCGGTGGGCGTGACCGGCAGGACGATCGCCGCCAGCAGCACGGTCGCCCACGCCAGGTCCGCGGCGCGCCGGCGTCCCTCCGGGGCCGGGGGCGGCCCGCCGCTGACGGCCGTGCCCATGCCTAACGCGCGAGGTAGATCACGGCGCCACAGTACAGTCCCCACAGCACCACGTCGGCCAGGAGCGCACGGTCGGTGAGCAGGGTCTCGGTCGGGTTGCCGCCCTCGTGGCGGTGCACCAGCCAGAGGTAGCGCAGCACCCCGTACAGCACGAAGGCCGTGCTGTACGACAACGCGTCGGTCCCGACCAGCCGCGCGGTCTCGGATTCCAGCGTGTACATGATGTACGAGACGACCGTCACCGACAGCAGGACCACCGACAGCTGGTCGAGGAACACCGTGCTGTAGGAGGCCAGCACCGCGCGGTGCGTCGCGGAGTCGCTGCCGAGGAGCACCAGCTCATGCCGGCGCTTCGCGAACCCGAGGTACAGCGCCAGTAACCCGCCGCACAGCAGCAGCCAGATGGAAGGCCGCACGCTGATCGCCGCGGCGCCGGCCACCAGCCGCATGACGAAAAATGCGGCGATCGAGAAGACATCGACGATGACGACGTTCTTCAGCCACGTCCCGTACAGCACGTTCAGGACGAGGTACGACGCAAGCACCACCGCCACGCTCCCGCCGGCCAGGCTCCCCAGCACCAGCGCGCCCAGGCCGATGATCACCGACGCCACGAGTGCGCTCCGGGGCGCGATCAGCCCTGACGCGACCGGCCGATGGCGCTTCCGGGGATGCTGTCGGTCGTTCTCGCGGTCGATGACGTCGTTCATCAGGTACACGGCGCTCGCGACGGCACAGAAGGCGGCGAACGCCACCAGCGTTCGCCACTGGGCGTCCCAGATCCCGGCCTTGCCCGAGAAGACCAGCGGCGAGAGGACGAATCCGTTCTTCACCCACTGCTCGGGTCGAAGGGCCTTCACCCAGGCGCGCAGCGATCCGCCCGCGGCAACGCGTGCAGACGCGCTGGTCAGCGCGTCGGGCAGGGCGACTTCGTTCGGCTGTTCGTGCGCCATTCAGGGATATCGTTGAACGATGGGCATTTCGCCCCGGCAAGAAGACGACCACTGCACGCCGGCGCTGCAAACCCGCCGTACATCCCCTCCACCTGCGGCAGTGACGCACCCCGCGGTTTCCACAGCAGTGCCAGCCGGGGGTTGATAAGTGGCGCGTCCCCAACACCGCAAGAGAGGGTGTGGCGAGACATCAACATTTCGCTGTGCAATCGGGGCACACCCGCCTCGTTCACCCCACAGTCCCGACACCCCAAACCATTGGAGGCGAATAATTTACCATCGCACTGTCGACCCTGCTTCATCTCATGAAACAACGGCAGTCGGCTTGCATCTCAAACGGGGCGACGGAACCCCATCTCTTCGAGGAAACATGAAAGCAGCGACTCAGGGAAGGCAGCGCACCCCGGCGTCAGCGCGCAGCAGCCACAGCGCGTCGCTTTCCATTGTCGTCGTTTCCTCCGATTCGGCCAATGGACTGCGCGCCGCCCGGACGCTCACCCAGGCGTCCGCCGGAATCGCCGCGGAGCTCATCATCGTGTCCCGCGATGCCGACGAGTCGTTCGCCGCCAGCGTGACCCGGAGCGGTGTCGAGTTTGTCGCCGCCCCTGAGGGATGCACCCGTGCGGAGATGTGCGACCTGGGAATGACCCACGCCAACGGCGCGATCGTCGCCCTTCGCGACGATGTCGATGTGGGTGATGCCGCGTGGCTCGATGCCTACCGGGCGCTCCTCCCCGGAATCGAAGCCAGGTCCGCGGTCGCCGAGACGGTCGTCATGGACGCACAAGTCGCGATCCGTGCACCCCTTGCTGACGCCCCGGCGCCGTCCTCGCCCCAGTCCGGGGCCCGCGGTGCCGCCATCGAGATGGCCGCTGCCGTCTAGGCTGCCGGCGATCGCGGGAACCCAGCCGATCGGCGGTCCGGGATGCATCCTGTTCCGGCCACCTTACTTGCATTCACGGAAATACCGTTGCCGCATGCCCACATGCTCGTCGTCGGGTTGGCGGGAAACGTGCACTTTTCGGGGCAGCAGTCGGCGCCGAATATTCCAGCAACGGGCGGCTGAGCAATCGTGAGCGCGGATCGAATGGTGCCGGCGCGTAGCGTCGAGCGACTCAAGGGCGGGGACCACGTCGTTGTCATCGGCGCCGGTCCTGCCGGTTTGACGGCGGCGTACCTCCTCGCGAAGGATGGCGTCCGGGTCACCGTGCTCGAAGGCGATGACATCGTCGGCGGCATTTCGCGCACTGCCCAGTACAATGGCTACCGATTCGACATCGGCGGTCACCGCTTCTTCACCAAGATCGCGCCCGTCGAGGATCTCTGGCACGAGATCCTTGGCCCCGAGTTCATCTCGGTGCCGCGCCTCTCCCGCATTCACTACAGCGGGAAGTACTTCGACTATCCGCTCAAGGCGAAGAACGCGCTCCTCGGCCTTGGCCTCTGGAACACGTTCCTCTGCGTCGCCAGTTACGTCAAATGGCATTTCAAGCCGTATCCGGTCGAGGAGAACCTCGAGCAGTGGGTCACGAACCGGTTCGGCAAGCGGCTGTTCGAGATCTTCTTCAAGACCTACACGGAGAAGGTGTGGGGCATTCCGTGCACGGAGATCCGCGCCGAATGGGCGGCCCAGCGCATCCAGGGCCTGTCGCTCGCCAAGGCGATCCTGAACGCGGCGCAGCTGCAGAAGCGGTCGGAGACCATCAAGACGCTGATCGACCGCTTCCAGTACCCGCGGCTCGGGCCCGGCCAGATGTGGGAGACCGCGACGGAGAAGATCCGCGACCTTGGCGGCGAAGTCCTCATGCGGCACCAGGTGGAGCACCTCGAGCATCGCAACGGGCGCATCGTGGCCGTGCGCGCACGGACCCCCGACGGCACCCGTCGCATCGAGGGCGACCACTTCATCTCGACAATGCCGCTGCGGAACCTCGCGCGCGCGATGGATCCGGCGCCGCCGCCCGCCATCCGCGGTGCCGGCGAGGGACTGAACTACCGCGACTTCCTCACCGTCGCGCTCATGATCGACGCCGACGACGTCTTCCCGGACAACTGGATCTACATCCATACCCCGGGCGTGCAGGTCGGCCGCATCCAGAACTTCAACAACTGGAGCCGGGCCATGGTCCCGGAGCCGGGGACGACCTGCCTGGGGCTGGAGTATTTCTGCTTCGAGGGCGACGGCCTCTGGGCGAGCCCCGATGCCGACCTGGTGGCGCTGGCGACGCGTGAACTCGGGGAGCTCGGGCTCGTCGATCCGTCGAGGGTCCGCGACGGGTGCGTGGTCCGCATGCCGAAGGCGTACCCGGTCTACGACTCGACCTATGCCGGCCACCTGGCGAAGGTGCGCGAGTTCATCGATCCCATTCGCAACCTGCACACGGTCGGCCGCAACGGCATGCACAAGTACAACAACCAGGACCACTCCATGTTCACGGCGATGATGGCCGTCCAGAACATGCGCGGCGCCTCGCACGACGTCTGGTCTGTCAACACGGACTTCGAGTATCACGAGGAGCAGAAGATCGAGACGGCCAACGCGGGTACCCGTCCCGTCCCCGAACGCGTCGCGTCGTGAGCGCGCCGCCGGAGACCGGCGGCAAGGCCCTTCGCTTTGCCCTGATTGGCTGCGGTGACATCGGCATCCTGCGGGCCCAGGCGCTCGCCCGCGCCGCCGGGTGCCGCCTGGTCGTCACCGCCGACACCGATGCCGCGAAGGCGGCGACCGTCGCGGCGATTGTGCCCGGCGCCGTGTCCGTGGCCGACTGGCGGCTGGCCATCGCCCGCGACGACGTCGACGCGGTCATCGTGTCCACCCCGCCATCGCTGCACCAGGAGATGACGATCGCGGCGCTCGAGGCAGGGAAGCACGTGCTGTGCGAGAAACCCCTGGCCCGCACGCCTGACGAGTGTCGCGCGATGGTTGCCGCCGCGGAGCGGACCGGGCGGCGCCTGGCGACCGGGTTCAACTACCGGTTCTACCCGTCCTTCAGCAAGGCACGCGCGCTCCTCGACAGCGGCATCATCGGGGAGCTCGACCACATCCGCAGCTACGGCGGCTACTCGGCGACATCGCACAACCAGCCGTGGGTGCACGATGCCGGCACCGTGGGCGGCGGCGCCCTCCGCGACATCGGCATCCACCTGATCGACCTCACCCGCGACTTCCTGGGCGACGTCGCGGAGGTGAAGGGTGTCTCGTCAGGCAGGGTCTGGAAATACCCCGGCTGCGAGGACAACGGCTTCGCGCTGCTCACGAGCAGCCGCGGGAACCTCGCCGCGGTGCACGCCAGCTGGACGGAGTGGCGGAAGTACCAGTTCCGCATCGAGATCTACGGCTCGCGGGGCTGCATCCGCGCCACCTGCTTTCCCATGATGACCCAGGTCACCTGGGCCGCCCAGACCGCCGGGCGAACGCAGACGAAGACCGACTGGTTCCCGCGCTGGGCCCTGGGCGAGAAACTCAAGAGCTACAAGTGGGTCGTGGTGGAGAGCTTTGTCGACGAGCTGCAGGCGTTCGCGGCCTGGGTACACGGGAACCCGTCGCGCGTCGCCAGCGGGCAGGATGGGCTGCGCGCGGTCGAGATCGCGTTCGCGGCCGCCGGCGATGTGGGTTCCACCCGGCCGGCCCCGGTCATGACCACCACGGCGCTCGATCCGGCTCCTGCCGCGCCGTCGGAATCGCCGGCCGCCCTTCGCCTGTCCATCGTGGCCCTCGCCTTCGGCGGCGGCCTGCGGGAATGCCTGGCCGCCTTGCGGTCGCAGGCGGCGGCGGTCGGCGCCGAAGTCATCGTGCCCTTCGACAGCACCCTGCCCGATGCGAGTGGGCTCCGGCGCGAGTTCCCCGACGTTCGTTTCCTGGAGATGACCGGCGTGCGGACGCCCGCGGAATTGCGGTCGACCGGCGCCCTGTCGAGTACCGGAGACGTCGTTGCGTTCCTCGAGGGTCACTGCCGTCCCGCGCCTGACTGGTGCGAGCGCGTACTCGCGGCCCACGCCTCGACGCACGCCGCCGTGGGCGGACCGATCGAGAAGGGGCTGCCCGACGAGGGGGGCCGGGACACGCCGCTCAACTGGTCGGTGTACCTCGCCGACTACAGCCGGTACATGCTGCCGCTGCCGGCCGGCGCGACCCACGCCCTGTCCGACTGCAATGTCGCGTACAAGCGCTCTGCGCTGGAGTCCACGCGCGAGCACTGGACGACCGAGTTCCACGAGAACGTGGTGAACGGAGCGTTGGCGGCCTCCGGCGCCACGCTCTGGTTCGAGCCCTCCATGACGGTGTTCGAGCAGCGACGGTTGAGCGTCGGCGCGGCGCTGCGCGACCGGTTCAGCTTCGGGCGCCTCTTCGGAAGCACCCGCGTGCCCGGGGTCGCGCTGCCGAAGCGGCTGGCGATGTCCGCCGCCGCGCTGGCCATGCCGCCGCTGCTGGTGGCGCGGGTGGTGGGGAATCTCCGGCGCCGCGGGCGACACCGCGACCAGTTGCTGCGCTGCCTGCCGTCGCTGGCGATGATCTCGACCGCCTGGATGGTGGGCGAGGCGGTCGGGTACCTCACCGCGAGCGCCGGCGATGCGCTCAAGCCGGCGTCACGTCGCGGCGAGCCCGTCACCGCCTGAATCCCTCGCGCCGCCCCGGCGCCGGCACGATACAATCCCCCATGGTCATCGGCGTCGACGCCACCTGCTGGGCCAACGGGCGCGGCTACGGCCGCTTCGCGCGGGAACTGATGCGCGAGATGACGCGCGCCGCGCCGGAGGACCGCTTCAGCTGCTTCGGCGATCGCCGCTCCTTCGAGGCCTACCCGGACCCGGCGCCTAACGTCGAGTTCATCGAGGTGGCGATGGACGAGTCGCCGACGGTGGCGGCGTCCGCGGACTCCAACCGGTCGCCGCGCGACCTGCTCCGCCTCACGCGCGCCGTCTGGCGGGACCGGCCCGACGTCTTCTTCTCGCCGTCCGTGTACACGTATTTCCCGCTGCCGCCCGGGCTGCCGGCGGTCGTCACCATCCACGACACCATTCCCGAGCGGTTCCCGGCGCTGACCCTCCCGTCGCGACGGGCGCGCCTCTTCTGGAACCTCAAGGTGAGGCTGGCCCTCGCCCAGGCCCGCACGGTCCTGACCGTGTCGGACTACTCGGCGCGCTCCATTGCCGAGGTGCTCCACGTCAATCCCGGGCGGATCCGCGTCGCCGTCGAGGCACCGGCGCCGGCATACCGTCCCTGTTCGGCGGACGAGATCCGCGCCGCCGCGGGTGCCGCCGGCATGCCTGACGATTGCGACTGGTTCGTCTACGTCGGCGGGTTCAATCCCCACAAGCGCCTGGACCTGATCCTCCGCGCGCACGCCGCCCTCGCGGCGTCGCAGGCCAGCGCGCCCCACCTGCTCCTCGTCGGGTCGCGCAGCGGCGACGTCTTTCACAAGGAGCAGGGCAAGCTCGACGCCATCGTGGCCGAAGCGGGCACGACCGCGCTGGTCCACTGGCTGGGCTTTGTCAGCGATGAAGGCTTGCGTCCCCTGCTGGCCGGCGCCGCCGCGTCGCTGCTTCCGTCCGAGGCGGAAGGATTCGGCTTGCCGGCCGTCGAGGCGGCCGCCTGTGGCGCGCCGGTCGTGGCGACGATCGAGAGTCCGCTGCCGGAACTGCTCGCGGGTGGTGGCCTCTTCGTGCGGCCGGGCGACTTCGACGCGCTCCATGACGCCATGTTGCGGCTCCTCACCGATCGCACGCTCCGCGCCGTCATGGGACGCGTGGCGCAGCAGCGGGCGTCGGCGCTCTCGTGGGAACGGGGCGCGCACCAGGCGCTGGCCGCCATCCACGACGCCGCCCGCTGATTACGTTTCCCGGCTCACCCGGCGGCCCGTCCGTGGCCGGCGAACGGACCCGGTTGGGGAGGCGTGGCGGGAATGCGGGCGTTACTTGATCGCGAGGAAGCCCTCGAACGACACCCACTTCATCACCGACATGATGTCGGTGAAGCCGGCGCGTCGCAGCAGCCCCAGGTTGCCCTCGGTGGAAAAGGGCTCGAGCACGCCCTTCAGGCTGGCCGTCTTGTTGAGGATCTCGTCGGCGCTGAACCCGTTGCGCGCCTTGAAGTCGTTGTACAGCGCGACCGACATGTCCTGGAACCTGGCGTCAGGCCCGCGCACCTTCTCGAACATGATGAAGGCGCCACCCCAGTGCAGCCGCTCGTAGATCCGGTTGATCAGTTCCTGCCGGTGCCGTGGCTGCACGAACTGGATGCAGTAGTACGACACGAACAGGTCGGCCTTCTCGAAGGGGAAGGTCAGCGCGTCGTCGCAGATGACCTCGACGTTCGCGAGCCCCGCGCAGTGCTGCCTCGCCTTCTCGACCATCGCCTCGACGGGGTCGATGCCGACCCAGCGGACACCCGGCTTGTGGCGATGGTGCTCGGCCAGCTTGCGGAGCAGTTGCCCCGTGGACGTGCCGATCTCGTAGCACGTGCTGTCGTCGCGGACGAAATAGTCGCTGATCGAGCAGGTGAGCTCGTGGCCCGCGTCGTACAGCGGTACCGACTGGCGCACGTGCTCGACGAACGTATCGGCGACGTTTCCCTCGAAGGTCCAGCTCGCCGGCCTGGCCTCGATCTCATGCCCCACCTTCATCGCGGCTCCCATGCGACGGGTTCGTCGGACGAGCCTAGGTTAGCGGCGGCGGATCGTCCACGCCAGCGGACCTCGCGTTGCTCGCAGGGAAGGTCGGCGTGACGACGCTCGAGACGATCCCGATGGTCCGCTGGAGCGGGATAGAGGGCCGGCCGCTGGTCATCGCCGGCCCGTGCGCCGCCGAGAGTGAGGCGCAGGTGATGGAATCCGCGCGCCGGTTGCATGGCGTCCGCGTGGACTATTTTCGCGCCGGCATCTGGAAGGCGCGGACCCGGCCGGCCGCCTTCGAGGGGATGGGTGACGTGGCCCTGCCGTGGCTGGTCGCGGCCGGCCGCGAGTACGGGCTGCGCACCGCGACCGAGGTCGCCACCGCCGCCCACGTCGAGGCCGCACTGCATCACGGCGTCGACCTGCTCTGGATCGGCGCGCGCACCACCGTGAACCCGTTCTCGGTGCAGGAAATCGCGGATGCCCTGCGCGGGGTCACCGTGCCGGTCCTGGTCAAGAATCCCACCAGCCCCGACCTGGGCCTGTGGACCGGGGCCCTCGAGCGCATCAATCGCGCGGGCGTGCGCGCGCTCGGTGTCATCCACCGGGGGTTCGCGGTGGCGTCGAAGTCGCGCTTCCGGAACCCGCCGATGTGGGAGCTTGCGATCGAGTTCCGGCGCCAGCATCCGGAGATCCCGGTCATCACGGACCCCAGCCACATCACGGGCCGGCGTGACATGATCCAGGACATTGCGCAACAGGCGCTCGACCTCGGGCTGGACGGCCTCATGGTCGAGGCGCATCCCAACCCGGACCAGGCCTGGAGCGATGCCGCGCAGCAGGTGACCCCCGAGCGGCTCGGCGAGATCCTCGACCACCTGAAGGTGCGCCGCGAGACGTCGGTCGACGCCGGGTTTCTCGCGGCGCTGGAAGCGCTGCGCGAGCGGATCGACCGCATCGACCACGACCTCCTCGAGGCCCTCGCCCTGCGCATGCGGGTCGTGGAGGAGATCGCCGACTGCAAGCGTGAGAACAACGTGTCCACGCTGCAGCTGTCCCGCTGGAGCGCCCTCCTCGAGGACCGCGTGGCGCGCGCCGAGTCGTTAGGTCTGGGGGCGGACTACGCGCGCGAGCTGTACGAGATCATCCACCGGGAGTCGGTGCGCCGGCAGGGTGAGATCATGGCCGAGGAGCCTTCCGCTCAGGCGCCGGGCCGCGGCAAGGCCTGACCAGCCGGGGCCCGGCGCGCCACCGCCAGCAGCAGCGGGCCGAACGCGGTGAGGAAGGCGCGACCCGGGGCGAGGCGGGCAAGCGTCCCGTAGGCGGCCACCGCGGCCCGCAGGGGTGCCGGCGCGTTCCGCACCTGGGCCTCGACCACCGGGGGAGGCGCGATGCGGACCCCGGTGAAGGACGCCGCGGCCAGGAGCGACTTCAGCTCGCCGGCCGTGAGCAGGTGGCGACTCGGTGGCACCATGCCGTGTCGCGTCGCCCAGGCACCGACGACACGGTCCGGGAGCCATCCACCCATCGGCAAGCCGACGTGGGGGTCGGGTCCAAGGCTCCTGCGGTTGGCCGTCGTCAGGCAGAGGATGCCGCCGTCACGAAGGACTCGCGCGGCGTCGCCGAGGGCCGCCGAGGCCGAGGGGACGTTCTCCAGGAGGGACTCCGAACCCAGGATATCGACCGAACGTGCGGGGAGGGGGAGCTGTTCCGCCCCGGCACAGGCCAGTTCGGCCGGCACACCGCGCTCCCGGAGTCGCGCCGCCGCCAGCACCAGCCATCGCAGGCCGACATCGATCCCGACCAGGCGCACGGCAGGCCGGTACGCCGCCACCAGGAGCGGACCCGTTCCGCAGCCCGCATCGACGAACGTGAGGTCCCCGGACAACCCGCCAGGTCCGATCCATGCGGAGAGCACTGCCCTGGAGCGTTCCTCGGCCGCCAGCGTGCCGGCGATGAACCGTCGCGCCTGTGCCGGCGATACCCGGGCGTTGGTTTCGTAGTAGGCGGCCAGGGCGTCCTCGAACCCACCGCGATCTGCGCGCTCGAAGAGGCGCCCGGCGGCGCGGATGTCCTCGTCAATCGTGAGGTAGGGATCGACCACGCCGTTCGCGCGCAGGTCCGGGATGCCGAAGCGCACCGGCCAGTCCCGGCCACAGCCTTCGCAGCACAGCCGGTCGACATCGTCGCTGGAGCCGGGTGCCGGCTTGAGCGCGGAGTGGCACTGCGGGCAGCGGAGGGTCGTTGCGTTCACTTCGGGGCCATGCGTTTGCACAGATCGTTCCCGGGCTTGCCGGTTCGCCCAATGGACGATGAGTCACGCCGGCGCCCGTCCCACTAACGTAAGCAGCGCGCGAAGTTGTCCCCGGGGCCCTCGATTCGTCTCCAGCTGTCCACCATGCCACCAGCTAATGTCTCCCGCGTGTGCTCGCCATCAGCTCAATGAGCCCGGGTTCAACGTCACCAGCGAACTGCGTCAATGAGTGACGGGCGTGCTGCGAGGTCCTTCGCGAGCCTGGCGATCGGGGAGACCGTCGCCCGGGGCCTGGCGTTCGTGGCCCTGCTGGTCGTCGCGCGACGCCTTGGCCCGGCAATGTACGGCGTCATCGGGGTCGCCTCGGGCGTCATGCTCTACCTGAACCAGGTCGCCGACGGTGGCATCGAGCTGTCGGGGGTGCCGGCGATCGCGAGACTTCGCGACGGGATCCAGGGACTGGTCTCGGCCGCGCTCACCGTCCGGGTCACGATCGCGCTGGCGCTCACGCTGGTGGTAGCGGTGTCGGGGGTCTTCCTGCTCGAGCAGCCTGACGGGGCGATCCTCGCGCTCTACTCCCTGGGACTCGTGTTCGTCGCGACAAGCACGCGCTGGGTCTTCCTGGGGATGCAACAGTCGGGCTGGGTCGCGGCGGCGCGGGTGCTGGGGGACCTGACGGCGCTGGCCATTGTCGTCCTGGCCGTGCACGACGTCGGGGACGTCGCGATGGTCCCCATCGCCGCGGTGCTCGCGCTCGCGCTGAGCGCCATCGTCATGTTCGCGGGGCTTTCCCGCCTCGGCATCAAGCCGGCGGTCACCCTGCGGTGGGATCAGAGTCGAGCCCTCTTCGCCAGGAGCCCGCACCTCGTCGGCTTCACGCTGCTGGGGCTCGTGTTGTTCAACGCCGACCTGATCTACCTCCGCGTGATCTCGGGGCAGGCGGCGGCCGGCTATTACGCTGCGGCGTATACGTTCATCGCCTTTGCCGCCAACCTGTCGGTCACGTGGGCGCACAGTGTCATGCCCTCGCTGGCCCGACTCGAACGGCATGACGCCTCGCGCGATGAGGCCTATGCGTCGGCGATGCTCCTCGCCGTGCTGGTGTCGCTGCCGGTGGCCGTGGGCGGGATGATCACCTCGGCGCCGCTGATCCAACTCGTCTTCGGGAGTGACTACCTGCCTGCGGTGGCGGCCCTGGCCTGGCTCCTTCCAGCGATCCCGATCGCCGCCGCCCGCGAGATTGCGATTGTGGGATTGATCGGCTCGGTGGGGGGCGAACGCCAACTCATCCGGATCAACGCCATGTGTGCGGCCTTCAACGTCGCCATCCTGATACCAGTCGTGCCGCGTTTCGGCATGATCGGGGCGGCTGCCGTCACTGTCGCGACCGAGGCCGTCCGCCTGGCGATCGCCCTTCGTTACGCGTCCCAGCACGGCTACGCACTGCCCTCGCCTCGACGGGTGGTTCGCCCGGTGGCCGCCGCGGGAATCATGGCTGCCGGACTCGTCTTCCTTGGAGAAAGGCCCCTCTTCGTGCTCGTGGCCGCGGGAGGCCTGCTGTACCTTGTCGGACTGGTGATCACCGGGGTGGTGCGGGTCGGTGTCGGTGACGCGCGGCGCATTGTTGTGTAAGCGCAACACCAGACGCGGATACTGAGTCTGGACACTGCTGCTCTGGGCGTCTAACATGCGGAATTACAGTGGGTTACGCGGACGCACGCGGTTTGTTTTTCAGGGCGTTGCTCGGTCGTCCTAATTGCGTGATGTATCGGACCTTCCGTGAAACGCAGCGAACAACCTGCTGGGAGCCTGAGAAGTCGGATGAGCCGCAAGCCGTTGCGCTTCTGCATGTTCACGACGTTCTACCCGCCGTATTCATTCGGCGGGGACGCGATTGGCATCCAGCGGCTCTCTCGCGCCCTGGTGCGGCGCGGCCACCACGTCACCGTGGCGCACGACGTGGACGCATACAACGCGCTGCACCGGGGCCCCGAACCGAACCCGGTGTCCGACGACGACGAGGGGGTCGAGGTCGTCCGCCTGCGGAGTGGCGCCGGCCTGCTGTCACCACTCCTCACCCAGCAGCTCGGTCGTCCGGTCATGAACCGGCGCCGCATAACGACGCTGGTCCGCGACGGTCATTTCGACGTCGTCAACTTCCATAATGTCTCGCTGGTGGGCGGTCCGGGGCTGTTCGAATTTGCCAGCGACGCGGTGTCCCTCTACATGGCGCACGAGCACTGGCTCATCTGCCCCATGCACGTGCTCTGGAAGGACGGGCGAGAGCGCTGCGAGACGCCCGAGTGCTTCAAGTGCACGCTCAGCTACCGGCGCCCGCCACAGCTGTGGCGCCAGACGGGCCTCCTGGAACGCGAGATCGAGCGTGTGGACGCCGTCATCGCCATGAGCGAATTCAGCCGGGACATGCATCGCCAGAGGGGGTTTTCCCGGGACATGGAGGTCCTGTCGTACTTCCTCCCGGACCCTGAATCGCGCGACGTGCCGGTCGCCACAGGCGTCCCCCCGCATGACCGCCCCTTCTTCTTCTTCGCCGGCCGGCTGGAGCGGATCAAGGGACTCCAGGACGTGATCCCGGTCTTCGCCCGGTATCCCGGGGCCGACCTCCTGATCGCCGGGGACGGGGAGTACGCCGCGGAGCTTCGGACCCAGGCGGCGGGAATGGCGAACGTCCGGTTCCTGGGCCGCATCTCACCCGACGACCTGTCCCGGTACTACCGGCACGCCATCGCCACCATTGTTCCCTCGGTGTGCTATGAGACGTTCGGGATCGTCCTGATAGAGGCGTTCCGGCAGGGAACGCCCGTGATCGCGCGCCGGCTCGGTCCCTTCCCCGAAATCGTGGAACGGTCCGGGGGCGGCGAGCTTTTTCAGACCAGCGAGGAACTCGTGTTGGCCATGCACCGCCTGCAGGACGACCCTTCTCACCGCGCGCGGCTCTCCCGAGCCGGCTATCGTGGGTACGTCGAGCGCTGGAGCGAGAGCGCCGTGATCCCCCAATACCTCGGCATCGTCAGGCGCGCCGCCGAACGGCGTGGCCATCGGGCCGTGCTCGATGCCCTGGCCGAACTGGAGGTCGCGTGAACGTCTTCATCACGGGCGGGTGCGGGTTCATCGGGTCCCACCTCGCCGAACGCCTCGTCGCCAATGGGGACCGTGTCACGGTCCTCGATGACCTGTCGACGGGGAGCATGGACAACGTGTCGCACCTCGTCGGGCGACCGGGATTCCAGTACCGCATCGGCTCGGCGCTCGATCGACCGCTGGTGTCGGAACTGGTGGACAGCGCCGACGTGACGGTGCACCTGGCGGCCGCGGTCGGCGTCAGGCTCATCGTGGAAAACCCGGTGCATACGATCGAGACCAATGTCGGCGCGACCGAGGCGGTCCTGGCGGCGGCGGCCAAGAAGCAGAAGCTCGTTGTGGTGGCGTCGACGTCCGAGGTATACGGCAAGTCCACGCGCGTACCGTTCCGTGAGGACCACGACCTCCAGCTCGGCCCCACGTCGCATTCGAGATGGGCCTACGCCTGCTCGAAGGCCCTCGACGAGTGGCTCTCGCTGGCCTACGCCCACGAGAAGGGAGTCCCGGTGATCGTGGTCCGGTTCTTCAACACGGTGGGTCCCCGCCAGACCGGCCGCTATGGCATGGTGCTCCCGAATTTCGCGCGCCAGGCACTCCGCAACGAACCGATCACCGTCTATGGCAGCGGCGACCAGTCGCGGTGCTTCGGGCATGTCCGCGACGCGGTCGAGGGCCTGCTGCGGCTGGTCCAGACGCCGACCGCGATCAACGAGGTCTTCAACATCGGGTCCACCGAGGAGACGACGATCCGGCAGCTCGCCGAGCGAGTACGGGTGGAGGCCGGCAGCACCTCGGAGATCGTGACGGTGCCTTACGCGGAGGCCTATGCCGCGGGGTTCGAGGACATGCTGCGCCGCGTGCCTGACGTCTCGAAGCTCGAGGGCGCGACGGGTTTCCGCCCGCGCACGCCGCTGGATGAGATCGTCCGGGACGTGGTGGCGGACCAGCGGACGCGGCTGGCCGGCGAGACCCCGATGAGGGGACGGCCTGCCGCGGCCGCGTCCTAGGCACAACAGATGCGGGCGATCCTCACGTATCACTCGATCGACTCGTCAGGCTCGCCGGTGTCGATCGCCGAGGACGCCTTCCGTGCGCACGTCCGGTTCCTGGCCTCGGGACGGGTGCGCGTGGTTCCGCTCGCCGACATCACGTCGCCAGGTGCTGAAGAAGATGCCGTCGCCCTCACCTTCGATGATGCGTTCCTCAACTTCGCGGACATCGCCGCCCCACTCCTGGCCGACAGCGGGCTTCCGGCGACGGTCTTCGTCGTTTCGGACGCCGTTGGCGGCACCAACGCCTGGGGCGGCCATGAGGCGCCGGGGATACCAACCCTGCCACTGATGCACTGGGACGACCTGAGCGCGATCGCGGTGGCCGGTATCGAGATTGGCGCGCACACCCGGTGCCATGCGGACCTGTCGTCCCTGTCCGGCTCCCGGCTCGAGGACGAAACCGCGGGATGCGCCGAGCGGATCGCGGCGGTACTCGGCGTCAGGCCGGCGCGATTCGCCTACCCCTACGGTGCGGTGAACGACGACGTGGCCCGGGTGGCGCGCGATGTCTTCGTCGACAGTTGCACGACCGAGTTGCGGCCGCTCAGCGATGATGAAGACCGCGCCCTGTTGCCCCGCCTCGACGCCTTCTATTTCCGTGAACCGGGGCAGCTCGAGGACTGGGGGTCCCCTGCTTTTCGACGCCGCGTCTGGCTGCGGGCCCAGGGGCGGCGGGTCAAGGCGCTGATGGCGGCCGGAGGGAAAGGTCGGTGAGCGGTCATCCCTTCCTCACGGTCATCATGCCGGCGCACAACGCGGCGGGGCTCCTGCCGCGGTCGCTCGGTGCGCTGCGCAACTCCGACCTCCCGCGCGACCGCTGGGAGCTGGTCGTTGTCGACGACGGCAGTTCTGACGAGACGTCGCTGATCGCGGCGCGCTACGCGGACACCGTGGTAACGCTGCCCGGGCGGCCCCATGGCCCGGCCTACGCCCGCAATCGCGGCTTCGAGGTCAGCCGCGGTGACGTCATCGTGTTCATCGACTCCGACTGTGTCGCCCACGTGGACACGCTGTCGCGGTTTGCCGCGCTGTTCGAGGAAGAAGCGGGGATCGGCGCTGCCTTCGGCTCGTACGACGATCATCCGCCGGCGGTCGGCCTGATGTCGCAGTACCGGAACCTCATCCACCACTACGTGCACCACCAGAACGCAGGCGATGTCGAGACGTTCTGGGCGGGCGCGGGTGCGGTGCGTCGCGAGGTGTTCGCCGAGGCGGGTCAGTATGACGAATGGCACTACGGCCGGCCGCAGATCGAGGACATCGAACTCGGGGCGCGAATCAGGCGCCTGGGGAAGCGCATCGTGCTCGTTCCGGGGATCCAGGTCACGCACCTCAAGCGGTGGACGTTCTGGAACGTGGTGCGGACCGACCTGCGCGATCGCGGGATCCCATGGGCGCGCCTGCTCGTCCACCGGGGGAAGATGATGTCCAGCGGATCGCTCAACCTTCGCTGGACGGAGAAGGTGAACACGGCGCTCACTTGGCTGGCCTTCTTCCTCCTGCTGTCGTCCCCCCTGCACCGTTCCTGGCCGCTGGTGCTGCTCGCTGGCTGGAGCGTGGCGGTGGTCCTGGCCCTCAACCTCTCGCTCTGGCGCTTCTTTGCCAGGGTCCGCGGCGTCGTGTTCGCCGTGCTGGTGATGCCGGCGCACCTGTTGTACTATCTGCTGAATGGTGTCTCCTTTGGTATCGGCACATTGCTGCAATGGTTCGTCGGGGCCCCGATTCCTGATCCCACCATGTCGGCGTACGCCGAGGTGGGCGTGAAGCGGTGGCCGCCCGTTCCCACCAGGAACAGACCGAGCTCATGGACCGCTGGCGATCCGTGACACCTCGGCGAGGAGGCCACTTGGCGTATCAACCGCGCGGCGATGTGGTCACACCGGGCAGCCACATCCGGGTGACTCCGGAAGAAGCGCCGGTCATCCCCGCGATGCTGTACGCGTTCGCTCCCCTGCACAAGCGCGCGTTCGGGGCCGCCACCGGGGTCGCCGGCGCGCTCGTCATGGCGCTGTTGACGGTCGCCCGGCTGTTGATGCCGGAGGATCGCGGCTTCCCGTTGTTCCTGCTCGGGGAGTACTTCTACGGCTACACGATCAGCTGGCCCGGCGTGCTCGTCGGCGCGGCGTGGGGGTTTGCGGTCGCGTTCGTCGCCGGCTGGTTCGCCGCGTTCTGCCGCAACCTCGCGCTGGCCATCAGTGCGTTCATCATCCGCACGAAGGCGGAGCTGGACACCACACGCGAGTTCCTCGACCACATCTGAGGCACGGACCCGGACATGACAGCCCCGTCCCCGAACACCGTCCAGGCGTCGCTCATGCGGTTGAATGCGCGGGCCTGGGGAATCGCCACCGGCCTGCTCCTGGGTGGGGGCCTCTTCCTGGCCACCATCGTCCTCGTGATCCGGGGCGGGCCTGACGTCGGCCAGCACCTGTCGCTGATCTCGGCGTTCTTCCCGGGGTACCGCGTGACGTGGATGGGCGCCTGCATCGGCTTCATCTACGCCTTCGTGGTGGGCTACGGCCTCGGCCGCATCATCGGGTCCGTCTACAACCGCCTGGCGTTTCGTTAGGCGCCGGCGGCGCGGGGTCACCAGCCGCGGTAGCGCAGCAGGACCGACGGGATGGTGCGGAGCATGATGCCGACGTCGGTCCACACGCCCTGCGCGGCGATGTAGCGCAGGTCCCAGCGGACCTTCGACCGGACGTCGTCCAGGGACGCGTCGTACTTCTGGTTGATCTGCGCCAGCCCGGTGATGCCGGGCTTCACCCGGTGACGGCACTGGTACTCGGGAATGTCCTCGCGCAGGCGCGAGACGATGCTCGGGCGCTCCGGTCGCGGGCCGACGATGTTCATGTCGCCGAGGACCACGTTCCAGAACTGCGGCAGTTCGTCCAGCCGGAGCATCCGCATGACCTTGCCGAGGCGGGTGACGCGGGGATCGTTCTCCTGCGCCCACACGGCGCCCGAGCCGCGCTCGGCGTCGACCCGCATCGTGCGGAACTTGTAGATCGTGAACACCTGGCCACCGAGGTCCTCGAGCCGGCGTTCCTGCATCGCGAGGGTGGCGCGCCACCGGCGGTCGAGCCCGACGCGCGTCTGCGCGTAGAGGATCGGGCCCCGCGACGTCACCTTCACCAGCACGGCGAGGAGGAACAGCAACGGCGACGCGACCACCAGCGCCAGCAGGGCGAGCGTCATGTTCACGGCACGACTGACGCCCTCGTGGCGGTCGCGAGGGATGACGTCCTGGACCTCCGCGACCCGCGGCATCGAGCGTGGCGTGATCGATGGCGACGTCCCCTCGATGCGACGCAGCCGCCGCGCCGGCGTCTGCACCCGCGGGGTCCTCGCGTTCGGACCGTTAGGCGTCAACTCGGTTGGGATGCTCGACACTGGATGATCAACCACCGCGCCCGCGGAAGCCGTAGCGAACCAGGAAGTACACGCCGGTCAGTGAACTCACGACACCGATCGCCGTCTGCCAATTGAACGTCGCCGACGCCTTGTCGGGAACGAAGATCTCGTCACCATCACGCAACGCCATGTCACCAACCGTCTTGCCCTGGCGCACCGCTTCCATCGTCGACCTGGAGTCCATGAGCAACTCCCCGCCACGCCGGACGATGGCCTTGGAAGGGACCGTCGTCGTTCCCCAGCCGCCGGCGGCCGCGATGACGTCCGTGATCGACTGGTCGACCGGAACCGTGAAGAAGTTGGACTGGGGGAACCCGAGCAACGAGAGTCGAACCAGTGGCGTTGCCGTCAGGGAAACCGTCTTGAGGTACTTCGACAGTTCCTGGGTGAGGTAGGGCTCGAGTTCCGAGTCGAGGACGCCCTGCAGCGAAATGTCGGCGAGGTTCGGCAGAGGAAGCTTGCGATCGCCTCGGACCGTGAACGTGTCTGACAGCGCCGTGTCTCCTTCCACCAGCAGGAGGATCCGGTCGCCGGGAACGAAGTCGCCGTTGGCGAGCCGGTTCCTCAACGCCGCCGCGTCGGACTGCAGCTTCGCGCGCGTCTTCTCGCTTGGTGCCTGCAATGATGCCGACTCGGCCGCCTTCGCGGCCATCTCGAGTTCGGCACGGGTCGCCTGCCGGCGCATCTCACCGATGGTTGACTGCGCTGCGGCGATGCGCAGCGGCAGCAATGCCAGGAACCCGATCAGCAGCCACAATGCCGCGGGCGGCGTGCGGCGAGCGACGGTGATGGGTCGAGCAGGATGCATAACGGTGTGTCCCGAGGGAGTCGTGAAAATGGCGATGGGACGCCAGAATGTTAAGGTGTTCAAATGATCACCCCGCCTGCATAACGCTGACGGGACAGCGGGATCGGACCGGTGTCTTGAGCATAGAGCAAGTGTTGTGCTACCCCAACAGCATTCATTCCACGTCCGACACCACGACCTGCCGCACGAGCGCATCATCGACCGGAGAATGACGACTCAACCCGCGAGGGCGTCGCAAGCTCCGTCAGATAACCAGCTTCCGGCCTGCCAAACGCTGTGCCCCAATATTCCCACTTGCGCAGCGGCGCAACCCTGCGATTTTCGAGCGGCCGCCGGGCGGGGCTGTAGCCCGCTCCCAGCGGCCGAAGGTGTAGCGACACCGCCACAGCCGTACTTTCCGAACCCGCCGACGCTGCCCTGATCGTCGGGGCCGAATCTTGCTGCATTGCCAGCTGCTCCGCATCTGCGGAGGTACACGAAATCGGGGGAAGGCCCTGCCTCACGATGCAAGAAGCTGAGCGGAGTAGAGCGATTGTGGCGGGCAAGAACGCACCGGAAGCCTCGCCACCCCTGGTGCTGCTCGCCAGTGACCAGGAATGGTCGACGCGCTCCCTGGACAGCGTACTCGGACCCCACGGGTTCGCGTCCGTTCGCGCGTACACCGGCGGGCAGGCACTTGATCTCATCCGGCGGACACATCCGGATGTCGTCATCATCGACGCCGGCATGCCCGACATCTCGGGCGTCGACCTGTGCCAGCAGCTTCGCGACGACCCGGAGTTTCCGTCGAGTACCCCGGTGGTCATGACCACCGCCGGTCCGGCCTCGCGATCGCAGCGGCTGGATGCCTATCGCGCGGGAGTCTGGGAGTACCTCAGCCTTCCGGTGGACGCGGAAGCCCTCCTCCTCAAGCTCTCGGCGTTCGTCCGGGCCAAGCGGGAGATCGACCGGTCCCGCGGGGAGAGCCTCCTCGACGCGTCGACCGGCCTGTACAACGTCCGCGGCCTGGCGCGCCGCGCACGGGAGATGGGAGCCGAAGCCTCCCGCCGGCACGCCCCGCTCGCGTGCGTGGCGATAACTGCCAGGGTCGAAGGAGTCACGGACGGCGACGACCTGCCTCCCCGGGTCGCCGAGGAGCTCGGCGACCTGTGCCGGCGGTCGGCGCGCGCCTCCGACGCCGTGGGACGGCTGGGCCGCTCGGATTTCGCCATCATCGCGCCGATGACCGATGACGCCGGCGCCGTGCGACTCGCCGAGCGGCTTTGCGAGGGTGCGGCGCTCAATGCCCTCCAGGACAATGGCGCCGTGCGGTTCGAGTTGCGGGCGGGCTACTGCGCCTTCAGCGATTTCTCGCAGTCGCCGGTCGATGCGGTGGAGATGCTGCTGCGCGCCTCCACGGCGCTGCGGCAACCGCGAACGGGTGAACACCAGGTGATCAGCGCCTACCAGGATACGCGAGCGACCGTCAGCTAGGCGGCCGCGCGAAAAAAAGGGCCGGCACCCGAGGTGCCGGCCCTTTCTCGTGTCCCGGGGTCAGCCGCGGCGTCCGCTGCCGTTTCCGTTGCCACTGCCGATGAGCGCCGAATCCCCGGTGGCCGCGTTCTCGAGGGCGCCATAGCCCTCGAGGTAGTAGTAGTACTTGAACTGCGGGCTCTCGCCGATGTCGTTGAGCACGGTGCCCAGCACGCGGACCGGCATGCGGTCGAGTACCTCGAGCTTCGCCTGCGCGAGCTTGCGGTCGGTCTCGCCGGTGCGGAGCACGATCAACATTGCCCCGGTGGCCACACCTAACGCGAACGGGTCGATGCCGGCACCCAGCGGCGCCGAGTCGCAGATGACGGCGTCGAACTGCTGTCGCAGGTCGCGCAGCAGGTTGACCATGCCCTCGCCGGCGAGGAGCTCGGGACCGTTGCGCCGACGCCGGCCACAGGGCACCAGGAACAGGCCGGGGTGGGAGGTGGGGCGCAGCACCTCGCCCAGCACCGCCTCACCGGCCAGGAAGTCCGTGAGCCCGGGGGTCTGGGTCGCGGGCGCAAAGACGGAATGCAACGCGCCGCGCCGGATGTCCCCGTCGATCACCACGGTCCGGTAGCCGCCGTCGGCCAGTGCCATCGCGAGGTTGGCCGAGACGAAGGACTTGCCGTCGCCGGGGCCGGGGCTCGAGATCGTCAGCACGACCGGGCCGATGCCGTCGAAGGCCGACCGCACGGTCAGCGACAGCGACCGGAACGACTCGACCAGTTGCGAAGCTTCCTGCAGTCGCGCCGACGCATTCCGCGGATTCCGGATCGTCGGGATGCCGCTCATGATGTCGAGGCCCAGGTCACGCGTCGCCTGCTCGGGATAGCGGAAGCGGCGGTCGGTGTGGTCGAGCAGCAGCGCGGCTCCCAGGCCAAGGCCAAGGCTCGCCAGCACGGCGACCAGGAACATGCCGGACGCCGTGTCGCTGGACGGGCGGCTGGGGACGCTCGCAGTGTCAAAGACGGCGATGTCGGGGATCGCGCTCAATTCTGCCAGCTTGGCCGTCGAATATCGCTGTTGGAGGTCCGTATAAAGTCTGGCTGCGATGTCGACCTCGCGGGTCTGGCGCGCTTCCTCGATGGTCCGTTCCGGAATCGCCTTCAACTCCGACGCCTGACCCGCGATCCGGGAGCGAAGGTCGGCCTCTTCGAGAGTGAGTTGGGCCAGGGTCTGGCGCGCGAGCAGGGGGATGGTCTGAGTCTCGAGGATCCGGATTTCTTCCTTGAGGGCGGCGACTGGCCCGTACTGGTCCGTGTACTTCTGCTCGAGCTGGCGCAACTGCGCCTGCTTCTGCTCCAATTGCTGGATCTCGTTCGTGATCGGCGCCTTTCCCTGGCTGATCGGGGGAAGGGCACGCAGCGCCTCCATCGAGAGGCGCCCACTGGGATCGGCGGAAGTGAAGATCGCCTCGAGCGCCTGGCGGTCGCGCTGGATGGTCTT
The DNA here is from genome assembly GCA_030835125.1 of Gemmatimonadaceae bacterium. GTDB lineage: Bacteria > Gemmatimonadota > Gemmatimonadetes > Gemmatimonadales > Gemmatimonadaceae > JABWBJ01. The sequence continues at coordinate 72,589 of JAUQWM010000046.1, read as the reverse complement.
GTGCGCGACGTTGTCGTTGAAGAACTGCTGGAAGACCGGGTTTTGCGCCATCGCCGTCCCCGCCGCGACCACGGTGTTCTCGCTGGGCAGCGTGATGGTGTTGACCTTGAACGTCTGGAGCGAGCGCTCCGCGCTCGTCAGGCGGGCGGCGGCCCTGGCCATCTGGTCGTCGATCGTGGCGGCGATGGCGCTCAGGTTGTTGCGGCTGAGGTTCCCCGCCTCCTTCACGAACTGGTCGAGGATCGTATTCATCTTTGCCGCCGACAGGACCGGATCCTCGCCCGTCAGCTGGAGCCGCATCAGGTTCGCGTTGTTCTGCACCGGGAGGATGATGAGCTCCTGGAAGAGCCGGAACGCGGCGTCACGGGGCGTAATGACTTGGAACCCGACCGACCCGCCGGGGCGGAATCGTCCCGGCTCCGGCTGCCAGAGGAAGCCCACGGTGCGGCCGATGGAGTCGCCGACCACCCCGGACTCGATGACGACTTCGGCGTCGCCCGAGCGGTCGGCGGGACGCACCAGGTCATACCGAGTACCGCTCGCGTCAATCCGCAGCGCGTACGTCCCCGGGCGCAGGAGGCCCGACGGCTTCAGGTCGCGGATGAGCGCACTGTCCGCGCGAACCCTCGGCGACACATACAGGCCAAGTCGCTGGACGACCTGGTCGAGGACGATGAAGCTCCGGGCAAGATCCACCCAGGAATTCGGGTCGGAGATCAGTCCCGGCGCGGACACCGGGCCACCCTGCCCGCTGAGCGACTTCCGGATGATGATCGATCCGTTGACGGTGTACTTCGGCGCCACGAGCGTCGAGAGCGCAAACCCGGCGCTGCTGCCCACGGCGACGATCGTCATGATGAGCCACTTGTACCGCTTGATCGCCGACCAGTAGCGCCCGATCTGCTCGCCGAGCGTGCTGCCCTGAGGCGCGGCCGGACCCTGTTGCCCCCAGGCAGCGCCAGGCTGGTAGGAGGCAGGAAGGCCGTTGTTTGGATCAGCGGGAACCAGGTGTGCAGACATTCGGTGGAATGGCTCGGATGGACCAGTCGGAGGCTAGACGATTATACGGGAAAAACGGCGCGCCGAGTGTGCGTCGGCTCCCACGCCTGTCGTAGTGAAGTACCTGATGCCGTTGCACCGGTACCCCGCTGCCACTTCCGTGCCGAGTGACCCGAGGGCAGGAGCAGGGGTCTGTGTAGTGAGTTCGCCACATAATTGTGGTGTAGCGACCACGACCGCTGTCGCCAAGTCGCCGCGTTGTAGCTTTACGACTGCATAAGGCCAGTCGTCACAGGAGGACGCATTCGACATGTGGTGGGCCGCAGACGAGGCGTCGACGAGACACGATAGTCGATGATTCCCCTCTTCGGACGGGGAGTCTTACACACTTCTCATGGAGTAGTGGCTGATGGCCAGTGCAGCAGGGACACGGGATGAGGCCGCCGACAGCGCTGCGGAGACCGCGGCGCGGGATCCGCTGTCCATCTCGCCCGAGGTCAAGGCGAGCCTCAACCTCCTGATCGTCGACGACGACCGCACGCTTCGCGAAGGATGCGCCAGCGTCCTCCAGCTCGATGGATTCAACGTAACGACCCTCGGTCGCGGCGATGAGGCCATCGACCTCGTCAAGCGGCGCCGGTTCGACATCATCCTCGTCGACCTGTACATGACGCCCGTCTCCGGGATGGAGATCCTCAAGGCGACGCTCGGATCCCACAAGGATACGATCGTCATCGTCATGACCGGCAACCCCAGCGTCAACACCAGCATCGAGGCGCTCCGCGCCGGCGCCTGGGACTATCTCCCCAAGCCGTTCTCGGCCACTCACCTGCAGGTGCTCGTCGGCCGGGCCTCGCACGCGGTCATGGTGGCGAGGGAGACGCGCGACCTGAAGTCGCAGTTGCTCAAGCAGACCGGCAACTCGGACAAGCTCACCCTGCTCGGCGTCGCGCCGGCCTTCCGCGCCGCCGTGGACCTGGCGCGCAAGGTCGCCAGCACCGATGCGTCGGTGATGATCATGGGTGAGAGCGGCACCGGCAAGGAAGTCATCGCGCAATTCATCCATGCGCACAGCCGGCGCGCCTCGCGGCAGATGGTGCCCATCAATTGCGCCGCCCTGCCCGAGGGACTCCTCGAGTCCGAGTTGTTCGGCCACCGGAAGGGGGCGTTCACCGGTGCCGATCGCGACAAGCCGGGCCTTCTCGAGATCGCCAACGGGGGGACGCTCTTCCTCGACGAACTGACGGAGATGTCCCTGCCGATCCAGGCCAAGCTGCTCCGCGTGATCCAGGATGGCGTGGTGCGCCGGGTCGGCAGCGAGAAGGAGGACGCGGTCGTGGACGTGCGATTCATCTCCGCCACCAACCGGACGCCCCAGGAATGCGTGGCCAAGGGAACGCTGCGCGAGGACCTGCTGTACCGCCTGCGCGTGGTGCCCATCAACCTCCCGCCCCTCCGGAAGCGCACGGAGGATATCGCCCTGCTCGCCAACCATTTCTTCTCGGTCTTCTGGGAACGCCACCGCGGGCCTAACGAGGCGACCCCCAAACTCTCGGACGAGGCCATCGAGTTCCTGCGCACCCGCCCCTGGCGCGGCAACGTCCGCGAACTGCAGAACGTGATCGAGCAGCTGGCGGTGCTGGCGGAGCCGGGCCACCTGGTGCGGGCCGACGACGTCCCGATGTACGATGAGCAGGCCGTCGAGAAACACTCCAATGGGCTGCCGCCGGGCATGCTCACCGAGCCGTTCCATCTGGCGAAGGAGAAACTGATCGCCCACTTTGAGAAGGAGTACCTCTCGCAACTCGTGACGCGCGCGGGCTCCAACATGTCGAAGGCCGCCCGCCTGGCCAGCATCGACAGGACCACGCTCTATCGGCTGATGGAGAAGCACGGGTTCCGCCGCGAGGAACTGGCGGGGGCCCTGGACGAGTGATCCTTCCGGCCCGGCGCACCGAACCTGCCGGGCCGATGTCTTCCTGGGGGATGGGTGGGGACAGACACGGTCAACGCAACAGGGACCAGGGTGCGTTCGCACGACTCGAAGGCCGCTGAGGGAATCCACCCGGCGACTTGGCGCGCCCTGACCGGGGCGGCGGCCGACGTCGCCGGCTCGTGGCCGGCCGCCAGTCACGGCACGTCCAGCACGGGGGACGTGCGCACGACGGTGACCGTTCTCGCCGATGCCGTTCGACGCGTCGCGACCGGGGGCGCCGCCGACATCGCCGGGCTGCCCCCCTTCGTCCCCACGCGCCGCATCCTGGAGCGCATGCGTTGCGCCTTCCTCGACCACGTGGCGGCGATTGACGGCACCGTCAATCCCGGCGAGGTCGTGGCGGTGCTCCGCGCGATGGAACAGGTCCTCGACGCACTCGACGACGACGCGGCCCACCGGTTTGCGTCGCGGCTCACGGGCCAGGACGCCCAGCAGCTCGTGGTGGAGATGGCGCACGACATGCGCTCGCCGCTCGGGTCGATCCTGATCCTGGCCGAGCGGCTCCGCGCCGGCGCCGGGGGCGAGCTCTCGCCGATCCAGCAGCGTCAGCTCGGCCTCGTCTACAGCGCGGCGTTCGGCCTCAGCACGCTCGCCGGCGACGTGATTGAACTCGCCCGCGGCGGCACGACCCTCGTCGACACCGAGCCCATGCCATTCTCCGTGTCGGACGTGCTGCAGTCCATCATGGACATCCTCCGGCCGATGGCCGAGGAGAAGCGACTGGTGATGAAGGCCACCGGGCCGTCCGCGGACGTCCGCATCGGCCACCCGTCGGCGCTCAATCGCGTCCTCCTCAACCTCGCCACGAACGCGATCAAGTTCACGAATACGGGATCCGTGATCGTGAACACACGGGAACTCGATCGGTCCCGGCTGGAGTTCTCCGTCCAGGACACCGGACGCGGGATTCCGGAGCACGTCATGGGCAGCCTCTTCGAGGCATTTCGCCAGCGCCAGACGCCCGGCGACTACGCCTTCTCAAGCGCGGGACTGGGACTTTCCATCTGCCAGAAGCTGATTGGCGCCATGGGCGGCGAACTGCAGGTCGCGACCGAACTGGAGAAGGGAACCCGCTTCTACTTCACGCTCGACCTGCCGCAGCCGGACACGATCTGACCGCTGCGCGGTCGGGTCAGAGGTCGGAGGTCTGAGGTCGGAGGTCCGTGGCTGCCCCTCCCGGCGCCCTTTCGGGACCGGAAGAGCCAGCACACTTTACACCACCACCCGTCACCGGAGTCCCCATGGCTTCCCGTCGCTCCTTCGTCCACTCCATGGCGCGCGCCAGCGTGGCGCTGCCGGTCATGAATGGTGGGGCGTTCAAGTCGCTCTTCCGCGCCGAGGACGTCGTGCGGGGCAAGGCGGCCACCGCAGTCGCCTCCGAAGAGGACTACTGGTCGGAAATCTCCCGGGCCTTCGACACCGACCCCACGCTGGTGAACCTGAACAACGGCGGGTGCAGCCCGGCGCCGGTTCACGTGATGGAGGCCATGATCCGGGACCTGCGGTTCTCCAACGAGATCCCGGTGGAGCACATGTGGTCGGTGCTGGAGCCGCGGATCGAGAGCGTGCGGCGCGACCTGGCCCAGATGTTCGGCTGCGACACCGAGGAAATGGCGATCACCCGGAACGCATCCGAGGCCCAGGAGACGATGATCCTGGGGATGGACCTCAAGCGGGGCGACGAGGTGATCGTCACCAACCAGAACTACGGGCGCATGCTCACCACGTGGGACCAGCGCGCGCGCCGCGACGGGATCGTGGTGAAGACGATCAGCCTCGGCGGCCCGCCGGGCGCCGACCAGGACATCGTCGAACGCTTCCGCGCCGCGATCACGCCGCGCACGCGCGTCATCGAGCTGACGCACATCACGAACCTCACGGGCCACATCATGCCGGTGCGGGACGTGCAGCGCCTGGCCCGGCAGCACGACATCGCGCTCTTCATCGACGGGGCGCATGCGTTCGCGCACTTCCCGTTCACGCGCGACGACCTCGAGGTCGACTACTACGGCACCAGCCTTCACAAGTGGCTCCACGCGCCGATCGGCACGGGCTTCCTCTACGTCCGCCGGGACCGGATCAAGTCGCTGTGGCCGATGATGGCGGCACCGGCGTCCATGGACGAGAACATCCGGAAGTACGAGGAGATCGGCACGCACCCGGCCGCGAACCACAACGCCGTTGCCGTGGCCGTGGCGTTCAATCGGGGGATCGGGCTCGAACGGAAGGCGGCGCGCCTGCGCTACCTGCGCGACCGCTGGGCCCGGACGCTGATGGCGGAGAGTCCGCGGGTGAAGGTTCCTACCCCGCTGGATAACACCCACTCGTGTGGCATCGCCCTCCTTCACGTGGACGGGCTCGACACGGAGAAGCTGGGCGGGTGGCTCTGGGGCAAGCACCGCATCCGCACCACGCCGATCGTGCACCCGGAGTTCAACGGCCTCCGGATCACGCCAAGCATCTACACGACGCCGGCCGAGATCGACCTCTTCGTGGATCGGGTGAGGATGGCGATGAAGACGGGCGTGGCGTGATGAGCCTCGAGCCTCGAGCCTCGAGCCTCGAGCCTCGAGCCTCGACCCTCAACCCCGCGCCAGCAACAGCCACAGTCCCGCGGCGAACCCGATCCCGATCACGGCCCCCCTGACCCACTGCTGCGGGACTCGTTGGGCGAGGCGTGATCCGCCGTAGCCCCCGGCCGTGGCTCCGATCGCCATGGCGATCGCCACGGGCCAGTTCACGAGCCCGCTGAACGCGAAGGTGGCGGCGGCAACCACGTTCATGCAGAGACCGCCCCAGTTCTTGAGGCCGTTCATCCGGTGGATGTTGGTGAATCCCATGAACCCCAGTGCGGCCAGCATGAGGATGCCGATCCCGGCCCCGAAATAGCCACCATAAACACCCACCAGGAACTGGAACGCGAGGAGTACGATTCCGGGTGGCTGCAGCGCTGGATCGGCGACAGCCGGCGCGGGCGATGAGCGCTTTCGAAGGGCGGCCAGGGCAGGACGTTGGGCCAGGAAGAGCAGGGTGGCCCCGATCACGAGCCAAGGCACGATCGCCTCGAACCGGTCAGCGGGGGTTCGCAGGAGCAGCAGCGCTCCAGTGAGCCCGCCGATCAGGCTGGGGATGGCAAAACGGATCGCCCAGGCACGGACCCCCGCCAGCTCCGCGCGATAGCCCCACATGCTTCCGAGCGCTCCAGGCCAGAGCGCGACCGTGCTGGTGGCGTTGGCCACGATCGCCGGGACACCCAGCCAGACCAGCGCCGGAAACGTCACCAGCGTGCCGCCCCCGGCAATGGAGTTGATCGCGCCCCCGACCGCCGCCGCGAGCACGACCAGCAACAGGCGGGTGGATTCCATGGCTGACGGCCGGGCTCGTGGGATGGTTGGGCGGTAACGGGACCGCCGCGTTGCGCGCGAGAATATGATGCGTTGTCACCGTGCGCTAGCTTTCTCCTGTGATCCACGGACGCGTTGCGTCCCGACGGTGTCCCGCCCCTGACGAACGAAGAAAGACGATGACCGCCACCAACACGCTCGACATTCGCGACAACCGCACGGGAAAGTCGTACACGGTCCCGATCACCGACGGCACCATCCGCGCGGCGGACCTCCGCCAGGTGCGCGTCGACGACGCCGACTTCGGCATGATGAGCTACGACCCGGCCTTCATGAACACCGCGTCGTGCCGGAGCGCGATCACGTTCATCGACGGCGACGTCGGCATCCTGCGCTATCGCGGCTATCCCATCGAGCAGCTGGCCGAGCAGGCGTCGTTCCTCGAGGTCGCGTACCTGCTGCGGCATGGGGAGCTGCCCACCCAGTCGCAGTACGACAGCTGGGTGCACGACATCACGTTCCACACGTACGTGCACGAGAACATCAAGCACTTCCTCGAGGGATTCCGCTACGACGCGCACCCAATGTCGATGCTGGCCAGCTCGGTGGCGGCGCTCTCGGCATTCTATCCCGAGGCGAAGCACATCACCGACGACCAGAGCCGGTACGTCTCGATCATCCGGTTGCTGGCCAAGCTCCCCACGCTGGCGGCCTTCTGCTACCGCCATTCCAAGGGCCTCCCGTTCGTCTATCCGGACAACGACCTGCTGTACTGCGAGAACTACCTGTCGATGATCGCCCGGATGAGCGAGCCGAAGTACGAGGCGCATCCGGCCTTCGTGAAGGCGATCGAGGTCCTGTTCATCCTCCACGCGGACCACGAGCAGAACTGCTCGACCAGCGCGGTGCGGGCCGTGGGGTCCTCGCACGTCGATCCGTTCAGCGCCGTCGCCGCCGGGATCACCGCGCTGTATGGCCCGCTGCACGGCGGGGCGAACGAGCAGGTGCTGCGGATGATCGAGTCGATCGGCCACCCGAAGAACGTCGGCGCCTTCATCGACGAAGTGAAGGACGGCAAGGGGCAGCGGCTGATGGGGTTCGGGCACCGCGTCTACAAGAGCTACGATCCCCGCGCCCGCATCGTGAAGCAGCTCGCGTACGACGTCTTCAAGGTCACGGGGATGGACAAGGACCTGGAGATCGCGCTGGAGCTCGAGCGCATCGCCCTCGCCGACGACTACTTCGTGTCGCGGAAGCTGTACCCGAACGTGGACTTCTACACCGGGTTGATCTACCGGGCGATGAAGTTCCCGACCGACTACTTCACCGTGCTGTTCGCGGTGGCCCGCACCGCCGGGTGGCTGGCGCAATGGGAGGAGATGCTGCTCGACAAGGAGCAGAAGATCGCCCGTCCGCGCCAGGTCTACACGGGCTACGAGGAGCGGCCGTACACGCACCAGCTCGACCGGTCACACCGCCTGAAGAAGTAGCGGGAATCGCGCCCGGCGTCAGTCCTCGCCGGACGCGCGGCCGGCGCCGACGATCTCGGCGACCACCTCGGCGGCCGTGACGACGCGGTCACGGCCCATGGCCTTCGCCAGGTAGAGCGACTTGTCGGCCCGTTCGAACCAGCTCTTGTTCGTGTCGCCCAAAATGAGCGGCGCCACGCCGATCGAGATCGAGAACTCGAACGGCGTCGAACCCTCGGGTCGCTTGTCGAGCAGCTCGCGCAGCGTGCGCCTTAGCCGTTCTGCCGCCAGCACGCCGGACTCGATCGTCGTCTCCTGAAGGACCGCCGCGAACTCGTCGCCGGCGAAGCGGCACACGAAGTCCGTCTTGCGGAGGAAGGCGCGGGACAGCGAGCGCGCCATCGTCTGGAGGGCCTCGTCACCGACGGCGTGTCCGTGCGTGTCGTTGACGGACTTGAACTCGTCGATGTCCACGAGCAGCAGGCACGTCGGCTGCTGCAGCAGCGCGTGCAGCTCGATCATGCGCGCGACGTAGTCGTCGAACGCCTTCCGGTTGGGAAGCTCGGTCAGCGGGTCGAGGGTGCTGACGCGCCGGGCATCCTCGAGTTCCTGGGTGGCGTTCCGCAACTGGGCCGCCAGCGCCGAGAGCTGGTCCTGCTGTCGGTGGCGGCGCGCCTGGACGAGCGTGTCGAGGGTTCCCGCGATGGCGACGGCTTCCGCCTTGAGCTGGTCGGCCGAGCCGTCCTCGGCGGCGACGCGCAGCCGCTCGAAGGCCTCCGTGACGACGCGGTTCTCCTCCTGCTCGCTCACCACGACCTTGTGGAGGGCCCCGATGAATGCCCAGATCCCTTCCTTCAGGTCGCCGCTGCTGCGCTCGACCCACGCCGCCTCCTCGCGCCGCAGCGTCCCGAACTGCCTGACGAGTCCCTTCCAGTCCCGGGCCAGGATCCCGCCGACCGGCTGCGACGCCAGGTTGCCGGGCTGCGGCGTGCCCATCGTGGCGTGCTGCATCCACTGGTGCATCAGCTTCCGGACGTCCTCCACCGAATGGGTCTCGGTGGCAATCGCGTGCTTGCCATACAGGTTGAGGATCGACCCGAGGGCGTCGAGGACGATCCCGACCTGGATCCGGAAGTCCCCCTCCGACATCGCTTCTGGCGCCGGTGCGGGGTGCTTCGGCGCGGGAGAAGCGGTTCGCAGGAGCCGGTTGAGCATTGCGGTCACACGGAGGAAGACGCCGGAAGCCGGCGGGGGAGAGTTGCCAGAAGTGGATACTTCGATTATCGGGCGGATCCTCCCGCCACTTTAGGGGCGGTGCTCCATTGGACTGCCACAACTGGTCGTTGCTGCATGGCCGTATCAACGCCTAACCACTTCCTGTTTCACGGGTTACGGCGCAATCCGGTGCGGCAGAGCGGGCGAACCGGGCATTCCGGGCAGCGCATGGTCCTGGCGCTGCACAGCAGGGCTCCGAGTTCCATGAGGGCCTGGTTGTGGGACCATGTCGCGCGGCCCGTGGCGGGGAGGATGGCGGCGGCAATTTCCCAGAGCCGGCGCTGCCCGCGGGACGACTTCGGGTCCAGGCGCGGTGCGAACACGCGGCGGAGGACGCGGGCCACGTTGGTGTCGACCAGGGCGGCCCGACGCTCGAACGCGAACGAGGCGACGGCGCCAGCCGTGTAGGCGCCGATCCCGGGCAGCGCGCGCAGGGCTTCGGGGGCGTTCGGCAGGACGCCGGTCCCGTTAGGCGGGCTGACGGTCCGGGCCAGCCGGTGGAGGTTGCGAGCCCGGGCGTAGTACCCGAGGCCGCGCCAGGCCTCCCGCACCTGGGCCGGTCGCGATCGCGACACCGACTCCAGCGTCGGGAAGCGCGCCAGGAAGCACGGGTAGTACTCCAGCACCCGCGACACCTGCGTCTGCTGGAGCATCAGTTCCGAGACGAGGACCTGGTACGGGTCCCGGCTGTGGCGCCACGGCAGGTCGCGGGCGTGGCGCGCGAACCAGGTGCGGATCCTTCGCGAGAAGTCGCGCGCCACCCCGGGGTCCGTGCGCGCGGCGCGGCCGCGCGGCGGGGGCCTGGTCAGCGAGGCGTCCAGGCCGGGGTGTCGGAGAACAGCCCGTCGTCGCCGGTCAGTTCGCTGGCCAGGAAGATGCCGAAGGCGAGGCTGGCTACCCCGGAGGCCACGGTGAGCCACCGGCGTGCGTGCCGCATGCGCGACACGGCGAGCGACGCGGGCAGCGCGATGATCGCGGTGACGATGATCATGCCCGCGATGGTGCCGAGCCCGAAGAGGAACAGGTAGGCCAGGGCCCACCACGGATCGGTGACCGTGGCCAGGACGAGCAACGCGACCGCCGCCGACCCGGCGAGCCCGTGGACCATCCCGACGACGAGCGGGCGCGCCGCCGAGGGCGCGGGGGCATGCGTGTGGCGGGCGTTCGCCAGGTTGATGAGGCCGAGCAGGATGAGCATGACGGCCACGGCGAACTCCATCGCCAGGCCGACGCGCGGGGAGATGGCGACGCGCATCAGCACGATGGTGCCACCAACCGCCATGATCGTGAGCGTGTGTCCCGCCCCCCACATGGCGCCGATGATCGCCGCCCGGCGAAACGTCGGCGCCCGGGTCGCGATCGTGCCCACGGCAACGACGTGGTCGGGGTCGACGGCGTGGCGCACGCCGAGCAGGAAGCCGAGAATGGCGATGGAGAGCGCGCTATACATGGTGGTCCCGGGCGGGAATATAGGCACGGACCACCGGTGGCGGGCGAGGACAATGCCCACGGGGAAGCCAGCGAAACCCTGACCTTCAGTACTCCGGCACGCCTGGATCCACCTCCCGGCTCCAGCGCTGGATGCCGCCGGCCAGGTTCCAGACATGGCGGAACCCCGCCGCCCGCAGGCGTCGCGCGGCCTGGGCGCTGCGGCCGCCGACCTTGCAGTGCACGACGATGTCACGATCGGGGGACAGTTCGTGGAATCGGGACTCGAGCGAGGCCAGCGGGATCAGGTGGGCGCCCTCGATCCGCGCGATCTCCCACTCGTGAGGCTCGCGCACGTCAATGAGGTCGATCGGGTGGCCTGACCGGAGTCGTTCCGCCAGCGCGACCGGTTCGATGTCCGGGACGGCCCCGAACGCCGCATCCAGCTCGTCAGGCACCGGGACCGCGCACAGCTGCTCCGCATCCGTGAGGTCGCGGATCGCGCGCGTTCCGCAGGCCGGGCACGCGGGGTCGCGCTGGACACGCACGGTGCGGACGCGCCAGTGGAGTGCGTCGACCAGCAGCAGGCGTCCGACCAGCGGTGTTCCGGCACCGGTGATGAGCTTGATGGCCTCGGTGGCCTGGATCGTACCCACCAGGCCGGGGAGCACGCCGAGCACACCGCCTTCGGCACAGGCGGGGACCAGGCCGGCCGGGGGCGGCGCGGGGTAGAGGCATCGGTAGCACGGTCCGTCCGCCGCAGCGAAGACGGAGGCCTGGCCGTCGAACCGGAAGATGCTGCCGTACACGTTAGGCGCGCCGAGCAGGACGCAGAGGTCGTTGACGAGATAGCGGGTGGCGAAGGTGTCGGTCCCGTCGAGTATGAGGTCGAAGCCGGTCGCGATCTCCCGGGCGTTGGCGGCGGTCAGGCGGACCGGGAACGACTCGACGTGGACGCCCGGGTTGATGTCGGCGAGGCGGTCGCGGGCCGAGTCGATCTTCAACCGGCCGATGTCCCTGGTGCCGTGGAGGATCTGGCGCTGGAGGTTGGACACATCGACCGCATCGAAGTCCACCAGGCCGAGCGTGCCGACGCCGGCGGCGGCGAGGTACAACGCCGCCGGCGACCCGAGGCCGCCCGCACCCACGAGCAGCACCCGCGCCCGCCGGAGGGCGCGCTGCCCGTCGAGCCCGATCTCGGGGAGGATGAGGTGGCGGCTGTAGCGCAGGTACTCGTCAGGCGCGAAGTCGACGGCGACCGTGGATCCGGGGGATGTCGCCGTCATGTCAGCCTCCCGCCACGGCCGGCACGACCGACAGTTCGTCCGACGGCCGGACCGGCGTCTCGAATCCGCCGAGGAACCGGATGTCCTCATCGTTGAGGTAGATGGTCACGAAGGGGTAGGGCGCGCCGTGTGAGTCGCGGAGGCGCGGTGAGAGCGCCGGGAATCGTCGCGCGATGTCGTCGATCGCCTGGCCAACGGTGTCTCCTGTGGCGTCGAGCGTATGGTGACCGCCGGCGAGCGGGGTCAGCACCGAGGGAAGGTTGATGCGCATGAGGTTCGAGGTCAGAGGTCGGAGGTCGGAGGTCGGAGGTCGGAGGTCGGAGGTCGGGCAATGGGGTCAGGCCCCATTGGCGGACACGAGGGCGGAGACTTCGGACAGCCTTGGCGCGATTGGGTCGGGGATGCGCACGTCGCCAGCCACGACGTCCACGGTCTTCAGCCCGTGACCGGTGATGCAGAGCACCACCTCGTCATCCGGCGTGAGGTGACCATCCTTCGCGAGCTGGCGCGCGGCGGCGACGGTCACGCCCGCCGCGGTCTCCCCGAAGATCCCGCACGTCTCCGCCAGCAACCGGATGCCCTCGACGATCGCGGGGTCGTCCACCGCCGCGGCCCAGCCGCCTGACGAGCGGATGGCCCGCGCCGCGTACCGCCCGTCGGCGGGATTCCCGATCGCCAGGGACTTCGCGATCGTCGCCGGGCGCTCCGGGACCAGCGTGTCGTCCCCGCGATGCACCAGCCGCACGATCGGCGCGCACCCGGCCGCCTGGGCGCCGAACAGTCGCGGCGGCACGCCATGCACCAGTCCCGCATCGAGGAACTCGCCGAACCCCTTCGCCAGTTTCGTCACGAGCGATCCGCCCGCCATCGGCGCGACCACCGTGTCCGGCAGCCGCCAGCCAAGCTGCTCGGCGATCTCGAACGCCATCGTCTTCGAGCCCTCGCCGTAGTACGGGCGCAGGTTCACGTTCACGATCCCCCAGCCGAAGCGATCCGCGACCTGCGCGCAGAGCCGGTTCACGTCGTCATACGTCCCGCGGACGCGCACCAGCCGCGGGCCGAACACGGTGGTCGCTGCCACCTTGGCGGGCTCCAGGTCGTGGGGGATGAAGATCCAGGCATCGAGTCCCTCGCGCGCGGCGGCGGCGGCGAGGGCGTTGGCCAGGTTGCCGGTCGAGGCGCAGCCGACCACGGGCAGCCCGAAGGCGTGGGCAGCGTTCAGCGCCGTGGCGACGACCCGGTCCTTGAAGCTCAGCGACGGGAAGGACCCGGCGTCGTGCTTGACCACGCACCGCGCCACGCCTAACGCCGACGCCAGGCGGGGCGCGTCGACCAACGGCGTCCAGCCGGCGGTCAGGCAGCGGGCCGGACGCCCCGTGAACGGCAGCCACTCGCGGTACCGCCAGAGGGATCGCGGCCTCGCCGAGATCTCGGCGCGGTCGGGCAGGAATCGCCGCGGGTCATAACGAGGCTCGAGCGGCCCGAGGCAGGATGGGCACACGTGCGTGGGCGCGGCGTCGTGCGGCTGGTCGCAGGCGGCGCAGCGGAGCGGGTGCGGCGTTAGCGTGACCGCGGCGCGGGGGGCGGTCGCCGTCATGCCGCGACCCTCGCCCGCATCCGTCGCAGGGCCTGGCGGGCCGCGGACAGCGTGTCGCCGAGCACCGCCGACGCCGTGGCCGCGCCGCCGGCCCCGGCGCCGCTCCACGTCAGCACGCCGGCGAGTGCCGCGCGTACCTCGACGACGTTCAGCACGCCGCTGGCCGACGCGAGCGGATCGCCGGGATGCAGGCGCTCGGGCCGCACGATCGCGCGCACCCGGTCGCCCTCGCGGATCGCCGTCGCCACCAGCCGCCAGCCGCCTTCCCTGGCCAGTGGCAGGACGGCATCGATGCCCGTCACCGAGACGTGGTCCACCAGCAGCGGTGCCCTCCACGCCAGCGTGCCGAGGATGGCGAGCTTCGCCGCGGCGTCCGAGCCATCGAGGTCGGCGCGGGCATCGGCCTCGGCGAACCCCAGCGCCCGTGCCTCCGCCAGCGCCGCGTCGATCGTTGCGCCGGCTTCGATGCGGGTGAGCAGGTACGTGCTGGTGCCGTTCAAAACGCCGCGGATCGAGTGGATCTCCTCCCCGGCCAGTGACTCGCGCAGGGCACGGACCACCGGCACGCCGGCCGCCACGGCGCCCTCGCACCAGAGGCGCTGGTCCCGCCTGACGAGTCGTTCGAGGAGTGCCGGCGTCCTGGCGACCGCCTGCTTGCCGGCGGTGACGACGCACGCGCCGCGGCCGAGCGCGGCGCAGATCCACCCCGGCGAAGGCGCCGCGCCGCTGGCTTCGACGACGACGTCGATGTCCGGATCGGCGGCGAGGTCGCCGGCGTCGGTGGTCACGAGCCGGCGCGGCACCGGCCGCGACTTGAGGGCGTCGCGCACGGCGACGCGGGCAAGGTGGATCCGGGCGCCGATGCGCCCGGCGAGTTGTGGTTCCCGAGCGAGCAACTGCTCGGCGAACGCCGATCCGACGGTGCCACAGCCGATGAGGCCGAGGCGCACGATGGGTGGAGCCATGTCCGTTCTCCCCCACCCACCCCGGGTCTCGTCACCCAGGGACGCAAAAGTCCCGGATGGCGAAAAGCCCCGGGACAAGTGGCTTTTTAGCGTTTGTTTTACGTGGCCGCAATACGCCGCAAATGACCACGAAGTTCGATTGTGAATCCTACGGTATCGCGCTCGTCTTCACTGCGCAAGGGGAGTCGAAGTCGGGAATCGGGAAGCGACAGCTCCGCGTGCCGCGGACGTTACCGTCACGATCGCATTGTCTTCCGGCGCAGGAAGTCCATGAGGATGAACTGTCCCAGAGTCATGGTGTTGGTGAAGTACGCCTTGCCGCGGCTCAGCGCCGCCACGCGCTTCACGAACTGCACGAGGGCCCGGTCGCGTGCGAGCATGAAGGTGTTGATCACGATGCCCGAGCGCCGGCACTCGGCCACCTCGCGCAGCGTCGCGCTGATGACTTCGTCGTCGAGTCCCATCGCGTTCCGGTAGATCGCGCCGCCCGGCATCGTGAGCGCGCTCGGCTTGCCGTCGGTGATCATGACGATCTGGCGCATGTCCTTCCGCTGCGCGAGCAGGATGCGTCGCGCGAGGCGCAGTCCCTCGGCCGTGTTCGTGTGGTACGGCCCCACCTGGGCCTGGGCCAGCGTGGCCAGCGGGATTTCCTCGGCGGAGTCGTGAAAGAGCACTACCCGGATCGTGTCGCCCGGATACTGGGTGCGGATGAGGTGCGTGAGCGCGAGCGCCACCTTCTTGGCCGGCGTGAAGCGGTCCTCGCCGTACAGGATCATCGAGTGGGAGGTGTCGAGCAGCAGGACCGTCGCGCACGACGACCGGAACTCCGCCTGATGGACCATCAGGTCGGGGTAGTCGAGGTCGAGCGGGAACCCGAGGGAGCCGGTGCGGGCGAGCGCCCGGGTGAGGGTGGCGTTGACGTCGAGGTTCAGCGTGTCGCCGAACGCATAGGCCTTGCTCGCGCCGTCGGCCTCGACGCCGGTGGCGAGGTACGGCGTGTCGTGGCTCCCGACGCTGCTCCTGCCTAACGATCCGAGGATGTGGCGGAGCGCCTTGTAGCCGAGGAAGTCGATGCCCTTCTCGTTGAGGCGGAACTGCACGTCGCGCGAGGCGGCCTGCGCGAGCCCGCCGCGTCCCTCGAGGGGCTGGTACCCGTCGGCCACGCGTGGCGGCGCCTGCACCGAGAGGTAGCCCTGGTCGACCAGGCGTTGCACGAGCTGGTCGAGGAGTGCCGAGAGCGTCGCCTCGGATTCCGCGTCTCCGCCGCCGCGCATCGCGTCCAGCAGCTCGGGGGTGAACTGGCCGCTGTCGATCAGCGCCTGGAGGATCGCGCGCTTGAGGGCCTCGAGGGAGTGGTCGGCCTCCTCACCGGTCTCCCCCCACCAGGGGTGCGACATCGGCCCGCCGGCAAAGCCGGACTGGAGCAGGAAGTCGGCCATCTGCTCGAGGAGGGCCTCGAGGTCGACGGCGTCCCCATCGCCCGGAACGAACCTGGAGTAGGTGTGCATTCGAGATGGGCTGGGAGAAGGCGGGGGCGATTCCCCCGGAAGATAGTGCGGGCGTGAGCCCCGGCGCTCTGCCCTCTGCCCGCTGCCCTAAGTTTACCCCATGATCGTCCTGACCCGGTTCAACCCGTTCCGTGTGCTCATCACGCACCGGAACTTCCGCGCGTTCTGGGTCGGGCAGACGCTCTCGCTCATCGGTTCCTGGATGCAATCGATGGCGCTGGGGTGGCTCGCGCTGGAGCTGTCCAACAGCGCGTTCGTCGTTGGACTCGTCGTCGCGTCGGGCTCGCTTCCCATCCTCCTGTTCTCCCTGCCGGCCGGCGTGCTCATCGACCGGAGCAACAAGCTGCGGCTGGTGACCATCGCGCAGGCTCTTCTCCTGTTCGAGGCCGTCCTGCTCTGGTGGCTGACGCTGACCGGCCACGTCACGGTCGGTGCGCTGGTCGCGCTCGCGCTGTTCGGGGGGGCGGTGGCCAGCGTCGAGATCCCCGCCCGCCAGTCGATGATGATCGACCTGGTCGGCCGTGAGGACCTGCGCGACGCCATCGCCCTCAACTCGAGCGGATTCAACCTGGCGCGCATCATCGGGCCGGCCATCGGGGCGGTCCTCATCGCCAACCTGGGGATGGCGTGGTGCTTCGCGGTCAACGCGGTCAGCTACCTCACGGTGCTCATCGGGCTCTCGCGGGTCCGGCTCCCGCCGTGGCAACCGCCGCGGGTCGGCGGCGCGCCGATCGAGCAGATCCGGGAGGGACTCGGGTACGCCCTGCGCGAGCGCCCGGTGCGCGCGATCCTCGAGCTGGTCACGGTCTTCTCGGTGCTTGGCGTGCCGTACATCGCGCTGATGCCGGTGCTCGCGCGCGACCGCCTGGGACTCGGGGCGGGCGGCTACGGGGTGATGCTGTCGGTACTGGGCATCGGCGGGCTCATCGGCGCCCTGGCGCTCGCTGGGGCCGGGCTGCACGTCCGGCGCGGCCCGCTCGTCATCCGCACCTCGATGTCGTACGCCGCGCTGCTGCTCGTGCTGTCGACGGTGCGGCAACCGGCCCTCGCCTATCCGCTCCTGCTGGCCACCGGATTCCTGATGATCGTGAACAACGCCATGGCCAACGGGTTGCTGCAGACCATGGTGCCTGACGAGTACCGCGGCCGGCTGATGTCGATCTACTCGCTCATCGTCGTGGGGTTGCCGCAGGTGCTCGGCGCGTTCGCGGCCGGTGCGGTCGCCGGGGTCATCGGCGTGCACTGGGCCATCGGCGGCGCCGCGGTAGGCATGCTCGCCTTCGGCTGGTGGCTGTTCCGGCGCTTCCCCGAAGTGCGGGACCTCTGAACCGGCTACCCGGTGTCCTTCGGCGTGGCCTGGGCACCGAACCGCTCGGCGGCCAGCTCCAGGACCATGTCGATGCAGCGATCGAGGCCGAGCCAGGCGGTGTTGAGCGCGAGGTGGTAGTGCTCGGGCGCCAGCCAGTCACGGTTGAAGTGGCGGCGCACGTAGTGCCCGCGCTGCTGGTTCTTCTCCTTCACCAGGCGGTCTGCCTCATCCGCCGAGAGTCCGTCACGCTGCATCACGCGGGCGACCCGCGCTTCGTGTGGCGCACAGCAGAGCACATGGATGACGTCGGCGTGCTTCGCCAGGTAGGACTGGGCGCCACGACCCACCAGGACCACCGGCCCGCGGGCGATCGCCTCGTCGATGATGTGGTGCGTGACGTCGGCGATGCGCTGTTCGGTCGGCGGCAGCGGGCTGGTGAGCGACGCCGACACGACCTCGCCGGTCCCGAGGGTCAGCGCGTCCGCAAGGCGCTCGGCGAGTGACGGGGAGCGCTCGTCGATCGCCTGGACCGAGGCCGGTGTCGCGCGCAGGCCGCGGGCGATGCCGTCGATGAAGGCGTTGTCGAAGAGACGCCAGCCCAGGGCGTCGGCCACGCGTCGCGCCAGCTCGCCGCCACCGGAGCCGAACTGACGCGTGACCGTGATGGCCGGCATCGTCAGGCGCCTGCGACGGCGCGAATGTAGAGCACTTCCGCGGGCTCGAAGCCCAGCGACTCCCACGCGCTCCGGCCGCCGGCATTGCCGAGGGCGCACTGGAGGCGCATGCCGGCGAGGCCATTGGCGCGGCACCACTGCTCCGCGGCGTGGACCAGCGCGCGCAGCACGCCGCGCCGCCGCCCCGACGGGACCACGTAGGCCGTGGTCACCACAGCCTGGTGGGCATCCACGACCAGCGGCGTCCGGCGCGCCGCCCGGCACCGCAACATGCCGACGAGGCGATCGCCGTGGGCCGCCACGAAGAAGACCTGGCCCGGCGTCGCGAGCTGGCGTCTCGTCAGGCGGAGCGCGCGCCCGGCAGCCCCGGGATGCGGGTTCGCGAACAGCGGGTTGTCCGCTTCCTCCTGGAGCAGCGCCAGCCGCATCGCGGCCACCTGCTCCAGGTCGGCCGGGACGGCGCGCCGGACGGTGAGGCTCGGGACCGCGTCGGCGGCGCGACCGCGCCGCGCCGCCTTCGCGTCGTGGACGCGGGACTCGTCAGGCACTCAGGCCGCCGCCAAAGAGGTCCTGGTCGGGCCGGCGACGTGGCTCCGGGTGCGCGCGTCCGTAGTGCCCCGTATCGGAGCGCGAGATCTTGCGCCGCGCCACCAGGGCCTCGAGCACGAGCTCGCACGCCGCCACCGCGGTGGCGCTGTCACCTTCGCGCGCCAGGCCGACGTGGTGCACGACCCCCAGCAGGCCCGGCACGGTGCCGAACGCCTGGTGCATCGCCGCGGTGTCCACGTCGTCGGCCACCTGCAGCGCGCTGCCCTCGTCGAACCACATGACCGGCGCGTCGGTGTTGACGCCCCCGGCTCTGCCGCGGAACGTCGCCTCCGCCGCGCGACGGATCAGTTCGCGGGCGATCGACGCGGCCCCGACCAGCTCACCCTCATACTCCAGCTCGATCTTGCCTGTGATGGCCGGCAGCGCGGCGTACAGGTCGGAGAGCCTCGGCACCACCTCGCGCTCGCCGAGGCGGATGGCGCGACGCTCCGCGTTCGACACGACCCCCTCCATGAGGGAGATGGGCATGCGCTGCGAGACCCCCGACCGGCGGTCGATCCTCTTGTCGATGCGCGCCTCGAATGCCACGCGCTCGATCACCTCCGCCACGAAGTCGGGGATCCGCACCGGGAGCAGCCCGCGATCCGTCCACGCTTCCTGCGCGGTGATCTGCATCCCCAGGTCGACGGTGTCCGGGTAGTGCGTGGTGATCTCGCTCCCGATCCGGTCCTTGAGCGGGGTGATGATCTTGCCGCGCGCCGTGTAATCCTCGGGGTTGGCCGTGAAGCAGAGCAGGACGTCCAGGGGCAGCCGCACCGGGTAGCCTTTGATCTGGACGTCGCCCTCCTGCATGATGTTGAAGAGGCCGACCTGCACCTTCCCGGCGAGGTCCGGGAGTTCGTTCAGCGCGAAGAGTCCCCGGTTGGCGCGCGGCAGCATTCCGTAGTGCATCGTGAGCTCATCCGACAGCACGTGGCCACCCCTGGCGGCGCGGATCGGGTCGACGTCGCCGATGATGTCGGCGATGGTCACGTCGGGTGTGGCGAGCTTCTCGACATAGCGCGCATCGCGCCCGACCCAGGCGATGGGTGTGTCCTCGCCCGCCTCACCGAGGAGCGTGCGGGCGAACCGCGAGATGGGGGCGTACGGGTTGTCGTTCACCTCGCTGCCCTCGACCACGGGAATCACGTCATCGAGCAGCGACGACAGCGCGCGCAGGATCCGCGACTTCGCCTGCCCGCGGAGGCCGAGGAGGATGAAGTGGTGTCGGGCGAGCAGGGCATTGACGAGCTGCGGCACCACCGACTCGTCGTAGCCGACCACGCCGGGGAAGATGGGCTCCGACGTGCGCAGTCGGGCGATGAGGTTCTGCCGGACCTCTTCCTTCACGGAGCGGAGCACCCGGTCGGGGGCGCCGGCAGGCGAGCGCCGGAGGGCGCCGAGGGTGCGGGGCAGGTCGGAAGCCACGGGTGGGGAAGGAGGCATCGTTAGGCGCGGGCCTCGCGGCCGCGCGGGCTACGCTGGAGCCTATCTCCCGGGACCGGCGAAGGGCAGGGCGTCCGCGCAACCCGGGACACGCGGACCGGCGCGATCCCCGGGAGGCGCGCGACGACCGCCACCGCCCCCGCCGCACCGGGCAAGCAGGTGATGGGGTGCCGACCGCCGAAATTGTTGTCCTTATTGGACTTGGCACCCGAACCAAACTTGACAGCACGGTCAGGATGCCTAGATTTCTGCGCCTGCTTTGTGCCCGCGACTGCGGGTGTCCCCCAGCGCCCCCCTCGTCCCAGAACGGAGTTTGCGATGAAGCGCCTCGTCCTTGCCGCCGCTGTTGTAGTGTTCGCCGCCTGCGCGAAGTCCGAAGAGGCCCCGATGGCCGATTCGCCTGCCGCCGCCGTTGCCCCCGCTGCCGATTCCATGACGCACGCCATGCCCGACAGCGCTGCGCCGGCGGACTCGGCGAAGAAGGACACGTCGAAGATGTAACCAGGCAGCTGCCTGACGAGTGCGGGGCGCGAGCGATCGCGCCCCGCACTGTTTTCTAGGCAGCGCCGAAGGGCAACGCCCGCACCTCGGCGTCCACCGATGCCCCATCCCAGGTGACGTGGACGACGGCTCCGGGATCGACCTCCCGTCGCACCAGGGCGAGCGCGATCGCGCCCCGGGACGGTGAGACGACACCACTCCGCACCATCCCGGCCGCCTTCCCATCGGCGGTGGTGAGCTCGGATCCTGCCGGGGGGATGACACGCTCGCTGAACACCAGGCCGCGCAACTGACGGTTCACGTGCCCGCGGTAGTGAACGCGCGCGACGGTCTCCTGCCCGGTGTAGCAGCCCTTCGTGAAGGAGATGGCCTCGAGGCGGTCCAGGTCGACCTCCTGCGCGAGCATGGTCTCGTCCATGTCCACGCCCCACTCCGGTCGGCCGGCCTCGATGCGGGTTGCCGCGAGCGCATCGGAGCGCGCTTCGAGCGCACCGCGCTCCCGCAATTGCCGCGAGAGTTCCCCGAGCACCGCGGGCGGGGCGATCACGTCGAAGCCCTCGATGCCCAGGTCTGGTGTCCGCGCGACCATGACGGCACTCCCGCTCCACGAGACGTCCGCGTGCTGATAGGGCGCGAGGGCCGTGAACGACACGGCGCCGCCAAGGCACGCCTCGAGCAGCGTGCCTGACGCGGCGCCGAATACGCCCAGGTCGCCCAGCCCGGTCCCGGGGTCCTCGTACTTCGCCAGTCTCGGGTTGACGTACTTGCGCACGGTGGCCAGCCAACCCGGCGCGGCCGCGGCGCCGGTGTCGACCAGGAACCCATCGTCGCGCGCGAAGATGCGGACGTCGGCGAGCACCTTCCCCTTGGGCGTGAGGGCAGCGGCGTACTGCCCGGTGCCCGGCGAAAGCGCCAGCACGTCGTTGGACACGAGTCCCGTCAGCGCCTCCGCCGCCTTGCCTCCGCTGAAGCGGAGGCGCGAACGGTTCGAGCGATCGAGGAGCAGCGCGCCGTTCTTCAGCAGGCGGTACTCCAGGTCGGTGGCGGTCGCACCGGCCGGTTCGCCGGGAGTCGTGCCGTTCACGGAGGTCCCCTCAGACGATGGGCTCGATCCGTGGCGCGACGAGCGACAGCAGCGAGTCCGCGGTCAGTCCGCTGATCGAGGGCACATACCCGTCGGCCTCGAGTGCGACGTGCGCGGGAACGTCGCCGACCACCACGGTCGGGATCCCGGCGGCCCGCGCCGACAGGATACCCGGAAGGCCATCCTCGATGGCGACCACCGTGCCACGAACCGCCTTCGCGCGGGCGCGCTGCAGGCGCGCCAGCGCCATCCGGTACGGCTCGGGGGACGGCTTGGGCGCCGCGTCCTCCGCCGCCACCACGCAGGTGAACAGGTGCTCCACCCGCGCCAGCGAGAGGACGAACATGGCGTCGTCGCGCGGCGCGCGTGTCACGAGCGCCAGCCGCACCGAGTCGTGCAGTCGCTCCAGCGTCTCGCGCGCGCCCTCGACGAGCGTGAGCCCCTTGCCGATGTAGGCGCGGTAGGCCCGTTCGGCGCGGTGGGCCGCCAGGGCGATGCCCGTCTCGTCGCGCGCCCGGCTCGTGGCGCGGAAGGCGGCGCGCATCGCGCCCTCGAACGACAGCCCGGCGCACAGGTCGCGATACTCGCTCTCCGGAACCTGGACGTCCTCGGCACGCAGTGCGGCCATGACCGCATCGCGGCGTGCCTCGCTGGTGTCGGCGATCACGCCCTCGAGTTCGAGGAGGACCGTGTCGAGCATAACGAATGTGTAATGCGGTGGCCCGCCAAACGGTATGGCCCGGGCGACTCGTTATGTCCGGCCGGTCGCGCAGGAACGGTCGAGGAGCTCCACCGGGTGGATGCACCGCACCGGCGATCCCCGCCGGACCAGCCCGGCGCCAATCTGCATGTGACAGCCCGGGTTGCCCGTGGCCACGAGCACCGCCCCCGTCTCGTGGACGTGGTCGAGCTTCGGCGCCAGCACCTGCGCCGAGATCGTGGGCTCCACCAGGTTGTAGATGCCGGCGCCGCCGCAACACCGCTCGGCGTCGGGCAGCGGTACCAGGTCCAGCCCCGGAATGGCCCGAAGCACCGCCAGCGGTGCATCCACCACCAGTTGCGCATGGTGAAGGTGGCAGGGCGCGTCGTACGTCACGCGCAGGGGGAGCCGGCCACCGGGCGCCGGTCCTGCCGCCGCCAGCAGTTCGCTCACGTCGCGAACGCGGGCGCCGAAACGGGCGGCCCGCTCCGCCCAGGCCTCGTCCTGCCCGAGCAGGTGGCCATACTCTTTCATCATCGCCCCGCAGCCGGCGGCGTTCACCGCAATGTGCGCGGCCCCGGAGCGCTCGAACGCCTCGATGTTGCGGCGCGCCAGGGCCCGCGCGCCCTCCAGGTCGCCCGCGTGCGCGTGCAGCGCACCACAGCACTGCTGCCCCGGTGCCGGCACGACCCGGTAGTCGTTGCCCGACAGGACGCGTTCCGTGGCCGCGTTCACGTGGCCGAAGAGCCCGTCCATCACGCAGCCATCGAGCGTGGCGACGGTCCCGCGCGACCCGCTCGAGGCCGCAGGCCACGGCACCGGCGACAGCGCGGGCCGCGTCGCCTCGAGCATCGCGAAGGCAAACCCGGGCCTCCCCGGCAGCCGCGCGAGGAGACTCGTCAGGCGCAGGGCGCGTGCCAGGCGAGCCGCGCCGAGGGCGATCGCGCGCAGGAAGGGACTGGCCATGGTGGCCAGCACCATCCTCGACACGATCCCGATGCGCTGCTCCGACGTGATCGTCGCGCGCGTCGCCTCGAGCAATTGGCCGTAGGGAACGCCGCTGGGGCACGCCGTCTCGCAGGCGCGGCACCCGAGGCACCGGTCGATGTGCCGGCCGAGGTCGGGATCGTCGACGGCGATCGCGCCCTCGACGACGCCCCGCATCAACATGATCCGTCCTCGCGGACTGTCGTTCTCGTCGTCCAGCACGAGGTAGGTGGGGCACGCCTGCATGCAGAATCCGCAGTGCACGCAGAGGTCCAGCCCCGCGGACGCCTGGCCGAGCGGGGTGTGCGATACGGCTCCTCTCGTCGGCGTGGCAGTCACAAGTCGAGGATTCCCGGGTTGAGGATCCCGGTCGAATCGAAGGCGAGCCTGATGCGCCGGGACAGGTCGTCGGACGCCGGCGCCATGCGTCCGGGACGCGCCGTCCACGACAGGGGTGCGCGCTCGATGATCCAGTGATCCGCGGCGTCGAACGTGCCGAACAGGTCGTGGGCTGGCGGGGCCGGCAGGCGCAGCCGGACGATGCCCCGTGCCAGCGTCGCGTGGGCGTCCACGTCGCCCAGCGATATCGCCGTGGTCCAGAGCCTGACAAGTTCCGAGGGGCGCCTGGACACGCGCGCGACCAGTCCGGCGACCGGGTCCGACTGCGCGAGACGCGACCAGGTATCCGACGGCGCGGGCGCCGTCGTGGCCAGCTTCGACAGGGTCGAGCGCTGGTGATGCACGCCGGTGGCATTGCCGGCGAGGCGCACCAGCAGGACGGGCCGGTGGCCAAGTCCGAGCCCGGCGGCGCAGGCGGGGCTCAGCAACTCGGCCGCCAGCGGCTCCAGGGCCGCGTTCCGCACGTTTGCGAGCAGGGTGGCGATGGCATCGCGTTCCGGCGGCACCGTCACGCAGAAGGTCTCGTCCGCCTCCGGGCGTGCGCGCAGGCGCACGGTGGCCTCGACGATCGCGCCCAGCGTGCCCCACGCGCCGATCGTCAGGCGGACGAGGTCGAAGCCGGCGACGTTCTTCACCACGCGGCCGCCTCCCTGGATCACCTCGCCGTCCCCGCTGACGAACGACACCCCGACGGCGACGTCGCGGGGGAGGCCGACGCTGGCGCCGAGCGGACCCGCGGAGGCGGTCGCCAGCGTGGCGCCTAACGTTCCGCGCGCGTCGCCGAAGGGATCGAGGGGGAGCCACTGGCCGTGCGCCGCGGTGGCGTCGGCGATCTCCGCCAGCGTGGTCCCGGCCCGCGCGGTGAGCGTCAGGTCGCCGGGCACGTACTCGGTGATCCCGGTCAGGGAGGAGAGGTCGAGGTGCCGCGCGGCGGCCACCCGCCCGCCGGCCTCCAGCCACGTGCCGCGTCCGGCGAGGCGCACCGCGGCGCCGGTGTCGCGCGCGTCGCGGACGAACCCGGCGACGTCGGCCGCGTCACGGGCGACGACGCGTTCGGCGCGGGGCGCGGTGACGGCCAGCTCGTCAGGCACGGGCGACGCGGGTGGCCGGGACGCCGGCCCATTCGCGGCAGGAGCGGATGGGCACGACCTTGCCCGGGTTGGCGCGCCGCTCGGGGTCGAACACCTCGCGCAGGCGGCACATCGCGGCCAGCGACGCCTCCGGGAAGATCAGCGGCATGTAGTCCAGCTTGTCGAGCCCGATCCCGTGCTCGCCGGTGACGCTCCCCCCCACCTCGACGCAGAGGGTCATGATCTCGCGCATCGCGGCGTGGACGCGCGCCGATTCGGCGGCGTCGTCGGCGTTGTAGGCGATGTTCGGGTGCAGGTTGCCGTCGCCGGCGTGGAAGACGTTGCAGACCGTCACGTGGTGGCGGGCGGCGATGGCCCCGATGGTCGCCATGACGTGCGGCAGCTTCGTGCGCGGCACCACCGCGTCCTGCACGACCAGGTGTGGCGCGATGCGGCCCATGGCGCCGAACGCCTTCTTGCGTCCCTGCCAGAGCCGCGCGCGCTCGGCGTCGTCGCGGGCGATGCGCACCGTGCGTGCGCCGTGCTGCCGGCAGAGCGCATCGACCAGCGCCACGTCGGGTTCAACCCCGGCCGCCAGCCCGTCGACCTCGATGAGGAGCACGGCCGCCGCGTCGACCGGGTACCCCGCCGCGTAGATCGACGCCTCGACCGCGCGAATCGTGGGCTGGTCCATCATCTCGAGCGCCGCCGGGACGATCCCGGTGGCGACGATGGCCGACACCGCCCGCGCGGCGTCGTCGATCGACGTGAAATCGGCGAGCAGGGTGCGCACCGCCTCGGGGTTCCTCGTCAGGCGGACGGTGACGTCGAGCGCCACGCCGAAGCACCCCTCCGAGCCCGTGAACGTCCCGGCGAGGTCGTAGCCGGGCGCCTCGCCGTCCGCCGAGCCTAACGTGGCGACCGAGCCGTCGGGGAGGACCGCGGTGACCGCCAGGATGTGGTTCATCGTCACGCCGTACTTCAGGCAGTGCGGCCCCCCCGCGTTCTCGGCGACGTTGCCGCCGATGGTGCAGGCGGCCTGGCTCGACGGGTCGGGCGCGTAGTGGAGCCCGTGGGAGGCCGTCGCCCGGGAGAGCGACGCGTTCACCACGCCCGGCTCGACCACCGCGAGCCGGTTCTCCGGGTCGATGGCGAGGATGCGGCGCAGGCGGTGCAGCGCGAGGAGGACCGCGCCGTCGGCCAGCGCGCCGCCGGAGAGTCCCGTGCCCGCGCCTCGGGGGACGAACGCGACCTTGTGGGCGGCCAGCAGGCGAACGACCCCGACAACCTCATCGCGGGTGCCCGGCATGACCACGAGCGTCGGCTGCCGCCGATAGCCGGGGAGCCCGTCCGCCGTATAGACGAACGTCTCGGCGGGGCGCGTCAGGACGTACCGGGAGCCAACGATGTCCGCGAGTTGGGTCGCGAGAGGAGACACGACGGGGAATGTAGGGCAGAGTGCAGATTGCAGAGTGCAGATTGCAGCGCGCAGCGGGCAGAGCGCAAAGGGGATTCTACGAATCGGGCGGAGGCGAGGGGGCGAAAAGCGAAACCCCGACGAATCGCCGTCGGGGTCCCTTGCGCTTTGCGCTCTGCGCCTGATTCCCTATGCGACGTTCCAGAATCCTGCCAGGGCCCGTCCGTCGGGTGACTCGCGGAGCTTCTCGAACGCCCGTTCGCGGATCTGGCGGATGCGTTCGCGGGTCACGCCGAGCAGCGCGCCGATGCGCTCCAGCGTCATGGCCTCGGAGCCTTCCTCGAGTCCGTAGTACAGGTACAGGATGCGGCGCTCGCGCGGCGTGAGGTAGCGGCGGAAGACGCGGTCGATGAACTCCCGCATCAGGTGGAAGTCCGTGCGGTCCTCGATGTCGGCGCCCTCGATGCCCGAGAAGCGCTCGCCTAACGTGGCGGCGTCACGGTCGGAGCGGTCGACGGGGGCGTCGAGCGAGACCTCGGTGGAGGACATCTGCCGCGAGGCCCGGATCTGCTCCACCGGCTCCTCGAGCAGCCGGCTGATCTCGTGGTCCGTGGGGTCGCGCTTCAGCACCTGGGCCAGGATCGTCTCGGCGCGCGACAACCGGATGAGCTGCGAGTTCTGGTTGAGCGGGATGCGCACGGAGCGCGTCTGCTCGGCCAGCGCCTTCAGCACCGCCTGGCGCACCCACCACACGGCGTAGGAGATGAACTTCACGCCCTGGTCGGGATCGAACTTGCGAACGGCCTTGAGGAGTCCCTCGTTGCCGATCGCGACGAGCTCACTGAGGTCGAGCCCGTGGCCCTGGTACTTCTTCACGTACGAGATCACGAACCGCAGGTTGGCCGTGACCAGTCGTTCCGCCGCCGCTTCGTCACCCTTCTGCGCCAGCCGGGCGAGGCGTCTCTCCTCGGCGGGGTCGGTGATCAGCGGCAGCTTCTGGATGTCGTGCAGGTACTGGTCGAATGCTGTTGACGGCGAGGAACGCAGGAAGCCCTTGGTCCGACCCTCAGTCACCTGCTGCATACACGCACCTGGCCCTTTTTTGAGTTGGCGCGCCAGCGTCGGCGGCAATTCCCAGTGGAACGGGCGCGCACGATACGTGTCGGTTTTCGGAGCGTCAACAGCCATTTTTCGTGCCTTCCGCGTGCCCGGTCCCCTGCGCAGAAGGTGCCAGAACCGGCATATGCTGATGTTTCAACAACTTGTGACGCAGATCACGCAAATGTGATCCCTGAGCGATCGGCTCAGGTTTCGGCTTCCTGTCGGGCTCGTTTGCGACTCGCCCGCCTGAACAGCCATCGGGCCACGCCGATCCCCGCCACGGCGAGCAGGCCGGCGGCCCACCAGGGAACGTTGATAAGCCACGCGCCCAGGGCGCCGAGCGCGATGAGCGAGGCCATGGCCAGGACGTAGGCGCCGCCGGGAGACATGGGGTCGTGCCTAGGGAAGGGCGGGAGCGGGCGAGGAGAGCACCTCGCGCACCAGGGATTCGTCGAGCGCGGTGGACCATCCCGCGTCGTCATTCCCGGCCGGCGACCCGATGGCCGCCAGGAGCGCGAAGGCGAGCGACCCGGCACGCGCCTTCTTGTCGTGGCGCATCGCGGCCACCAGGCCACCGGCGTCCATGCCCGCGGGAAGCCAGGTGGGCAGGCCGGCGCCGCCTAACGCGGATCGCAGCGCGTGGCCGGTGCCCGGGGCGGTGACGCCGGCCCGCTCGCCGAGTTCCGCCTCCACGGCCAGGCCCATCGCCACCGCCTCCCCGTGGAGCACGGCGTACCCGGTCTCGCGCTCGATCGCGTGGGCCACGGTGTGTCCCGCGTTCAGCACCTGCCGGCGGCCCCGTTCCCGCGGGTCGCCGTTCACCACCTCGGCCTTGGTGGTGATGGAGCGCCCGATCACGTCCAGGGCCTGCGGACCGCTGAAGTCGACCGCCTCGTCGCGCTGCCTGGCGCGGTGCACGGTGGCGCCCCACGTCGCGGCCAGCCGGAAGTAGGCGGCGTCGGAAATCGCGCCGTGCTTGATCACCTCGGCCATCCCCGCGCGCAGGTGATGGGCGGGCAGGGTCGACAGCACCAGCGGATCCACCACCACCGCGGACGGCTGGTGGAACGCGCCGACGAGGTTCTTGCCGTCGGGCGTGTCCACGCCCGTCTTGCCGCCAATGGCCGCATCGACCATCGCCAGCAGGCTGGTGGGCACCTGGATCACGGGGATGCCGCGCAGGTAGGTCGCGGCCACGAAGCCGGCCAGGTCCCCGACCACGCCGCCGCCTAACGCTACCACCGTCGTGTCGCGACCGGCGCCCTCCGCCAGCAGCCAGTCGGTGAGCGCCGCCCACTGGGCGCGCGACTTCGACGCCTCGCCGCTGGGGACCGTCGTCGAGGAGACCCGCGCCACCGGCATGGCGTCGGTCACGGCCCGGGTGGCGGCGCGGAGCCAGTGCGCCGCGACCTGGTCGTCGGAGATGATCGCCACGCTGTGCGCGGGCGCCGTCCGATGGCATACCGTCCCCAGTGCCTCGAGCAGGCCGGGGCCGACGATGACCTGGTAGTCGAGCACCCCGATCACCTGGGAGGTCGGGATCGCGCCGCGGACCTGCCCGCCCGGTCGCCCTACCATGACACCTCGCCCGCACCCGCGCGCCGGTTGGCGACGCGCGCCAGCATGAACAGCAGGTCGGACAGGCGATTCAGGAAGACCACCACGATCTCCGGGATCTCCTCGGTGTGCCGGAGCGAGACGACGCGCCGTTCCGCCCGCCGGCAGATCGTGCGCGCCACGTGCAACGACGCCGCCTTGGCCGTGCCCCCGGGGACGATGAAGCTCCGCAACGGGTCCAGTTCCGCGTCGCAGTGGTCGATCGCCGTTTCGAGCTCGCGGATGCGGCCCTCGTCGATGCGCGCTTTCTCCAGCGACGCGCGCATCTTGTCGCGGTCCGGCGTCGCCAGCAGGGCGCCGATCGAGAAGAGGTCGCGCTGCACCGGAACGATCACCTCGTCGATCCGGGGCATCGGCTCCAGGGCGCGCACCAGGCCGAGCGTGGCGTTCAGTTCATCGACGTCACCGTAGGCCTCGACCCGGGGATGATCCTTGCCGACCCGCCCACCGCCAAAGAGCCCGGTGTCCCCGGTGTCGCCGGTCTTGGTGTAGATCTTCATGGTTCCAAGATGGCCGGATGGTCGTGTGCGTGCGAGGTCGGGCGGCGAGGTCCGAGGTCCGAGGTCGGAGGTCAGAGGTCGGAGGTCGGAGGTCGGAGGTTCCGGGTGTCCCTCGGACCTCGGACCTCCGACCTCCAACCTCTAGATTCCACCCATGACCCACGACCCAGTCGATATCACGATCATCGGGGGCGGCCCCACCGGCCTGTTCGCCCTCTTCTACGCCGGCATGCGTGGGGTGAAGGCCCAGATCGTCGACGCCCTCCCGCAACTCGGCGGCCAGCTCACCGCGCTCTACCCGGAGAAGTACATCTTCGACGTCGGTGGATTCCCCAAGGTGCTGGCGAAGGACTTCGTGAAGGGACTGACCGAGCAGGCGCTGCAGTTCCGGGGCGCGACGCACCTCAACGAGACCATCATGGGTCTCGAGCGACGCGAGGGCCTCTTCGTGCTCCAGACCGAGGGCGGCGAGTTTCCGTCCCGGGCGATCGTCATCGCAGCCGGCATCGGCGCGTTCTCACCGCGGCGCCTGCCGCAGGTGGTTGCACACCCCTGGTACGGACGGGGCATCTTCGACGTGGTGACCGATCCCGAGGCCTTTCGCGGGAAGCGGATCCTCATCCTCGGGGGCGGCGACACGGCGTTCGACTGGGCGCACCAGCTCCTCGACCGCGCCGCGACCCTCACGCTCGTGCATCGCAGCGACCGGTTCCGGGCCCACGCCGCGACGGTCACCGAGGTCCAGCGCGCCGCCGCCGAGGGGCGCATGGGGCTCCACACCTTCCATGAACTGCACGACATCCTGAGCGTGGACGGCACCCTCACGGGCGTGGTGCTGCGCGACACGAAGACGAAGGCGACGTTCGCCCTGGCGTGCGACGTGGTGCTACCGATGCTCGGCTACGTGAGTGACCTCGGCGCGCTGGCGCAGTGGGGCCTGACGCTCGAGAAGGAAGAGATCGTGGTCAACAGTTGCATGGAGACCGGACAGCCCGGCATCTACGCCGCCGGCGACGTGACGACCTATCCCGGAAAGCTCAAGCTGATCGCGTCCGGGTTCGGCGAGGCCGCGACCGCGGTCAACCAGGCGGTGCACTGGATCTACCCGGAGAAGAAGGTCACCCCCGGGCACAGCTCCAACATGGCGCTGTTCGGGCAGAGCCCGGACTGAGCGCCAAGGGGGGCAGGGCCCCATGGGTCCCGGTGCCTACCGGCGACGGTACCAGGTGTCGAGGAACCGGCCCACGACGTTGCCCTCCTCCGTGCCGTCGGGCGCGACGATCGTCCAGTCGATCAGGTCGGCCTGATCCAGGCTGAACCGGTCCCCGCGCTGCCACCCGGAGACAGTGTTGATCTCGCTCTGCACGCGCCCGTGGATGAGCGTGCCCTCGATCCGCTCGACGCGAATGAACACCTGCTCCTGGCGCCCGACGGGATCGGTGAGGCGCGCCGTCACGAAGAAGTCGTACCCCGCCGGCAGGGTCCTCCGCACGAACCGGTCGCGCGCGAAAGGCCAGGTGCGGCGTGCCTCCGCGATGAACGGCTTTATGGCGGCGTCGACCTCGCGCCAGCCCTCCATCGAGGTCTCGCCTCGGGGACGATCCGGCGGCGCATTGGGCCGGAAGAAGATCGTCCGGCGCAGCGTGTCGTCAGGCACCCCCGGCCGTGGCGAGTGGGCGAGCACCACCGCGTCGGCATCGAGCGGGCGCAGCACGACGCTGACGTGGACCTCGGCCCGCACCCGCCGCCCCTCGGCGACCGCCGGGATGAACAGCCAATCCTTGAGCGCCTCCCTCGTCAGGCGCCGGGCCGCGGAATCGGGACCGGGCATCGTCTCGATCGTCGGTGCCTCGACCCGCCCCGTGCTGTCCACGACGAAGCGGGCGAGGACCTCGATGCTGGCCTGCCCCGCGCCGTAGCCGAACAGGGCAGGGATGAGGGCCGGGCCGTCGCGCGAGACGTCGCAGGAGAGTTCGTGCTCGGCGAACGGCCGGTCGCCCCGCGGCGCCCACCGTGGCTGGCGCGACAACCGTTCCAGGGCGGAGCGCGATACGGCGAGGAAGCGCGGAACCTGCGTCGGGGTCAGCTCCATGAAGCGGATGGAACCCTGGCCGTCGCGCCCGCACCCGTAGCCGGCGCGGATCCACCCCGTCGGGGAGAGCCACATGCTCAGCCCGGGCCTGTCGGGCGCGCCGATCACGGGCACCCCCGTCGCGTACTCCGCGTCAGGCAGGCTGCGTTCGGTGATACTGGTGACGAGGCCGGGCATGGCCCGCTCCACCGCGTCGACGAACTGCCCCAGCGACCGACCGGTCACCTGCACCACGGGAGCGCGGTGCTCGCCAAGCAGGTGGAGTCCGTTGGACTCCGCGGTGCTGGCGATGCGAACGGCGCCGTCACCCTGCGGCATGATCGATCCCGCGTTCCCGTCGGCGGTCGCAACGGCGAAGAGCGAGTCGCAGGGCGACGCTCCGGCCGCGGGGCACGTCGTGCGACCGATCCCCGTGACGACGGGCGGCGTGAAACCGACCGGGACGTGCGCGAGTTGTCGCACCGGCTGGCCACCCCGCAACGCGGGCGAGAAGCGCCACGACGGCAGCACGGTGCGAATGGCGCGCGCCATTCTCGCGTCGATGGAGGGCATGAACCTCTCGCTGCCCGCTTCGACGGTGCCGTTGACGCTGACCACGAGCTGGACCAGTTCCTGGTGCGGCCGATTCGTGGTGAGACTGGCCGGCCACGCGGGCCTCGCGCTTTCCTCGCGGAGACGTGCCGGGCACGCGACCGCGTGCTCGTACCAGATGGCGCCAGCGTCCGGATTGCGTCGCGCCGCGGCTTGGGCCTCGAGGGCAGCGCGACGGAACTGCGCCGCGATGCTCGCCAGCGCATACACGGTGACCTCGCTGCCGTGCACGCTCCGTCGGCATCGGTTGATCCCGAACGAAACCCGTCCATCGGGCGTGGCGGGGACCCTCGGGATCACCGAAATCACCACACCGCCATCGTTCCCCAGCGCCGCCTGCGGCGGCGATCCAACGGCTCCCTGCTGCATCCACGCAAGCAGCGCGTTGACACTGGCGGTCCACTCGAGCACGTCGTCCGGAAGGTAGAACTCGCGGAGCGGGTCGGGCTCTCGCGGACGATCCCGGTGACTCGCCAGGCGATCGTCGAGCGAAAACTGCACCAGGCCGTCATCGGTGACGGAGACGAATCCTGTCCCGAACGGTCCCGCGACCCGGTAGCCGAATGACTCACGGACACCCCGGGGCTCAGGCTTCGGCGCACCCTGCGCTACGCCACCTGACGCCCCAAGCACACTCGCGGCCAGCGCCGCCAACAGGACAACCCGCATACAGAGGAAGGACCCGCAACACGCATGCCCGGTAACCAGGAACGGTCAGCGGTGTCGCCGCTCATCCCACATCGCCAATCTGCCACCTGCAGTCATCGCTCCGTCATCCACCGATCCTCCAGCACCGTGACCGGCTTCACGTACTCCTTGCCACCGACCGTGAGTTTCGCGATGTAGGTGCCGGGAGCCGCGCCGGCTCCGCCACCTCGACCTCCGCTCACGCCCGAACACCCCATGTCGGGCGTTGCGCCGCGACCCTGTGGGGGAGGAGCCGGCGTCGCGGTCGTCGGCGGGGCGGCGCCACCCCGACCGGCCCCACCGCCAGGTGCACCCGCGCCACCCGCCCGTCCACCGCCGCGACCACCGGCCGCGAGCATCGGGGCCACGAGGGTCCATTGCACGCGGTGGATGCCGGGGCGGGCCGGCATCGTGCTCTCGCATAACGAGCGCCCGGTGGCATCGGCGATGGTCACCTTCGCGTCGCCGCTGACACCGGCGCCGATGTGGAACTGGATCGCGGTGCCTCGTGCCGGGTTCTCGCCCTCGAACTGCTTTTCCCCGCCGGTCGAGATGTCCTTCCGGATGTCGCTCAGGTACGCCACCGCGGGACGCACGTCGAAGAGGTGCGCTTCCGCCGACGCGACGGCCGGCGTGAGCTGCTGGAGCGGCGTGATGTCGTCCGCGATCCAGATGCTGCGTCCGTGCGTCGCGACGATCAGGTCGCCGTCGCGCGGATGGACCAGGATGTCGTCCGTGCGCACGGTGGGATAGTTGTTCATGAACTTCTCCCAGGTGCGTCCGCCGTCCAGCGAGAGGTACAGCCCGAACTCGGTGCCGGCGTACAGGAGGTCGCGGTTCCTCGGGTCCTCACGGACGACCTGCACGTTCCCGTACGGCGGGAGTCCCGACCCGATGTTCGTCCACGTGCGTCCCAGGTCCCGGGTCACGAAGACCCAGGGCTTCAGGTCGTTGCTGCGGTGGCCGTCGATGGCGACGTACGCGGTCGCCGCGTCGAAGTGCGATGCATCGATGCGCGAGAACCAGTACGGGTTGTCGCCGTCCAGGGCGCCCGGCGGCAGCCCGGTGATGTTCCGCCCGACCTCGGTGAACGTCGCCCCGTTGTCCCGGCTCACCTGGAGCAGCCCGTCATCTGTACCGGCCCACACCACGCCACGGGCGACCCGCGACTCGGAGATCGCGATCACCGTGCTGAAGGCGCTGACGCCGTCGTTCTTCGAGAGCTGCAGCGACGTCCCGGCGGCGCCCATCACGGTGACGCGGCAGCGGTCCACCTGGCGCGTGAGGTCCGGACTGGCGGTCCAGGAGTCGCCCTGGTTGTCGGAGCGGAAGACCCGGTTCCCGCCCATCCAGAGGGTGCCGGGATTGTGCGGCGAGAGGAGGATCGGCGTGTTCCAGTTGAAGCGATAGGTGTCGCCCGCCGTCGCGTTCACCACGTTAGGCGTCCCGCCGCCCCGGCCGCCGCCCCCGCCCCCGCCACCAGCACCACCGCGGCCTCCGGTTGCCGGTGGGATGACCCGGCCATCGACGCACGACCCCGGTGCCGGGGCCGCCGGCGCCGATGCCGCCGGTGGCGCCACGGGGCGGATGCTCACGGTCCGGCCGGTGCGCAGGTCCGTCCGCACCGTGCGCCCGTCCTGCGCCTCGGAGTAGACCGTGTGCCGGTCCGTCGGGTCCACCGCCGTCTGGAACCCGTCGCCGCTGTTCTCGAAGCTCACCCGGAACCAGTCGCTGTCGCGGATCCCGATGCGGCTGCGCACCGCGCTCGGACCGCCCCAGCCGTCGTTGTCCTGCAGCCCCGAGTAGACGTTGTACGGCCGGTGCATGTCGGCTGTCACCAGGTACGCGAGCCCGGTCGCCATGGTCCGCACGTACTCCCAGGTGGCGCCCTGGTCCCAGCTCACCGCGAACCCGGCGTCGGAACCGCGCATGACGTGGTTCGGGTTCGCTGGATTGATCCAGTACGCGTGCTGGTCCACCGTCTGGTTGCCGAAGCCAAGTCCCTCATCGATCGTGGCGAACGTGCGGCCGCCGTCGAGCGACTTGGTCCCGCGCACGTTGGCCACGTACAGCACGTTGGCGTTGGTGGGGTCGACCCTGACGTTGCTGAAGTACATCGGCCGCCCGTTGCAGTTGCTCACCAATGTCCAGCTGCGCCCCTTGTTGTCCGAGCGGTAGATGCCCGGTCGCGAGCGGCTGAGCGGTGGCGGCTTGAGCGTGTCCGAACCGGGTCCCGCACCGAATCCCCGGTTGGGGCCGGCGTTGTTGCACCAGTCGTATCCGCCTCCGCGGCCTCCCCCGAGCACGACCGCCGCGGAGTCGGCGCCGCCATCGGTCTCGATCTGTGCGTAGACGACGTTCGCGTTCGAGCGTGCGACGTCGATCGCGATGCGGCCGTACGTCCCCGCTGGCAGGCCGCTCCCGGTGAGCTTCGTCCAGGTCCGACCGGCGTCGGCGGTCTTCCACAGCGCGCTGCCCGGGCCGCCGCCGTTGAAGCAGCAGCCGGTGCGGCGGCGCTGGTAGCTCGCCGCGTACAGCACGTTCGGGTTCGATGGGTCCATCACGAGGTCGGTGAACCCGGTGTTCTCGTCGACGTACTTCACCTTGTTCCAGGTCCGCCCGCCGTCGGTGCTCTTGTAGATGCCACGGTCCGGGTTGGGGCCGTAGAGGTGGCCCGGCGACGCGACGTACACGACGTTCGAGTTCCGGGGATCGAGCACGATCCGCGCGATGGTCTGCGTCTCGCGCAGGCCGGCATGCGTGAAGGTCTTCCCGCCATCGGTCGTCTTGTAGATCCCGTCGCCGAACGACGACGTATTGCGATTGTTCGGTTCCCCGGTCCCGACATAGGCAATGTCCGGGTTGTTCTGGTCGAGCGCGATGTCCCCGATCGACGCCGATCCGTATTGCTCGAAGACGGGCTTGAACGTCGTGCCCGCGTTGGTCGACTTGAACACGCCACCCACCGCGTACCCGATCCAGATGATCCGCGGGTCCTTCTCATAGACGGCGATGTCGTCGATCCGACCGCCCATGCTGGCGGGTCCGATGGACCGGAAGCGGAAGCTCGCGAGCAACGGGTTCGGCGACCGGTTGACCATCGCGGTATCGGGCCGGTTGACGTTCCCCTGGCCGGAAACCGGGACGGCGGTGGCGACGACGGCGACGAGGCAGGCAGCGATCGAGCGACGGAAAGGCGACTTCACTGACGGAGGCTCCAGGTGGGGGCGGCTCCGAATGTGCGTGCGGGTCGGCAGGGACGGAAGGCGGAGTCCGCCCCGTCGGCCGACCGACCCGGCCTTCCCGCGTGTCACACCTTCAGCTTCACCAGGTCGACGCCGGCTTCCTTCAGCATTCGCGTCGCGGTGTCGTTGAGCGGGTACGCCTCGTTGTAGACGACCCTCCGGATGCCCGCGTTGATGATCATCTTGCTGCACAGCAGGCACGGCGAGTAGGTCGTGTAGAGCGTGGCATCCTTGATGGCGATACCGTGGTACGACGCCTGGACGATGGCGTTCTCCTCGCCATGGGAGCAGAGGCACTCCTCCAGGTTCTTCCCGCTCTCACTGAAGCCGTTGCAGCGCGGGCATCCTCCCTCGTTGCAGTTCTTCACGCCCCGCGGCGTGCCATTGTAGCCGGTGCTGATGATCCGCCGGTCGGACACGATCACCGCGGCCACCTGGCGCTTCATGCAGTTGCTGCGCGCGGCGACCTGCCGCGCGATGTCCATGAAGTACTGGTCCCACGAGGGGCGCGAGGACGACACCTCCACGTCCTTCAGCGCCGCTGCCAGCTGGACCGCGAACTCCTCGAGCGTGCCGTTGTTCTCGATGACGCGGTTGGCCAGCCGTTCGGTCTCCAGCAGCTGCTGCGCGGCCGAGTTGCTGCTTGCGAACTCGCGCTCCTCCTGGCGGATGAAGTCCTGGAGCGTGCGGGCGTCACCCTCACGGTCCCGGAGAAGCGCGCGCGCGAAACGGGCCTCGAGCGGGGCGAAGATGTGCAACAACGAGAAGGAGCCGGCCTTCCGGAGCGCCATGACCTCGGCTGGATGGCGGACGCTGTCCACCGCGTAGTTCCGGTCCGACTGCATCCGGGCGACGGTCAACTCGGCCAGCGCGCCGGGACCGTGCCGCTCACGCAGTTCGTTCCCCAGGGCGATCAGGTTCTCGCGGATGTCCGGCAGGCCGCGCTTCTTCGCTTCCTCGCGGATGACGTCGGAGAGCGACAGGTACTGGAATCCCCTCGCGGCGAGCGCCTGGCCGGCGGTGGTCTTGCCACTCGCGTTCCGGCCGGTCAGTCCGATGATGATCATGGGCTCAATCTACTGGCGTCGGGGGAGGGCGCTGCAGGTCGTACCGTTCACCAGTTCTCCACGCGCGCGAGCAGAGCGGCACCCGCGGGTCCTTCCGCAACTTGTCGTATTGGAAGCCCCGCGACGTCCGCGGACAGGACCTTGATGACGACCTCGCGGTTGAGGCCGTGCTCCCGTGCCAGGAAGACCCGCGACATGCCGCCCCCGCCCAGTTCCCGCTCGATGTGATAACGACCAGCGAGGGAGCTGGAGAGATGATCGGCGGGAGACGGCATCGCCGGCTAACCTAGGGTCGGTCGCCCACCCCCGCCAGCGACGCCGCGCCGTTCCCCCGTTCGCGCACCGGGTGATGCGTTGCGGGTCGCAGCAGTATGATGTGGACGCCGATTGCCCGACACACGCGTCGGTGCCACGCTCACGCACAGCCAAGCCACCCTATGGACCTGCACGAAGTCATCCGGGGACGCCGTTCCGTCCGGCAGTTCACCGATCGACCCATCCGGCGCGAGGAGATCGAGCGGATGCTGGATGCCGCCGTGCTGGCGCCCAATCATCATCTGACCCAGCCGTGGCGCTTCTACGTCCTCGGTCCCGAGGCGCGGCGCGCGTATGGCGCCGTGCTCGGCGCCCGGAAGGCAAAACGCGTCGAGGACCCGGCCGCGGCCCAGGCCGTCGTCGACAAGGTCGCCGCCGCCGGCGCTGCGTTGCCCGCGCAGATCGCCGTCACCATGACCCTGGCCGAGAGTCCTGAGGCTCGCGAGGAGGACTATGCCGCGACGATGATGGCGGTGCAGAACCTCCTGCTCACCGCACGCGCCCTTGGCCTGGCGACGCACCTCAAGAGCGGCGCGGTCATGGAAGACCCACGGGCTCGTGAGGCGCTCGGGATCCCGGAGGGCCAGCGACTCGTGATCATGATCGACCTGGGAGAGCCCGCCGGGGAGGTGGAGTCGAAACCACGACGCGCCGCGTCCGAGGTCACGACCTGGCTGCTATAACGACCAATGGGGTCTGACCCCATTGGGGGGTTTCTGACTGGAGGAGTCGATTGACACGAGGCGGGCAGTTCGGCGGAATGTGGGTGGTGGTTGCCGTGATCCTCGCGATCACGGCCGCCGAGTCCGGCGCGCAGTCGATCCAGGCCGTGCGGGCCACCGACTCGCCGCGCCTGGACGGACGCCTTGCGGAAAGCGTCTGGCACACCGCACCGCCGGCCACGAATCTCACGCAGCGCGAGCCGGACGAGGGTGCGCCGGCGATCGAAAACACCGAGGTGCGCTTCGCCTACGATGACGACGCGCTCTACGTCGGCGCCCGCATGTTCAGCGCCAATCCCGAGGCCATCCGCGCGCTGATTACGCGGCGCGACCGCGAAGGAAGCTCGGAGCAGATCGTCATCTCGCTCGATACGTATCGCGACCGCCGCACCGCGTACACGTTCTCCGTGACGCCCGCCGGCGTGCGCATCGACTACTACCACGCGACGGACTCGGAGAGCGACCGCGATGCCGACTGGAATCCCGTGTGGGAAGCCGCGACCGACATCGATTCGCTCGGCTGGACGGCGGAGCTCCGGATCCCGTTCAATCAGCTCCGGTTCTCGCCGGGCGACATGCAGGAATGGGGCGTCAACGTGGTGCGGCGCGTCCCCGACCGGAATGAGCAGAGTTACTGGGCGCTCGTCCGCCGCACCGAGCCCGGATGGTCGTCGCGCATGGGAGTGCTCACCGGCATCCGTACCATTCGCCCACCCCGCCGCGTGGAGCTGGTGCCGTATGTGGCGGCCGATTCCCGCATCGCCCCCGTCACCGACCCGGCCAACCCGTTTCAGCAGGCGTACGCCAATGCCGCTCGCGTCGGCGGTGACCTCAAGATGGGGTTGGGGCCGAACCTGACGCTGGACGTTACCCTCAACCCGGATTTCGGACAGGTCGAGGGTGACCCCGCCGTCGTCAACCTCTCGGCGTATGAGATCTTCTTCGACGAGCGCCGGCCCTTCTTCCTCGAGGGCTCGGACCTGCTCAACCAGCGCGGGTTGTTCTATTCCCGGCGGATCGGCGCGGCGCCGCCGGGCAGTGCCAGCGCGGATCATGTCCAGCGGCTGCCGAATTCCACCATCCTGGGCGCCGCGAAGCTGACCGGCCGCCTCCCGTCGGGCCTGGCCGTGGCGGCGCTCGCGGCCATGACCGACCGCGAGGTGGCGCAGACGTTCGACTCGACCGGCACCCCGCAATTCGGCACGGCCGTCGTCGGGCCGCGGACCGCCTACGCCGTGGGCAGCCTCCGGCAGCAGTTCGGCAAGGACGCCTCGACCTTCGGCGGCATCGTGACGCTGGTGCAGCGCGATCTCGAGCCGGGCACGCCACTGGCCGACGCGCTCGCGCGATCGGCGGTCTCGGGCCTGGTCGAGGGACGCCTGCGGTGGGCCGGAGGCGCGTACGACGTCAACTCGTGGCTGGGATACACGAACATCCGCGGCGACTCGCTGGCGATTCGACAGCAGCAACGCTCCTCGCGGCGCTATTTCCAGCGGCCCGACGCCGATCACGTCGAGGTGGATCCCACGCGGCGCATGCTGGACGGCCTGACGTTCGGGCTTGGCCACAGCAGGCTCGCGGGCCGGCACTGGCTCTGGGACGTCGACTTCCTGTTTCAGACGCCCGGCTTCGAGCCTAACGACATGGGCTCGTATGGTGCGGTGGACACGCGGACCTTCAACACCCGCCTGCGGTGGCGCGAAACGCAGCCGTCCGGCTGGTATCGCCGCTACGAGGTCAGCATCGGCACGAACTACGACTGGAACTTCGACGGCATGCGCCGGCGGAACGACAACCAGGTCACCTTCAGCGCCACGCTGCCCAACTTCTGGCGGGTCAACGGCGACGTGACGTATGCACAACGCGCGCTCTCCGATCGCCTGACGCGCGGCGGCCCCATCATGGGGACGCCGGCCAGCACGCGATGGGGCATCGAGCTGCAGAATCGCAGCGGGGCGCGCAACGGCTGGGGCATCGACCTGGGCGGTCGGCGGGACGAGAACGGGGGTTGGGAGCAGGATCTCGGCCTGGCCCTGTCCCTGCGTCCCGGCGATCGCTGGGAGATGAGCTTCGATCCGCGGTGGAGTCGCGGGACGGACACCCGGCAGTTCGTGACGACGGAGGCCAATGGTCGCGCCGAGACGTACGGCACCCGATACGTCTTTGCGCACGTGGACCTGAGCGAGCTCTCGGGTCAATTCCGCCTGAACTACACCTTCACGCCGAACCTCACGCTCGAGACGTACCTGGAGCCGTTCGCCGCCAGCGGACGCTTCCACGGGTTCGGAGAGTTGCTCGCCCCTCGTCGTCGCGAGCTTCTCGTGTACGGGACCGGCGGCACGACGATCGTGCACAACCCGGACCAGACGCATACCGTGACCGACGGCAGCCACAGCTTCGAGATCGACAACGAGGATTTCAACGAGCGCTCGTTTCGTTCGAACGCCGTGCTCCGCTGGGAATGGCGGCTCGGGAGCACGCTCTACCTGGTCTGGCAGCAGAATCGCAGGGCCCAGCTCCCCTTCGCGCCCGCGCGTCCGGGCCACCTGTTCGGCGCGCTCAACGCGCGCGGCGAGAACGTGCTGGCGGTCAAGGTCAGCTACTGGACGGCGCTGCGGTAGGTGCGAGGGGAGCGAAGCCGGTCGTAGACCGCCGCATTCCGGCGACCCCTCTGCGTCACTTTCGCCCGGTCCCGCGAAGCAGCTGGTCGAAGCCGGAGATGACGGTGATCTCGCGCGCGCCGGCCGTCCCCTGTTGCTCGGTGATGGCGAAGCGATTGCCGTTCGGAAAGACGTCGAACTGGAGCGTGCCACTGGCAGAGTTGGCGATGTCGAACAGTCGACTCACCGATGCGACGGCGACGTCCGCACCGATGGTCAGGTCTGCCTCCATCAGGGCGGGACCCTGAATGTAGAAGAGCCGACGGCTGTCTCCCGACCACCTGGCGTTGACGCTGCCGCTGGAGGACACCTGGCTCTTCCGCCCCGGCCTCAGGAACGGCTGCACGAACACCTGCGCCTGCCCACCCTCGGCCGAGTAGTACGCGAGCCAGCGTCCGTCGGGAGAGACCGCGGGGGCGCCCTCCCAGTAATCGCCATGGAGCAGCAGGGAGTCGCTTCCCGGCTTGCCGATCGTCGCGATGCCGATGTCCCAGGCGGCCGGCCCCTCCTGGAACAGGATCATGTCGCGCGTCAACGCAATCGACCCGAATCGCCGCGGTCTGCGAAGCAGCAGCTCCTCTTCGCCCGACGCATCGAAGCGGCGCCAGAACAGCTGCGATCCGCGCGTGAACGCGAGACGCAGTCCGTCCGATGACCAGGCGTGGCCCCCGACGCCGCCGGACCGGGTGACGGCCGACAGACGCCCGGAAGCAAGGTCGTAAACCCACAGGTCGCGCTGGTTGTCATTCGGATCCGTCCGCAGGACGGCGATGCGGTCGCCGTTCGGCGAGATCCGCGGATTCTCGTAGTGGCCCGGCGGCAGGTTCGCGAGTGGCTGGCGGTCGCCCCGCCGGTCCGCCAGCGTCAGGACGCGGTTGCGCTCATCGGAGGCGATGTACGCAAGCGTTTGTCCGCCGATGGCGAAACGCACACTCCTCGTCTCCGCGCCGGCGTCAACGAGCGTAAATGTCTCAGCGCCCACGGCGCGCCGGCCGGCGTCGAATGTCCGTGCAAGGATGCGGCTGCGTTCACCATAGACTATGTGGCCGGTCGTGCTGTATCGAACGCCGCCCCTGGAGAACGCAGCGGAAACAGGGGTGTCAATGTCCGACTTGCGATGTCAAACAGCGCGACCGTATCGGTCCCTGCTGTCGCGTCCGCAGTCCCGACGGCGAGAAGGACAAGCAACGAGCGCCCATCAGGCAGAGCTTCCATGAGAATGATGGCTCGTCCCCTCGGGTCCCCGCGCAGGAGCGTATCAACGGGACCGCCCGACACAGCAATTCGCGCCAGCCCACCGGCCCGGTCGAAATAGACGAAGCCGTCCTGTCCCCAGATGGCTCGGCTCAGTGGCTCGGCGCGCACGACGGGACGGGGCTGGCCGCCGGCGACGTCAACGAGCCCGATGACGTCTTCCGCGCCGCCGAGTACCGACTTCCCGTCCGGCGAAAGCCGCGGCTCCCGCGTCGCTCCCGGTGCGACCGCGCGCGCGCTGTCGTCATCCAGGCGGCGCAGGTGCGCGCTTCCTTCAGACCTGAAGAGCACCTGCGTGCCGTCGGTCGACACATCCAGGCCATTGACGGCGCCGGTCACGGGAATCCCGAAGCGCACCATGGGGGGAGCCGGGCCGGTGTCGTGGAGCAGCCAGCCTCCGAGCGAACCAGCAGACACGAGCCCGATCACGCCCAGCGCCATCGCCAGAACGCGGCGGGGGCCCGCCTTCGCCCGAGCGGGCATCCCAGACGTCGCGGTGGTGAAGTGCGGATTCGCCAACGCCTGGGCGAACGCGCGAGCGCTCTCGAAGCGATCGGCGGGGAGCTTCTCGATCGCCTTGGCGACGGCGGCGGCGACATTCGGGGGCACCGACCGGCGCAATTCCGTGACCGGGCGCGGCGTATCGGCGATGATCTTCATGATGATCTGTTGCGCCGAGGCGCCGACATGCGGGGGGTTGCCCGTCAGCATCTCGTACAGCACGCTGCCCAGCGAATAGATGTCGCTCCGCCCGGTCAGGTCCTTGTCGGCGGTCGCCTGTTCGGGACTCATGTAGTGCGGCGTTCCTAACGAGAGCCCCGTCTCCGTGATGCGGCCCCCGGCGGCGGCGCTCACGGCGAGCGCGATCCCGAAGTCGGCCACCATCGGCCGGCCGTTGGCCAGCAGGATGTTCTCCGGCTTGATGTCCCGATGGATGATCCCCTGCTCGTGCGCGTACTGGAGCGCATCGGCCACGTCGGTGGTGAGGCGGACCGCTTCCTCCACCCCCAGCTGCGTATCCCGGTTCAGCTTCTCACGCAGCGTCTCGCCCTGGATGAAGGGCATGACGTAGAACAGGAACCCGTCCGCGGTCCCCGAATCGAACAGCGGCAGGATGTGCGGATGCTGCAGGGACGCCGTGGTGGTGATCTCCTGCACGAACCGGTCGGCGCCTAACACCGCGGCCAGTTCCGGCTTCAGGACCTTCAGCGCCACCTTCCGCTTGTGCCGCAGATCCTCGGCCAGGTAGACGGTCGCCATGCCACCCTGCCCGAGCTCCCGCTCGATGCGGTAGCGATCGGATAGCGCGATGGACAGGCGGTCCGTCATCGGCGGGGCCGCGCCGGCCGGTAGCGCCACATCGTCGATTCCAGGTCGTCGCCGACGATCCACACCTTTCCGTCCGACGTCCACGACGCTTCGGTGTCCGCCGTCTCTCCCCCCGGCAGGATCTCCACCGCGCCCGTCCGGGTATCCAGGATCGCCGCCTGCCAGTGCCACAGCGACGTGGAGACTCCCGTGAACAGCACGCGCTCGTCAGGCGCGATCGCTTTCAGGTTGATGGACTCCGACGAGAACAGCAGCGGACCGCGAAGGGGGATCTCCCGTTCCGGGGTGCGGTCGAGGGGGACGTGGAACAGCCGCACCCGGTCGGCCGCGTTGACCGCAACCACGAGGTATCGGCCGGCCGGATCGACGGCCACGAGGTCGCCG
Source organism: Gemmatimonadaceae bacterium (assembly GCA_030835125.1). Lineage (GTDB taxonomy): Bacteria > Gemmatimonadota > Gemmatimonadetes > Gemmatimonadales > Gemmatimonadaceae > JABWBJ01. Next base: position 28,983 of record JAUQWM010000046.1, on the reverse strand, counting down.
TCACGGATGCGTCGCGACTCTCCGCCAGTGGCCGGCATCTCCCAGATGACGCCCGCCCTCGCATAGTAGATCGACTGCCCGTCAGGCGACCCGGTGTAGCGCGAGACGTCCGGGAACCACGGGATGCGCAGGGTGACGCGGCCGGTCGCGACCGTCACCACCAGCAGGGTGTCGAGGTCGGCCCCGAACCGCACCAGGACCCGGTCATCCCCGAGCGGCGCGGGGTCCGCGGTGGGCTGGTCCACCGACAGGAAGCGCCGTGGCGGCTCGCCAGGCTCGAGGACGAGGACGCGACGCTTTCCCTCGTTGCTGTTGTCGAGGATCCGTCCGTCCGGGAGAGGGAGGATCTGGTTCCCGCAGCGCGGGTTGACTGCATGACGCTCGATCACCCGGCTCCGGGGGTCGTACCGGAGCCAGACGCAGCCGCGCTCGATCTGGTCGACGTAGATCGATCCATCGGGTCCGCCGTCCAGGCTCGCGATGCGGCTGGTCGTCGAGAGCAGGATGGTGGGCGTGCCCGAGCCGGTGCGGGGAATGGACGCGACGGCGTACCCCTCGCCCAGTGGCACCGGCAGGAGAACCGACTCGTTGTCCGCGATCCCGAAGGAGTCACCGCCCCGGAACGTGATGGCCTCGTCGTGGAGCTTTCGCGTTGCGCCCGTCGTGAGGTCGATCGCGTAGAGCATCTCGCTCCCCGCGGCGCTCGTTCCCGGCACACCGACGAACGCAGCCTCCTTCCCGTCGGGAAACGCGCGGACGAACGCCTTTCCCCAGAGGAGGGTCGTCGACGCCGGGAGCGAATCCAGCCGGGCCGACTGCGGCCAGTACCGGAAGAGCTGCAGGCGCCGCTCGCTGTTCAACCGGACGACCAGCACCGACCCGTCGGCCAGGACCTGCGGCGAATCGGCCAGGTCGAGCACGAGGCGCTCATCGGTGCCTAACGGCGTGATGCTGAAGACCCCATTCGGCCCTTCGTTGATCCGGTCGAAGTAGATCCTGGTGCCATCCGGGGACCACGCCGCCACGTTCACGGCGCCCTGCGTCGTGTCCGTCGTCAGCACGCGCCAGTCACCGGTTTCCGGGCTGAGCACGGCAAGCTGCGTCGTGCCGCCCACCATCGCGGCAAACGCGATGGTCTTGCCATCGGGGGAGACCCGGGGATGCATCGCGACCGTGGGGCCGCCGAGCTGTTCCAGGGTCCACTGACCGGCGTCGGTACCCGTGGACGCGGTCGTGCGACCGAGCGCCCACGCGCCGACCAGCGCCGCCATGCCGCCGAGCGCAACGGCCGCGACGCGCGCGCGTGACGCACGACGGGGGGGTGCCGGGGTGAAGCCGGAAGGCGGGACCACGTCCGGCGAACGCAGCGCCTGCCCGAACGCCTGGGGCGTCGCGTACCGGTCGGCGGGCAGCTTCTCGACCGCCTTCATCACCACCGCTTCGAGGCCTGCCGACACCGTGGGCCGGCGCGGGCGGATGCGAGGCACGGGCTCGGTCAGCACCTTGGCGACGATCGCCTGGGTGCTCGGCCCGCTGAACGGCGGTTCGCCCGTGAGCATCTCATACAGGACGCAGCCGAGCGAATAGATGTCGGTGCGCCCGTCGACGGCCCGGTCCCCGGTCGCCTGCTCGGGGCTCATGTAGTGCGGCGTGCCCAGCGACAATCCGGTCTGCGTCAGCCGCTTGTCGCCGGCGTTCGAGACGGCGAGCGCGATGCCGAAATCCGCCACCAGCGCCGAGCCGTCGTGCAGGAGGATGTTCTCCGGCTTGATGTCGCGGTGGACCACCTGGTGCCGGTGCGCGTAGTCGAGCGCATTGGCCACCTCGATCGTGATCCGGACCGCCTCGTCGATCGGGAGCTGCCGCTCCCTCGTCAGGCGGTCCCGCAGCGACTCGCCCTCCACCAGCGGCATGACATAGTAGAGCTGTCCGTCGGCGGTGCCCGAGTCGAAGAGAGAAAGGATGTGCGGATGCTGCAGGTTCGCGGTCACCCGCATCTCGGTCAGGAACCGCTCGGCCCCAAGGACGGCGGCGAGTTCCGGATGGAGCACCTTGATCGCGACCTTGCGGTCGTGACGCACGTCGTGCGCCTGGTACACGACCGCCATGCCACCCTGCCCGAGCTCCCGCTCGATGCGGTAGCGATCCGCCAACGCGGCGGAGAGGCGATCGGTCGAGGTCGGCATAGCCGGCGAAACGTACCGCTCCCCGCACCGGGCAGCCAGCAATGGGGTCAGACCCCATTGCTCCGAGCCATGCGCCGGGATCGGCAGCGCACGATATTCCCGTCCCCGCCAACCGATGGCACCGAATCCGGATGCCATCGCCCCACCAGTGCCGGCACCATGGTCCTCAACAACCGTTCACGAACCCGGGCTCACCTGGGCGCCGCGCTCATGCTCGCCGCCGCCATCGAGGCGCGGGCGCAGGGCCCGGTGCTCGATGGCCCGCCGGCGCCCGTCGCACCGGCCGTCATCACGCGCGCCGATGGTGGCCAGGCCACGGTGCGCGCGATCCGGCTCGCGGCGCCGCTCAAGGTGGACGGCGTCCTGGACGAGGACGTCTACGCCGCCGAGCAGCCGTTCGGTGGCCTGATCCAGGTCGCACCCCGTTACGGCGAGCCCATGACCGAGCGCAGCGACGTCTGGGTCACCTACGACGACCGCAACATCTACGTCACCTGCCGCTGCTGGGACTCGGCGCCGCCTGACGAGTGGGTCGTCAACGAGCTGCGACGCGACACGAACGGCCTCCGCCAGAACGACCACTTCGGCGCGATGTTCGACACCTTCTACGATCGTCGCAGCGGGTTCGCCTTCTACACCAACCCCCTCGGCGCGCGCGCGGACTACTCCATCGTCGACGAGGGAGGATCGAACACGGACTGGAACCCCGTCTGGACCTCGAAGACCGGTCGCTTCGACGGCGGATGGATCGTGGAGATGTCCATTCCCCTCAAATCCATCCGGTATCGGGCGGGCAGCAATCAGACGTGGGGACTGCAGCTTCGCCGTTCCGTGCGGCGGAAGAACGAGTGGGCATACCTCACGCCGGTGCCCCAGAGCCTCGCCGGGCCGCAGGCGCTGAACCGCGTCTCCTCCGCCGGAACCCTCGTCGGACTCGACCTCCCGGAAGCGGGCGCCAACCTGGAGCTCCGGCCCTATGCCGTGTCGAAGCTGACCACGGATCGCCTTCGGGTGCCGTCCGTCTCCAATGATCTCGGTGGCGACATCGGCGGCGACGCACGGTACGGCATCACGCCGAACCTGACGGCGGACTTCACGGTCAACACCGACTTCGCGCAGGTCGAGGTCGACGAGCAGCAGGTGAACCTCACCCGCTTCAGCCTCTTCTTCCCGGAGAAGCGCGACTTCTTCCTCGAGGGGCGCGGGATCTTCGACTTCGCGCGCGGCGGGACCGGCGTCACCCAGAACTCCGGGCCGTCGGACACGCCCTACCTCTTCTACTCGCGGCGCATCGGCCTCGAGGGCGGCCGGATCGTCCCCATCACGGCCGGCGGCCGCCTGACGGGGAAACTCGGACCCTACGCCATCGGGATCGTGAACATCCAGACCGGCGACGAGCCGGTGTCGCAGGCCGACGCGACCAACTTCACGGTGGTCCGCCTCAAGCGCGACGTCTTCAGCCGCAGCGCCATCGGCGTGATGGCGACCAACCGGTCGCACTCCGCGTCAGGCGCGGGATCGAACCAGTCGTATGGAGTGGACGGATCGTTCTCCCTGAGCCAGGACCTGGGCATCGGCGCGTACTGGGCTCGTACCGCGACGACGGGCGTGAAGGGCAACGACCAGAGCTACCAGGCGCGCGTGGACTACAACGCCGACCGCTACGGGGCACGCGCCGAGTTCCTGTCGGTGGGCGAGGACTTCCGCCCCGAGGTGGGATTCACCCGGCGGACCGGCTTCGACCGGACCTTCGGCTCGCTGCGATTCAGTCCGAGGCCGGCTCGCCTTCCCAGCGTCCGGAAGTTCACCTGGACCGGATCGGGCGAGTACGTCGAGAATGCCGCGGGACGCGTCGAGTCGCGCAGCTGGAGCGGAAGCTTCGCCACCGAGTTCGAGAGCAGCGACAAGTTCACGCTCCAGGTCAACCGCAGCCACGAGCTGCTCGTCGATCCGTTCAGTCCCGCCGGGTCTCCCGTCCCCATCGCACCGGGTGCCTACGACTTCGACGACGTGACGGCGTCGTACGAGTTCGGGGCGCAGCGGCGCGCGTCGGGCGTCATCACGGTGCAGGCGGGGGCATTCTTCGACGGCGACATCCGGAGCGTGAGCCTGGGATCGGGGCGCCTCGCCCTCCACCGTCAACTGTCGATCGAACCGGCCGTGGCCGTGACGCGCATCGAGCTGCCCACGGCGTCATTCACGACACGCCTGGCGCGCGCGCGGGTCGACTTCGGCTTCACGCCGCTCATGTTCGCCAGCGCCCTGCTGCAGTACAACTCCGCGGACCGCAGCCTGGGCAGCAACCTGCGGTTTCGCTGGGAATATGCGCCCGGGAGCGAGCTGTTCCTCGTCTACACCGACGAGCGCGACGTCACCGAGGAGCGATTCGCGACGCCCAGCGTCGTCAGGGGACTGAAGAACCGGGCATTCGTCATCAAGGTCAACCGCCTGTGGCGGCTCTGATGCTGCGCAATGGGGTCTGACCCCATTGGCCGGGTTTCCACGTGAGGATCGTGGGCGGCAGGTATGCCGGCCGCGACCTCACGTCACCGAACGACTTCCGCGTGCGCCCGACCGCGGAGCATGTCCGTGGAGCGCTGCTCGACATCCTCGCACCCGATCTCGCGGGAGCGAGCGTGCTCGACCTGTTCGCGGGGACGGGCGCCCTTGGCCTCGAGGCGCTCTCGCGGGGTGCGCGGCGATGCGACTTCGTCGAGACCCGGCCCGCGAGCCTGCACGCCCTCAAGGCCAACGTGGTCGCGCTCCGCATGAAGGAGCGGTCGCGGATCTTCAAGAAGGATGCGCTCCCGTTCGCAGCGGCCCTGCGTGAGGGCGCCTACGACCTCGCGTTCGCCGATCCCCCGTACGGTTCGCGCATGCTGGACCGCGTCATCGACTCCTGGATGACCCACCGGTTCGCGCGCGTGCTCGCGGTCGAGCATGAGCGAACCCATGAAATCCCCATGGGAACGCTGCGTCGGGTATTCGATGACACGGCAATCACCATCTACCGTCTCTGAACCACACGCGAGGGCAAGCCGACGCCTGAGGCCACGCGTCACGCGCCTTACGCTCCGAAGTGACCCTTCATCGCGCTCCGCCGTCTGTGAGGTGGCCCGGACGACCGACCGGCGACCGCATTTGCCATTCGTCTGACGCCCAGTCACACGCCTTTGCTCCGTCTCAGCCGCCACCCCGCTGCCGCACCGGTCGCCGATCTCAGTCCGTACGAAGGTGACGTAGCGCACACGCTGGAGCGCGGATTCCGCTGGCTGTACTTCCCGCCACGACTCGAGCAACTCTTCGAGCGCGAGACCAGCCATGCGCGCAGCATGCACCTGGTGGCCGTCGGCATCCTGTGGATTTCGCTCGGCGTGCTCTTCGTCGTCAGTGTCTCGACCGTCCCCGACGGGCCGGTGCCGTTTGCGACGGACGCCTCCGTTCGGCTTGGCGTGGTAACACCCCTCCTGCTCGGGGTTGTCCTCGCCATCTGGTGGGGTGTCCCTCCCTTCGCGCGGGAATGCCTCGTCACCATCGCGAGCATCGTCGCGCCGGCAAGCATGATCCTCGGCGTGACCCTGGCCCAGCAGGGGGACATCGCCGCCAACCGCGGCGCCCTGACGATCGTGCTGCTGTTCATCACGGTCGTCGTCCGGCTGCGCTTCTGGTTTGCCGTCGTCGCCTGCCTCACGCTGGTGACGGTGCAGGTTGGCGTCCCGCAGCTGCTCGGTATCCCGGTGGCGGGCAGCGTCCCCCTCGCACTGGTCACGATCGTGGTGACGCTGGCGGGGAATTACTCCCTCGAGCGCGAGTCACGCCTGAACTACCTGCACGGGTTGCGCGCGCGGATCCAGGGCGCGCAGCTGTCCGAGCTGGTGAGCCAGCTGCACGAATTGTCCCAGCGCGATGCCCTCACCGGCCTCGCCAATCGCCGCGCGATGGACTCGGTCCTCGCGGACCTGTCCGCGCGCAACGAGCCGTTTGCCCTTATCCTCGTCGACGTCGATGGCTTCAAGGCGTTCAACGACTGCTATGGCCACCAGGTCGGTGACGACTGCCTCCGCCGCGTGGCCGCAATCCTGCGCGCCTCCCTCCGGTTCACGACGGATCGGATCGCCCGCATGGGCGGCGAGGAATTCGCCGTGGTCCTGCCGCAGACGAAACTCGAGGCGGCCCAGGTGATGGCGGAACGCATGCGCCGATCCGTCGCCGAGCTCCGGATCCCGCATGCCGACTCGCCGACGGGGAGTGTCGTCTCGATCTCCGCGGGCGTCAGCGCGTCGACGGGCAACAAGGCATCGGCCGACGTCGTTGCGGCGGCGGACAAGGCGCTCTACCGGGCGAAGCTGTCAGGACGAAACCGCGTCGAGCTTGGCCTCGTGGACAAGGCGGAATCGGTCGCGCGAGGCATCCGGGTCGCGGCTTCGGCCTGAGCGGGTCGGGTTGACGCTACTCCTGGCGCAACGCGGCCATGGGATCGATGCGCGCGGCGCGTCGGGCGGGGATCCAACTGGCGACGACGGCCGCGACCAGCAGCCCCGCCGCGGCTGACCCCAGAGCGACGGGATCGGTCCCCGCCACCCCGAACAACAGGCCCTCGAGCAGTCGCGTCACCGCCACGGCCCCGGCGATCCCGACGAGGACACCGAGGCCCCCCAGCCGCACGCCCTGGCCAACGACCATCCCGAGGACGCGCGCCCGCGGCGAGCCTAACGCGACGCGGATGCCGATCTCCCGCGTCCGCTGTGCCACGCCGTACGCCGTCACGCCGTAGATCCCGATCAGCGCCAGCAGCAGCGCCACCGCGCCCAGCGCCCCGGCCACCCACAACGCGACGCGCTGCGGGAAGAGGCCGATCGCGGCCCGCTCCTCCATCGTCCGTGCGTTGAGGATCGGCAGCGACGGATCCAGGTCGGCCACCAGCCGCCGCACCGATCCCGCCACGGACTGGCCCGCGGTCGTCCGGACCAGGAGGGAGAGCTGGCTGTTGTAGCGCTGCGCCAGCGGCACGTAGACGAACCCGCGCGGCGACTCGCCGAGTGAGCGGTACTTCCCGTCGCGGGCAACGCCGACGACGGTGACCACGAGGTCGTCGTTCCGGAACGTCTTGCCGACCGCATCCTCACCCGGCCAGATGCGCGACGCGAGGGTCTCATTGACGATGGCGACATCGGGCGCGCCCGCGCGATCGAGCGCCGTGAACGTCCGCCCGCGCAGGAGGGGAATCCGCATAACGTCGAAGTAGGACGGGCTCACGATGTTCCAGTCGGCGCTCCAGCCGGCTTCGGGATCGGGCGCGGGATGCCCATCCACCATGATCGACCCGAGTCCCATGCCCCCACCATCGAGTGGAAGCATGCGGGCCAGCGCCGCCTCGCCGACTCCCGGGATCGCCGACGCGCCACTGACCAGTCGCTCGAGAAACTGCTGGCCGGTTTCCGGCGTGTAGTTGGCGAGCTGCAGGTCGAGCGTCGACACGTGCACGTTCCGGGGATCGAACCCGGGGTCGATCGAGCGCGCCGTGGTGAGCGCTCGACCGAACAGGCCGGCGACGCCCAGCAACAGCATCGAGAACGCGATCTGTGCGACCAGGAGTCCGCTGCGCAGCCTGTGTCGTCCGCGCGTTCCCCCGACATCGCTCCGCAGTTCGGGCGCCAGGGCCGGTCGCGTGCCCTGAACGGCGGGGGCGAGGCCGGCGATGACCCCGGCGACGACGGACACCGCCAGCGCGAAGAGCACCACCCGCCAGTCGATGACCGGGTTGATGGCAATCGGGACCGGAAGCACGGGCACGAGCAGGAGCAGGGAATCGGTGAGCCACTTCGCGAGCAACGCCCCGGCCACCCCGGCAACGGCGAACAGGACCGCGCTCTCGGTGATGATCTGGCGCATGAGGCGCGCGCGCGAGGCGCCGATGGCCAGTCGGACGGCGATTTCGCGCCGCCGTGCTGCCGCCCGCGCCAGCATCATGCCCGCGACGTTGGTGCCGGCAACGACCAGCACGAGACCAGTCAGGGCGAAGAGGAACGTCATGAAGAGGCCGAGGAGGCGGCCCATGTCGCCGGGAAAGAGCGACAGGGGAAGCACGTTCACCCCGTGTCCCTCGTTCACGCCCGGATACGCCTGCGCCAGTTGCGCCGCGATCGTGGCAAGGTCGGCCTGCGCCTGGCTGAGCCCGACCCCGGGCTTGAGGCGCCCGACCGCCATCAGCCAGGCCCCGGTCCGCTCCGAGGTGAGCATCTCGGTCGGTGTTCCGAACCAGGGCGCCGCCATCATCGGCACCCACAGCGCGGGAGACAGGAAGTTCGAACCGTGAAAACCCTCCGGCCCGACGCCGACCACCGAGAACGGGACGCCGTTCAGGACGATGGACCGGCTCAGGATTCCGGAATCGCCATTGAACCGCTCCTGCCAGTACTGGTGGCTCAGGACCGCGACCGCATGGCTGCGGGGTGTCCGGTCTTCCTCGGCAAGAAAGAAGCGTCCAAGGGATGGGCGGGCACCGAGTACGGAGAAGTAGTTGTGACTGACCACGGCGCCCGTGATGGCCTCCCCGCCGTCGGGCCCGGACAGGCTGAGCGAACGGGGCTCGAACTCGGCGGCCGCCAGTCCCGAAAGGGTCCGGTTCCGATCCCGGTACTCGGTGAACGTGACGTAGGAGAAGTTGTCGAAACCGCTGCCGTCCTGGGTCCTGCCGACGTTGACCAGGCGATCCGCGTCGGCGATGCCCGGCGGCGCGCCCAGGAGCAGCGCGTTGGCCAGCGAGTAGATCGCCGCCGTGCCGCCGATGCCGATGGCGAGCGACAGGATGGCGGTCACCGCGTAGACCGGGGTGCGGAGGAGGCCACGGGCGGCGTGGCGCGCGTCGTAGCGAATGGCTTCGAGCATCGGGGACCTCGGGGTGGCCGGGCGACTGGCGACGATGGTCCCAACTACGGCACCGGGCTGCCCGGGTGTCAGGGCTCGTGGGTCACCGCGCGGACGGTCTTGCGGTCGGGCGTGCCCGGCCCCTGATTCGCGGCCTGCCCGGGCGCAGTCACCTCAGGCCTTTCCCCCACCATGCAAATCGCCGCGCTCTTCGACCCGCGCGATCCCCGCGGGGCGCTGTTCATCGCGCTCAGCGCGTTTACGCTTTTCTACCTCGTCGTCCTGACCCGCACGGTGATGTCCGCCCGGCGGCGCGGCGTCTCGCGGGATCCCGGGATGGCGGACGCGACGCCGACCGCCGGCCGGATCGCCACCGGGGCCGTCACCAACTTCTTCGACACGCTCGGCATCGGCTCGTTCGCGACCACGACGTCGATCTTCCGGTTCTTCCGGATGGTGCCTGACGAGTTGATCCCCGGGACGCTGAATGTCGGGCACACCCTGGGCGCGATCACGCAGACCTTCATCTACACGCGGCTCGTTCCGGTGGAATCAAGGACGCTGGTGGCGATGATCGCGGCGGCGGTGATCGGCTCCTGGCTCGGCGCCGGCGTGGTGTCGGGCTGGCCGCGGCGGCGGATCCAGGTGGGCATGGGGCTCTGCCTCCTCGGCGCGGCAACGCTCATGCTGATGTCACAGGTGGGCCTGTTGCCGGGCGGCGGCACGCTCCTCGGCGGGACCGGCGCGAAGCTCGCGATCGCGGTCGGGGTCAACTTCGGCCTCGGGGCGCTGATGACGCTCGGCATCGGCCTGTACGCGCCGTGCCTGATCCTCATCAGCCTGCTGGGCATGGATCCCACCGCGGGATTCCCGATCATGATGGGATCGTGCGCGTTCCTGATGCCCATCAGCAGCGCGCGCTTCATGCAGAAGCGCGCCTTTCACCTGGGCGCGGCGCTCGGGCTGATGATCGGCAGCATCCCCGCGGTGCTGGTGGCGGCCTTCATCGTGAAGTCGCTCCCGCTCTCGGCCATGCGGTGGCTGGTGATCGTCGTCGTGGTCTACACGTCGGTGACGATGCTGCTCGCGGCGCGCCGCGAGCGTCGGGTCGGGGCCGCTGCCTGACGAGGCGCTACGGGAACTGCGGCGGGCGCACCCGCTTCTTCGTCGCCTGCTCGAACGCGAAGGCCAGCTCGACCAGCTTCGGCTCGCTGCACGCCGGCCCGGTGAAGCTCACGCCATAGGGCGCGGGCTGCGGCTGGAATCCGGCCGGGAAGGCATTGGCGCCCGCGCCGCCGCCGACCGGGAGCATGGCATACGGCACGGTGATCGTCGGGTACCCGGGCCGGGCGCCGATGTTGGCGCTGCTCACGCCAGGGAAGAGCAGGGCGTCGAGCCGGTGGGTCCGCACCGCCTCGTCGATGCCGTGCGTCGCCGAAAGGTGGAGATCCCGGCGGCGGTCCGCCTCGTACTTCGCGCGGTCGCCCTGGAGGCTCATCTCGTCGGAGACGTCGAGGTTCGCCTGGCCGTACTTGATGGCGCCGGCGCGCTGGTGGGCGACGTTCCATTGCCGCAGCTCGGTCAGCGTCTTCACCGGCGCCCGGTCACCTAACGAGCGCAACCAGGCGTCGAAGTCGCGCTTCATGCCGTACTTGAACGCGATCGAGCAGTCGGCGTCGCGGCCCTTCGCCTGTTCCAGGCCGCTGCAGACGTTCCAGTTGAGGAAGTTGTTGGCCGGGACCGTGTCCACCACGCTGGGGATGTCGGCGGGGTCGACGATCACCGCCCCGCGCGCCTTGAGCACGGCGATGACCGAGTCCATGACCGCGCGCTGGGCGTCGTTCAGCCCGCCCCTCGGCTGGCCGCCGGGCAGCGTGACGCGATCGTAGAAGAACGCCCGCGGAATGCCGATCCGGGCACCGCGGAGCCCCTCGGGGTTCAGGTGCCGCGTATAGTCGCGCCCCGCCGGCGGCGGGCACTTGCGCGTGGCCTCGTCGTTCGGATCCGGCTCGGCACTTTCCATCGCGCCCAGCATCACCGCGGCGTCGGCGACCGTGCGCGCCATGGGCCCGGGCGTATCCTGGTCGCCGGTGATCGGGATGACCCCGTACCGGCTGACCCGCCCGACGGTGGGCTTGATGCCGACCAGCATGTTCTGGTGGGACGGGCTCAGGATCGAGCCCGAGGTCTCGGTGCCGACGTTGCCGACCCAGAAGCTCACGTTGGTGCCGGTGCCGGAACTGGACCCGCCGGTGGCCAGCACTGGCCGCCCGTCGAACAGGTTGTCGCGCGGGTCGCGCCGCGGATCGTACGGGTTGAATCCGTAGCCGGTGAGCGCGTTGTAGTTGGTGGGCATGCCGGACGCGACCCAGTTGGCGAGTTCCGTGAGCTGGGTCTTCGCGAGGATGATCGCCCCGGCGTCCTTCAGGTTCTTCGTGAGCGTGGCCTCGTACGGCGGCACCAGCCCGGCGAACGCCAGCGCGCCGCCGGTGGTCGGCATGTCGGTGGTGTGAATGTTGTCCTTGAGCGCGACCGGGATGCCGTGGAGCGGGCCGAGGACCCGTCCCGACGCGCGCAGGCGGTCGAGCGAGTCGGCGATGGCCAGCGCGTTCGGGTTGACCGTGACGATCGCGTTGATCCGATCCTCGTACGTGGCGATACGGACGAGGTACTGGAGCACGATCTCCCGCGAGGTGACGCGCTTCTGCTCGAGCGCGGTCCGCAGGTCGGAGATGCTCGCCTCGACCACAGAGAACGGCGGGGGCGTGGGGCGTCGTTGGGCATCCATCGTGTTGACGACCGCCAGGAGGGCGGCTGTCACGGGCAAGAGGTTGCGCACGGTCATGCGAAGTCCAGGCGGGTCGAGGTTCCTGAAGGTGCAATTCATTGAGCAAGTAACACATTCCCGGAACCGCGGCAACTCATGCCGCGCTGGCGGGCAGGCTCTCTCGACCGGCACCCCTCGACCACAGGGGTCACGGAGGCCTCCGTTCCGGCCCCTGGGCCTCCAGGACCTGAAAAGCGTGCACCACAGGGAGCACAGGGGTCACCGAGGACTGCCGTGCATGGACCGCGGATGTACGGACTGGTGGATCGGTAAGGGCTGGACCGGCTTGATGGGTTAGGCCCTGGCGCTGCTGATGGGGTTGAATCGGAAAGTCGTTAGGTTTTGCCTCACCCATCAACCCGGTCTGTACCGGACCCAAAGCGAGTTTTCAGTCCTCTGTGCTCCCTGTGCCCCCTGTGGTGAATGATCTTCAGGAACTGAAAGAGCCTTGAACCACAGGGAGCTCAGGGGTCACAGATAACTGCCATTTGGACCGCGGACGGTACTGACCGGGTTGATGGTGACCCCCAGCTTTGTTTCAGTCCAACGTGTTCGCTGTGCTCTCTGTGGTGAATGATCTTCAGGAATTGACAGACCCCGAACCGCCGGCAGCACAGACGTCACAGCGGACTGCCGCCCGGACCGCGGAGTCCCAGGCGATTCTTCAGTCCTCGGCGTTCTCCGTGCCCCCTGTGGTGAAAGCTCGTCGCTATCCGCGCCTGACCCTTCGTGGTACTTTCGGCTCCTGCCCCCACAACTGCCTCGAGGTCTGCATGAAGCGCCTGGTGTCACTCGCCCTGTCCCTCATCGCGCTCCCCGTAGCGGTGCACTCCCAGGCGGCGCGTGCCGCGAAGGAGACCGCCACCGCGGCCGTCGACCGCCAGCGCGCGGACCTGGTGCGCCTCAGCGACGAGATCTGGGGTTTCGCCGAGGTCGGCTTCGCCGAAACGAAGTCGGCGGACGTCCTGATGGCCTACGCCCAGCGCAACGGCCTTACGGTCGAACGGGGCGTGGCCGGCATGCCCACCGCTTTCATCGCCAGCTATGGGTCCGGTCGTCCCGTCATCGCCATCCTCGGCGAGTACGATGCGTTGCCGGGAATCTCCCAGAAGGCGATTCCCACGCGTGAGGCGCTGCACCCTGGCGAGGCCGGCCACGGCTGCGGGCACAACCTGTTCGGGGCCGCGAGCCTTGGTGCCGCCGTCGCGATCAAGGAGATGATCGCCGCCGGCACGCTCAAGGGCACCGTGCGCTTCTACGGTTCGCCCGCCGAGGAGTCGATCGGCGGCAAGATCTACATGATCCGCGAGGGCCTGTTCAAGGACGTCGACGTCGCGCTGGCCTGGCATCCCGATGTCAGCACCACCGTCGATAACCTGGGCGCCCAGGCCAACGTGCAGTTCATGGTAGAGTTCCGGGGCCGGACCGCCCATGCCGCGGCGGACCCCTGGAGCGGGCGCAGCGCCGCCGATGCCGCCGAGGCCTACACGCACGGGATCAACCTGCTGCGCGAGCACGTGCGGCCCACCGTGCGCATGCACTACACGGTCGAGCGGGCGGGCGACGTGCCTAACGTCGTGCCCGACTATGCCCGGATCCACACCTGGGTCCGCGATTCGCGCCGGCCCGGCGTGGACACGGTGTTCGCGCGCGTCCGGGAGATCGCCCGGGGGGCGGCCCTGATCGCCGGCGTCGAGCACACGATCTCGGTGCAGACCGGCACCAGCGACATGATCATCCTCGACCACGGCCTCAAGCTGCTCCACGACAATCTGTCCTGGATCGGCGCGCCGTCGTACACGGAAGAAGAGCTGGCCTTCGCGCGGTCCCTGCAGGCCAACACTGGCAAGCCGACCGTCGGCATGAAGGCCGCGCTCGCGCCCCTCGCCCCGATCCTGCCCGACCCGCCGGGCGGTTCGACCGACGTCGGCGACGTCAGCCAGGTCGTGCCGACGCTCCATTTCTACGGAGCGACGGCTCCCGCCGAGGTGCCCTGGCACGCCTGGCCCGTCGTCGCGACGAGTGGCATGTCGATCGGCCACAAGGGAATGATGATGGCCTCCAAGGCTCTCGCCGCGACCGCGGTGGACCTCTTCGCCGACCCCGCCGCGCGCGAGAAGATCACCGCGGAGTTCGCGCAGAAGACGAAGGGCATGACCTACAAATGGCTCGTCCCCGACGGCCCACCGCCAATCCGGAAACCGTAGAATCGATTCCCGCCCCCGCTTCCCCCCACGATTCCCGATTCCCGCTTCCCGCTTCCCGTGCACCAACGGATCCTCACTCTATTGATCGTCGCGACCATCGCCCTCACTCCGGCGGCGGTTCGGGCGCAGGCACGCACCGCCGACCCGGCCAAACGCGGCGTCGCGCTGTCCGAGTTCCCCCGTATCGTCAGGCTCGGCGACGGAGTCTACGGCTACGAGGAGATCCGCCAGCCCGGCTTCACCACGGTCAGCCTCTTCGTGGTCGGGCGGAACGGCGTCCTGGTCGCCGACGGGCAGGGAAGCCCGGCCGCCACGCGCACGATGCTCGAGAAGATCCGTACCGTCACGCCGCTGCCAGTGCGCTGGTATGTCGTCGGTTCCGACCATGGCGACCACACCGCCGGGAACAGCGAGTTGCCGAAGGACATCCGGTACATCGTGCATCCTGCCTCGCGCGCGCAGCTCCAGCGCGATTCCGCGGCGGCCGCCGCCTCGTCAGGCAGGAGCGGCCAGCCTCCGCGCGTCGTCGTAGTCCCGCCCGTCGCCATGACCGGCGACCGGGAGTCGATCGACCTCGGCGGCATCACGGTCGAGGTCCTCTTCCTCGGCCGCGGGCACACCGCCGGCGACCTCATGGTCCACGTGCCCCGCGATCGCGTCCTGTTCATGAGCGAGGCGTACCTCAACCGCGTCTTCCCCGCGATGCGCTCGGCGTTCCCCACCGAGTGGGTCGCCACGGTCGACCGGGCCCTGGCCATGGACGTGACCCGCTATGTGCCCGGACACGGGTTCATCGAGGAGCCGGCAGTGTCGCGGGAGGAACTGGTCGCGTTCCGGCAGGCGCTGGTGAGCGTAGTCGACGAGGTGAAGCGGCTACATGCTCGCGGGCTGTCGCCGGAAGACGCGGGGAAGGCGGCCAACTGGGGCGCGGTCGCCGAGTGGTTCCTGGCCAGTCAGCAGGCACCGATCGCGATCCGGCGCGTGTATGACGAGATCGAGGGAAGGATTCGCTGACGCTTCGCCCCGGTCTTGCGGTTTCACGCCCGGGGGCGACATCTGACGGCGCCCAGTTCTTGAGCATGACAATGAGACTCCCGCGCGCCGCCACCATCCTGATCCTCGGCCTCGCCATGACGGTCATTGGCGCGACCGCGGGTGGGTCGATCGCCGCGGTCACGTCGCGCAGCGAGATGGGCTTCGACGAGATCGCATCCGCCCTCAGCGGCGTCATGCTCGGCGGACTCGCCGGCATCATCATCGCCCTCGGGATGGCCCGGAAACTCGCCGAGCGCCGGCTACGCGGCGCGGCCGGCGTAGCAGCAACGATCGCGGTCGCGATCATCGCCTACGCCACCGTCCAGGTGAAACGCGACGCCGTCCCTGCCCAACCCGCAGCCGCCCCAGGAGTCCCAACCGCCATCCCCCGCTAGCGCTCCCGCCCGGCCGAGTCACGAGTCACGAGTCACGAACATCGATTCCCGAACTACTTCGCCAGCGGATCCGGACGAAGCTGGAACTTCATGACCTTCGACGTCGTTCCCTTGCCACCCTCCATATGGAAGGGCGCGCGCGTGCTGATCGTCGTCCAGATGCCTCGCCCCTTCCAGCCCGCATTCGGGTCATCGATGCGCCCGTCCATCCACTTGGTGAAGAACCCCATCGGGTACGGCACGCGCATCACGACCCACTGGCCGTCCTTGAGAGCCAGCAAGCCCTCCGATCCGTTGCCGGTGTTGATCGGGACGTTCCGCCCGAGGCCGAACGTGTCGAACTGGTCGACCCACGTGTAGTAACTCGCTTCGGCGCTGCCCGGGGTCGTCACGCCCTTCAATTGCGGCAGCGGCTCCGCCCAGAAGCTCCAGCCCTCGGGGCAATGCTGGCCCGTGGCCGTGGGCCCGTTCAACGGGCCGCGACACTTGCGACGATCGAAGCTCGCCATGTGTCCGCTGGCCAGCGCCACCCAGGCCACGCCGTTGCGGTCGACATCGAAGCCGCGCGGCGAGAACACGCCCTGGACCGACGCGCGCGGGTTGTTGAAGGGCACCTCGTAGTACTCGGCCAGGGCGGTGGCCGGGGGATTCGCGCCCGGGACCAGCCGGATCACCGAGCCGGGGAAGCCTAACGCCGATCCCCAGATCGAGCCGTCCGGCGCCGGGGCGACCCCGTAGAAGCCCGCGCCGATGCGCTTGTCCTTGCTCGGGTCCACCGGCTGGTTCGGCTCCACGTAGTCGTCCCGACGGCCGTTGCCGTTGGTGTCCATGATGAGGGCGGTCCACCCCTGCGCGCGTTCCTCGTCGCCCGTCTCGTCGAACAGCTTCGTGTTGAGCCAGCCGACCACCGGTCCGCCGCCGCTCGTCCACAACGTGTTGCTGGCGTCCTCGGCGAACATCAGGTGGTGCGTGCTGAAGCAGGTGCCGATGTGCGTCAGCTTCTGCGTCTTCGGGTCATAGACCGCCAGGTGTCGGCCGGAGCGCGCGAGCGGGAACAGCATCGCCGACGGATGGGTCGAGCCCTCGCGGCACATCGCGGGATTCTCCGGCGGCCGCACCGCCGAGGTGAGCCACAGCCGTCCGCGCTCGTCGAGCATGGGATTGTGCACGTTGTTCCGGCTGGTCCACAGCACGTCGTCGCCCCAGTATGGGGACGGCGCCGGCATCTGCGGCGATGTCGGCGCTGTCGCCGGGTCGCGCACCGTCAGCGGGATCCGGCTCGCGACGTGCCGCACCGGGTCCAGCACCGGGGTGTAGTCGGCGCTCAGCTCCAGCGCGCCGTACACCGGGCCGTTGGCGTTGACCGTGGGGTTGCGCCGGTCGGTGGACACGACGTCGTGCAGGTACACCTTCGGGTCCGCCCAGTCCCACTGGGTGATCACCACGTTCCGTTCGAGGCCCGCGGGGCGGGGCGGAGTCGGCGGCACCTCGCCGTCCGCGATGCGCTGCGTCCAGTCTGCGAACATCGACAGCATGCGCTGGCGGCCCCACTGGGTGAGGCTCGTCGTCATGCCGCCGCCGGCCTGCCCCGACTGAACCCGCCGGTCCCACGCCTCGACGTGCGACGCGAACGTACCTAACGATGGCTGGATCTCGCGCGTCCCCAGGCTGCCCAGCTGGTGGCACGCCCAGCACCCGCCCGACTTGAGGTTCCGGAGGAGCGCGGCTTGGCTCGTCAGGCTGGGGGCGAGCCCGTTGCCGTTCGGGCCCGTGCCGGGGAACTCGCTGGCCGCCGGCACCTGCAGCAGCGAGAACCAGTAGCCGGCCGGGTAGTACCGGGCCGCGGCCCTCGCGTCAGGCGCCTTCACCGCCGTGAGGTTGATCATCCGTCCAGGCGCGGACTGCGATTTCGGCGAGTCGACGAGGCCGTAGCCTCGCACCCAGACGGCGTAGTTCGCGCGCGGCAGGTCCGGCAGCAGGTACCGACCCCGGTCGTCGGTCACCACGATCCGCACGAACTTCGTGGGCAGGTCCGTCGTCTCGGCGATGACCCAGACCCCGGCCTCGGGTCCGGCCGGCCCCGTGACCACGCCCGCGATGTCGTCCCCGTCGATGGGAATGCCCTGTGTCGCGGTGGGGGCAGCGCCCGTCATCACGGCGGCGAGCGCGGCCGTGAATCCCAGGACAATCGCGGTGCTGCCGGTTGCCGTCACGTTCATGCAGGGCTCCAGTGGTCCAGCGGTTTCGACAATTCTCGGCGCTCGCACCTCGCGATGCCAGTAGGATGACATGAGCCGTTGATGAGCCGCGTCCACAACGCCCGTCCCATCCATATGGCGGGAGGTCCGGCGGACCCTCGCGCGGGCGCCACCGGTACGCAGGACACCATGCTTGCACCGCGCCACTTGCCGCGCCTGGCGGCCACGATCGGACTCTTCACCCGCTACGGACTGGCGGACTTTGCCAGGGACCAGGGCCTTGCCGCGCTCGGCAAGGATGACCAACACGGACCCGGCGACAACGATGGCGACGCGGCGGCGACGGCACGTGCGTTCCGCGAACGGTTGGTCGAGCTCGGGCCGGCGTACATCAAGCTGGGCCAGGTCCTCGCCACGCGCTCGGACCTCCTCCCTCCGGCGTACATCGAAGAACTGGAGACGCTTCAGGACGGGGTCGAGGCCCTGCCGTTCCCGGAGGTCGCCTCCATCATCGAGGAGGAACTCGGCGCACGGCTCCGCCAGCTGTTTCCGTCGATCGACGTCGAGCCGTTAGGCACCGCCAGCCTCGGGCAGGCGCACGCCGCCACCCTGCGGGACGGCCGCGAGGTCGTCGTCAAGGTGCAGCGGCCGGACATCCGGGGCCCGCTGGCCGACGACATCGAGTTCTTCCACGCGCTCGCCACCTTCCTCACCGACCATACCGCGACCGGGCGCCGGGTCGACCTGCTCGGGATCTTGCACCAGCTCGAGCGGGCGCTGGCGGACGAGCTGGACTATCGCATCGAGGCGCGGAACGGAGCGCACTTCCGACGCCGGCTGGCCGCGTTCCCGCACCTGCTGGTCCCGCGCGTCATCGAGGGCTACTCGACCGGGCGCGTCCTCACCACGGAACGCGTGCGCGGGATGAAGGTGAGCGAGATTCCCCCCATCGCGCGGACGGAACTCGAACTCGGCCCGCTCGCCGAGGAACTCACCCGGGCGTACCTGCAGCAGATCGCCGTCGACGGGCACTTTCACGCCGATCCACATCCCGGCAACATCTTCCTGGTACTGCCGACCGACCGCAACCCGCTCACGCCCGCCGAAGTCGTGACCTACGGCGGCGACGCGGACGGGCTTCCCGAATCGGGGACGCGCATCGCGCGCGACGAGCGGGAGGCGTTGCAGGTGGCGCCTCCGGCGCCGACGTTCCTCGAGCCCAAGCTCGCGCTGATCGACTTCGGGATGACGGCCCACCTCGTGCCGTCGATGCGCGACCGGTGTGTGCGGCTGCTCTATGGCCTCGCCGACGACCAGGGCGAGGACGTGGCCGAGGTGCTGATCGAGATGGGAGAGGCGCTTCCCGACTTCGACCGGGCCACCTACGTGCGCGAAATCAACGGGCTGGTGGCGAGCGCGCATGGCGCCGACGTGGCTGAACTGGAAGCGGGCGCGCTGCTGAACAACGTCATCGGGGCGTCGTACCAGCGGGGCCTGCGCCTGCCGGCCGACCTGACGCTGCTGGCCAAGACGCTCGTCCACCTGGGCGGCGTGACGCGCGCGCTCGACCCGACGTTCGAACCGGCGAGGGCGGTGCGCGAGAACGTGAACGAGATCGTCGCGGCGCGGATGCGGAGCCGCCTCAACCCGCGGCTGGTGTACCGGGCGTTGAGCGAAGGCGCGGACCTCATGAGCGCGCTCCCGCGGCGCCTCGACGCGATCACGAAGCGGCTGGCCGACAATGAACTCAGCGCGAAGCTGGAGGTGCCGCAGCTCGGCGTGCTGGTGGACGGCCTGCAGAAGGTCGCCAATCGCGTGTTCAGCGGCCTGGTGCTGGCCGGGCTGATCGTGGCGAGCGCGATGCTGCTGCCGCACCGCCGCGCGCTGGGGACGGCCGGGTTCATGATCGCCGGGGCGATCGGGTTGTACATGGTCGGCTCGATCCTGTGGACCGACCGGCAGGCCGCGCGCGACCGCCGGTCGCGCCCGTCCTGACGCCGCCTAACGCCTGGTGAGCGTCGACACCACGCTGATCAGGTCCGCCACCAGGGTGGTGACCCGGCCCGCCTCACGCCGGAAGGTGTACCGGTTGCGCCCGGACATGAACGTGTCGTTCCCGGTGTAGCGCAGGACCTGGCCGGGCGGTGGCGCGTTGCCGGCGCGGAGCCGCAGCCCGGCGCTGTCGACGGCGAGCGTCAGCGTCAGCGAGTCGCCGCGGCCGATGCCGCGGAACGTGCCTGCGTAGTCCGCCAGCGGGTGATCGACCGCGACCGACGTCGGCGGCGGAGGTGGGCCGTGGATGACGCGCGCGATGGCCGCCGTGATGGCGTTCGGCGCGACAGGTCCCGCGCTGTTCACCAGCACGGCGATGACCAGTCGGTCGTCCGGGAAGTACGCCATGTCGGCGAGGAAGCCATTGATCCCGCCGCCGTGGGACAGGACGTGGCGCCCCCCGAGCGAGTCGTTGATCATCCCCATCGCATAACGCACGGGCGTCCCGTTGGTGAGCGGACTCGGCGTGATGAGGGCCCTGTACGATGCCGGCGAGAGGATCCTGCCGCCGTGCAGCGCCATCGACCACGTCGCGAGGTCGCCGGCGGTCGAGCACAGCGAACCCGCGGCGTACGGCCAGGTGTGGTTGAGGTGCGCCTTGACGACCAGTCGTCCCGGCGGCGCGAAGTCATACCCGTGCGCCCGGCGCGGGATGATCTCGGATTCGCTGCAGTACCGCGAGTCCTTCATGCCCGCCTTGTCGAAGAGCTGCGTCTTCACGAAGTCGGCATAGGTGCCGCCCGCGGCCTTCTCGATCACCAGGCCGAGGAGGAAGTACGCCGAGTTGTTGTAGGCGAGGGCCTCGCCCGGCGCGAACTTGAAGGGGGCGCGGGAGAACAGCTTGACCAGCGTGTCGCGGGGCAGTCGCTGGGGCATCAGCGGCCCGAACGCCGGCATCTCGGTGTACCCCTGGATGCCCGAGGTGTGGTCGAGCAGGCGGCGAATCGTCAGGCGGTGGCCCTGCGTGGGATAGTCGGGCAGATACTTCACCAGCTCATCGTCCAGGGAAAGCTTGCCCTGTTCCACCAGCAGCAGGATGGCGGACGACGTGAACTGCTTCGTGACCGACCCGATCTCGTAGACGGCGCGTGGCGGGGTCGGCACGTCGAGTTCCAGGTCCGCCGAGCCGTAGCCCTTGAGGACGACCGTGTCCGGTCCGCGGAAGACGGCGATGCTCATGCCGGCGGCCTGCCCACCCGCAAGCGCCGCCGCGGCAATGGAATCCACCGCGGCACGAATACGCGCGACGTCGTCCGGCCCGGCGCACGCCCGGCCGCCGGCCGCGCGATGCCCCGCGGTCGATGCGGCCTCCTCGGCGAGGTATCGTCCGCGTCGCGTCCGTCCCCAGTCGGCGGCACCGGGGCAATGGTAGACCCCGGACTCGGTGTTGACCCACACCAGGCGCCGGCCGGCGTCGGTGGTGTCGGGAAGCGGCGCGGGTCCCTCGGTCACCATGTCATTGCAGCCCCGCCCGCCCGCGGCGCGGTGCCCGAAGCCTCGCGCCTGGGCCTCGACCATGAACTCGCCATTGACCGTGGTGCCGTAGTTAGGCGTCCCGGGGCAGTGGTAGACCTTGCTGCTGAGGTTCACCCAGACCCGGGTCTGCAACTCCCGCGTGGGGTTCGCCTGGCCGGCCGCGATGGTGGGACCGACGATGGCGAGCAGGGCAACGGTGGCGACGAACGAGGTGCGCATGGTCGACGACTCGGGGTGCGGGGGCGGCCTTCGGGAATCTCGCGATCCAGCGCCGCGGCGTCGAGTCGCACGGAGCGTCAGGCCGATTCAGCGCGGGACGAGACCGTCCTCAGCCAGTTCCGAAGTGAGGCGAGGTCGGGCAGGACGATGGCGCCAAGTCGTTCGAGCAGGAGCGCGTGAGGCGGGGCCGCGCGACCCCCCACCAGGAGGGTGGCCTTGCCGGCCACGCCGCGGGCAATGCGTTCCAGTTCGCGATGCAGCTCGGGGTCGCGAGTCTGGTGAACCAGGCTGATCGCCACGGCGACCGGCTGGAGCGACTCGACCCCGCGCAGGATGTCGCTCGCCGGCAGGTTCGGGCCGAACCAGGCCACGCGCCAACCCTCGGCGGCGGCGCTGGCGGCGACCATGAGGGCGCCGAGTTCCATCTGTTGACCGGCCGGCGTGGCGACCGCGATGAGCGGTGCGTCGGCGCGAGCTGGGGTGGATTGCACGATCCACGTCAGCAGGCGGTGGATCTCGACCGATGCCGCGTGCTCATGGATCGGCAGCAGCGCGCCGGCTTCCCAGCGCTCGCCGATCTCCCGGAGCAGGGGCGCGACCAGGTGGTCGAGCAGCACCGGGATGCTGAAGCGGTGCGCGGCCTGGCGGAGTGCGCGCTCGAGAGCGGGCGCATCGATCAGCGCGATGGCCGACAGGCAGGCCTCGCGGGCGAGGTCGAGCGCGGTCGTATCCTCGTCAGGCACGTCGGTGGCGGGCGTGCTGCCTGACGAGTCGGCCTCGACGAGGCGAGCCAGCGCCTCGCGATCCAGGCGCGCCACCTGCCCGATGGTGCGCCCGGCGAGGACGGCGCGATGGAGCTGTCCCAGTCGCACAATGTCGTCATCGCTGTACAGGCGTTGCCCGCCGGCCGACCGCCGGGGCCGGACGACGTGATAGCGCCGCTCCCACGCCCGGAGCAGGTCCGGCGTGAGCCCTGTTTTCTGCGTCACGACGCGCATCGGGTGATAGACCCGGGCCGCCATATGAGCTCCACCTCGTTGTGAGGCAAGAAGATACGTGCCCACGTCCTGCTCGTCAATGTTGTCCAACTAAAAAGCTTGACAATATGTGGACACTGGTCTAGGTTCCGCTCCGTCAGACAAACCCACCAACGAGAGAGAGGATCGATTCATGAAGCTCATGCCCACGAAGTTCCTGAGCGCCGCCGCCATTCTGGCGACCGCCATGACGGCCAATGCGCAGGACACCAGGCCCACCAAGGACATCGTCGAGACGGCCGTCGCGGCGGGTTCCTTCAAGACGCTGGTTGCCGCGGTGCAGGCCGCCGGCCTGGTCGAGACCCTGAAGGGGAAGGGTCCATTCACGGTCTTCGCCCCGACCGACGAAGCGTTCGCCAAGCTTCCGGCCGGCACGGTCGAGGCACTGCTCAAGGACAAGGCGAAGCTGGCCGCGATCCTGACCTACCACGTCGTCGCGGGTGACGTGCGCGCCGAGCAGGCGATGAAGCTCACATCGGCCAGGACCGTCAACGGCCAGTCGTTCACGGTCGCGGTGAAGAACGGCAGCGTGATGATCGACAACGCGAAGGTCGTGAAGGCCGACATCGCGACGACCAACGGCGTGATCCACGTGATCGATACGGTCATCCTGCCGCGCTGACGCACCAGTTCGACGAGACGGCCCCGGAGATGCTCTCCGGGGCCGTCTCGTCATGTCGTGCGTTCCCTACGAAGTCACCCTCAGCTCCCGCGCCATCTCCCGGAACAGGCACAGCCCGTTCGCCAGCCTGATCTGCCTGACGCTGCGACACTCCGGCTCGAACAGGTGCGGGCTCGCCACCAGGATCACCGCGCATCGCGCCCTCGACGTGGCCACGTTGAGGCGGTTGGGACTGTAGAGGAACTCCATCCCGCGCGGCGCGTCCTCGGGGCGCGACGTGGCCATCGAGTAGATCACCACCGGCGCCTCCTGCCCCTGGAACTTGTCCACGGTCCCCACCCGCGCCTGCCCGCCCAGTCGCTCGGCGAGCCGGTTGACCTGCGCGTTGTACGGCGACACGACCAGGATGTCCTCCAGTCCGAGTTGCCCGTTCGAGCCGTCCTCACGCGCCCATCGCGCACCACGGGCGGTGAGGCGCCCGACGAGCGCGGCGACCGCCTCGACTTCCTCGGGAGAGTGGTTGCGATTGCCGTCGTGGTTCACGTCGACGACCCATAGCGAGGATCCGTCCAGGTGGCCCACGTTCACGAGTTGCTGCCGCTCGAGCCCCGGCCGCGACTCGAGCCGGCGCTCGTAGTACAACTCCGACGTGAAGCGGCACAGCGCGGGGGACATGCGCCACGTCGTGGGCAGGAAGATCCCGCGGTCGGCCGGCATGGTCTGGTGTTCCCCCAGCAGGTGCTTCAGCGCCGGCACCGCGACGCCATCGGGGTGACTCCCCTTCTGAGGCTGGTCCAGTTGCTGCGGATCGCCCAGGAGGACGATGCTCTTCGCGCACTGCGCCACGGCCAGCACGTTGGCGAGCGCCATCTGTCCTGCCTCGTCCACGAACAGGACGTCCACCGCATCGGCGAACTCCGGCCGCGCCCAGAGCCATGACGTCCCGCCCAGGACGGCGACCTCGCCGGAGGCGAGCGCCTCGAGCGCCTTCGGGTTCGTGTCGACCGACCTGACGCCATCATGCACCGAGCCTTCCTCGTCAGGCGCTGCACCATCCTTGTGCGCCACCCGGAGCGTCACGTGATTCTCCGCCGCCCGTTCGACGCACTTGTCGAGCAGGTTCCGGATGACCTTGTGACTCGTCGCCGTCACGCCGACCTTCTTCCCCTCCGCCACCAGCGCGCAGATCATCTCGGCGCCGGTGTGGGTCTTCCCCGCGCCCGGCGGCCCCTGGATCGCGAGGACAGACCGGTCGAGCTGGAGTCCGCAGCGCACCGCGAAGTCCGTCACCGACTCTCCCACACGCGCCTCGAACGTACCGCCGTGCAGTCGTGGCGCATGCGCCAGCAGCAACTCGGCGGCGGCGGAGCGGGGCAGAGCGTTGATGCTCCCCGCATCGGCGACGGACTCGCCAAGCCGGAAGAGCGACGCCTCCGCCTCCCTCGCCGGGACGTGATCGAAGACGAACACGGCGGTGGCGTGGATCTCCGCCTTCTTCCGCGACTTCTCGATGTCGATGGTGCGCTGCAGGCGATCGACCGAGACCACCTTGCCCCAGTCCCTCACCGAGGCGGAATTCAGCTTCGCGCCGGGATCGATCTCCATTTCCTGCTCGGGAAACGAGTAGCGATCCACCACGGGTCCTTTCGGGTTGCCGTTCTTGAAGAAGCCACCGGCATCGACCCGCTTGACGTAGTCCAGCCCGGCCACCGCCTCCCGTTCCTCCAGGAGGTCTTCCTCGGGGAGGTCGCGAAGCCGGAAGTACTCCCACCACGTCGCCTTGTCCTCGCGGCGGTGATAGTCGAGCATGTACGCGAGCATCCAGCGAGCCTGCTGCTCGTCATCGCGATCCTCCCGACCCTCGGGCACGCCCGCGAGCAGGCGGGCACGGAGGTCGCGCACGAGTTGCTCGCGCTCGCCAACCTGCTCCGGCGCCTCGTCAGGCTCGAGCGGTGGGCGAGGGCAGGGAATGCCCTGGGAGTCGGCCTCCACCCGCACCGTTTCCAGCCAGTCGCGCAGGCGCAGCGTCGAGACACAGTCATCGCGGTTGTAGCCGGCGATCACGTCGCGGTCCGGATCGACCACCAGGTCCGGGCGCCTGAGCTGCAGCGCGTACTCCATCCGCCGCAGTGCGCCGTTCGCGTCAGGCAGGTCCACGTCGCGCCGGTAGCCATACAGCGGCTCCAGGCGCTTGATGGAATAGCTCTCCACGCCCGCCCACATCGACTGCCTGACGACCGCGAACAGGTCGATGAACCGGCGGCCCCGCAGGAGCCGGTCCAGCTCCTGCTCGCGGGTCGCATGTCGCCCCATGAGCTTCCTGAACGCGGTCGGCTCGTACGGCGCGAAGTGGTAGACGTGCATGTCGGGGAACCGTGCCAGCCGGTCCATGATGAAGTCCATCGCCGACTCGAACGCCAGCCGTTCCTCGTGGGCCGTGAATGCCCACCACGAGTGGTATCGCGCGCTGCCATCGGGGTCGACCGTCGTCATGCCGAACAGGTACTCACGCCCGCCGTCATCGGCGAACTGGTCACCCTCGAGGTCGAGGAAGACGTCGCCGGGCGACGGCTCCGGCAGTCGGGCCAGTCCTCGCGGTTCGGCGATCACGCCTTCCTTGGGCGCCTCGGGCGGGCGCAACTCATAGACTGGCGTGGCGCGTGTGCGCGACTGCAACTGGACCAGGGCCTGGTGGCGGGCGCGCTCGTACGTCTCGCGCGATCCGCGGCGCGGCGTGAACGACATCGGGAGCGGCATCTCCGCCAGCCTGGCGAGCGTGTCGATGTCCTGCGCCTCCAGCTCGCGCCGGTGGAGCCGGCCGAGCCCCGCCACGAGCGACAGGTGATCGTCAGCGCGCCATTGCTCGTCGCAGGCCCGCCACCAGGTGCATAACGAGCAGTGCTCGACGGGTTCCGGGTAATGGGCAGCGGCCAGCGCGTCGGGATCCATCGTCGCCGCCTGCCGCAGTTGGCGCTGCATCAGTCGCAGGTACGCGGCGTAATCGTCCACCCGGAACGGGTGCTCCACCCGCTGCACGCCGTCGCGTCCCGGCACCACCACCCGGAACTGCTCCGGAACCGATCCCTGGACGGTCGCGAGCATGGCCGAATACAACCCGAGCTGCAGGACCGTGCCGGCCCGTGTCTCGCGGGCCAGCTTGGTGTCGATCACTTCGTACGACCATCCGAGGTTCGCGCTCGGCGCGTCGTGCCTGAGCAAGACGTCGGCGTACCCGAACCAGGACTCATGGCGCAGTGCGGCCTGGACGATGACGTCGGCGCCGCCGCGAATCGCGTCGAGTGTCTGCGCGACGGCATCGTCAGGCTTGCCGCGTGGAATCGTGACGACGTCGCGTCCCTCCGCGCGCAGCGTGTCCACGTAGGCGCGCTCGTGTTCCTCCCCGCGCTTCCGGAGGAGGTCGAGCAGCGGGTCGTCCTTCTTCGCCGGCCGCGGGCGCCGCTCGAGCGCGGCCGCGAGGTCCAGTGCCGTCAGGTGCCGGCAGGCCAGGAAGTGCGAGAGGTCGGTGGCGGAGAGCCGGACACCGTTGGGGGAAACGTGCATGTCGCGCTGCTGGTCGGGGAGAAACTGGAGGAACGTGCCGTTCAACCTGCGGTCAGGGTGGGACACCGGGGAGTCACGCCCTTGACTGCGCAGGTATAACCGCGGTATAATCAGGGTATGAAAACTGCCATCTCGCTTCCGGATGAACTCTTTGCAGAGGCAGACTCCCTCGCCCGGAGATTGGGGATGTCGAGGAGTCGTCTGTATGCAACGGCTCTCGAGGAGTACATCGCAAGGCATCAGGCGAAACGGGTCAGCGAGCGTCTCGATGCCGTCTATGGCCCTCCGCAGGAGGAAACGGGCCTGGATCCTGCCCTGGTCCGCGCCCAGCTGCGCGCCCTGGGCCGGTCGGAGTGGTAGGTGGAGCGCGGAGAAATCTGGTGGGCAGAGCTTGGGGTACCCGATGGCTCGGAGCCGGGACACCGCCGGCCGTTGCTGGTCGTGCAGTCGGACGCGTTCAACCGTAGCAGGATCCGGACCACCATCGCTGTCGCACTGACCACCAACGTGCGGCATGCAGATGCCCCGGGGAACGTGCTGATTCCCGCGTCGGAATCCGGGCTGCCGCGTGACTCCGTGGCCAACGTCTCGCAGGTGGTGACCATCGACAAGGACCTCCTCACCGAGCGGGTGAGGAAGATCCCATCCCGCTTCATGCGCGCCGTGACCGAAGGGATGAAGCTCGTCCTGTTTCCTTAGCCAGGAACGCAGCAGCGTGCCTTACGCGATGGCGCGCTGCACCGCCTCCCGGTAGCGCGCCGGCTCCACCACCTCGGCATCGGGGCCAAACTCGAGCACGCGTCGCGTGAGCCACTCCACGCTCGACGCCTCGAAGTGCACCACCACCGACCCGTCTTCCATCGCCTCGTTCTCGGTGAAGAACTCCGCCGCCCACGCCGCCGCGGCGGGACGGAACCGGATGGTCACCCGTTCAGTCGCGGTCCCGGGACGGAAGACGTGGCGCGGGTCGGTCACCGGTTCGAAGTCCGTTCGCGGCTCGAAGGCGGCATCCTGCAGCCTGGCCGACACGATTCGGTCCAGCCGGAAGTGCCGCCACGCTCCGACATCGCTCGCCCACGCCACCACGTAGGCCCGGATCCCCGACTCGGCCACCTGGTACGGATGCACCGTGCGCGCGCGGACATCGCGCTCCCCCTCGCCGGCGTACTCCAGCTCGAGGACCCGCCGCTCGCGGACCGCCTGCCTGACGAGGGCGATGAGCGACGACTCGTCAGGCACGGTTCCTGCGCCGGCAGAACCGGGGTTGGAGCCGGACCACAACGCGGCCAGGCGCTTCGCCAGCGCCCCACCGGCGGGGTCGAGCGCCAGCGCCACCTGGATCGCGAGCTGCTCCTCGGGCGACAGCCGCACCGGGCGCCGGAACGGTCCCCGGCTCGAGATGGAGACATGCTCGCCCTGCTGCCAGATCCTGAGCGAGAGCAGCCAGTCGCCGTCGACGCGTTCCCCGATGGCCGTGAGGGCACGAATGTCGGCGTTGATGTCGCGTTCGGAGACGGCGTGGCGCCCGGCCAGCTCGCCGATGGTGGGCGCGTCGCTCCCCTCGCGCTCGTGGCGCGTGAGCTCGGCGACCAGCGAGACGATCCGGCTGAAGCGGGCGGCCGCGGTCACGGGGCACTCTCCGCGTACATGGCGGCGACGTCGGCCCGCAGGGAGTCCAGCGACTCGCGCATCGACTGCGGGTGCTCGATCCCGGCCCGCCGGCCGAACGAGAGGAGCCAGCGGAGGAACGCGTCGTCGTCGCGGACCTCGAACGCGAGGGCCGCCGAGCGGTCGTCATTCTCGCGGACCAGCCGGCCGACGCCGCGGTTCAGCACCCAGCGGGACTCGGGGAACTCGAACCGCACCACGCAGGTGGTGGCGGGAGCGGCGCCGAACTCCCACGGCGTCCGTCCGGCGAACGCGCGCACGTCGAACTCGTCAGGCACGGTGAAGTGCGGGGTGGTGCCGGGGAGGCGCTTCACGTCGCGCATGCGGTCCACGCGGAAGAGGCGCGGGTCATCGCGGTCGCGCGCCCGGGCGACGCAGTACCAGCGTCCCCACTGGAAGAGCAGCCCCCACGGCTCGAGCTGCCGATCCTCCTCCGTGCGCCGCGACATGGTGAAGTACCGGCAGGACACCGCGACGCGCTCGATGACGGCCTCCTGGAGGACGGCGAGTGCCTGGCGCGCGTGCTCGGGGATCGGCAACGCGAGGATCGTCTCCATCGCCTCGCTGGTGAGCGGGAGGTCGAACGCGAGCTTGCGGCGCGCCGACGCGGCGGCCGCGGCGAAAGGCGCATCC
>JAUQWM010000045.1 GCA_030835125.1 Gemmatimonadaceae bacterium | reverse complement strand
GGGCGAGATCCTCGAGCTCAAGGACACCATCAACACCATGGTAGACCAGCTCAACGCCTTCGCGTCCGAGGTGAGGCGCGTGGCGCGCGAGGTGGGCACCGAGGGCAAGCTCGGGGGCCAGGCCGAGGTGCTGGGCGTGGCCGGGACCTGGAAGGACCTCACCGACTCGGTGAACCTGATGGCGTCGAACCTGACGGCGCAGGTCCGCAACATCGCCGAGGTGACGACCGCCGTCGCCGGCGGCGACCTGTCGCGCAAGATCACGGTGGACGTGAAGGGCGAGATCCTCGAGCTCAAGGACACCATCAACACGATGGTGGACCAGCTCAACGCCTTCGCGTCCGAGGTGACGCGCGTGGCCCGCGACGTCGGCACCGAAGGGCAGCTCGGCGGCCAGGCGCAGGTGCCCGGCGTGGCCGGCACCTGGAAGGATCTCACCGACAACGTGAACCAGATGGCCGGCAACCTCACCAACCAGGTGCGCGGCATCGTGCGGGTGGTGACGGCGGTTGCCGAGGGCGACCTGCAGCAGAAGCTGACGGTGGAGGCCAAGGGCGAGGTGGCGGCGCTGGCAGTGACGATCAACAACATGACCGACACGCTGGCCACGTTCGCGGAACAGGTGACGAACGTGGCCCGCGAGGTGGGCGTCGAGGGCCGCCTCGGCGGGCAGGCGAACGTGCCCGGCGCCGCCGGCACGTGGAAGGACCTCACCGGCAACGTGAACCTGCTGGCCGCGAACCTCACCAACCAGGTGCGCGCGATCGCCGAGGTCGCGACGGCGGTGACGAAGGGCGACCTGACGCGGTCGATCCAGATCGAGGCGTTAGGCGAGGTGGCCGAGTTGTCGGACAACATCAACACGATGATCGACAACCTCCGCGCCACCACCGAGCGCAACGAGGAACAGGACTGGCTGAAGACGAACCTGGCCAAGTTCACCCGCATGCTGCAGGGCCAGCGCGAGCTGGTGACCGTGGGCGGCATGCTCCTCTCCGAGCTGGCGCCGCTCGTCGGCGCGCAGCAGGGCGCCATCTACCAGGTGCGGCGCGCCGAGCCGGTCGACAGCTCCTTCGGCGACGACCCGACGCTGATGCTGCTGGCCGGGTACGCACAGGGAAGCCGGCAGCCGCAGTCGCTTGCCTTCGGCGAGGGCCTCGTCGGCCAGTGCGCGGTGGACAAGCAGCGCATCCTGCTCAACCGGATCCCGAAGGGCTACGC
This sequence comes from Gemmatimonadaceae bacterium, assembly GCA_030835125.1. Taxonomy (GTDB): domain Bacteria; phylum Gemmatimonadota; class Gemmatimonadetes; order Gemmatimonadales; family Gemmatimonadaceae; genus JABWBJ01. The sequence continues at coordinate 163,604 of JAUQWM010000045.1, read as the reverse complement.
GCGCATCCATTCCAGCCTCGGCCAGGCGCACCCGACCAGCGTCGTCGTGCTGCCCGTGCTGTTCGAGGGCGAGACCAAGGCCGTCATCGAGCTGGCGTCGCTGACGCCCTTCACCGCCACCCACCTCACCTTCCTCGAGCAGCTCACCCAGTCGATCGGCGTCGTGCTGAACACGATCGAGGCGACGATGCGCACGGAGAACCTGCTCCGGCAGTCGCAGCAGCTCACCTTCGAGCTGCAGACCCGCCAGACGGAACTCCAGAGCACCAACGAGGAGCTGGCATCGAAGGCCCGGCAGCTCGCGGCGCAGAACGTCGAGGTGGAACGGAAGAACAAGGAGGTGGAGCAGGCCCGTCGCGCACTGGAGGACCAGGCCGCCGAGCTGGCGCTCACGTCGAAGTACAAGTCCGAGTTCCTGGCCAACATGTCGCACGAGCTCCGGACGCCGCTCAACTCGATCCTCATCCTGGCCCACCAGCTGGGCGAGAACAACACCGGCAAGCTGAGCCCCAAGGAGGTCGAGTACGCCCGCAACATCCACTCGGCGGGCACCGACCTGCTGACGCTGATCAACGACATCCTCGACCTGTCGAAGATCGAGTCGGGCACGGTGACGGTGGAGGCCGAGGAGATCCTGTTCGCCTCGCTCCGCGACAACGTGGCGCGGACGTTCCGGCACGTCGCCGACTCGAAGAACCTCGTGTTCTCGATCGACATCGACGCCACCCTGCCGCCGTCGTTCTCGAGCGACCCCAAGCGGCTGCAGCAGATCCTGAAGAACCTGCTCTCCAACGCCTTCAAGTTCACCGCGCAGGGGAACGTGGACCTCTCGGTGCGGCGCGTGAGCGGCGGCTGGTCGCCCGACCACGCCGTGCTGCGCCGCGCCCAGCGCGCGGTGGCGTTCGTCGTCAGCGACACCGGCATCGGGATCGCCGCCGACAAGCAGAAGCTGATCTTCGAGGCCTTCCAGCAGGCCGACGCCGGCACCAGCCGCAAGTACGGCGGCACCGGCCTGGGCCTCGCCATCAGCCGCGAGCTGGCCTCGCTCCTCGGCGGCGAGATCCGCCTGACGAGCAGCCCCGGCCAGGGCAGCACCTTCACGCTGTACCTCCCCGACACGTACGAGGGGCCGGCACGCGGCAACGCGGCGCCGTCCACGGAGCAGGGCCTGCGGGTCACGACGCCGGCACCGCGCATGCTGTCGAGCATCGCGAAGAACGAGGAGTCGATTCCCGACGACCGCGACGCCATCGCCGAAGGCGACGCGGTGCTCCTCATCGTCGACGACGATCCGCACTACGCCCGCGTCCTCCTCGGCCTCGCCCGCGACCGCGGGTTCAAGGGCATCGTGGCCACGCGGGGCGGGCAGGCGCTGGCGCTGGCGCACGAGCGCCAGCCGACCGCGATCACGCTCGACGTCTTCCTGCCCGACATGCTGGGCTGGACGGTCCTCAACAACCTCAAGCTCGACCCCGCCACCCGGCATATCCCCGTGCAGATGCTGTCGATCGAGGAGGAGCGGCAGCACGGACTGTCCCACGGGGCGTTCTCGTACCTGGTGAAGCCGGCCACCACCGACGCCCTCGAGGGGGCCCTCGACCGGATTCGCGCCTTTGCGCAACCGCAGGTGCGGCGCCTGCTGGTCATCGAGGACAACCCGATCGAGCGGGAGAGCATCGTCGCGCTGCTGGCCCACAACGACATCGAGATCACGGCCGTGGGAACGGCCGCCGACGCCATCGCGGCGATCGACGGCACCGACTTCGGGTGCGTGGTCGTCGACCTGCGGCTGCCTGACGTGAGCGACTTCGAGCTGCTCGAGAAGCTGCGGAGCCACGGCCGGATGCACGAAGTGCCGATCGTCGTCTTCACCGGCAAGGAACTGTCGGAGGAGGAGGAACTGCGACTGCAGACCTACGCGCGCAGCATCGTGCTGAAGGATGTCCGCTCGCCGGAACGCCTCTTCGACGAGACGGCGCTCTTCCTGCATCGCGTGTTCGGCGCCCTGCCCGAGTCGAAGCGGAAGCTCATCGAGGGACTCCATGGGTCGAACGACGTGCTGCGGGACCGGAAGGTCCTGGTCGTCGACGACGACGCCCGGAACATCTTTGCCCTCACCTCGGTGCTGGAGAACCTCGACATGGAGGTCTTCGGCGCGACGAACGGCCGCCAGGCCATCGATATCCTCAAGGCCACGCCCGGGCTCAGCGCCGTCCTGATGGACATCATGATGCCCGAGATGGACGGCTACGAGACGATCCGGCAGATCCGCCGCGACCCGCGCTTCCGCACCCTGCCCATCGTCGCCCTGACGGCCAAGGCCATGAAGGGCGACCGCGAGAAGTGCCTCGAGGCGGGGGCATCCGACTACATCGCGAAACCCGTGAACACGGAGCAACTCCTCTCACTGCTGCGCGTCTGGCTCCATCGCTGAGCGCGGAGATACGGCATGGCGGACATCGTGAAGGTGCTGCTGGTCGATGACCAGGTGCGCAACCTGGAGGCGCTGCAGGCCGTGCTCACGCCCAGCGGCTGCCTGCTGGTCTGTGCCCAGTCCGCCGACGAGGCGTTGCTGGCGATGCTCGAGCACGAGTTCGCGGCCATCGTGCTGGACATCCAGATGCCGGACATGAGCGGCCTCGAGCTGGCCGGCCTCATCAAGGGGCGCCGCCGCACCCGGCACGTTCCCATCCTGTTCGTGACCGCGCACATGCTCGATGAGACCGACATCCTGCGCGGGTACCAGGCCGGGGCGGTCGACTACCTCACGAAGCCGCTCGACCCGGAAATCCTGCGCGCGAAGATCGAGATCTTCGCCGACCTGTATCGCGTGTCGCGCGCCCTCTCCACGACCAACGACCAGCTCCAGCGCGAGATCGTGGAACGCGAGCGCGCCGACGAGGCGCTCCGGGAGGCGAACCAGAAGCTGGAGATGCGCGTCCAGGATCGCACGGCCGAGGTCATGCACGCGCACCGGGTGCTGGCCGCAAGCGAAGAGCGGTTGCGGATCGCGCTCGACGCCGGGCGCATGGGGACGTGGGAACTCGACGGGAGCTCCAACGTCTGCCACATCGACGAGCTGCAGGCGACCCTGCTCGGACTCCCGCCCGACACGCGCTCGGTGCCGGTCGAGAGCCTGACCGCGCTGTCGTATCCGGAGGACGAGGCCATCGTACAGGCGGCCCTGACCGAGGCGCTCGCCATCGGGGCCGAGGATGACGCCGACTACGCCTTCGAGTTCCGCATCGTGCGTCCGTCGGACCGGGCGGTCCGCTGGCTCATGGTGAACGGCCGGACGATCGTGTCGCCGGACGCGCCGCCGCGTCGCATCGGGGTCAGTGCCGACATCACCGAACGCAAGCATGCGGAGCAGGCGTTGCAGGAGGCCGATCGCCGCAAGAACGACTTCCTCGCCACGCTGGCGCACGAGCTGCGGAACCCGATGGCGCCCATCCGCAACGCCGTCGAGCTGCTGCGCCTCAAGGGCGGGTTGCAGCCCGACCAGCGCCGGGCAGCGGACGTCATCGACCGGCAGGCGCGCGCGCTGACGCGCCTGGTCGACGACCTCCTCGACATCAGTCGCATCACGCAGAACCGGCTCGAGCTGCGGCGCGAGCTGGCCAACCTCTCGTCGATCGTGGAGGCGGCCGTCGAGGCAAGCCGGCACCTCATCGACGGGGGCAGGCATGAGCTGGTCGTCGACTTGCCGCCCGAGCCCATCACGCTGCTGGCGGACGTCACGCGCATCGCGCAGGTGATCTCCAACCTGCTCAACAACGCGGCGCGCTACAGCGACGATCGCGGCCGCGTGCGGGTCAGCGTGAAGCGGGACGGCGCCGAGGCGGTCGTGACCGTGACCGACTCGGGGATCGGGATCCCGTTCGAGATGCTCGGGCACGTCTTCGAGATGTTCGTGCAGGTGGACCGCCAGCACGAGCGCGGCCGTGGCGGGCTGGGGGTCGGCCTCGCGCTTTCGAAGCAGATCGTGGAGATGCACGGCGGGCGCATCTCCGCCCACAGCGACGGACCGGGGCACGGCAGTGCGTTCGAGATCCGGCTACCGGTCGCGGTGGGTGCCGCGGCGAACGCCACGCCGACGACCTCCGATGAACATCCGACCTCCCGGCTGCGGCTGCTGGTCGTGGACGACAATCGCGATTCCGTGGACAGCCTGAGCGTGCTGCTGCAGCTGATGGGCAACGACGTGCGCATGGCGTTCGATGGCGTGGAAGCGGTCCACGCGGCCGAGAGCTTCCGGCCCGACGTCGTGCTGCTCGACGTCGGCCTGCCGCTGCGGAATGGTTACGAGGCGGCGCGGCTGATCCGGAGCGAACCCTGGGGCGGCGACATGGTGATCATCGCGCTCACGGGATGGGGGCAGGAACAGGACCGGCGGCGGTCACGCGAAGCCGGGTTCGACCATCACCTCGTGAAGCCGGTGGATCCGCGGCTGCTCATGACGCTGCTCGCGGAGCTGGCGCATGACCCCCGTCGTGTGGGAGCGGCGCGGGGCATGCAGCCGGCAATCCCGGCGCGCGGTGCCTGACGAACTCGTGGTGTCAGGCGGCGTCGGAGTGCCGCGGCACGGAAGCGGGGGTGAGCCCCGTGTGCATGGACGCCGGACGGATGAAGTGGCCCGTGCCGGGCGTGAGGGGAATCCGCCATCCATCGACGGCCCCGCGCAGGAATGCCCGCAACCGGGGCAGCCGCGGTGGCCGCTGGTTCAGGTCGACCACCGGCACACCCGCCAGCCAGCGCCAGGCCAGCGCCACCAGCGGCCGTGCGGCCGCCACACGACCCAGTCGGAGCATCTTGAGGTTGGTCGCGCCAAGGCCGTACATGTAGCCGGCGATGAGCCGTTCCCCCTGCGCCCAGGTGCGGAACCCATGGTGCACGACCGCGGCGTCCGGGGTCTCGGCCACCCGCCACCCGGCCAGCAGGACACGGACGGCGAAGTCGGTGTCTTCTCCCGCGCGGAAGGGAGCGCCCGAACCTAACGACTCATCGAAGCCGTCGATCGCGTTCCAGGCGTCGCGGCGGACCGCCATGCAGGCGCCGATCCCCTCGATCCGCGCCTTGTCCCGGACGCCCTCGGCCACGAGGAACGCGGGCACCCGATACGCGGGGATGAAGCCGGCGGTGCGATCGTAGCCCGGCGCCTCGACGTTCCCGAACACCATGCCGATCCGCGGGTCACGACCCAGGGCCGCGCGCAGTCCCGCGCCCCATCCCGGCGTGCACTCGCAATCGTCGTCGGTGAAGGCGATGATCGCCCCGCGACTGGCCTGCACACCCACGTTGCGCGCGGCGGCGAGCCCCCGGGGAGGCGCATCCACCAGGCGGACCGCGGCGAGCTCCGGGTCCCGCGCGATCAGCGTCGCCAGCTCGGACGTCCGGCCCTGGTCCACCACGACCACGTCCGCCGACGGCGTGTCGCGCACGATGGACCGGATCGCCGCCAGCGCGCCGCTGACCCGGTCCACGGTGCACAGCACCACCGAGAACGCCTTCGTGGCGCCCGCCGTGAGGGGAGTCATCGAGCGGCCACAAGTGTGGTCGGCGCGTCGGCGACCCGCACCGAACGTCCGGAGGCCGCGGACGCGGCGGCCGCGAGGGCCACGAGGACCGCCGCGCGCCCATCCTCCATCGTGCACGATGGCGTCCCGCCGGCGCGGACGGAGTCCACCAGGTGCTGCCACTCGCCGCGATACGAGTCACCGTAGTCACCAAGCGTGCGCATGCGGGCGATGCCTCGCGGCAGCTCGCGAAGCGTGCGAACGAGGGCCCGTCGGCGCGGACCCATCATGCCCGCGGTCTCCCGGCGCGCGTACACCTCGAGCCCGTCGAAGCGCTGGCACGACACCCGGAGGCGGCCTTCGTCGCCGCAGACCTCGATCTCGATGACATGGCTCGTCCGCTCCGAAATCACCGCCTCCGCGAGCATCCCGTTCGACAGGGTCGCGGAGATGGTGGCGTTTTCATCGTCGCGCGTTCCATGCCGTGCGCGCGCGAAGACCTCGATGACCTCCGCTCCGGTGAGCCAACGCCACTGATCGAAGAGGTGCACACCCAGTTCGACGATCGCCCCACCTCCGGTGATACGCGCCCGCTTCCATGGAGGGGCAGTCTCGTCGCCCCGCGGGCTGTTCCAGGTGCCGCGAATCGACTCGAGCCGGCCAAGGACACCGGACGCGATGAGGTCGCGCGCCCGCGAGAGCAGCCGGTGCCACCGCATGTGGAATCCGGTCATCGTGCTCACGCTGTTTCCGCGCGACGCCGCGACGAGTGCGTCACAGTCCGCGAGCGTCAGCGCGAGCGGCTTCTCGACGAGGACGTGACGTCCCTGCTCGATCGCGGCGATGGCCAGTTCCGCGTGCGTGCCTGGCGGCGTCAGGATCCCCACGATGTCGGCAATCTGGGGCGAGAAGCAGGCGTGCGCCTCACTCAGGCGCTGTGGAATGCCATACCGATCGGCGACGCGGGCGCAGCGCACGGTATCAGGGTCGGCCAATGCGACGACGGTCGCGCCACGCACCTCGCGCAGCGCCCTCAGGTGCTTGTGCTCCGCCACCTCACCCGCGCCCACGAGCGCAATGCGGAGCACGCTCGTGGCCGTCATGACCGCACCCGCCGTTCGCGAAGGCGCGCTTGGCACACCCCGGCGGGGTCCGTATACTCGCCCGGGTGACCGGCGCTCCGCAGAAACCCGACGTCGTCGACCACATCGTGGTGGGCGCAGGCACGGCCGGATGCATCGTCGCGGCCCGGCTCGCGGAGCGAGGGGCTTCCGTCATCCTCCTCGAGGCAGGCGGTCCCTATCGACGCGTGCTCGACGTGCCGCTCCTCGGGCTGTGGGCATGGCTGCGTCGCCCCGACGCCTACTGCTGGAACCAGTACACGACCCCCCAGGCTGCGCTGGACGGTCGCCGAGTCTGGTTTCCGGGCGGGCGCATAACGGGAGGCAGTTCGGCGATCAACGCGATGATCTACACGCGGGGACATCCCGCCTCGTACGATCGCTGGGGAGTTCCCGGCTGGACGTTTGCCGACTTGTTGCCGTACCATCGGCGCTTCGAGGACTTCGAGGGCGGCGAGTCCGCCTACCATGGATCCGGCGGGCCAATTGCGGTATCCCGCGCTCGCTTCAGCTACCCCCTCGCCGACGCCTTCGTGCGCGGAAGCGTCGAAGCGGGCATCGAACCGGTCGAGGACTTCAACGGACCTCAGTCTCATGGTGTCGGCTACTATGCAGTGACGCAGGATCGCGGGATGAGGAGTGCCTCCGGGAAGACTTACCTGGCGCTGGGCAAGCGACATCCGGGATTTCACCACGAGACGGGCGTTCAGGTAACGCGGATCCTCATGGATCGTGGAAGGGTGACGGGCGTGGAATGCAGGAATAGGGCCGGGACGCGCACGATTCGGTCGGCGAGCGTCGTGTTGTGCGCTGGCGCGGTCCGCACGCCGCAACTCCTCATGCTTTCAGGAGTTGGCCCGGCCGATGCCCTCCAACGAATGGGCATCGCGGTGAACGTCGACCAGCCCGGCGTTGGCGACTCACTGCAGGACCAGGTGCGGGTGCCGGTCGCGTTCCATCATGAAGGGCAATCCCTGACACGGCCAGACCGGCTTTTTTTCGCGGGATTCGATTACGTCGCGCGTCGGCGCGGTTTCCTGGCGTCCAACGTGTGCGATGTCGCCGCCGTCGCCACCCTGTCGTCAGGCGACATTCCGGATGTCCGGGTGGCATTCCGATGGCGCGTCTTCCCCGAAACGGGCCTGCCGCTGGTGGACTTCGAGGTCGCGACGCTCTCGCCCGTGAGCCGGGGTCGCGTGTCGCTCAGGACGGCGGATCCGGATGATGCGCCTGACATCGACCCCGGGTACCTGTCGGAGCAGGCCGATCGCGACGCGGTGCACCTGGGCGTCGGCCTCGCGCGCCGCATCGCCGGTACCGAAGCAATGCGCCGTGCGGGGATCCGGGAGGAATTCGCGCCAGGCGCCATGTCGATCGATGATCACCTGAGGCTCCACACCGCGTCCGCGTTCCACCCGGTGGGGACCTGTCGGATGGGTGAGGACGCGGCCTCCGTCGTCGACACCGAGCTCCGCGTTCGCGGGGTTGAGGGCCTCCGGGTGATCGATGCGTCGGTCATTCCGGGCTGCGTCGCCGCCAATGCCCAGGCCAGCGTCATGGCCGTGGCCGAGCGTGGGGTGGACCTGCTGCGGTCCTGAACCCGCCGACGGGCTGGCATCGTCCCGAACCGGGGCCAGATTTCCCGGTCCGACTGGAGCCCTCAACTCAGGAGTCCGTGATGAACCTGCCTCGCCTGCTTGCGATCGTTGCCATGGGCGCCGCGGCGCTGGTCACCGTGCCGCGTCCGGTCCTTTCCCAGGCAGGAGCCGCCGATCCACGGCTGGAACGCCTGAAGGCCGAGGCGCTGACAGCCGTCGACGGCCGCGCCAAGATGGTGCAGGAGATCGTCGACATGCTCTTCTCCTTCGGCGAGCTCGGCTTCCAGGAGTTCGAGACCTCGAAGTACCTCACGGGGATCCTCGAGCAGAACGGATTCACCATCGAGCGCGGCGTGGCGGGCATTCCCACCGCCTGGGTCGCACGCTGGGGATCGGGCAAGCCGGTGATCTCCCTGGGATCGGACATCGACGGCATCCCGCAGGCGAACCAGAAGCCGGGCGTCGGCTATCGCGAGGCGCAGATCCCGCTCGCTCCGGGCCATGGCGAGGGCCACAACAGCGGGCAGGCCGTGAACATCGCCGCGGCGCTGGTGGTGAAGCAGATCATGGAGCGGGAGCGCATTCCCGGTACGCTCGTCCTCTGGCCCGGGGTGGCCGAGGAGCAGCTCGGGACGAAGGCGCACCTGGTGCGGGCCGGCGTCTTCAAGGATGTGGACGCGACGATCTTCACGCACGTCTCCAGCGACCTCGGCGTGCAGTGGGGTCCGGGCGGCGGCAACGCCTTGATCTCCGCCGAGTTCCGCTTCCGGGGCCAGACCGCGCACTCGGCCGGCGCGCCGTGGCGCGGCAAGTCGGCGCTGGACGCGGTGATGCTGATGGCGCAGGCCTGGGAGTTCAAGCGCGAGCACCTCGAGCTGCCGCAGCGGTCCCACTACGTGATCCCCGACGGGGGCGACCAGCCTAACGTGGTGCCGCAGACGGCGTCGATCTGGTTCTACTTCCGCCAGCTCGACTACGAGCGCACCATGGCGATGTTCGAGGCGGCCCGCAAGATGGCCGAGGGGGCCGCGCTCATGACCGACACGAAGGTGGACACGGTCATGATCATCGGGTCGGCCTGGGACCAGCACTTCAGCAAGTCGATCGCCGAGACCATGCACCGGAACATCCAGCGCGTCGGCATGCCGAAGTGGGACGCCAACGACCTCACGCTGGCCAAGGGGCTGCAGCGCGAACTCGGCGTCCGCGAGAGCGGCCTGGATACGACCGTGAACGAGCTGCGCCCGCCGAACCCCAACGCGGTGCGCATGGGCGGCGGGTCCGACGACATCGGCGACGTCTCGTGGGTCGTGCCCACGGTGACGCTGCGCTACCCGTCGAACGTCCCCGGCGGGCCGGGCCACAACTGGGCGAACGCCATCGCCATGGCCACGCCGATCGCCCACAAGGGCGCGCTGCAGGGAGCGAAGGTGCAGGCCCTTACCCTGCTCGACATGTTCATGACGCCGAAGGTGATCGCCGACGCCTGGGACTACTTCCGCACCGTCCAGACGAAGGACCGGAAGTACACGCCGTTCATCCGCCCGGTTGACCAACCCGCCATCTGGCTCAACGCCGACATCATGGCGAAGTACCGCGACGAGATGAAGAAGTACTACTACGATCCCACGAAGTACCGCACGTACCTCGAGCAGCTCGGGATCAAGTACCCGACCGTGAAGGGAATCGCCCAATAGGCGACCCGCGACGCGCGAGGCGCAAGGCGCAGGGCCTTCGTCCCTGTCCTTTGCGCCTTGCGCTCAACGCTTGCGCTCAACGATGACTCCGAGCCACCGCACCGTCCCCCTGGATATGGGACCGGACCAGTTCCGGACCCTCGGCCACGAACTCGTCGACCGGATCGCCGCGCACCTGGCGACGCTGCCGGGGCGCCCGGTCACGCTGGGGGATTCCCCCACCCTGATCCGCGACCGACTCGGCCAGGGTCCGCTGGCCGCGTCCGGCGGCGACCCGGCGGAGATCCTCGACCAGGTCACCCGCCTGCTCGTGGAGCACTCGCTGTTCAACGGCCACCCGCGGTTCTGGGGCTACATCACTTCGTCCCCGGCGCCGTTAGGCATCCTCGGCGACCTGCTGGCGGCGGCGATGAACCCGAACGTGGGCGCGTTCGTGCTCTCGCCGGTCGCCACCGAGATCGAGCGGCAGGCGGTGCGGTGGGTCGCGGAACTGATCGGGTACCCGGCCGCGTGCGGCGGGATCATGGTGAGTGGCGGCAACATGGCGAACATGGTCGGCTTCCTCGCCGCCCGGCGGGCGAAGGCGCCATGGGACGTGCGACAGGCCGGCCTCCGCGCCGGCAGTGGCCAGCTGCTCGCCTACGTGTCGCGCGAGACGCACACCTGGATCCAGAAGGCGGCCGACCTCTTCGGGCTCGGCCTCGACGCCGTCCGCTGGATCGACGTCGATGACCGGCTCCGCATGCGCGTCGATGCGCTGGAGGCCGCCATCGCCGCCGACCGCGCCGCCGGGCACCTCCCCTTCCTGGTGGTCGGGACCGCGGGCTCGGTCAGCACGGGCGCCATCGACCCGTTAGGCGACATCGCGGACACGTGCCGGCGGCACGACCTGTGGTTCCACGTGGACGGCGCGTACGGCGCGCCGGCCGCCGCCCTCCCCGAGGCGTCCCCCGACCTCAAGGCCCTGGCGCTGGCCGACTCGGTCGCGGTGGACCCGCACAAGTGGCTGTATGCGCCACTCGAAGCCGGGTGTACGCTGGTGCGCGACGCCCGGCACCTCGAGGACGCGTTCAGCTTCCACCCGGCGTACTACCACTTCACGGACGGCGGCGACGGCCAGGCGCCCACCAACTTCCACGAACTGGGACTCCAGAACTCGCGCGGGTTCCGCGCCCTCAAGGTCTGGCTGGGACTCCGCCAGGCGGGACGCGATGGCTACGTCCGCATGATCCGCGACGACATCGCCCTCGCGGAGGAGATGTACCGGGCCGCCCAGGCACACCCCGAGCTCGAGGCGTTCACGCTGGGGCTGAGCATCGCCACCTTCAGGTTCGTGCCGGAAGGCCTCGCGCTCACCGGAAGCGCCCGTGAGGAATACCTGAATAGCCTCAACGCAGACCTCGTGACCCGCCTCCAGGCAGGCGGCGAGGTGTTCGTCTCCAACGCGGTCATCAATGGCTCCTACGTCCTGCGGGCCTGCATCGTCAACTTCCGGACCGGGGCGGCCGACGTGGAGGCCCTCCCCGATATCGTCGTGCGGACCGGCCGGGCGCTAATGGGTGAACGGCCCAACGGCTAACACGATCGTGCGGTCCTTCCCGCCCCGATCCCGTCACACCCGGAACTCCATGCGACTCTCCTCCGTGCTCCTGGCGGCCCTCCTCGGCCCCTCCCTCCTTCCCGCACAATCCCGGCCCCCGGGCTGGCGCGTGCGCACCGACGCCCCGGCGCCCGATTCCGCGGTTAGCCATGTCCGGATGCCGCCCGGCTGGCACATCACCACCGGACCCGTCGCGTCGATCGTCTATGACCCCGCCAACCAGGCGAGCGGGCGATTCGCCATCGAGGCCGAGATCTTCCTCTTTCCCGGCACGAACAACGAAGGCTACGGTGTCTTCCTGGGCGGACGTTCCCTCGATGGGTCGAGCGGCTCATGGACCGCCTTCCTGCTCACCAGAGATGGATCGGCCTCCATCGAGCGCCGCGAGGGCGGGGTCACCACCGCGCTGTTTCCGCCGGTGAAGTCGCCTGCCGTGAAGCCACACGACGGCGGCGAGGGCACCGCGCACAACATCATGCGCGTGCTCGTGCAGGGTGATTCGGCAATCCTTTCGGCGAACGGCCAGCGCATCACGGCCATCCACGCCCGCGACCTCCCGCTGGACGGCACCTTCGGGTTCCGCGTCGGCACCGGCACCAACCTCCACATCAGCAACCTCGACCTGGTGACCCGCCTCGCGCCGTTCCCGGTGCGCCGCTGACCAGGTAGTCCACCGCCGCGCGTCGTCCGGTCACCGGGCGGCGCCGCCAGCCACCAAACCCTTTCCTGCCGGGGGCTGTCTATTTCCTCGACTTTGTCGGAGAAATGGACGTGAATCACGGCCTGGGGGAATTCGAGCAACTGGTGCTGCTGGCCCTCGTCCGCCTCGGGGCGGAGGCCTACGGCGTCGCCATTCGCGACGAGATCGAGCGCGAAGCCGGCCGCGACGTCACCGTTGGCGCGGTCTACACCACCCTGCTCCGGCTCGAGAACAAGGGACTGGTCGCCTCGCGACTCGGCGACCCGACACCACAACGCGGCGGGCGGCGCAAGAAGTACTACCGCCCGCTCGCGGCCGGAAAGCGCGAACTCGCAGCGTCCGTGAATGCCCTGCGCCGGATGACGCGTGGCCTGACGCCCGGCCTCGAACTCCCGTGAGCCGCGATCGTCGTCACGCGAGTCCACCCCGGCTCGCCTTGTGGATCATTGCCCGGCGGGTTCCGGAGCCGGATCGCGAGTACCTCATTGGCGACCTGCTCGAGGCATACGACGAGCGCCTGACGAGCCTCGGGGCGGCGCGTGCCCGCGCGTGGTTCTGGCGCGAGGCGCTGCACCTTCTGGCCGGCCCGTGGCCGGACGCGATTCCCACACAGACCGATCTCCGCGCTGAGGCCCCCATGGACACCATCCTGCAATCGATCCGCATCGCGACCCGCTCGCTCTCGCGCGCCCCGGCGCTGTCGCTCCTCGTGATCCTCACGATGTCCCTCGGCATCGGTGCGAGCACGTCGGTCTATTCGGTGGCCCGCGCCGCGCTCTTCGCGCCACCCCCGTACCCCGCGAGCGACCGGCTCACCCTCGTCTGGGAGCGGGACGCGGACGGTAGCGAAAGCAACGTCGGATACCCGACGTTCGAGGACCTGTCGCGCGAGCGGATCTTCGCGTCGACCGCGGCGATGAGCTACTGGACCCCGACCCTGAGCGACGGATCCGAGACCACCCGCCTCGCCGGCCAGCGGGTGACGTGGCGTTTCTTCGACGTTCTGGGCGTCACGCCGATGCTCGGCCGGGGGTTCACGGCCGAGGAGGACGCACGCGGGGCGAATCGGGTCGTGGTGCTCGGGTACGGGTTGTGGCGTGCACGATTCGGCGCCGACAGCGGCATCGTGGGACGGGATGTGATGGTGAACGGGGTCGCGTTCCGGGTCGCCGGGGTCCTGCCTCCGACTTTCGAGAGCCTGCTGGCGCCCGGCACCGAGATCTGGGCGCCGCTGGGATACGACGTCTCTCTTCCATGGGCCTGCCGCACCTGCCGACACCTGCGGATGGTCGCCCGGCTCGCCCCGGACGTGTCGGTTTCCGCGGCAGGCGGCGCACTCGACCAGGCCTTCGCGAGGTTGAAGGAGCGCTTTCCTGGCGAGTATGCGTCTCCGGGAACGGCGCTGGTGCCGGTCCACGAATTCGTGGTGCGCGAGACGCGCCCGGCCCTGCTCGCGTTGCTCGCGGCGGTTGGCGTCGTCGCGCTGATCGCGTGCTTCAACGTGGCCAACCTGCTCCTCGGTCGCGCCCTGCGGCGCGAGGGCGAGTTCGCGGTGCGCGTCGCACTCGGGGCGTCGCGTGTGCGACTGGGAATGCTCCTCGTCTCCGAGGGCTTGCTCCTCGCGATCGCGTCGGCGGCGATCGGCAGCCTGCTTGCGGTGATCGGGGTGGACGTCGTGACCCGGCTGGCGCCGCCAGGTGTGCCCCGACTGGATCGCGTCGCCATCGACGCGAACGCGCTGGCCTTCGCCATCGGTCTCGCGATCGCCACCGGGCTGGCGGCAAGTCTGCTGCCGGCGGTCGCGCTGCTGCGCGGCGGGCTGCAGGGAAGTATCCGCGCCGGGGCACGATCACTCACGGGTTCGGGCCGGCACCGGTTGCGTGGCGCACTGGTCGCCGGCGAGGTCGCGCTGGCGGTGGTGCTGGTCTCGGGTGCGTCCCTGCTCCTCGGCAGCATGACGCGCCTGCTCGCGGTTGACGCCGGGTTCGCGACGGGCGATCGCGTGACGATGGAGCTCGACCTGTCGGGGCCGCGCTTTGCCGACAGCGGCGCGGTCGCGCAGGCGTGGCAACAGGCGCTGGAGGCGGTGCGCGCCGTGCCCGGCGTCCGCGAAGCGGCCCTGGCCTCGCAGGTGCCGTTAGGCGGCAATGTCGACATGTACGGCCTCCATCTCGAGGACCGCGCCGGGGCGAATCCCGCCGAGGACCCGTACGCGTTGCGGTACGCGGTGACCCCACGTTACCTGGCGGCGATGGACGTCCCGTTGCGAGCCGGTCGTGCGCTTGAGGAATCCGACCGGGCGGGATCGCCGCCGGTCGCCCTCCTCAACGAGGAGGCCGCGGAGCGCCTCTTCCCCGGCGGCAACGCCCTCGGGCGCCGCCTGCGAGTCGGCGGCAGCGAGGGATCCTCACGGACGGTAGTCGGAATCGTGGGCAACACGTTGCACCGGGGCCTCGACAGCCAGCAGGAGTTGCAGGTCTACGTGCCGTCGGCCCAGTGGGGAGAAGAGGGCGGGATGGTGCTGGTCGTGCACACCTCGGTCCCTGCCGCGACGACGATCCCGTCGTTGCGCCGTGCGCTGCAGGGGGCGATTCCCGGCATCGCGATCTCGAAGACGGGCACCATGGACCGGCTGATGGCCCTTTCGACGGCGGACCGCCGGTTCGCGCTCGCGCTGTTCGCAGGGTTTGCGGTCGTGGCGCTGGTCCTGGCGGCCGCTGGACTGTTCGGGGTCCTGTCGGCGACGGTCGTGGAACGCACGCGGGAGATCGGGGTTCGTACCGCGCTGGGCGCCCCGCGCGGCCGGATCCTCGGAATGGTCGTCCGTCAGGGAATGGTCCTGGCGGGAGCGGGACTGGTGATCGGCCTGTTCGCGACGTGGGGTTCGACGAAGGTGATCGCGACGCTGCTGTTCGGGGTGGGGGCGTCGGATCCGGTGGTCCTCGGAATAGTCATCATCACGCTGGGAGCGGTGGCACTCCTGGCCAGTGCATTGCCGGCCTGGAAGGCGGCGCGGGTCGATCCGGTGGTTGCGTTGCGGGACTCGTGACCCGGCGCGATCGGCGCGCGCTTGACCGGTTGTGGTGGCTGTCCTAACGTCGTTCGCGCTCGATCCCTGATGCCGGAGTTGTCCTCGTGAGCACTCGACGCCCGTGGCGGAGATCGTGGCTGGCCCTGCTCTTCCTCCCGGGACCCACCGTGGCGACCGCGCAGGTGATTCGCGGCACGGTGGTGGCGGAGGGCGCGGAAACTCCGTTGCGCGGCGCGGTAGTCACGCTGCTGGACGCCCGGGGGGCGGCCACCGATCGGCGGACCCTGACCGACGGCGAGGGGGCGTTCGCGATGCGCGCGCCGTCTGCCGGCACGTGGATGATCGAGGCGCGCGCGATCGGTCATGCGCCGCGCCGGAGCGCCGCGCGCCCGGTGAACACCGGGGAGAGCGTGGTCGAGCGAATCGTGCTGCGGCAGGTGGCCACGCGCCTCGCCGCGCTGCGCGTCGAGGCCCGTTCCTCCTGCCGGAAGTCGACCGAGCTCGATGCGACCACGACGGAAGTCTGGGACGACGTCTGGGCGGCGCTCGCCGCGACCGAGATCGCCCGCGAACAACGGCTCGTGCGCGCCGACGTGTTTGTCTACACCCGGGAGCTGGATGCCGCCTCCGGACTCGTGCTGCGTGAGGAACGCGGCGTCGCGTCCGTGCTCGATGAGCGACCCTTCCGCACCGCGCCGGCCGCGGAGCTGGCGTCGCTCGGCTTCTGGCGGCCCGCGCCCGGCGGTGTGGAATTCCACGGCCTCGATGCCGGCACGATCATCTCGCCGGAGTTCCTCGCGGCGCACTGCTTCAACCTCGTTCGATCCGCTGACGAGGGCGCGGCGCGCATCGGGTTGGCGTTCCGGCCCGTGAATGCCCGCTCGCGCGCCGATGTCCAGGGCACGCTCTGGCTCGACTCCGAGAGCCGCGAGCTGCGGCTGCTGGAGTTCACGTATACCGGTCTCCAGTTGCGCGGTCCCGCCGCGGGCGGCCGGCTTCACTTCACGCGACTCGGTGCCGGCCTGCTGGTGGACGACCTGTGGTCGCTCCAGCACCCGTTCGAGCGCACGCGACCCGTGGGCGCCCAGCGAACGGGCGCCAGCGACGTCGCTGCCGCCACCGCGAAACCGGGGACGGGGGTGCGCATGGCCGGCGGCTTCGTCCTCACCGACTCGGCGCGCGTCCACCAGCTCGCCGCGGTGACGGGGATCATTCGCGAGGGAGCCGCCCCGGCCGACGCGGTTTCCGTTGAACTCCTCGGCTCCGGGCAGCGGTTCGTGACCGATTCCACCGGGGCGTTCCTCATCGCCGACGTGGTGCCGGGGAGCTACGAAGTCCGGATCATGCGACCGGGGCCCGCAGACCGCGGCGGCTTCGTCCAGCACGGACGACTGGACCTCGGCGCCGGGCAGGTCGCCCAGGTCTCGTTGACCGTGCCGGACCAGGATTCGATCGCGCGCGAGCTGTGCCCCGGCCTGCGTACCGACGGGCCACCGCTCGCGCCGCTGTTCGTCGTGCTCCGCGAGGAGGGCTCAGGCCGCGCCGCGTCCGACTATCGCATCGAGGTCCAGTGGTCGCCGCCGGTCGACTCGTCAGGCACCCCGATCGGGCGCCCCGGCGGCGTGCGTGCCCTGACCGACTGGCGCGGCGAGTTCGTCGCCTGCGAGGTCCCGAGCGGCGCGAACGTCAGCTTCCGGACCACGACCGGCGATGCCGAGTGGAGCCTGCCGATCCGGTTGGGGGCGAGGCTGAACGTCCTGGAGATCGCCGCGGACACCTCGGGCAGTGGAGGAGGTCGCGATAGATAACGGCATGGCTGCGTGCTGATTGCTGCTTGCTGTTGCTGCCGCTGATGGCCGGGGGCTGGGGGCTGGGGTCGACCGCCGAGCTGGGGCTGCATGAAGTGGCACTAGCCCCAGCAAGCTGCGGCTGCAGCAGTAAGCAGCAATCAGCACGCAGGCACTAATCCCCTCCCCGTCCCCCTCCCCGCCCGTTCCTGATCCGCGGCGGCAGCTTCGTCCACTGCTCCGCGCTGAGGATGGCCTGCGCCTGGCGCAGCGCTGCCTGCTGGTTCGCCTGCACCTTCTCCAGCACCGGCCGCAGTCGCGCGTTCAGCGCCGCCATGTCCGGATTCGCGCCAGCGCTCGCGACGTCCGTCCGGACCGCTTCCGCCAGTTCCATGTTCTGCGCGTTCAGCGTGTCCGAGACCACGGTCAGTCGCGTCACCTGTTCCTCGCTCAGCTTCAGCGTGTCGCGCAGGTTGAGGATCTGCAGCACCGGGTTGAAGTTGGTCAGCGCGGCCGCAAAGCCGCCGGGTCCCGCGCCGGCGCCGCCGCCGCGGCCACCGCGACCGCCCATCGCCGCCCCGCGCACCGCATCGATCGCGTCGCGCGCGCGGTCCGGTCCCAGCATCAACCGGGCGTTCACGCCGACCTGGAACGGGATGCTGATGCCGTTCGCGCCCTGGCGCGACGCCCCAAAGCGCTCGTTCACCTCGTAGAGGTACCGGTTGTTCGCGGGATCGAAGCCCCGCGCATAGAGCAGCGTGTTGTCCTGCGACCGGATCGCGCCCCAGCCGTGGAGGTTGTTCTTCCCGTGGAACATCTCGTCCAGGCCGCCGAGCAGGTTCTGCGTATTCATCGAGATCATCAGGCGCCGGTTGAGGCCGAACGCCTGCGGCCTCCAGTTCAACTGCATCTCCAGGCTCGGCTGCCACACCCCGCGGCACGAGTTCCGCGACGAGGCAGTCCCGAGTTGCCTCGTCAGGCACTCCTGCACGCCGGCCGGCGCACCCGCGATCAGCTTCTCCATCGCCGTGGCCACGGCGGGATCCGTCGTCGGCGACGCCGGGTCGAAGATGAAGGCGCGGTCGTTGCGCGCGCCGTCACCATTGATGTCCGACCCGACCAGCGGCGTGAACGGCGCGCCCGACGACAGCCGGCCGGTGGCCGTGACCTCGAGTCCGAGGTTGACCGGCCACGTCAGCGACCCGGTGAGCGAATGCCGGCGGTCGAACGAGCTCACCGCCCACTCGCGGACGTTGGGGTTGCCGGCGGTGGTGGCCGACCCGAAGCTGCCGCTGCCGCCGCCGGCCCCGCCCCCGCGCCCGAAGCCGCCGCCCAGCCCGCCGAACGAGCCGCCGGACGACTGGTCTTCCGCCCAGCCTAACGTGTAGCCGAGGTTGAAGATCGCGCCGCGCGTGGTCAGCCCCTGGAGGGAGAACGTCAGCTGCTTCGCGGTGGATCGCAGGTCGGACCCCACCGAGAAGACCTGGGCGAACGCCGGGTCGAGCCGGGAGGCCAGCATGTTGGTCACGCCGCTGGCGGGCACGATCGTGGCGGCCGGCACGAACACCGGGCGGTTCCCCTCGTTGGCGAGCGTGAACTGCGGCGCCGGATTGAGGTTGAGGTCGGTGTAGCCCGTCTGGGCGACGCCGCGGGTGTAGCTGGCGTCGACGTTGAGGTTGTAGCGGTCGAATATCCGGCGCTGGACACCTAACGAGGCCCGCCAGGAGCGTGGCGCCTGGAAGTCACGGTCGAACGTGGTGACCGAGGGGCGCGCCAGCGGGACGAAGGCGTTGCCCCCATCCACGCAGGTGACCGGGATGGAGGACGGGTTGAACAGGAAGTTGTCCCAGTCCGGCTGCGGCACCGCATCGCCGGTGCACACCAGCTGCGTCTCGCTGTTGGCCAGGCCGGTCGCGGACGCGGCCTGGGAGAACAGGTTCGAGCTCACCGTGCCCCGGAACTCGCCGATGCCACCGCGGATGATGGTCGGCGTCGCGCCACCGCGGCCGCCCGGCCCGCCGAATCCACCCAGGCCTCCACCACCACCGCCGCCACGCCCGCCGAAGCCGCCCCCACCGCCACCACCACCCCGACCGCCGCGCCCACCACCCTCGCCGCCAGGCCCGCCCCCGCCCGGGCCGCCGACCGTCAGGGTGAACCCGAGCCGCGGGCTCACGTGCACCTCGCTGGGCAGGAAGTCCGTCCGTCGACCGAAAGCCTGCTCCACCGCCGGGTTGTACTCCGGCGCGTCGCCGAACCGCCCGCCCTCCAGTCTCGCGCCGTAGGTCAGCTGCAGGCCGCGCCGCGCGCGCCAGACGTCGGCGAGGTACAGCGCCGCATTCACCTGCGCCCCCTCGCGAACGTTAGGCTGCAGCGTGCGGGTGAAGCTCGTGGCCTTGCCCTGCTCGTAGTCCGCCAGGCTCGCGAACGTGTAGGTCCCGAACCGGTTGCTGGTGACGTCCTGCTCGAAGCTCGACACGTTGAAGAGGCCGCCGAGCTTGAGCCGGTGGTCCGTCGTCAGCCAGGACACCTCGTCGGTCAGTTCGAGCGAACTGCTGCGGCCGTCCTGCGGCAGGCCGGTGTTGCCGCCAAAGGTGAGCGTGGACACCGCGCGCGTGGTGGCGTCGTCGAGATCCGACGCGATCTGCACCCGCCCGGCCGGCATGGCCACGAACGATCGCGCCTCGTTCTTGTTGATGGCGGCGTAGCCCTTGAACTCGTTCAGGAACATCCCGCCGAAGATCGACGTGTACGTGGCCATCACGCCGCCGCCCCAGCCCTTGTTCGTCCCCCCCGTCATGGGCAGCGACAGCGTCCCCACCCGGGAGGGATCCTGGTCGTTCCACCGCCAGTCGCCGCGCACCGACAGCGAGTGCCCGTTCTCCAGGAGCCAGTCGAAGCGCGCCAGGCCCGAGAGATTGTCCTGGACGCGATTCTCGTTGAAGAACGCTCCCGGCGACATCGCGTTCGCGCCGGTGATCGCGAAGAATCGCTCCACCGAGTCCGGTGCGACCCCGAAGCGGGCCAGCGTGGCCGGGTCCGCGTTGAACAGCGACGGAAGGATGTCCTCGCGCCGGCGGAGTTGCCCCGAGACGAACCCGAAGAACCGGTCCTTCACGATCGACCGGCCGAAGCCTCCGCTGAACTGGTTCTGCGTGTACCCCTGCGCCAGCGGTGACTCCTCGTCGGCCGTCAGCACGAGCTCGTCATCGCGGAGTGCGTAGGAGAAGTTCCCCTGCGCGTTGTTGGTGCCGGACCGCGTGGTAGACGCGATCTGCCCGCCGGAAAACTGTCCGCGGGTCACGTCGTACGTACTCGTGATCACGCGCGTCGTGCGCGTGGCCTCGGACGGAAGCTCGGTAGACCCGAACGACAGCCCGTCGAGAGTGACCGCATTGGCATCGGGACGCAATCCGCCGACCGAGAAGCCCGCGGCGCTGCTGTCGGATCCTCCGATGGAAACCACCTGCGGCGAGAGCAGCACGAGGTTGAGGAGGTCGGACGCATCGACCGGAAGTCGTGCCACCTGGTCGGGATTGAACGCGCGCTCGACCGATCCGGGAGTGGGGAGGTCCTGTCCGCCCCGCGGCGTCTGGCGCGCCTGCACCGCGACGGTCGTCAGGGTCGTGGCGTTCTGCGTAAGCGTTGCGTCGGCGACGAGGCGATCCTCATCGGCAATGCGACGGAGTTCACTGGTGGCCGGGGCGAGGCCGATCGCTCTGATCACGACCCGATATTCACCGCCGCCGTCCGGGAACAGGATCGTGTATTTCCCTTGGCCGTTCGTTCGGGCGCGCCGGGTCACCGTGCTCTCGAGCGAGGTGACCTCGACCGTCGCGTCCTTGATCGGCTGGCCATTCTCGGCCCTCACCGTTCCGGTGATGATGTCGGTGGTGGCGCCGATTTGTGCGCCCGCGGTCGCGGGCAGGACGGACACGGAGAGCAGAAGGGCCAACGCAGCCGGCAGACCGGGTGCGCGGAAGATCTTGCCAATCAACACGATGTCACCTTCGGGGAGTGTGGGACCCGGACAGCGCCGTCTTGGACGCGGCCTTGCGCCCGGGGTTAAGGCACTGGCCCGACCCGGTTTACGCACACCCTGGCCTCGTCGTGCTCATCGTACCGCCTGGGAACCCGTGCGCCCGTGCAACGCCCGATCCTGCCACGTTGGCCAACCCCTTGTCACTGTGGCCATTAGGAAGGCGTGTCGTTTGCCAACCTGGCAAGCAGGCTTGGCCCGGCCGTTGCCTCCCCTCCTGCCGAACGCCCCGGAAGGACCTTGCCGGGCGCATCAACCAACCCGACAGGAGGTTTTACAATGGTCACCGTTTCTCCCCTCAACAACGTCCTCGGCCGGATGGTCTCCCTCAGCCGCGCCATGGACGAAGTCATCGCCCGCAACGACGAAAACGGCGGTGGAGCCGGTCAGTACTGGGTCCCCGCGATGGACGCCTGGGAGACCGAGAACTCGTTCGTAGTGCAGTTGGACCTTCCAGGTGTGACAGCCGAACAGGTCGACCTCACGTTCGATCGGAACACCCTCTCCGTGCGCGGCACGCGGAGCGCCACGATTCAGGCGCCGGAGACCGGTGAGATCAGGGTCTTCTTCGCCGAACGCGCGCCGGGATCGTTCAGCCGCACGCTCCGGTTCCCGCAGTACGTCGAGTCCTCGCGGATCGAGGCGACCTTCAACAACGGTGTCCTGACGATCACGGTGCCGAAGGCGGAGGCGGCGAAGCCGCGGAAGATCGAGATCCTCAGGAACTGACACGCAGCCTTGGGGGGCCGCGGAGCCTCGATTCCGGCTCCCGGCTCCCGGGCGCTACCTCGTTCCCATCCGCACACCGACATAGAACGTCCGACCGGGGCCGGGCTCGAAGAACCGGCCCCCGGTCGCGTTCACAACGACGTTGGACGCATACGTCTCATCGAAGATGTTGTCGATCCCGACCACCGGCTCGAGCGAGAGCGCGGTCGGCGCGCGGAAGGCCAGGCGCGCGTTCACCAGCGTGTAGGCCTCCGACCAGGCGGTGTTGGCGTTGTTGACCGCCAGCCGCCCGACCCGCTGCGCCTCGACCGTCGCCAGACCCCAGGACGGCTGCAGGCTGACGAACCCGCTGAAGTTCAGGGGCGCCACGCCAGGCACACGGTTGCCGTTGAAGTCGTTCCCGCTGACCACGAAGTCCTCGTAGACGTACCGCAGCCAGGTCACCGTCGCGCCTGACGACAGGAGGCCAGCGGTGCCGGACAGGCTCGCCTCGGCGCCGCGCCGGGACGTGCGCCCGGCGTTGCGGAAGAACTGGCGCCCGGCGCCGCCGGGCACCTGGAACGGAATCAGCTCATCCTTCGTCACGATCCGGAACAGCGCCACGTCGTACCGGATGCCGGCACCGTGATAGCCCTTGACCCCCGCTTCGTAGGACACGCCACGCTGCGGCTTGAGGTCCGGGTTGAGACCCCCGACACCCTCGGGACGGTTCGCGAGTTCCGTCGTCGTCGGCGTCTCGAACGAGGTCGAGACGGTCACGTAGGCGGAGGACAGCATCCCGAACCGCCAGTTCAACCCGACCATGGGAGACACCGCCGACAGCGTGCGTGGCGGCGGTTCGGCGAGCGCGGGATCGGTCGCCCGCCGGTCGGTGACGCTGAACTTCGTGCGGTCGCCGCGAAGCGTCCCGGTCAGGGCGATCCGCGACGTCACGCCCACCTCGCCGCGGATGAAGGCCCCCAGGCCGGCAACACGCTCCTCCTGGCTCACGGTCAGCGAGCCCTTGTCGTCGGCGGTCGGGCAGGTGGCGGGCGGTCGATTCGCGCCGGTCAGCCCGGCGCAGTTGGTGAAGTTGAGCCGGTCGTCGGACTGGTTGAGGAGGTCGGCGCCGATCGCGAGTCGCACCGGGCGGCCGGCCGGGCCACCGTCGTACTGCGCGCGCACCGACCCGCCTGACGTCTGCCGGTCGAGCTCGATCATCGCGAACGCCTGCGGGTTGTCGAGGTCGCGCCAGCCGAGGTGTGCGTTCGCGACCCAGGAGAACGCGCCGGCGGTGCGCGCGCCCTGCAGCGCGAACATCGACTGCCGGACGACCTTTCCCGCCTTCTTCAGGATGTTGTTCGAGTCGGGCAGCGTGGGATCCGCCTCCATTTCCGACGCCGTGAGCGCGCCGGGATTCTGTGCCCTCGGCGCATCGTAGAGGGACGCCGTCAGCTGGAGGCTCGTGCCCCCGAGCGCGGTCCAGCGCGCATCGGCGAGGGCGTTCGTGGACTCGAACTCCGAGTACTCGCGCGGTCCCTCGCCGGCGTTGCGGGTCAGCGTTCCCTGCATCCCGAATCCGCCGAGCGCGCGGCCACCGGAGAGCGACGCGCGCGAGATGCCGTCGGCGAACCAGCCGGAGACGCGGGCCCGGCCCCCGCTGTCGGGGGGCGGGGTGGTCTTCAGGTCCACCACCCCGCCTGACGAGTTGCCGTAGAGCGCGCCGGCGCTGCCCCTGAACACCTCCGCGGCACCTAACGATTCGAGGTCCAGGAAGTCGACCGCCGTCTGGCCGTCGGCCGCCGTGAGCGGGATGCCGTCGCGCAGGACCCGCACGCCGCGGATCCCGAACGCCGAGCGCGCGCCGAAGCCGCGGATGGCGAGGCGCGGGTCCTGCGTCGGGTTGTAGCGGGTGGATACCGACACCCCCGGCACGAACAGCAGGGCTTCGGTGAGCGACGCCCGCCGCGTGGCCGCGCGCGTCGAGTCGAGGAGGACGCGGCTCAGGCCGTAGGGAAGGTCGAGCGGCGAGCGCGCGGCATCCCGGGACACCGTGACCCGGACGGGGGCGAGGAAGATCGTCGTGTCGATCACCTGCGCACCGGCGGCGCCTGTGGGTACCCCAGCCGGCAACAGGACGGCCAAGACCGCCGAGAGTGCCCACGTTCCAACACTGGCCATCTGCGCCCGGCTCCACGGTTTGGGTACGTTTGGGACCGCGTCCCTGGGACGGTGGAGCGATCTAACACCCTGCCCGGAGGCCGTCGAGCCCCACGCTCACCCAGCCCGCCGCAGGCACGATCCAAACCGCCGGCGCGTTGGGGCTGTCGAACCCGGCGTAAACCCTTCACCGAGCGTGGTCATGCGATCCATCCGATTCGCCCTGTCCCTTGCCGCACTGATCCCGACCCTCGGGTCCGCCCAGGTTCTGGGCCGGGACGCCGAGGTGTTCACCCGGACTGAATCCGTGGCCCGCGGCGAGTGGTTCAGGTTTTTCGCCCCCATCGGCGACATCACGGTCACCGAGGGAACGGGCACGCAGGTCGAGCTGCGCGCGGAGAAGATCCTGCGCAACGGGCGCGCGACCGACATCGCGTTCCGGCTTCAGCGGTCCGGCGACGGCGTCACCATCTGCGCCATCTTCGAGGACGACGATGAGTGCTCGGAGGAAGGGCTGCGGTCGGAACGCCGCTGGAACAGCTGGGGCCGCAACAACCGCCCGCCGACCCTGAACGTGACGATTCGTGTGCCGGCCGGCGTGCGCCTCCGTGTCCACTCCGGAAACGGCGACGTCAGTGCGACCGGTGCGTACGCCGAGGCGTTCGCGCGCAGCGGGAACGGCCGCGTGCGCGTGTCGGGAATCGCGGGTGAGGTGGAGGCCGTCTCGGGGAATGGCGACGTGACGGTGGAGAGCGTGCGCGGTCCCGTCATGGCGAACACCGGCAATGGTGACGTGCGCGTCCGCACCGTGCAGGGTCCCGTGTCGGCGCGGTCGGGAAATGGCGACCTGCTGGTGACGATGACCGAGCTGCGCGCGGCGTCTGACATGGAGTTCACGACCGGCAACGGGCGCATCGAGGTGACGGTACCCGCGGAGTTCAACGCCGATATCGATGCGTCCACCGGGAATGGCGGGATCCGCACCGATTTCCCGATCCAGGTATCGGGCCGGATCACGAAGACGCGACTGCGCGGGACGATCGGTCAGGGCGGACGTCGCCTTCGCCTCGTCACCGGGAACGGCGAGATCGAGTTGCGGCGCGGCTGAGGTTTTCGGGGGCGGTCTGGCGGTCAGCCGCCGGACCCTGCCCGGGGCCGGGAGTGGTCCACGATGCGGACGCGGCCGCGACAGGCCGGCCGGAACCCCGGCGGCGCGTGCGGCCGGATCGTTATGTCCACGTCGTGCCCGAGCCGGGTGGCGAAGTGCATGAGGCGCTCGAGGGAGAAGATCGCCAGGCGGCCATGGCGGAGCGCCGCGACTTTCGGCGTGTCGACGTCGAGTTGCACCGCCATCATCGCGGAGGACATGCGTTCGCCGAGCGCGATGACGATGGCAGCGAGCTCCCTGCGGAGATTTTCGCGGTTCTGCATCGGACGAATGTGTGGGGCCGAGTGTGATCCTCCATCATCCTGGGAGCGCACCCCCCACCAATTTCCCGCACTCGGCGTCGCCGATAATCCGGATTCGAGGGAGCTGGGGCCAGAACTGGCTCGGCGGCCCTCCGGGTGTCACTGATAGAGGTCGAAAGCCCAGTCAGTGGACGAGAACGGGGCTGATCCTCGGGGTCTGTTGCCCGTTCTGGCCCCATCTGCCTGCGCGGCCGGCGTCGCTTCGATGCTGGCCACCGTGTTCGCGGGGGCGCGCGACATCACGCGGGATGCGCGTCTGCTCGGCGCAATCCTCAACCTGGCGGCGCGCCGCTTTGAGCAGTCTTTATGCGGCTTTTCGCATGCTCGCACTTCGCGTGAACCTCGCGCCGGCTCCATCCCCGTCCACATCTTCCCGACCAGGAACATCGCCGGCCCCACTGGATGCCCCTCACATGAAGATCCTTCCCGTCCCTGCCACCCTCCGCGCCGCCGTCGCGGCCACGGCGCTGCTCCTTGCCGCGCCATCCGCCGACGCCCAGTCCGGTGCCGACGCCCGTGCCGCCGCCCGCCGCCATCGCGAGGCCGGCGAGGCGCGCATCCTCCGCGAGTTCTCCACGCTGCTCGCCATGCCTAACGTGGCCTCGAATCGCGACGACATCCGTCGCAACGCCGACCACCTCGTGACCATGCTCCGCCAGCGCGGCGCCACCGCCCGGATCCTCGAGGTCCCCGACGCGCCCGTCGCGGTCTTCGGCGAGATTCGCGCCCCCGGCGCCACGCGCACCATCGTCCTCTACGCCCACTTCGACGGCCAGCCGGTCGACCCGCGCCAGTGGCAGGGGGCACCCTTCACCCCCGTCCTCCGCGACAAGGCCCTCTACCAGGGCGGCAAGGACATCCCCTTTCCAGCCGATGGCCAGCGCGTCGATCGCGACGCCCGCATCTACGCCCGCTCCGCCAGCGACGACAAAGGCTCCATCATAGCCATGCTCACGGCGCTCGACGCCATGCGCGCCGCCAACCTCTCGCCCTCGGTCAACGTGAAGTTCTTCTTCGAGGGCGAGGAAGAAGCCGGCTCGGGCCACCTCAAGGCCATTCTCGAGAAGTACCGCGACCTCCTGCACGCCGACGCCTGGCTCTTCTGCGATGGCCCCGTGCACCAGAGCGGCCGGCTCCAGGCGGTCTTCGGACTCCGCGGCGTCGTCGGGCTCGAGGTCACCGTCTACGGTCCCACGCGCCCCCTGCACAGCGGCCACTACGGCAACTGGGCACCCAACCCCGGAGCGCTCGTCGCCAACCTCATCGCCTCCATGCGCGACGACGACGGCCGCGTGAAGATCCCCGGCTTCTACGACGATGTCCGCCCCATCAGCCCCGCCGAACGGACGGCCCTCGCCGCCCTCCCGCCGGTCGACGCATCGCTCCGCGCCTCACTCGGCCTCGTCCGCACGGAATCCGACAACGCGATGCTCGCCGAACGGATCATGGTGCCGGCCCTGAACGTGCGCGGCATCCGCGTCGGCGGCGTCCGCGAAACGGGCGCCAACGTCATCTCCACCGAGGCCTTCGCCTCGTTCGACATCCGCCTCGTGCCCGTGCAGCGCCCCGAGCACGTCCGCGAGGTCGTGGAACGCCATATCGCGGCCCAGGGCTACCACATCGTGCGCGACGTTCCGGATTCGGCGACACGCGCGCGGTATCCGAAGGTCGCCCGCCTCGAATGGGAGGATGGGTATCCCGCCCAGCGCGCCGCCATGGACGGCGACTTCGCCCGCGCCCTCCTCACGTCCCTCTCCGACGGCGCCGCCCAGCCACCGCTGGCCGTGCCCACGTTAGGCGGCAGCGGCCCGGGCTACCTCTTCACCGAGGTCCTCGGCGCCCCCGTGGTCACCCTCCCCCTCGCCAACGCCGACAACAACCAGCACGCCGCCAACGAGAACCTGCGCATCGGCAACCTGTGGGACGGGATCGAGATGTACGCGGCGCTCCTGACCAGGCTCGGGCGGGAGTGGAATCCCCGGGTGATTCCTTGAGGTCAGAGGTCCGGGGTCCGAGGTCGGAGGAGCCCCCCTCGGACCTCCGACCTCCGACCTCCAACCTCATTCGTCGATCGCTACCGCTTCCCTCCGCACCATCACCAGCGACAGCATTCCCGTCAGCACGATCATCGCCCCCACCACCGTCCACCCCGTGATCGCCTCGCCGAACAGGATCGCGCCCCACGCTCCGGCGAAGATGATCTGCACGTAGCCCGTCATCGTCGCCCGCGCGGTCTTCTCGACCTGCAGGCCCTTCGTCATCGACGTCTGCGCCAGTTGCGTCGCGATCCCGATGCCGACCAGCAGCAGCCACTCCGCCGCGGTGGGTGCGTGCCAGTTGCTGGCGATGAACGGCAGTGACATCGGCACCGACATCAACGGCAGGTAGAGCACCACCACCTCAGGCCGCTCCGCGGGCATCTGCCGGATCGTGGCGTACGCCGAGCCACTGAACGCCGCGCCCATCAGCGCGATGAGGGCGTGCATCGGTTCGATGTCCGACGCCGCGCCGCCGAAGAGCAGCGCGGGCCGGGTGATCAGCAGCACGCCGGTGATCGACGCTGCCAGCGCCACCCACTCGGCGCGACCCATGCGCTCCCGGAACCACCAGTGCGCGACCAGGATCGCGAACACCGGGTTCATGTACTGGATCAGCGTCGACTCGGCCAGCGGCAGGTGCGTGAGCGAGAACAGGAAACAGGCCAGCGCCGCCGCCCCCAGGACGCCACGCTGCACCAGCAGGCGCCGGTTGTTCCCGAGCACCGGCACAATGCCCGCGCGCCGCACGATCGCGTAGCTCATCCCCAGCGTCAGCACGCCGCGGAAGAACACGATCTCCATGCTCGGCAGTCGCTGGCCCGCGAGCTTCACCAGCACGCTCATGACGCTGAACCAGAACGCGCCCACGAGCATGTGCCGGATGCCGGTGGTGATCCGGATCGTCTGGGTTTGCGAGAGTGAGCGCACGTGCGGGCGGGCGGTGAGTGAATGATATCGACTCACACCCTCTCTCGCCCGAGACCTTAATCCGCTATCGCATCTCCTTCGGACGTACCCCGGTCGGGTCCGCCGCTCGCCAGTCCCGCAGACTTTCCTTTGCGCGCCTAGGGAGCGTGGTGATTGATCCGCCTAACATATCGAGAATCGGCCGGCCGGAACAGGTCCCCGACCCGCTACACCTCACGCAGCGCGTGTCTGGCGGAGAATCACGTAGGCAGGCACGAACTTGATATCGCCTGCCGTTGCTCAGGCGGCACTCAATGCTCCCGTGAAAGCGCCGCCTGAACCAGACGAACCCGCCTCAGTGCATCCGCTCATCTCTCCGAAGACCCCGTGTTCCTTAAGGCGAACAAACCTCCCAAGCCCCCCACGAAGAGAGTGTCGCTCGAGATGGCCGGCCCATGGAAGAGATGTCGACCATCCGTGACACCCCACCGCCTTGATCCATCGACGCTTGCAAACACCTCCATCTGGCCACCCGGCCGAAAGACGTAGACGGATCCGGCATCACAAAAAACCCATGTCGAACTCCCCCAGAACGACACCCCGGTCTGCCATCGGACGTTGCCCGTTTCGGGTTCGAGCGCCACGAGGTCATTGTTTGTACTTCCCACAAACACCAAACCGTTACAACTCGCTAGCGCGTGAATGTCGCGGATGCCGCCTTCAGGAGGATTGTGTGGAAATGAGAAGGGACGGAGCTTCCAGCGCTGTGTGCCGGTACCCGTGTCAAAGCCGTATACGGGACCGTCCCGGGCGCCGGCAACTACAACGGGTCCAGCTGCAACTGGAGCCAGCGTCGCAGTAGGACTCGTCGAGTCGACATGATGCGGCATCGATCGCGACCAGAACACCTCACCGTTGACCGGGTTTATTGCCGCCAAGCCTCCTTGAGGTTCCCGGTTTGGCGCAATGTCGAAGTCCACTGTGGTGACAAACAGGACATTCGCCTCGATGCTTCCGGGTATTACGTGCATTTGCAGGCTGGTCCCAAGCTTCGTTGACCAACGCACCGAACGCGTCGCCAAATCGATCCCGAATAGCAAACCATTGGATGATCCGACAATCAAAAGATCGGCCCATATCAACGGGACGAGCCTGCCTGTGTCCCTACCACCCGGCGGTGCAAATCGCCATAGCACACGTCCATCAACACGACTCAGGCCGAAAAGGTCCTGGTCGCCAACAATGACCGTGTCGCCGTAGACGCGTCCGCCGTCGCCGACAGTCAGCGCTCGCTGCACAGGAAGAGCGATGCTCCACCTGACGATACCGGTGGTCTTCTCGATCGAGGTGACCTCATGGTGGGAACTCTGAAAGTAGACGGCTGAGTCATCCAACCAAGGGACGCCAGAATTCGAGTAGCCACGATGCTCCCAAATGAGTCGGGAGTCCTGAGGGAGCTCCTCAGCTCCGGTTCCTTCAAACAGGGCGCAGCCAGCCAGGATCGGCGACAACCGTAGCCCGGCTATCCCTAGCCACCGCCGATACCGCGGGGTCGCCGCTTTGAGGGACCGCATCTGTGCCTAACCGCAGGTTGGCGACAGCTCACAGAGCTTTTCGCCGACGTAGCTGATCACGCTCGCATTCGTTAGTTCCTTTGTATGTGCCGGACCGTTGATGAGGTTCTCATTCGTTGCCCCGGTAAACGTCTGCCGCGCGGTCGGAATCAGCCCGTCGCTGGAGAAGCCGCAGCTGCCAAATACGTTTCCGCTCTCAACACCACCGCACCAGTACGACGCGAAGTTCATGAGGTGTGCTGCCAGCCGTGCCCCGGCCTCGACCGCGCTGTGGACCGCATAGGCGTGCTCGTGCTCCCAGTCGATCTGAAACTGCAGATCATAGGCGAAGGCGGCTACGACTGAGCCCCAGTAGACCAGGTTCTCACCCTCGTCGTCAGCCTCTTCTAACGTGAGGTCCGAGATGAGGGCGAGTGGACCCCCATAGTGACCAGGATACATTCGCACCGTGAGGGTGCGACTATTCGGGATGCTTGTCGGGAGCGAATCGATGTAGCTCGATCCCGGCGGCAAATCAGTCTGATAGTAGGCTGGAAAAGCGGCATCGAGGAAATAGTACCCGACTTCCACCATATAACTGATGAAGTTGTACATCGAGTTATCCAGCGCCGACACCAGCCCCCAGTAGAGACCCTCCCCGAGCCCTCCATTCAGCGCCTCCAAGAACTCGCCATAACCGATGCTGTACACTCTTGAGATGTCGCCTGCGATCGAGTCGATCAGTAGCGCGGCAGACGGTATCGATGAAACCAGTGGCACGCCCGTGAGCGGACTCCCGACAGTAATCAGACCTGCTGCATTGACGTACCGGGTCGCGTCGCGTGATGCGACCCCACCGAGGCTGTAGCCAACCAGGATGGACGAATCAGCCACCATGTCATCCTGCACATAGCTGCGCCACTGCCTGATGCGCATCGTGTTCTCGATATTCGAGACGTCGTGTCCCCAGGGAAACACGAAGTCGCCGAGAAGGCTGGTGATGGCGTAGTCCCATTGATTCATGTTGTACCCACCCGCACCGTGAACGAACACGGCGTGTCGGAGCGTGTCCGTCTGGGCATTGGCGCGTGTGGCTGCCATGCAGAACAGCGCGGTCAGAATGCTGAGGCTCTTCACTCTGCTCGACGTGCATCTGGCTGTTGACATGCTGGTGCTCCCCGGTTGAGAGACGCTCAACGCATGAACTGAGTGTTGGTCCAGTCGACCGTCGTAATCGTGCGACGCTCACCAGCCCCTTGTCCGGTAGAGTGAACGGAGGTCAGGCCGGTTCGGACAAGGGTACCCTCTGAGGTCGGGCCGAAGCGGTACTGAGTGGCATTTCGCTCGACACCAGCAATTGACGATCGAACCATTGAGACCGCCCCGAGCCCGCGATCATAGGTGATCGCGAGCCGTGTATCACCGCGTTGGGAAGTGAAGACATCACCTCCCCGGCCATCGTCTGTTGACGGGCCATACCGCTTCTCCAGACCCTCGCGAAGTGACTTCGATTTTGCCCTGTCCACGACAAGGCCAAGGAGTGAACTCGCTCGTGGTCTGAGCGACGGCGCGGCTCCCGATCGAGGTGAAATCTCCAATCCCGGGAAGGACGACGGCCAGCTGGGTTGAATCCCAGGCACAATCTCCCGGTTTCGGCGTGCGATATTGCCAAGTTGCACGCTACGACCATCGCGCGCGAACAGTTTGGGAGTTGCACCCGCGGCGTCGAACTCAACCCGATGCAGGTCGCCTGCTGTCGGTGACGTCCTTAACGCCTGCGGCAAGCCCACCGTGTCAAACGGGAAGAGCGATATCACTGCGGACCATCCTGCAGCCTGCCGCTTCTCGACAATGAGGTAACGCACCGTTCGGTGCGGCGTCAGAGCCACTCCCGATGCACTCTGCACGACGGTGCTGATGGAGACTTCCGCAGAGAGCCGGGAGAACTGCTCAACTACTGCCGCGGCCGGACCAGTGACGCTTGCGGGTCCTGCAGTCGGTATCGCTTGGCGAGTCTCAGTGCACGCCAGCGCACTGAGGAGCAACAGAGGGAGACACCCACTACCTGCAGCGACTACTCGGGGGGGGGGACCATGGATCGCGCTCCTCGTGCACGAGAATACGACGGTGAGCTACGATACGCTTGCCTGTCTACGTGTCAATGGCGGTTCCCCGTCGTCGAGTGCGCTCCTCCTCAGCTTGTTGGGCAACTTGTTCGCGAAACAGGGAGGCGGCGTTGCCAAGAACGGTCGCAGTCCCCAGCAGCACCACCGTGTCCCCGGCCACCAGCACCGAGTTCGCATCGAGGTCATACCGCACCTCACCCGCCCGGATCACCGCCGCCACGCGCGCCCCGCCGCAGAGCACCTTCAGGCCGCTCATCGACTGGCCTTCCGCCCGCGACCCGCGCTTCACCGTCACCGTCTCCATCTCCACCCGCGCCGCCACCGGCGACAGGAACCCGTCCACCCGCGTCATGCTCGTCCCGCGCTGCCGCAGCAGGTCGTAGTGGTCGCCCCGCGCCTCCTCGGCCATCTCGCGGATCCGCCCCTCGGTCACGCCGTACCGCCGCAGCACGCGGGCGAAGATCTCCAGCGACGTCTCGAACTCCTCCGGGACCACCTCGTTGGCGCCTAACGCGTACAACTCCTCCATGTCGGCCACGTACCGCGTCCGGGCCACGATGTGCACCCGGGGGTTCAGGTGGCGCGCCACCGAGATCCCCCGCTTCTCGTCCTGGTGCGACGCGATCGCGAACACCAGCATCTTCGCCCGGTGAATCCCGACCCGGTCCAGCACCTCGCCGCGCGTCCCGTCGCCGAAGAAGATGGGTTCCCGGTCCAGCCGCGCATCGCGCACCTTCTGGCCGTTGGAGTCCATGATCGCGTACGGGATCCCCGCGCTCCGCAACGCCCGCGCGAGGTTCCGCCCGTTGAGCCCGTAGCCGACGATGATCACGTGCTCCGTCAGCGGCTTCACGGCCCGCACCTCGCGCGTGGCGAACTCCATGGTCGGCGCCGCGCGACGGCTCAGGATCCGGTCGGCCAGGTCGGGCGCCGCGCCCACCAGGAACGGCGCCGCGATCATGCTGATGATCGCCGCGCCCAGGAACACCTGGTACTCCGTCCCGCCCAGCAGCCCCATCGTCGCCGCCACGCTCGCCAGCACGAACGAGAATTCCCCCACCTGCGCCAGCCCGAGGCCGGAGATGATCCCGGCGCGCGCCGAGCGCCTGACGAATCGCACCACGCCATACGTGACGACCGTCTTGAGCAGGATGGCGCCCGCCGCCACCGCCAGCACCAGCAGCGCGTTGGCGAAGAAGAACCGGATGTCGAGCAGCATCCCGATCGACGTGAAGAAGATGCCGCTGAACGTGTCCCGGAACGGGAGCACGTCCGACAGCGCCTGGAGCCCGTATTCCGACTCCGACACGATCAGCCCCGCGAGGAACGCGCCTAACGCGAGTGACAGCCCGAACCGGGACGTCAGGAACGCCGCGCCGAGCCCGATAGCCAGCACGCAGAGCGTGAAGATCTCCTGGTTCCGCAGGGTGGTCACCCGCGCGAGGAACCGGGGCACGATGAACCGGCCGGCCACCACCAGCCCGCCCGTGACCAGCGCCGTCACCGCCACCGCCCGCACCAGCGCCATCGGCCCCTGCTCGGTCCCGGCCAGCAGCGGCAACAGCACCATCAGCGGCACCACGCACAGGTCCTGGAACAGCAGGATCGCCACCACCATCCGCCCGTGCGGCGAGTCGAGTTCGCCACGGTCGGCGTAGATCTTGAGGATGATCGCCGTCGACGACAGCGCGATCAGGGAACCCCAGAGGATCGCATGGTTGAGCGGGAGTCCGGCCAGCACGGCGACGATCGCCACGATCCCGATCGTCCCGAGCATCTGGATCGCGCCGCCCTGGATGACGTACCGCCCCATGCGCACGATCCGCGACAGCGACAGCTCGAGGCCCACCGCGAACAGCAGCAGCACCGACCCGATCTCCGCCAGCTCGGACACCGACTCCACGTGCCGCACGAACCCGAGGGCGTGCGGGCCGATCACGATCCCGGTGAAGAGGAACCCGACCAGGGTGGGAATCCTGAACCGGTGCGCCAGCATGACCGCGGGAATGGCCACGGCCACGAGCACCACCAGGTCCCGGAGAATTGGGATGCTTTCCATCAACCTCGGAGGGTGGGGGCAAGCGCGGCGGGCCGCGGAGCGAGCGGCCGGCTCGAGCGCGTCGGATCATGTCTCCCTGAAGCCCGATCCAACAGTCCCTCGTGGACCATCGCGCCGGGACTGGCCAATGAGAAAAAGCCCCCGGCACCAGAGGCACCGGGGGCTTCACCAAGGCCGGACTCCGTGAACTACGACGCCAGCCTGCGGCGCAGTTCCGGGACCTTGGACCGGAAATTCCGCGACAGCGTCAGCTGCTCGCCGCCCGACGTCACCAGCGTGAAGTCTCCCGTGCGTCGCGAGTGCAGCTCGCGAATGACGTCACGATTCACGATCATCGAGCGGTGGATCCGGACGAACCGCGTCGGGTCCAGTTCCTTCTCGAACGACGTCAGCGTTCCGCGCACCGTGTACACCTCGGCTGGCGTATGGAAGCGCACGTAGTTCCCGAACGCCTCCAGCCAGGTCACCTCGGCCACGTCCAGGAACAGGATGCGGCTGCGTGAACGAACCACGATCCGATCGAGATACGGCGAGGACTGCGCGCCGGCCGGCCGGGCCGACGCGGCGACCGGCTGTCCCGCCGGACGGTCGTCACGACCCGAAAGGACCAGGGGCACGCGGGCATCGGTGGGACGCGCCGCAGTCGCCTGCTGCGGTCGCGCGATCGATGCGGGGGTGAACGAACGACCATTCAGGGTCATCTTCGGTCCTCCTTGGGGATGGGTGAGTCGGGAGTGACGGCCCGACAAGGGTCCGACACGCGGAATCGACTGGACACTGACACGAAAGGGCGCCGGTTGCCCGGCGCCCTCCATGAACCACACCCCCGCCGTGACGGACCGTCCGTTACTGGCGCGAAACGACGGCCATGTCTCGCTTCACCCGGTCGATCGACGCCCTGATTTCCCGTGCCTGCGCGCGCATCGGGGCCGTGGGTGGGTAGAGCGTTCCCTGCTGGGCGCCGCTGCCGTTGAACGAGTTGTACAGCTGGTTCAGGCGGCCCGTCGCGGTGCCGAGCGAAGTCACGAACGTCTGTTCGACAGCCGTCAGTCGCTCGAGGCCGGCATCCGCCGCCGTGCGCGCGGCGCTCCCGGCGGCGGCAGCGTCGCGGCGAGACGTCAGGTCCCGCCGCTGGTTCGCCAGTTGCTGCGACATGGAAACGATCTCGGCCAGCATGTCGGCGGCCTCCAGCTGGAACGCCTCGCGTTCCTTGTGCTGGGCAACCGTCAGGGGAAGGAGCGGGTCATGCAGCACCCGGACCGTTTCCGTCACCTTCGTGTCCCCGGCCTGGAGCGTCACCGTGTAGGTGCCGGGCGAGACGAAGGCCCCGCGGGGACCCAGGCTCCGCGGCACCGGGTGGGCATAGACATCGCCGCCGCGCCCACCGGCCATGCCGGGCTCGGTGCCGCCGCCCCCGGGACCACCGCCGCCTGCCCGTCCGCCACGACCACCGCCGCGACCACCACGACCGCCGGGCGCGCCCGCCACCGTGGGCATCGTCAGTCCACTCATGGAGAGGACGCCGTGTCGCAGGTCCCAGTTCACCCGGTGGATCGCGCCGGCCTCACCGGGTCCCTGCAGCACGCGAACCTGCCGACCGCTCGCATTCGTGATCGTCAGGGTCACGGAGGGCACGGCGCGGGAGAGCGAGTACGAGAGCAGCGCGCCGTCGGCGGGGTTGTCCCCCGCATATTCGCCCTGGCCCCAGTTGGAGAAGTCCTCCCAGAACAGGTGCTGCGTGACCGGCCGTGGCGGGAACAGGTGCGCCGGCCGCGAGGCAATCGACGACGACCAGGCCGCGAGGGGCGAGGCATCGTCGAGGATCCAGATGCTGCGCCCGTGCGTGCCGAGGATCAGGTCCTTCGTCCGCGGGTGCACCAGGATGTCGTACGTCGGCACCGTCGGCAGGTTGGCCTTGAAGCGCGTCCACGTCTTCGCGGTGTCGGTCGTGACGTAGAGCGCGCGCTCGGTCCCGATGAAGGCGACACCGGGCTGGCCCGGGTACTCGTGAATCGTCCGCACCACGTCGCCGGAGGGCAGACCGTTGGTGACCTTGCTCCAGGTGCGACCAAAGTCGGTCGTGCGGTAGGCGTACGGCTCGAAGTGTCCCGACCGGTGGCCATCGAACGTCACGTACGCGGTCCCGGCGGACACCGAGGACGGCACCACGCGGCTCACGAAGGTGAAGGGCGGAACGCCGGAGATGTTCCCGGAGACGTCGGTCCAGGTGGCGCCGGCGTCGCGCGAGACCTGCACCGAGCCATCGTCGGCGCCAACCCACAGGACCTGCGCGTTGACCGGCGACTCCCCGATCGTCGTGAGCTCGCTGTAGTTCGATTCCCCGTCGTTCCGGGAGATCCGGATCTCTGAGCCCACGACGCCCATGATGCGCAGCGTGTCGCGGTTCACCTGGCGCGTCAGGTCCTTCGTGTACGTCCACGACTCGCCGTGATCCTTCGAGATGAAGAGCCGGTTGCCGCCGATGTACAGCGTCCCTTTCGTGTGGCGGGACGCCACCATGGGGGAGATCCAGTCGAACCGCACGGCGCCCGAGTCGCCCGGCGCGAGCGTCGGCCGGATGTTGAGCCGGTCGCCGGTCTCGATGTCGACCCGCTGCACGTTCATGCCCGTGCTCGACGAATACAGCCAGCGCGGCACGAAGGGATCGGGCTGCTGCACCGCGCCATCGCTGAAGCCCACCTGGCGCCAGTCGGTGTTCACCACGCCTAACCAGTGGCGGGTGGCGCTGGGCCCCATGAACGAGTGGTTGTCCTGCAGGCCGCCATAGAGCCAGTACGGGTCACGGTTGTCGGCGGCCACCGAGTAGAACTGCCCGATGGCGAAGTTGTTCACCCGCCGCCAGTTGTCGCCCATGTCACTCGACACGTGGAGCCCGCCGTCCCCGGCGAGGTACAGCCACTTCGGGTCCCGCGGGTCGATCCAGAGCGCATGGTGGTCGGTCTTGAGGCCGACGTCGTACGCGGGCGAGTTGGGCAGGAGGCGGAACGACCGGCCGCCGTCGTCGCTGCGATAGACCTCGACGCCCAGGATGTAGGCCCGGCGTTCGTTGGTCGGGTCGATGAAGATCTTGCTGTAGTACATCGGCCGCGGGTTGGTGGTGTTCGCCCGCGCCCACGTCTCCCCGCCGTCCTCGGTGCGGTAGGTGCCGCTCCCCGTCGGGTGCTCGATCGTCGCCAGGAGCATGCGCGGGTACGTCTCGGCGATCGCGAGCCCGATGCGGCCCTTGTCCCCCTCCGGAATTCCGTTGGTGAGCTTCTTCCAGGTGGCGCCGCCATCCGTCGTCTTGTAGATCGCGCTCCCCGGACCACCGCCATTGTAGCCCCACGGCTGGCGCAGCCGCTGGTACATCGCCGCGTACAGCGTGTTCGGGTTGCTGGGATCCATCACCAGGTCCGTCGCGCCGGTCAGCGTGTCCACATAGAGCGACTTCTCCCAGGTGCGACCGCCATCGGTCGTCTTGTAGACGCCGCGATCGGGTCCCGCCTTCCACAGGTTCCCCGCCGCCGCCGCGTACGCCACGTTCGCGTCGGTCGGGTGCAGCCGGACCTTCGCGATCGCCGCCGTGCCCTCGAGCCCGATGTGGGTCCAGGTCTTCCCGGCGTCGAGCGACTTGTACATGCCGTTGCCCCACGACGAGCTCTGCCGGTTGTTCTGCTCGCCCGTGCCTAACCAGAGGATGCTGGTGTTCCCCGGGAAGATGGCCAGGTCGCCCCCCGTGCTCACCGGCTGGTCATCGAAGATCGACTCCCAGGTGATGCCGCGGTTGGTCGACTTCCATACGCCGCTGCTGGCGCCCACCACGTACACCGTAGCCGCGTCGTTCGGGACGGCCTCGACGTCGTGCAGGCGGCCGCCATGGACGGCGGGGCCGACCGAGCGGAACGGAAGCCGGTCGAAGGCGCCGGGTGCCTGGGCTGGGGACGCGGCGGGGAGGAGCGCGACGAGGAAGCCGGCGGCGACACTCGACCTGAGGGCGGGGAACTGGCGCATGACGTCTGTATGGTGGTGGGGACGCTCACCGCCGCGACCACGCGGGCCGCGGCGCGGAGGGAACATGCAACCGGGGAACGCCGTCCGCACCCGCGACGTTGGGCGGGACTCAGGGCCGGGGACCGGTCCTCGCGCGCGCCGCACGGGAGACGAGTCGCCATCCCACGACCCCCGCCACCAGGGAGCCGAGGAGGATGCCCACCTTGGCCTGGGTCAGGTGAGCGCCCTCCCCGAAGGCGAGGCTCCCGACGAACAGCGACATCGTGAAGCCGATGCCGGCGAGCCACGCCGCGCCATGCAACGCCCTCCAGTCCACACCCTCCGGCAGGCTCGCCGCACCGGCGCGCACGGCGAGGAAGCTGAACAGCATCACGCCAAGCGGCTTCCCGACCACCAGGCCGAGGATGATCCCGAGCGTTATGCGCTCGGCCATCACGCCCGTCACCCCGGTCAGGTCGACGCCCGCGTTGGCCAGCGCGAAGAGCGGCATGATGAGGAAACTGACCGGACCATGGAGGTATTGCTCCAGCCGCAGGAGCGGCGCCTGCGCTCCGGAGCTGACCATGTCCATCGCGTAGAGCGCTTCCTGCTGTCCCTTGCTGGTGATCACCTGCAGGTCACCGGTCTCGGACCGATCGAAGTCGTCGAGCAGCGACCGGGCCGCGGTCGAGTACTCGAGGGCGTTGATGCGCGTCCGCGAGGGGATGGCCAGCGCAAGCAGGACGCCGGCAATGGTGGCGTGGATTCCGGAGGAGAGCAGCGCTCCCCAGAGCACCAGGCCGGCCAGCAGGTAGGGGAAGAGCGCGCGAACCCCGAGGCGGTTGAGCGCGACCAGCACGAGCAGCGTGCCGCCCGCCAGGGCCAGTGCCCCCAGGGAAATGGACGACGTGTAGAAGAGGGCGATCACGAGCACCGCGCCCATGTCGTCGACGATCGCGAGCGCCGTCAGGAACACCTTGAGGGACGTGGGAACGCGCGAACCGAGCAGGGTCAGCACACCGAGCGCGAAGGCGATGTCGGTGGCCATGGGGATCCCCCAGCCGGCGGCCCCTTCACCTCCAAGGTTTGTCAGCGCATAGAGCGTGGCCGGTACCACCATCCCGCCGATCGCCGCCGCGATCGGCAGCGCCGCATGTCGCGGAGACGACAGCTCCCCAACCAGCAGCTCCCGCTTGATTTCCAGCCCGACGAGCAGGAAGAACACGGCCATGAGGCCGTCGTTGATCCAGTGGTGCAGCGAGCCACTGACCGGCCGGGAGGCCAGTCCAACGGACAGCTCGATCTCCCACAGGTGGAAGTACGAGTCCGCCCACGGCGAATTGGCCCACGCCAGCGCGATGACGGTGCAGGCCATGAGCAGAAGGCCGGCGAGTACACCGCGTTCCGCGAAGTCCGCGAACGGCGCCGTTTTCGAGCTGCCTGCGTTGCTGGCCATCATGTCCACATGGTGTTGAAGGAGTGTTGGCGGAGTTTTCCACGATTCAACATCATTCCCATAATCGCAATGCCGACAAGGGGTTACAGAGGGTCAGGCATCGGGCATCAGGCATCAGGCATCGGGGGGAATGAGGAAAAGCGGTTGAGGCCGGCGGCCCCTGATGCCTGATGCCTGATGCCTGTTGCCTGATGTAGAGCGTTCAGCCGCCCCTGCCCGTACTTATCCCGTTGAAGGGCTGCCAGATGGCTTGCACCGTCCCTGCGTCACTGGTAAGCTCGCCTGCTGATCCACGCCGGACCTTCCTTCCCCAGTTGGAGTCCCTGCATGCGACGAACACCGCTTCACCGCGTGGTGGTTCCGGTCGTCGCGCTGGTCCTCTCCCACGCCGTCGCTGGAGCGCAGAGTAACTCGCGCGACAACATGACGGGCGTGTGGGCGCTGACCAACGCGCGAATCGAGACCGTCACCAAGGGCACGATCGACCGCGGCACCATCGTCATCCGGAACGGCGTCATCGAGGCCGTCGGCGCCACCATCACGCCACCCGCGGATGCCGCGGTCGTGGACCTCTCCGGCAAGACGATCTATCCGGCCTTCATCGACCTCACCTCGTCGATGGGCCTTCCGCAGCCCGCGGCCGGTCGGGCCGGCGGGCGCGGTGCCGCGCCGGCGCCGTTTCTCCTGCCGGGTCAGGAGCCCGAGGTCACGACCGAGGAGCGCGTCGTGGGTCTCGAGCCCGACCGCATCATCGCCGAGGAACTGCGAATCGCCCCCGCGGACGCGCGCTCGGCGCGCGACCAGGGGATCGGTGCGGTGCTCGTCGCACCGTCGCGCGGCCTGTTCCGCGGACTGTCGGCACTCGTGCCCATGCGCGACGACACTGCGGCGCGCTGGATCGTGAAGACTCCGGTCGCCCTGCACGTCGGCTACCAGACGGTGCCGGGGGACTACCCGAGCAACCTGCTCGGCGTGATCGCGTACCAGCGGCAGGCCTTCTACGACGCGCAGCGGCATGCGGCGCTGATGGAACGCTACAAGGCGAATCCGCGCGGGATGCCACGCACCGCGCATAACGCGGAGCTCGAGGCGCTGGTCCCGGTGGTCAAGGGCGACGTCCCCGCGTTCGTCGCCGCGAATGCGGAGAACGAGATCCTCCGCGCGCTGGCGCTCGGCAAGGAGTTCGGGATCAAGCTCACCATCGTCGGCGCCGTGGAGGGCTTCCGCGCGATCAGCGCGCTCAAGGCGGCCCGTCCACCGATCGTGACGGTGGACTTTCCGCAGCCATCCCAGACCACCGGATGGCAATACCAGTACGCCACGCGGCGCGACCCGTCCGACAGCGCGACGCGCATCGCCGCGGCCACGAAGGCCATCGAGGGGAACGCCGCCGCGCTCAACACGGCCGGCGTCAAGTTCGCGCTCGCGTCGGGCGGACTGGCCGCGAACCAGTTCATGGAGA
This sequence comes from Gemmatimonadaceae bacterium, assembly GCA_030835125.1. Lineage (GTDB taxonomy): Bacteria > Gemmatimonadota > Gemmatimonadetes > Gemmatimonadales > Gemmatimonadaceae > JABWBJ01. The sequence goes on along the minus strand of JAUQWM010000045.1, from coordinate 122,586 downwards.
ACGTGCGCAAGGCGATCACCGCCGGCCTCCCCCGGCAGGTCGCGGTCGAGGCGCTGACGATCCGCGCCGCGGAAGCCGCGGGGGTGGACGCGCAGCTGGGCAGCATCGAGGCCGGGAAGATCGCCAACCTGCTCGTCATGCAGGGTGAGGCCCTGACACCGGGCAGTCGCCTCGAGGGCATGTACGTCGACGGACTGCAGTACGATGTCGTTCCCGCGCCGGCCGCTGGCCGGGGCGGCCGCGGAGGACGCGCGGGCAACCCACCGCAGATGCGGGAGGAGTAAATGACCATTCCGAACTTCACGAGGCACCTCGCGCTGGCCGGGCGCCACGCGATTGCGCTGGCCGCCGCCAGCGTGACCCTGCAGGCCCAGGCCGCACCGGCGGCGGGTCAGGCCGGCGCGGCCGAGCCGCTGGCGCTGCCCGCGCCCGCGGCCGGGACGCTCGTCGCGATCACCAACGCCAACATCATGACGGCGAGCCACGGCAACATCATGGGCGGCACGATCCTGATCCGGAACGGCAAGATCGCCGAGATCGGGGCCAACGTGACCGTCCCGGCCGGCGCGCAGGTCATCGACGGCCGCGGCAAGTGGGTGACGCCGGGCATCATCGATGCGCACTCGCACAGCGCCAACGAGGGGATCAACGAGGGCTCGCAGTCCGTCACCGCCGAGGTGCGGATGGAGGACGTGCTGCGCCAGGACGGCATCTCGCTGTACCGCCAGCTGGCCGGCGGCACCACGACGGTGAACATCCTCCACGGCTCGGCCAACACGATCGGCGGCCAGAACGCGATCATCAAGCTGCGCTTCGGCCTCCCGGTCGACAGCCTGAAGTTCGCCGGCGCCCCGCCGGGCATCAAGTTCGCGTTAGGCGAGAACGTGCGCCGGACGTCCAATGCCCAGTCGACCCGGTATCCCCGCTCCCGCCAGGGCGTCGAGGACCTGCTCCGCGAGTCGTTCATCGGCGCCCAGGAGTACCAGCGGGAGTGGGACGCCTACGCCACGACGAAGGCGGCGTGGGACAAGGCCAGCGCCCGCACGCGCGGCCCGGCGCCGATCGCCCCGCGCAAGGACCTCGAGAAGGACGCGCTGGTCGAGGTCATGCAGGGCAAGCGGCTGGTGTACTGGCACTCCTACCGGGCCGACGAGATCCTGATGGCCCTGCGGATCTCCAAGGAGTTCGGGTTCAAGCCGAACTTCACGCACATCCTCGAGGGCTACAAGCTGGCCGACGAGCTGGCGGCGGCGGGCGCCACCGCGTCCACCTTCGCCGACATGTGGGGCTACAAGCTCGAGGCGTGGGACGCCATCCCGCACAACGCGGCGCTGATGGCCGAGCGCGGCGTCAACGTCACCATCAACTCCGACTCCGACGAACGCGCCCGTCGCCTGTACCAGGAAGCGGCCAAGGCCATGCGCTTCGGCGGCGCCTCCGAGGAGACCGCCCTGCGGATGATCACGCTCAACGCGGCCATCCAGATGGGCATCGAGAAGCAGACCGGGTCGATCGACGTCGGCAAGGATGCCGATATCGCGATCTTCAACGGGCACCCGTTTGCCCCGGCGTCGCGGGTCGACATGACCCTGATCGACGGACGGGTGTTCTTCGACCGCAACACCGCGCCGACCCTGGAGTGGCTGATGCAGCTCATGCGCATCCGGCCGAGAATCACGTCTGAGGATGGGGGACTTCGATGAGCAGCCGAGTCACGAGTCACCCGTCACGAGTCACGCTCGGGCTGGTCGCCCTGGCGCTGGCGTGGACGCCGGCCGTCGGTGAAGCGCAGGGAACGTTCGTCATTCGCGGCGGCACCATCGTCCCCGTCACCGGGCCGCGCGTCCCCAACGGCACGGTCGTGATCCAGGACGGGCGCATCACCGCCGTCGGCGCCAACGCGCAGGCGCCGGCCGGTGCCACGGAGATCAACGCGACCGGCATGTTCGTCTACCCGGGGCTCATCAACGCCGGCACCAACATGGGCCTGGTGGAGATGGGCGGCGTCCCGGGTCCGGTGGACACGCGCGAGGTCGGCGACTTCAACCCGCAGAACATCCACACCACCGCCGTCAACGTGAACTCCGAGCACATCGGGGTCACCCGCGCCAACGGGATCACCCAGGTGATCACGGTGGGCGGCGGGTCGGTGCTGTCCGGCCTGGCCGGGCTGATCAACCTCGCCGGCTACACCAACGAGGAGATGATCGCGAAGCAGAAGGTCGGGCTGCTGCTCTCCTGGCCTAACGCCGGCGGCGGTGGGGGACGCGGCCGCGGTGGGCGCGGCGGGGGCGGCGGTGGCACGCCCGGCGTGGACCCGATGGTCGCCTACCAGAACAACGTGCGCCAGATCTATCGCTGGTTCCACGAGGCGAAGGCGTACGGCGAGGTGCGCGACCGGCTCACCGCGAACGGCGCCAAGCCGCCGGTCGGGTGGCACGTCAACCTGCGGTATGACGCGATGGTCCCCGCCGTGCGCGGCGAGATGCCCGTCATCGTCGACGCCAACACCGTCGCGCAGATGCGTGACGTCATCCGGTTCATGGACAGCCTGAAGGTGAAGGTCATCATCCACGGCGCGAGCGAAGGCTGGCAGTTCGCCGACACGCTGGCGGCGCGGCGCATCCCGGTCATCCTCGACGGCGTCACCGGGATGCCCGGGAACGACGACCCGTATGACCTGGTCTTCGCCAACCCCGGCGTGCTCCAGAAGGCGGGCGTGCAACTGGCGTTCGCCACCGGTGGGGCCAGCAGTGCCCGGGACCTGCCGTACGAGGTCGGCTTGTCGATCGCCTACGGCCTCGACCCCGAGGAAGCCCTGAAGGCGATGACGATCAACCCGGCGCGCATGTTCGGCGTCGATCGCGAGTATGGGTCGATCGAGGTCGGCAAGATCGCCAATGTGATCCTCACCACCGGCGACCCGATCGACATCCGCTCGCAGATCAAGGAAGTCTTCGTGAAGGGCCAGCGGCAGAAGTTCGACGACCGGCACACGCAGTTGTACGAGAAGTACCGGGCCCGGCCAAAGCCGCCGACACGATAGGCATCAGGCATCAGGCATCAGGCATCAGGGAGGGAAGAGGGAGGCGGACGGTGATCGTCCTGCCTCCCTTTTCTATTCCCTGCCGCTGTACCTGATGCCTGATGCCTGATGCCTGATGCCCGGTGCCTGTTATTGTTCCTCCATGTCTCCAGCAAGAAAGCGTGGCCGCCGCCAGGGACGCGGTCCGGTCAAGCGCCCACCACAGCACTCCTCCCAACCCACCAGCAGGGTCGCGTACTCCGAGACTCGCGAGTGGCTGCTCCGCACCCACGGTCCGATCTGTGCCTACTGCGGCGTCACCTATGCTCCGCGTTCGCTCACGCTCGACCATGTCACGCCGCGAAAGGGCCAGTCGGCGTACGACCGTCGCGACAACCTGGTCCTGGCCTGCAAGCGCTGCAACACCGCCAAGGCCGACAAGCCGTTCCTCGTCTTCCTCCTCGCCCAGCGCTCCCGTGCCGAGCGGCTGCTGCGCTACGGCGATCACCTGAGCGACGGGATCAAGGACATCCTCCGGCACATGGTCGGGGACCTGCCGCCGCTCCCGGACAAGGCACCGGCCCGGCCGCCGCGTGAGGTCTTCGGGCCCGACGATGACGAGTCGCCGTATCGCGAGGAGTCGCCCTACCTCGCCGCCCCCGCCAGGAAGAAGTAGCGTTTCCCTTACGTCGCGGCGGTCCCTGCCCCGGGCGGGTCGGAATGCCTGGCCCTAACGCCCTCGTGGGCTGGCGCGTCAACATCATGCGCTGTTGGCCCGGCGCGATTCCTGCCGTGGGGGAAGACAAACGTGGCGTCGAATGAACGAGGCGATGATGGTGAGTTCCCTGCACGCAGCGGGATGACCACGCGCTCCCTCGTGATGAACAACCTCGTGGCGATCGGGACCGCGGCGGTCCTGACCGTTTACGCCGCGGGATACGTCCGCACCCGCGGCGCCGCGATTCGGTTCGCGGAAGCCGAAGCCGCGGCCCGGCGGCCACCATCGGCGATGGCACCCGCTGCTGACGCGCCATCCGCCGCCGTAACCGTGGCACCGCCGGCCAATGCCGTCGCAACGTCCGGGACCGCCGCGCACTCCGCGCACGCAGGACCGCCGGTCGACGCGAATTCGCCTCCATCACCCACGGACAACAAGGCACCCGCGAATTTGGTGGTCGCCGCCGACTCCGCGGAGTCCAGGACCTCCGCCGCCGACTCCACGCCGGTGATGCCGGCGAAGGAGGCCTCACCGCCCGCGCCCGTCACGGGGGTGGACTCCGTGGCCGCCGCCGACTCCGCCGCGACACGCGGCCCCTACCGCGATGGGCAGTACTTCGGCTGGGGAACGTCGCGGCACGGCGATATCCAGGCCGGCATCGAAATCAAGGACGGGCACATCGCCGGGGCCTGGGTGGCCCAGTGCCTCACGCGATACTCCTGCTCCTGGATCTCGGCGCTGCCCGGCCAGGTCGTCGCTCGCCAGAGCCCCGAAACCGACTACGTCTCGGGGGCCACGCAGAGCACGAACGCGTTCTACTATGCCGTCGTGGAAGCACTCTCCAAGGCGAAGTGAGTGACTCGCTGGTCGAGAGCATCGCGGTCATGGGGACGGTCGTCACCATCCACGTGGTTGGCCACGACACCACCCCCCTCGATCGGCGGGAACGACAGGATGGCGTGGCGCGCGCCCTGGCCTGGTTTCGGGAAACGAACGACCGTTGCAGCCGCTTCGACCCCGCGAGCGAACTCAGTCGGCTCTCCGCCCAGACGGGGGTGCCGGTGGCGGTCAGTCCCATGATGTTCGAACTGCTCCGGTTCGCACTCGCGCTGGCCGTGGAGAGCGATGGCGCCTTCGATCCGACCGTGGGACGGCGCATGGAGGAACGCGGCTTCAACCGTGAGTACCGCAGCGGGACGCTCCGGCGCACCGGAGCGTCTTCCCGCGAAACCTGCTACCGGGACGTGATGCTCGATGAGGCGTCGCAGTCGGTGACGCTGCGGGCCCCACTGACGCTCGATCTTGGCGCAGTCGCCAAGGGGATGGCCGTGGACCTTGCGGCCCGCGAACTCCTGCGCTTCCGCGATTTCGCGATCGACGCTGGAGGCGATCTCTACCTCGGCGGCCGGAACGCCGAAGGCCGACCGTGGTCGGTCGGCGTCAGGCACCCACGAGAGCCCGGGCAGCTCATCGAGACGTTGCGCGTCTCGGATGCCGCCGTGTGCACGTCCGGTGACTACGAACGCACGGCGCCTGGCGAATCAGTCGCTCACCATATCCTTGACGCACGGGCCGGCGAGACCGCCTCTGGCGTGGCAAGCGTAACCGTCCGGGCGGCATCCGCCATGGTGGCGGATGGACTGGCGACCGCGGCATTCGCGCTCGGGCCTGTCGATGGACTCGCCCTGATTCAGCGTCATGCCGTCGAGGGAATGCTCATCACGTCCACGATGGAGCGGTTGGCCACGCCAGGGTTCACCTCGTGAGCGGCGGTGTCATCGCGGCGCCGCGACCGCCTGGCGTGATCGTGCGACGGTACCTCCGCACGCCGAAGGGGCTGGTGCTGGTCGTGCTGGCGATCCTGGCTGCCGTTGGCGCTGCCGGTGAGGGCTTGGCACGGGTCGCGCCCGGCCTGGCGGCCGCCCTGCTCGTCGCGGCGTTCGTCGACGCGCCGATCCTGCGGTTTCGCAAGGGCGAGTGGCTGTTTCCCGACGGGGCGCTGATCACCGGGCTCATCATCGCCATGATCCTGACGCCGTACGAGCCCTGGCACCTGGCGGCGCTGGCCAGCGGCCTCGCGGTGGTGAGCAAGTATGCGATACGCGGGCGGTCGGCGAATGTCTTCAACCCGGCGGCACTCGCGCTCGTCCTGACGTTCCATGCCTTCAACACGGGCCAGAGCTGGTGGGGCGCGCTTCCCGAACTTCCGGCGGCCCTCGTGCTGCTGTTCGCGACCGGTGTGTTCATCAGCGCGCGCGTCAACAAGATCCCGGTGGTCCTGTCGTTCCTGGGGACCTATTACCTGGCAATCACGCTGTCGGCGTTCATCGGCGACCCCGCGCGCGTGGCGGAGCTCTATCGGGCGCCGGACCTCCATGCCGCGCTTTTCTTCGCCTTCTTCATGGTGACCGATCCGCCGACGTCGCCGCCCAAGCGGCGCGACCAGCTGGTGTACGGAGTGATCGCCGGGGTCGCGAGCTACGCGGTGTTCGCGCTGGTCGGCGCGGCGTACTTCCTGCTCGCGGGCGTCCTCGTCGCGAATGTCTGGGAAGCGTGGCGCCGGCGGCAACTTGCCCGGGGACGGGCACGCCTGTCGGGCCGCTGACCACCAGCGCACGCAGCGTCACGACATGCTAGCGGTGGTTCTCTCGGCGGCCCTGCACGCCACCTGGAATTTCCTGCTCCGGCGCGCCGGGGGAAGCAACACCGTGCTCGCGCTCAGCAAGGTCGCCGAAGCCGCGCTGCTGCTGCCCATCGCGGCCGTCCTCTGGCGCTCGTCAGGCATGGACCTCGATGGGCGCTTCGCGATGGCGGTCACCGTCGCGACGGGGCTTGCCCTGGCGAATTACGCGGCGCTCGCCGCCGCCTATCGTCGCGCCGACCTCTCGCTCGTCTACCCGGTGGCGCGCGGCGGCGTCTTTCTCTTCCTGCCGCTGCTGGGCTTCCTCGCCTTCGGGGAGCGACCCGGCCCGCGGGGCTGGCTCTCGCTGGCGCTCATCGTCGGAGGCATCCTGCTCCTGCCATTGCGGACCCTCGACCGCGGCTCGGTTCGCGAGATGACCCGCCACCTCCGGTCGGCCGCGATCGGGCTCGCGCTGGTGGCGGCGGCAGCGACCGCCGGATACACCGTCTGGGACAAGTACTCGGTCGGGTTCCTCAATCCCTTCCTGTACTTCTATGGTTACACGCTGCTGCTGGCGCTGTGGTTTGCCGCGACCCTGGCACGCACGCCGCGCGCCGAGGTCCGTGGACAGTGGAGGGCGCATCCGGTCTCGATCGTCATGATCGGCCTCCTGAACGCCGGCGCCTACTACCTGATCCTCCTCGCGCTCAGGGACGGCATGGCGACGCAGGTGCTCGCAGTCCGGCAACTGAGCATCCCCATCGGCGTGGGGCTCGGATGGAGGCTGCTCGGCGAATCGCTCACGCCCTCCCGCGCGCTGGGTGCGGCACTGATCACCGCCGGGTGCATCGGGGCGGCGCTCATGTGAGTCGCCCGGAGCGTCGCGGCGCGCTCCGGACCTCACTCCGCGCGCAGGGCGTCGATGGGATCGGTTCGCGTGGCCCGCCAGGCGGGCGTCAGCGTCGCCGCGACGGCCGCGAGCAGGAGCACCAGAACGACCGTTCCCAGAACCACCGGGTCGCGTGGCGAGGTCTGGAAGAGCAGCCCCGCAACGGCCCCCCCTGAGGCCAGCGCGAGGACAAGCCCGGCCGCCGCAGCCACCGCGGCGAGCCGCACGCCCTCGGTCGTCACCATCCGCATCACGTCTGCGCGCCCGGCGCCTAACGCCATCCGGATCCCGATTTCCCTGGTCCGCTGGGTGACGCTGAACTGCATCACGCTGTAGGTGCCGAGGGCGGACACCACCAGTGCCAGCCCGCCGAAGAGCGCGAACATCGCCATCCCGAAGCGCCAGGGCCGCAGTTCCGGCGCCACGACGTCGCGCAGCGAGCGGACCTTCACGTACGGAAGGTCGTCGCGGAGGCCTTGGACCGCCGCGTGCAGCGCGGCGCGGACTCGCCCGGGATCGTGCACCCGCACCAGAAGCGCAATTTCCGTCATCGGCGGCGGCGCCTGCTCCAGCGGGATGTAGTACTGGGGCGATGCCGTCGCCTCGAGGACACCGTCACGGCGTGCGTCCTCGGCGATGCCGATCACCCGGATGCAATCGGCCGTCGGCGATCGCAACGCGATCTTGAAGCACTGGTCGATGGCATTGCCTCGAGGCCAGATGAGCCGAGCCATCGTGGCATTCACGACCGCGACCGCCGGCCCGCCGACGTCCGCTTCCGACAGGCCGCGACCGGTCAGGACGCGTGTCCCCATCGTTGTCAGGTACTCGGGGGTGACCGCATAGAGGAATGGCGCGTGTCCGCGTTCCATCCCCGGAATCGAGTCATGGCCCGGGATGATGAGGGGGAAGGAGTACTGGCCTTCGAAGGGGACGCCGACTGAAAGGCTCGCGCTCTCCACCCCGGGGAGGAGCCGTGCTCGCGCCTGCATTTCGCGGTATACCTCGCGCACGCGCTCGGTGGAGTACGGCGTGCGATTCACGGCAAAATCCGCCACCACCACCTTGTCCAGGTCCAGGCCAAGGTGCTGGGCGCCGAGACGCTGGAGGCTGCGGATGAAGAGTCCGGTCCCGGCCAGGAGCGCCACGGATAACGCACCCTGCGAGATCAGGAGCGCCATCCGGGTACGTGACCGGTGAACCGTTCCCGCGCGGGCCCCTTGGCGGAGCGTCAGCAGGAGCGATGGTCGGCTCGCCTGCACGGCGGGAACGATACCGGCCAGCACGCCGGCGATCATCGCGATGGCGAGCGTGAACAGCACCAGTCGACCGTCGATCGGCCACGCGGTCGTCACCGTGCCGGCGAGAAGGACCGACCGCACCAGCGGCGTGCCCCAATGCGCCACGAGAAGGGCACCGAACCCTCCCAGCAGGGCCAGCAGCACGGCATCAGTGAGGAGGAGCGAAGCCAGCCGACCCCTGGATACGCCCAGGGCGAGGCGCACCGCGATCTCGCGTCGACGCGTCAGGGCGCGCGCCAGCAGGAGGTTCGCCACGTTGGCGCAGGTGATCAGCAGCAGCAGCCCGGACACTGCCGCCAACAGGGTCGCGACGCGATACTCGGGTCGGTCGGTATTGCGCGCGGGAATGAGCGACGCGAAGTAGGCGCGCGCCGGCTCCAGGTTGGTCCGCTCCGGCCTGATGTTCCAGGCGGTCCATCCCGTGGAGATCCTCGCAGCCGCGCGCTGCATCGCAACACCGGGCCGGAGTCTGGCGATTACCCTGTAGAAGCGCGAGCCCCGCTGGGTGGCCCAGTCAGCTCGCCCGCCTCCCACCGTTGCCGCGGCGGCAAGGGGAAACCAGATGTCAGTGGCATCGAGGGCGTGCCCGCCGAACCCTCGCGGCGCAACGCCGATGACCGTGTACGGATGGCCCTGCAACCTGATCGTCTGTCCAACGACATTGGCGGCGCCGGCCCAGTGCGATTGCCAGTACTCGTGCGACACCACGGCCACGGGCCGACCAACGGGCTCGCGCGTCTCCTCGATCGAGAAGAAACGGCCTCGTGCCGGAGACACCCCCAGTGTCTCGAAGTACTGGTCTGCCACCTGTGAGCCGCGCGCCGTTGACGCCGAGGATCCAAGGTCGACCGCGACATCGGCTGGACCCCGGACCGCGGTGACATGGTCGAACACGTCGGTCATGCCCCGGAACTCGACGTACGACGGGAATGAGAACGAGCTGCTGCTGTCGAATCCGCTCCGCAAGGCCCGCACCGACCGGAACTCGACCACCCGATCCGGGTCACCGACCCCGGCTGGCGGGCGCAGCATCAGGCGGTCGACGAGGGCGAACATCGTGGCATTGGCGCCAACGCCCAGCGCGAGAGTGAGGACCACCGCGGCAGTGAACCCCGGTGCCCTGAGCAACTGCCGCCTTGCGTAGACCGCATCCTGCCGGAGGCGATCGAGCGTTGACAGTCCCGAAGCACGCCGTCGGTCCTCGCGGATCATCGTGACGTTCCCGAACCGCTGACGCGCGTGCCGGTCATCCGCGGGCGACGGCAGCCCGGATTGCATTGCATCGAGGGAGAGGTGGAAGCGCATCTCTTCCTCCATGTCCGACTCCATGCCGGGCCGGTCGAGGAGGACCCGCAGGCGATGGCGTACCGCATCGATCCAGGACACAGGTGTCCCCCTTCAGGTGGTGCCGGGTTCAGGCGCGGCCCATGACGCGGGCAATCGCCAGCGAGATGCGCTCATGGTCGGCTTCCCGATCGGCCAGTTGCCGGCGGCCCGAGGCGGTGATGGTGTAGTACCTCGCCCGCCGACCCGTCGGACTGCTGCCCCAGCGCGCGGTGACCCATCCCTGCTTCAACAATCGGTCGAGCGCCGGATAGAGGGACCCGTGCTCGACGCGCAGGACGTCCTCCGACAACCGCTCGATGTGACGGGCAATCGCGTATCCATGCGCCTGTCCGAGCGTGAGGGTGCGGAGAACCAGCATGTCCAGCGTTCCGGCAAGGGCATCCTTGCGCGGCGCGGCAGCGCTCATGAACCGGACACCAGAGCCACAGATGTCTTCATATACAGACATCTATATATCACCTCGCCCGCTGTCAACCGCGCCTGGGGGTGCTGGCACCCCGGGATGATGCGCCGTACCATGACGCAATGGATCGGAAGACCCTCCTTGGCGCCGCGGCCTGGATCCTCGCCCTCCAGTTCTTCGTCGTGCAGGGCATCGTCCAGGCCGCATGGACGACCCCGTTCAGCCTGGCGCACAACATGATCAGCGACCTCGCCCGTGAGACCTGCGGACCGCTCGTTCGCGCGCCGGGCTACGAAGTGGCCTGTTCGCCGCTGCACGGGCTGATGAACCTGTCGATCGCGGCCAACGGCATCCTGATCCCGGTCGGTGCGCTGCTGGCACGCAGGGCGTGGCCGACCACGGTCCCGATGACGCTGGCGCTGGGCATGATCATGCTCACCGCGCCCGGTCACGCGCTGGTCGGCCTCTGGCCGTCGGACACCGGCCCGGCGATGCACTTCGCTGGCGCGGCCAGCATCCTTGCCCTCGGGAACCCGGGCATGGTGCTCGCGGGCTGGGCCGCATGGGCGCGGTATCGCGGCCGCGCCGTCACCTCCCTCGTCCTCGGCCTCACCGGTATCGCCGGCACGCTCCTCTTCATGCGCGAGGTCGACCTCGGCATCGGGCTCGGCGGCATGGAGCGCATCGCGTTCTATCCGCTGACGCTCTGGTGCGGGATCCAGGGCCTCGCCATCGCGCTCTCCCGGCGAAAGCTGGCCCATGCCTGACGCACCAGTGGGGTCAGACCCCATTGGTCCATGGGGCACGGTCGTGGCCGCCGGCCTGGTGACGGAGGTCACTGCCTAACGGCTGAGCCGGTGCGGCGGGCTCATTGGCACCCACGGTGGGCACGGTCCTATCGTGCGCCGGTAGGGAGATCTCGACTCTTCATGTCCGGAGGCCACCGATGCGCAAGACGATGCTGCTCCTTTCCGTGCTCGCAGTCGCCGCCTGCACGCGTGCGGATGACGATGACACCATGATGGCCGACAGCCCGGCGACCGCGGCCGTCCCCGCGCCCCTGTCCTACGCCGACTTCGCCGGTCGCTGGTCGATCCAGTTGCTGGGCGACATGAGCGACAGCGTGATCGCCACGTACGAGTTGAATGCGACCGCCGACGGCTCGAACTGGACACTGACGCCCTCGGATGGCACCCCGATCTCGGTGCGCACCGCGATCGATGCCGACAGCATCCTGATCGACGCCGGCCCCTACAAGATGAAGTCCGCGGGACCGGACATGACCACCCACGCCGTCGGCCGGCTCGAGGGCGGCATGCTCGTCGGGACCTTCACCGCGCAGCACGCGGTGACCACCGCCGACTCGGTGACGCGCGGCCGCCTGCGCGGAACCCGGATGCCGTAAGCGAGGGGTTAAGGAGAGACGGCGGGCCCTTCACACCGCCCGCCCGTCTCTCTCAACTCTCAACTCTCAACTCTCAACTCTCAGTTCTCAGCTGATCGGCCTCCCACCCCCCGCAACGCCCTTCACCAGCCGGTACATGAACTCAAGCCCCTGGTAGAAGGCCCGCACCGGGATCCGCTCGTTCATCCCGTGGGCGAAGGTCTCCGGATAGAACAATCCGGACACACCATAGACGGGGATCCCGGCGTTGCGAAGGCGCAGCCCGTCGGTGGCACCGGTGCTCATGGTCGGGATCACCGGCACGCCGGGCCACATTTCCTTCGTCACCCGCTCGATTTCGCCCATGAGCGCCGGCGTGAGCGGCGACGGCGGTGAGTTCGTCGCCGAGCCCTGGAACGTGACCTTCACGCCCGTGTCGGCCACCACGCGCTGCAGCACGGCCAGCACCTGCTGCGGCGTCTCGTCAGGCAGGATCCGGCAGTTCACGTTGGCGCGGGCCCGCTGGGGCAGCGCATTGGTGGCATGGCCGCCCTCGAGCATCGTGGCCACGCACGACGTCCGGAGCTGCGAGTTGTAGCGCGGGTCGGCCGAGAGCGTCGCGGCGGCCGCGGCGTCGCTCGGGTTGGCGACGATCGCGCGCATCGCCGCCGCCATCGCCGGCGTCTCGTGTTCCACCACGCCGGCGAGGCGGGTGAAGTACGCACGCGTGACCTCGTTGAGTCGCACCGGCATGATGGTCGGGTTGACCTTCGTCAGCGCCATCGCCAGCTGCGTGATCGCGTTGTCCGGCCGCGGCACCGAGCTGTGGCCCCCGGGATTCGTGACCTCGAACCGGAAGTTGAGGAACTTCTTCTCGCTCGCCTGCACGTCGTGCGACACCTTCGCCGTGTCGCGCGGCTCGTTGCCCCGCACGCGCCCGCCGCCGCCTTCGTTGAACGCGAACTCGGCGTCGATCAGTGCCTTGTGATTCTGGAGAAGCCAGCTCACGCCGTTGGCACCGCCGCCCTCCTCGTCGGCCGTGAGCGCGACAATGATGTCACGATCGGGCACGAAGCGTTCTTCGCGCATGCGCATGATCAGCGCCAGGTGGATCGCGCCTTCGTCCTTGTCGTCCGCAACACCGCGGCCGTAGAAGACCCCGTCGCGCTCGATGAACTGGAACGGCGGCAGCGTCCAGTCCTCGGCTTTGGCCTCCACGACGTCGATGTGTGAGAGGAGCAGGATCGGCTTCTTGCCCGTGTTCCGTCCACGCAGCCGGGCGACCAGGTTCCCCTTCTTCGGCGCGTTCTCCAGGACCACGACGTCGGAGTCCGGGAAGCCGAACGCCTTGAGCCGCGCCGCCATCGCCTGCGCCGCCTGCAGGGTGCTGCCGGAACTCTCGGTCGTGTTGATCTCGATGAGTTGCTTGAAGAGGCTCCGCGCGACGGAGTCCCACTTCGTTTGCTGCGCGACTGCCGGCGTGCTCGACAACGCGAGAAGTGCGATTGCTGCAATGGCTCGGCGCATGGATTCGTGGTTCGTGATTCGTGATTCGGCCTCGAGCCTCGACCCTCGAGCCTCGACCCTCAAGCCTCAAGCCTGTACCCTCCCTCCAAAGGTGTCAACCGACGCAGGTACGCTCCGGGTGACGGGGCGTCGCCCAGACGGAGTCCTTCACCAGGGAGCTGGCGCCCCCCGACTGCCGGATCGGGTGTCAGGGCTCGAAAGGGGCGCCGAGTCTCTCAGGTGGTGCTGTCGCCCTCGTGCCCGCGGAGGCCCGTCCATGTCGTCACGTCGCTTTTCGCACCTGCTCCTGGTCCTCCTCCTCGCGGGATCGGCCGACGGACTCCGCGCCCAACTCGTTACGCCCAAGACCGTGCCGATTCACCAAGGCGAGCAATTCGGGATCTTTCCCTCGCAATGGCCCGGCATGGGTGGCGTGTCGATCGCGCTGCCGGACACCATCGGGGATCCGTGGGTGAATCCCGCCAAGGCCACCCGGCTGGGCGTTGGATCCATCCAGGTCATGCCCTTCACGCACCGGGCGACGTCGGGCGGCGGACGCACCTTGCCGGTCAGCATCCTGCAGACGTCTGGCAGCTTCGCTGGCGGCGCGCTGTTCTCCCTGCAGGAACTCGAGCGGCGCGACGCGTGGTTCGACACGCCCATCAGCGACCGGCGCTCCTCGAACCAGTACGCCTCCGGAATGCTCGCCCGGCGATTCGGCGGCGGCCTCTCCGTTGGCGTAGGGGTTTCCGTTGCCGACCTCCGGGGCGTCGATGGGGTGTCGGCACTGTACGCGGGAAGTGATCGCGTCAGGCAGGACGGCGGCCACGTCGACGCGCGACTCGGCCTGGTCAAGGACTTCGCCGGCGGCTCCTCCCTCGAGATGGTCGCGGTCAATTATCGCTACCGCATGACCCAGGACGTCCACTACCCCGCCACGTGGCGCTGGATGCCCTGTGCCGCGCCGTGTCCGGCGATCGGGCCCTGCCCGTGCGATCCCGTCCTGACCGGTGCCCGCGACGAGCATAACGAGGACCGCACGAACATCGTCGGGCTTCACACGGTCTTCCTGACGCCGCGGACGCCCGGCGGCTGGCGCATGGGGTACCTCTTCACCGCCAACCGGCTGTCGCACCCGAAGATCCCGAACTACCAGATCCAGAACATCCCGCGCGATCCGGGCCGCACCGACGCGTTCAACGTCGGGTTCGGCGCCACCCGGTCGATCGGCCACTCGACGTTCGGGCTCGATGCCGTCCTGGAACCGATGTGGAGCCATACCTGGGCCGACGCCGCCGGTGACACCACCGATGCCGGCGGCGTGGTGATCCCCCGCGGCGCGCACACCGTGGACAACCACTTCCGGTTCTCCAATTCCCGGATCAACGTCGGCGTCGCGCACGAATTCCCCGGCAGCGATTCGGCGAGCGCGCTCGGCATCCAGCTGGGCCTCGCGATGCGGTCGATCACCTACACGCTGGACCAGTCCAACCATGTGACCCGCGAGTCGCGCACCCAGGACGAAGGGTGGACCGAGTGGACGCCGACCCTTGCGATCACCCTGCGCGGACGGGACATCGACGTCGGCTATGCGGTGAGCTTCACCTGCGGCCCGACCTGCCTCTCCATGGGCGACGACGTCTCGATCACACCGGCAGCCGCGCCGTCGGACCCGACCGTCATTGCCGCCCCGAGCGCTCCCCTCTCGTTCGACGGCGGCTCATCCAACCAGCACCGGATCACGGTCCGGATCCGGCTTCGCTGACCCCGAAGCGGAGCGCCTCGGGCTCCGCCCGATGCCACTCGTCAGGCGGCCAGCCGACACCGGTTGGAGAACGGATAGGGGACCCGCACCACGGCCGAGAAGAACGGGTTCACCTTGAGCAGGTAGAGCCCGTCGGCGCTGTAGCCGATCACGAAGACCGCCACGGTGCCCGAGGGACCACAGTAGCCGAGCAGGTCCGGGGTCATCGGGAACCGGATGCGCCGGCCGCCGGCGTCGGGTTCTTCCGTGAACGTGGTGGTGTGGCCGAGCGGGTAGACGATCCCGGACGCGATGGCGAACCATGCCGCCTTCGAGATCATCGGCGTCCCGGTCGAGCGCGTGTCGCGATACGAGAACTCCAGGGTTGGCGTGCTGGTCCCCCCGGCGGCGCAGGTGCCCGGGCACCAGTTGGATGTACTCTGGGACGCAAAGGCATGCGACACGTTGGTGAATGCCGGCACGACTCCGGATGGCGTGTAGGCAGCGAACGCGATCGCGCTGAGGTTCCACGCCATGTCCATCAACTGTAGGCTCCCGCCATTGCTCGGGTAGAAGTTGCCGTTGTCGATGGTGCCCGAGAACGGGTTGAAGAACGAGAAGCCGAGCGGCACCGTGCCCGCGATGGGCAGGGAGAGCGCGTTGGTCCTGGGGCCCAGGAGCGTGCCCGGGATGTCGAACACGCCCAGGGGCACGAACACCTGGCCACCGAAGAAGAGCGCGCTCGCGAACGCGAACCGGATGCCGAGCCACGCGCGCCGGATCGCGAAGTTGTCCATCCCTGACAGGGTTGCGTTGGCGATCGCCCCGGGGGTCACCGCCCCGTTGTACGTGATCTGCACCCCGGTCGGGGCGAGGTAGTCGAGCAGGACCGAATACTGCCTGGGGTACATCCAGTCCTGGACGTACCGCCCCGCGTTGTCGGCCGCCTTGAAGTCGAACTGGAACAAGCCCTGGTCGGCACCGAGCGCGTCATCGATCATCTGGTCCATGATCGCGTCGGTGAGGACCTCCGCCGCACCACTCGTGAGCCCGCCCTGTGAGGGGAGCACCTCGTACTGGTCGTTCTGCGCTCCCGCCCCGAACAACCAGGTGTCGTTGAACTTCGCGCGCGCCGAGAGCCATCCGTCCGGAAGACCTACCACCGAGCTGGAAGCGTTCCACGTGTAGCGGAGCGAGGCGTCGAGGGTGCTCCTGTTCCAGACTGACTCGCTTGGCGGGCCGGTAACGGCGAGGTCGGCGCGGGTGCGCGAATACCCGAACGCCGCCTCGTCGAGGCCCACGCTGGCGCTCAACTGACCGTCGAGCCTCCAGCGGTTGCCCAGTGACGTGTGGAGCGACCAGTCGGAGCTGTTGCCTCGCTTGTCAACGACTCGCACCCCGGCTGTGTAGTCCCGCGCACCATTCGACTCGGCGAATTCATTGTCGCTGCTGATCTCGAACTGGTTGGAGAACAGGTTGGGCCGGTCCGTCACCAGGCCGCCGTAGAACGTGGTCTTCGTCAGGTCCAGGTCGGAGACGTCGGCCAGGCGTTCGGGGTGGAAGCCGGCCGCGAGGTCGTAGCCGCGCCCGACCTGCCCGTCGTTCCCGCCGAAGCCCCAGGTCGGGTACCGCGCCGCCCCGCCGACGGTGGTCATCCGGTCGAGCAGATGAAACACGGGTTCGTCAGGCGCCGAGGACTGCGTCGGGCCCACGTTGTCGAGATGGAAGGCGTCGATTCCGCCGCGCACGACCGTGACGCCGGTGAGCAGGTCCGGCGGCGGCGGGTCGACCAGGAAAAACTGCTTCGGTCCAACCACCGGGAACTGCAGCGATTGCGCCAACGTGTTGGCGAAGCCGGTGCCGATGGCGTCGGTGGTGTACTCCGTCGAGCCGAAATACGTCGCCTGCGGGTCGATCGTGACTCCGTCGATCGTGACGCTGTTCAGGATGAGCGCGAGATCCGGCTGCTCCACCAGCGCGGTCGGGAACGTGAACTTCTTCCGGTCGGTCCGTGCGACCTTCTGGATGAAGTTGACCACGCCACCGGTGGACCGCCCGTACTCCGCGCCGGACGGCGCGATGCCGACCTCGAACCCGTTGATCGCCTCGTTGTCGAACAACGCAAACGTCACCGCGGCGGTTGCCAGGCCGCCAGTGTACGTCTTGCCGTCCGTGCCGATCACCGGCATCCCGTCGATCGCGACGAAGCCGCGCGCGTAGCTGGGGTTGTTCGTCGTGAGGTTCACCGACTGGCTCGTGCTCGGTGTGGTCGAGCCCGTCGGGATCACGTTGATCAAAGCCTGATAGTTCCGGTTCGTGAGCAACGGCAGCTCGTCGATCTGGTCCTGGGTGACGACGAATGTGGTCCGTGCCGTATTCGCCTCCATCGCGTGGTCGGTCGTCACCACGATGGGGTCCGCGGTGCCCCGCACCAACCGACCGCTCAGGGCCGGCGCACTCACCGGTGTCCGATGAAACTCCACCGTGTCGATCCGGAGCACGAGGTCGCCGCTGTAGCCCGAGGGCAGCGTCAGCGTCGCGCTGATCGACAACTTCCCCACGACGTTCGACAGGTTTGCCGCCTGCCCGTTCTGCGTCACCGAGACGTTCGAGACCACGGGCTGCGTGATCGGCGGCGGATCCACCGTGATCGACGCCTGGCCGGTCTTCCCTTCGCTGGTGGCGGAAATGCTCGCCGTTCCTGCGGCGACGCCGGTGACCAGTCCGGAGGACGAGACGCTGGCGACACTCCCGTTCGACGAGGCCCAGGTGATCGCGCGACCGGTCAGTACGGTGCCTTGCGCGTCCTTCGGTTGCGCCGTGGCCTGCGATGTCTGCCCGACGGTGATCGTCGCCGAGGCCAGGGTGACGGTGATCGTCGACACGGCAGCGGGCGGACTGGTCGTCCCTCCGTCGCCGCCCCCACCGCAGCCACCCAGGAGGACTGCCGCCGCAAGGAACTGCGCGTATCCGCCGCATGAGCCTCGAAAACGGGTCACGCTTCACCTCCTGTCCGGAGTCAGGCCCTCCGCGCCGCCGCCATGACCGGCGCACCGTGTCACGCAGCCGACTTTGTCGCCGTCCGGACGGGCTGTCAATACCTGCGCGCGTCGCCCCGGTTCACGCCTCGCCACTACCTTTCCAGCGACACTCTTTCTCCGTTCGGTTCTCGATGCGCCTACGCTTTCTTCAACTCGTTGTCCCGGCGGTCGTGATGGCGACCGTCGCTTCCTGCGGCCGCGACCGTCCCGGCGAGGCGTCGTTCCGCGGCGTTGCGCTCTCGGCGCCGCTCGCGAAGCCCGCGATCAGGCTCACCGACTTCAACGGACGCCCGTTCGACTTCGTCGCGGACACGCGTGACAAGGTCACCCTGCTGTTCTTCGGCTACACGCACTGCCCGGATGTCTGTCCGTTGCACATGGCGAACATCGCCGCGGTGCTGCGCACCATGCCCGCCGAGGATCGCGCCCGCGTGGCGACGGTCTTCGTGACGACCGACCCGGAGCGCGACACCCCCGAGCGGATGCGCGAGTGGCTGGCGAACTTCGATCCGTCATTCGTCGGGCTGACCGGCACGAAGGAGGAACTCGCCCGCGCACAGGCGTCGCTCGGGCTGGCCGAAGCGCAGCGGGAATACGTCGCCGCGGACTCGGCCAGCTACTTCGTCGCCCACGCCGCGCAGGTGTTTGCCTTCGCGCGCGACGGGTACGCCTACACCATCTACCCGTTCGGGATCAGGCAGGAGGATTGGGCGAACGACCTGCCACGGCTCGTGCGTGATGCGACGGGCGTCGAGACCCGCCGCGCCCTGGCAGCGCAGGCCCGGGCGGGCTCGCTGTCCACGACGCCTGACGAGGCCGCGGCCGTGACGATGGGCGGGCTGGTGGTCACGCAGGCGGTCGTCGCGGAACCCGCCAGCCAGGATGAGGCGGCGGCGTACCTCACCATCCAGAACGACACGCCCCAGGAGGATACCCTGGTGGCCGTCGCCGCCGACCTCGCGGTGCGGGCGGAGGTCCACGAGACCATGGGTGAGGGCGAGATGCGACACATGATGGCGACGCCCCGGCTCGTGCTGCCGGCGCGCCGGGTGACGAAACTGGCGCCCGGTGGCACGCACGTGATGCTGATGCAGCTGCGGAAGCCGCTCAAGGCAGGGGAATCGGTGACGCTGTACCTCTCCCTGGCGCGCGCCGGCGCGCTCGAAGTCCGGGCGACCGTGGTTCCGTACGCGGAACTGGAGAAGGCGCTCGGACCCGGGGCGGAGGTGAGGAAGTGAGGAGCGCCTCTCCCATCTCGCAACTCTCATCTCCCGCCTGATGTCATTCTGGTGCAGCGCCACCGGTGAGGCCTGGACCTGGCAATGGCGCGCCTACCCCGGGGTCTGGCTCTTCATCCTCCTGTTGGCGGCGGGCGTCTGGGCGTGGAACGGCGCCGGCGCGCGGGCGGCGGGACGTCCTCGACCACCCCTGCATCCGCTGTTCGCCGGCGGGCTGGTCGTCCTCTGGCTGTCACTCGACTGGCCCATCGGTGCGTTAGGCGCCGGCTACCTCGCCAGCGTGCACATGCTCCAGTTCCTGCTCATGGCCCTGGTGGCGCCACCGATGCTGCTCCGGGGCCTGACGCCCGACGCGCTGGCCCTCCTCGAACGACCGGGGCTGTTCCGGGCACTCGTCAGGCGCATGGTCGCCCCCTTCCTGGCCCTGGTGATCTTCTCCGTCACCGTCCTGGTCACGCACCTGCCGGCGGTGGTCGACACCCTCATGGCATCGCAATTGGGGTCGATGGCGATCGACCTCCTGTGGATCGGGGCGGGACTGGTGTTCTGGTGGCCGGTGGTCGCCCCGGTGCCGGCGCGGCCGCGCTTCACCCACCCGCTCCGGATGGGCTACCTGGTCATCGGGATGATGTTCAGCCCGGTCATGTTCGGCCTCGTGGGATTTCTCGTCTACTCGCAGACGCCGCTCTACGGGGTTTTTGAACTGGCCCCGCCCCTGCCCGGCGTCAACGCCCACGCCGACCACCAGGCGGCCGGCGTCCTCATGAGCGTCGGGGGGGCGCTGATCGCGTTCGTCGCGATGTCGGTGATCTACTTCCGCTGGAGCAAGGAGAGCGGCTGACGGCCAGCACTCACGGCGGCGGCAGCGGCGTCACGTTGCGAAGCTCCCAGGTCGCCCCACCGTCGGCGATGTCGGGCCTCGACACGAACTCCACTCGCGTGGGGTACCCCAGCGTCGGGTCGTATTCGACCACGATGTCCCTGAGGTAGCTCGAGGACCCGCGATCGACCATCGCGGCGTGCACGCGCGAGAAGACGGTATCGATCGGATGCCAGTAGTCGAGCGTCGTGAGCGGAATGTCGGGGTGAGGCTCCAGGTGCTCCGCCTGAACGACCGCGCCATCGCGCACCGTCACGCGTGTCCACCGCGTCACTTCCGGCGTGCAGAAGCAGCCGATGAAGATTTCGTACGAGTAGTCGGCGAACGCACGCGCATTCCAGCGTGACTCCGCCGCTCCCAGCCGGGCCAGGTCGTGCGGCCCGGCAATACGGCTGGAACCGCACGACAAGGTCGCCCCAGCGAGAAGGACCGCGGCGATCCAGGTCGATTCAACGCGGAACCGCGATGGCCACACGACGCCTCTCCTGGTGGAGGTCTGCTTTGCGCTGGGTGCCCTCACCATGCCACCCTCTGGACAACCGTTTCCCCGCGGACCCCTACCCAGCCCCTCGGACCAGCCACTCGGCGTAGTCGATCCCCCGAGGCGTCCGCGACCCGTGCCAGGAAAGCAGCTCGCCGTCGGCGAGGATGAAGCGCTCCCGTGGCAGGCCGGAGGCGGCGGCCAGTTCCTCGATGTGCTTCGCGTCGAACGGGAACGGCTCATTCGGCAGGAGCACCAGCAGCGGGTCGGCGTCGTGCAGGTCTCCGGCGGTGATGACCGGATAGCGCTCGGCGCGTGACCCGAAGACGTTCCGGCCGCCGGGCAGCGACATCAGCCCCGCGATGAACGTGTCGTCATTCACCGTCATGATCGGCTCGCGCCAGATCAGGCATGCATAACGAACCGGTGGATACCGCCCGGCGGTCCGGCGCACGCGATCGGCGCGCCGCTCGATGTCGGCCGCGATCGGCTCCGCCTCGCGGGCGCGGTGCAGCGCCACGCCGATCGAGCGGACCATGGCCGCGGTGTCGGCGGCCGTGCGCGGCATCGACGTATGGACGCGAAGCCCGGCGGCCGTGAGCGCAGCGGCGTCCTCGGCGCGGTTCTCCTCCTCGTTCATCAGCACGAGGTCCGGACGCAGTTCGATGATCCGTTCGATCTTCGGGTTCTTGGTCCCGCCGACCTTCTCGACCATCGCGACGCGATCGGCCGGATGCACACAGAACTTCGTTCGGCCCACGAGGTCGTCCCCGGCACCGAGGTCGAAGACGAGTTCCGTGAGGGAGGGACAGAGGGAGACGAGTCGCATGGACTCCGGTGAGGGCACGGGGGTCAGTTGCCGCCTGGCTCTTCAACGCGCAGCCCCGGGGCACGCGCTGCCGGAAGCCGGGACGGATCTGCCGGGATGAACAGGTCCGCTGACCAGGTGGCGGCGCAGGCCATGCGAAGGGCCTCCGCAGACCTCAGGGGCCACCGTTCGAGCGCATGCATGGCTTCGAGGATCACTGCGTCGCCGATGCCGACCAGGGTGACGTCACGAAGGTCGGTCGAGAGCGCATCTCGTGCGAGAGCTGACTGCAGGGCTGTCAGGCGGGATTCACGGCCGGGACGACCCGTGCCACGACCTTGCCGTGCCGGAGCACATGGATCGTCTCACCGCGCTCAACGAGGTCGAGCAGGCTCGATGCCCGGCGTCGGAACTCCGTGAGGGTGACCGTCTTCACGCGCTGTGCGGTCTGTGCATTGGGGTACATCATTGTACATCCATGTGTCAGGGCGGGCAAATTCCCGCGGTGTCCCGAACCGCCAGGTCGGTGACTGCGTCATTCCGCACCTGTCCGGCAGGGATGCGATCATCCTGGCGCTGCGGGTGGTAGCACTGGAACTCACTTCCACGGATCGTTGAGGACCGTCCCACGGTAGACACCGACCGGCATCCCGAACTCAGGCGGTCATGAGGAATTGGCGCACAGGTGGTGTGATGATGTCCGTGGTGGCGCTGGGCAGCGCCGGCGCCCAGGTCCTCGAGGTGCGGCCAGCCACGCCGCCGGAAGTGACCACGTCGATCGAGACCCTTCGTGCCGCGCAGGAGGGCTTCGAGACCTTCCGCCGCAGGAATGCCCCGGGATTCAACGTCCGCACCGGCCCGAATCGCTGCGACGAGCAGGTCGGGCGCTTCTGCTACTGGTACGAGGAGGACGCACCCGCCCCGCCGCGCGAGCCCGATCGTATCAGGGACGCCCGTACGCGCCTCATCGACCAGATCGACTCCATCGGCCGGCTCTATCCCAACGACCGCTGGGTCTCGGGACAGCGGGTGCGCTACCTGGTCGAGGCAGGACGGCACGACGAGGCGATCCGTGCTGCCGAGGCGTGTACGTCTCGGGAGTGGTGGTGCAGCGCCCTCCAGGGCTTTGCGTTCCACGTCGCCGACCGGTTCGAGGAAGCCGACAGCGCCTACGAGCGGGCGCTGCGCCTCATGACCGAGCGCGAGCGTTGCGAGTGGCGCGACCTCAAGCTGCTCGTCGATGACAACCAGCTGAAGCGCTACCGTGAGCAGGGGTGTGCGGGCCGGCTCGCGTTCGAGCAGCGGATGTGGTGGCTGGCCAAGCCGATGCTCTCGATCCGCGGCAACGACGCCCGCACCGAGTACTACTCGCGACTCATGATGGCGCACTTCGTCGAGGACGCCCCGTCGGCCTACTCGATGGGATTCGACTTCGACGAACGCGAGCTCACGCTGCGCTATGGCTGGCCGATTATGTGGACCCGGAGCCCCGAACCGGTGCCCTTCGGCGGCGAACCCGGACTCGTCGGGCACGAGCGCACGCCCGCGCACCCGTTCCTTCCCGCCCGCGGCGTCATGGACAACCCCGCCTCCAGCGACTCGGCCGGCTGGCGGAGCAAGGGCATCCCGCCCGTCCGCGCTCGTTATGCGCCCACCTACGCGAAGCGCCTGGCCGCGCTCGAGCACCAGTCGGCGCTCTTCCGTCGCGGCGACTCGGCGCTGGTGCTGGTCGCCTGGTCGGTCGGGAACG
Source organism: Gemmatimonadaceae bacterium (assembly GCA_030835125.1). GTDB lineage: Bacteria > Gemmatimonadota > Gemmatimonadetes > Gemmatimonadales > Gemmatimonadaceae > JABWBJ01. Next base: position 99,448 of record JAUQWM010000045.1, on the reverse strand, counting down.
ACCGCGACCTGCGGGCCGCGGCCGATTCCAGCGGGTTGACCGCGGCGCTCGTGCTCACGCGCGGCGAGGAGCGCGATGCCGTCGTCGAGCGCGGGTCCGTCGTCAACGGTGCCGGCACACTGATGGCGCGCTCGGCCTGGGGATCGATGCTGTTGAGCGCCGAGGTGTCGGCGCCGTCGCAGCACACGCTGGCGCGGGCGCGCTACGGCGTCAGGCGCAGCGATTCGCCGCAGTCCACCATCCAGGTCTCGGACATCGTCCTGTTCGAGCCGTACGAGGGGATGCCGACCAGCGCCGAGGACGTCGTGTCGCACATGAGGACGTCGGAGCGGATCCCGCAGGGTTCGCGGGTGGGGCTCTTCTGGGAGGCGTACAATACGGACGTGGTGTCGCCGGCCGGGCTGGACGTGTCCATCACCGTGGCGCCCGAGGCGTCAGGCAGCGTGGGTTGGGTCACCAGAGGCCTGCGGGCGCTTCGCCGCGTGCGGGAAGCGAGGCCGGTGACCGTCGGCATGCGCGACGTTGCTGCACGGGGGACCAACCTGACGGCGCGGGCGGTGGAAGTGGATCTCTCGACGCTCACACCGGGACGCTACCAGTTGCAGCTCGAACTGGACGCAGGACCGGGAAACGTGGTCCGGGTAGAGCGGACGATCACGATCGTCAGTCCGTGACTCGTGACTCGGCGAACGTGACGCGAAAGACGCATCCCGGGACCGGATTCATGGCGGAGTCGGCTCGAGCAGGAACATGCTCGGGCTTCGTACGTACTCTCCCAAATCGATTCGCCTGGTGACCGTACCCGCAGCGAGATCGAGTACCATTATGCTGCCGCGCTCCAGCCCAGCGGCGGAAAGTTCCGGCGTACCGGTGAGGACATAACCTGTCCGACCGTCAACGGAAACAGCTACCTGACGCGCGTGAGGCGGGGCATCGACAGAGCCCGGAATCAACAAGGAGATTTCGCGCCGAGCCGAGAGGTCGGCCGAGTACTCGAAGATGATGCCGCTTGCGAACGAATCGTATCCGCCCGGGTCAGTGACATATACATGACTTCCAGTCGGACTCATGGACAACATCCCGTTTTGCGAATGGGCCGCATGGCGAACGGCACCGGAGCCCAGGTCAATCGCGTAGATCCTGTGCGGAAGGTTCACGTAGGCCGTGGTCTCATCGGGCGATACCACTACATCCCAGGCCAGGATCCCAGGCGGCTCAGGCAGGACCACCGAGTCTTGGACAGCCAGAGTGCTGCTGGTCAGGAATAGTGTTGCGCTCCCTCCTCCTGTCCTCTGTCGTCCCACGAATACGACGGTTCCCGCAGAGCGAAACCCCAAACCACGAAGGACATTCAAACGGGTTTCAGTCGACACTTCGCTGAGATTAGCGAGTGGGCCCCCACTCGCCGGCACCCGGGCAATGACCCAATCGCCGTCGCGTATGGCAGGAAAGGCGTAGACAAACTGCTCATCGTTGGAGACGGCGATTACTTTCGGAGCGATGTAGTCGACTTGCGCCGGAGTTTGGGGCGGATACCGGAACCGCCAGCGCTCGCTTCCGGAACGCGCATGCACCGCAACAATGGGATACGAATCCGCTTCGTATCCTGCGTAGAGGAACTTCGCTGAGTCGAACGTCAGGGAAGCCCTGGGAGCGCCGTCGAGGGCTGGTCCCATACGGCCCAACACCAGCCCGGCATCAGGGTCAACTACAGCAGTCCGGCCGAATTGGAGTCCGGTGACGAGCAGGCAAGCCGTCGGCGGGCAGACAACGCTCGTGGAGGGTTCACTGGGATCGGTTCCGCGCCGACAGCCCATCGCTGAACCCAGAAGCAAAACGCAGAGGGCAGGGAGGAGACTGCGTGTTGCGTCCCGCAATCTCGCAGTCCACGCTTCCGCTCCAGGCACTCTCACGAGATGATGCATTCCAGTGCGCCAGGCTGGGAAGAATGGATAATACGAGCTTTGCGTATGGACGCGACCGCAAACGCCCGTCGGTCCGACCGAGTCATCCCCTCGCCCAGATGAAGACCGACGTAGCGACACGGCGTCAGCTCCATAGGTGAGAAGCTCGGGCGCAGGAGCCGGAAAACGGGGATCAGGAAGCGGCGGTTCGCAACGCAGAGGCCGGCTTCATAGATTCCCCCCCTGCGCTTTGCGCTCGACGCCGCCCCTCTGCCCCTCTGCCCTCCATGCGCCTCCCCATCCCCGGCATCTCCATCGCGACCGGCCTGGCCCTCCTCGTCAGTGCACCGCAATCCCCGCCGCAGGGCGCTCCGCCCTTCGCCCTCGACTCGGCCACCATCGCCGCCTTCCGCTGGCGCAACATCGGCCCCGCCAACATGCAGGGCCGCGTCTCCGACGCCGTCGGCATTCCGTCGCCCTCCAAGACCTTCTTCGTCGCCGCCGCCGCGGGCGGGATCTGGAAGTCCACCAACAACGGCATCACCTGGCGCCCCGTCTTCGACAACCAGCGCGTCGTTGCCATGGGCGTCCTCGCCATCGCCCCCAGCGATACCATGCAGGTCTGGGCAGGGACCGGTGAGCCCAACTCGCGCAACTCCATCTCCCCGGGCGGCGGCGTCTACAAGTCGACCGACGGCGGCCTCACCTGGCGCCTCATGGGCCTCGAGAAGACCGAGACCGTCGGCCGCATCGCCGTCCACCCCACCAACCCGAACATCGTCTACGTCGCCGCGTTAGGCGCCATCTGGCGCGCGAACCCGGAGCGCGGCCTGTACAAGACCGAGGACGGCGGCCAGACCTGGCAACTCGTCAAGTTCATCTCCAACAAGGCCGGCTTCGTCGACGTCCAGCTCGACCCGTCCAATCCGGACATCGTCTGGGCCAGCAGCTACGAGCGCGTCCGCGGGCCGTACTTCCTCAACTCCGGCGGACCGGGCTCCGCCCTCTGGAAATCCACCGATGCCGGGAAGACCTGGACCGAGGTGAAGGGCGGCGGCTTCCCCGAGACGATGAAGGGACGCATCTCCATCGCCATCGCCCAGTCGAACCCGCGCGTCATGTACACGATGGTCGAGGCGGACACGGCGAAGGGCTCGCGCGAGCGTCCCAGCGGCCTCTATCGCTCCGAGGACGGCGGCGCCACCTGGACCCGCACCAACAACTCCAACACGCGCCCGTTCTACTACTCGCAGGTGCGCGTCCACCCGAAGAACCCCGATCGCGTCTACTGGTCGTCCACGCCGGTGCTCGTTTCCAATGACGGTGGCCGGACTCCCATGAACGCCACGGTCGGGCTCCACGTGGATCACCACGCCATGTGGATCGACCCCGTCGATCCCGACCGCATGATCGTCGGCAACGACGGCGGCATCGGCATCTCGTTCGACCAGGGCGGCAACTACACGTTCCCGAACACCTTCGCCATCGGTCAGCCGTACAACGTCAGCTTCGACTTCGCCGTCCCGTACCGCGTCTGCGGCGGGCTGCAGGACAACGGCACCTGGTGCGGCCCGAGCCGCCGGCGGCAGGGCCCGATCACCAACGCCATGTGGGCGACGCTCAACGGCGGCGATGGCTTCGTCACCCAGCAGGACCCGACCGACCCGAACATCGTCTACGGCGAGTCGCAGGGCGGCAACATCGCCCGCATCAACCTCGCCACGGGCGAGCGCGCGGGGCTCGTCAAGCCGCAGTGGCGACCGCGTTACGACCAGATCGAGGACTCCGTCCTCATCGAACGCGCCGACACCACGAAGCCCGAGACGCCACAGCAGCGCCGCCGCATCGCCGACCTCCGCGCGCGGCAGCGCACCGACTCCATCGGCCTCAACCTGCGCTGGAACTGGAACACGCCGTTCTTCATCTCCTGGCACAACCCGTCCACGCTCTACTTCGGCGCCAACCGCGTGCTGAAGTCCACGAAGCGCGGCGACAACATGTTCCTCATCTCGCCCGAGCTGTCGTACGCGGACACGATGAAGATCCGCGTCTCGACCACCACCACCGGCGGCATCACGACGGACGCCACCGGCGCCGAGACGTACGGCACGATCGTGTCACTCAATGAGTCGCCGCTGCGGGCCGGGATCCTCTACGCCGGCACCGACGACGGCCGCGTCTGGATGACCCGCAACGACGGCGGCACGTGGGAGGAACTCACCAGCCGCTTCACCGGCGTGCCCGCCGGCACCTACGTCAGCCGCATCGAGCCGTCGTGGAAGGACTCCTCGACGTTCTACGTCTCGTTCGACAACCACCGCAACGGCGACTTCACGCCCTACGTGTTCGCCACCAGCGACAACGGGCGCACCTTCCGGTCCATCGCGGCGAACCTGCCCACCGGCGGCCCGGACTTCGTCCACGTCATTCGCGAGGACCCGGTCAACCCGGACCTCCTCTTCGTCGGCACCGACGTCGGCGCGTACGTCTCCGTCAACCGCGGCCAATCCTGGCAACGCTTCATGACCGGGCTGCCGACGGTCCCGGTCCACGACCTGCGCATCCACCCGCGCGACCGCGAGCTGGTCGCCGCCACCCACGGCCGCGGCTTCTGGATCGTCGACATCGCCGCGCTCCAGCAGGTGACGCCGCAGGTCATCGCCGCCGACGCGCACATCTTCACGCCACCCGTGGCCTGGCAGTACGCCGACCTGCCGTACGAGGGACACTCGACCGGGCAGCAGGTCTTCGCCGCCGGGTCCCCACCCTACGGCGCCACGATCACCTATCGCCTTGGCGCTCGTCAGGCAGGACTGCGCATGGCCGTCCTCGATGCCGCCGGCGACACGCTCACCACCATCAACGCCCCGGGCAACCCGGGCATCAACCGCGTCACCTGGGCGTTCCAGGGCAAGCCCGCCCCGCGGCCCCCGATGAGCGCCGCCCAGAAGCGCGACTCGTCGATCCAGATGCAGCGCGTGGTCTTCGTCCTCGACTCCCTCCAGACCGCGGGAGCCAATCCCGCCGTCCTGGGGATGGTCCGCCAGATCGCCACCACCGGCGATATGGGTCCCCTCATGGCGGCGTTCGGGGGCGGCGGTCCGGCGATGACGGCGGGCTTTGGCGCCCCGCCACCGTTCAACCCGCGCCCCGGTGAGCAGGCCACCGCCGGGGCAGGTCGGGGTGGCGCCGGACGAGGCGGCGCTCCTGGCGCCGCGGGCGCCGCTGGACGTGCCGGCGGTCCCCCGGCGGGCGCCCCGGCCGGCGGTGGCGGCTTCGATCAAGCCGTCTTCATGTCCATGATCGAGGCCTTCCGGATCCCGGGCCGCAACCAGCCGGGCGGATTCGCGGCGCTCAACTTCCTCTCGACCCTGGGCTTCAATACGGGATTTGGCGGAGGCGGACCTGGTGGCCCCACCGCGGTTCAACCGGGCGACTACGTCGTTTCCCTCACCGTTGGCGGCCGGACCCTCAGGCAGAAGGTCCGCGTCGAGCGCGCCCCGGTCACCTCGGTCGTGGCGCCCATGCCCTGACGACAGGCGTAAGTCCTGGCGCCACACTCGACCCCCGTCGGTGTATCCCGGCGGGGGTCGAATTGTCACTTTCCCGAAGTGGCATCCATCGGCCATTTTCCACAGAGCCCCGCACCCGCGGGTCTCACCGGGTCGGGCCAGGTTCCGGTCATCGCCGGTCGCCCGCTGAACAGGCCCTTGGGCCGCACCTGATGAGCGTATGGGAATCCGTGAGTCGTCTGGAATGCGCCTGAAGATCGTCGCCACCGCCGCCGCACTGCTGGTCGCCGGCACCGCGGTCGCGCCCGCGCAGGACCCCACGCCGCCGCCGGCGGCCCAGGACACCACCCGGGGCACGCTGGGCAGCATGCTCGGGACCGTGTTCGACTCGGTGCATAACGCGCCGCTCTCAGGCGCCGCGGTGTTCGTGCTCGGCACCAGCCGCATCGGCACCACCAACGAGCGCGGCCTCTTCACCATCGACAGCATCCCGGTGGGCATGCGGCGGGTCCATGTCGTCCACGACCTGCTCGACTCGCTCGGCATCACGATGGTGACCGATTCGTTCCCCCTCGTCGCCGGCGAGCGGAAGGTGCTGGAGATGGCGCTCCCCTCGAGCGAGACCCTCGTCACCCTTTCCTGTGCGCCGGCGACCCGGCGGCTCGGTCCCTCGGCCATCATCGGCCGGCTGCTCGACGCCGACACCGACCAGCCGGTGGGCGGCGCGCGGGTGTCGTTCGCCTGGTCCGAGCTCTCGCTGGCCGCTGGCCTCAAGCGCGTGCCCAAGGTACTGGGCGCGACGGCGAACGCCGAGGGTGTGTTCCGCATCTGCGGCGTCCCCAGTGAGGTCGAAGGCACGCTGCAGGCCGAGAAGAGCGGGATCACGACCGCCGAGATCAAGGTGACGTTCATCGGGCAGCCGCTGGTGATCCAGGGGATGCGGATCGGCAACGCCAACACCGTGGCCAGGGCGCAGGTCGACACGACGGAGATGACCGCGCCGGTGCGCGGCGTCGGCGACCAGCGCTTCTCGGCGGTGAACTACCAGAAGGGCCAGGCGGTCCTGCGCGGGAAGGTGGTGAACGCCAACGGGACGCCCCTGGCGAATGTGCGCGTCGAGGTGGAGGGCACGGTGAGCCGCGCGCTCACGAACGCCGACGGCGGGTTCACGCTGACCGAACTGCCGTCGGGCACCCAGTCGGTGGTGGCGCGGCAGATGGGCTTTGCCCCGGTGAGCCAGGCGGTGGACCTGACCACGCGTGAGGCGACCAACACGACGATCACCATGAGCCGCGCGGTGCAGGTGCTCGACCCGGTGGTGGTGACGGCGGAGTCGGACATGGGGCTCGAGAACATCGGCTTCACGTCGCGGTCGCGGTCCATGTCGGGGACGTTCATGGACGCGAAGGAGATCATGCGCCGCGGCCCGACCATCCTGACCGACGTGTTCCGGACGGTGCCGTCGCTGAAGGTGGTGCCGGTGAGCCCCTACGACTACGCGGTGGAAAGCTCGCGAGGGAACATGCTTGGCGGGCGGTGCGTGAAGTACTGGCTCGACGGGAACCCGTACGAGGCGGTGTTCCCCGGGGACGTGGACCGGATGATCCCGCCGTACGACATCGCCGCGATCGAGGTGTACAACGGGTCGACGGTGCCGATCCAGTTCACGAACGCGAATTCGTCGAATTGCGCGGTGATCGTGATCTGGTCGAAGTACCGGGCGAGCCAGCCGGTCAAGCGAAGGTAGGCGCATCGCGCGGGAACCCGCGCGACAGGCAGGCCTGACGAACCCCCGCGGCGGCATGGATGCCTTCCGCGGGGGTTCGCGTTTCGCAAACTTCACGGTCCTGCCGCCTCAGCTTCCGCTGCCTCTCCCACGCATATCGATGCGCGAACTCCTGCCGAGAGTCGTCGAGGTCTTCGTGCTGTGGTTCTGGGCACTGGGATTGTTCGTGGCGGTGCTGTGGGTGCTGCGCGTTCGGCTTCCGGTTGGTGGCTCCCCAGACCACGAGCGTTCGCATCCGTCGGTGCCCGTGCTGGGACGGGCGGTGGTCGCCATTGTCGTCGTGTGCTTCATCGCGTTTGCCCTCTGGCGCGAGGACTTCACGGACCACGACAACTCGTTCTTCACGACGCGAACGCTGGAGGGCCGGCCGATCCCTCCGCCCGTGTGGCCGGGAGACGGCCGGTTCTGGCCGCTCGGGTTCCAGGAGTTCAACCTGATCGGGCGCGTGGCGACATCGGCGGCCGGATACCTGGCGTGGCCGATGCTGCAGCTGGTCCTTCTGGTGGCCATGGTGGGCCATCTCCTGCGCGGAACACCGGCGTGGGTCCGGGTGGGAGGCATGATCGCCCTGGTGGCCACCCCGAACCTCGCCGGGTCGTTCGCCGGCCTTGTGTATCCTGAACGGAACATGGCGTTCTTCCTGGCGCTGATGCTCGTGGGCATCGATGCCTGGGATCGCCGCGGAACCAGGATGGCGTTGCTGGTGGCGGTGGTGGCAGCCCACTTCCTGCTCTACTACAAGGAGCCTGCGTTCGTCGTCCCGGGTGTCATGGCGCTCGCCGGACTGTTTCGGACAGGCAGGAGCGGTCCTGCCGCGCGGGACCGACGAATGGAGTGGGCGATCGTGGGGCTGGTCGTGTTCTACCTCCTGCTGTTCGCCGTGTCGGTGAGTGGCGACCCGAGCCTGCGATACGCGGAACGGTACAGCGTGGCCGTGGTTGAAGCCGCGGCGAGGCTGATCGCAGGTGATCCGCTGCTGGTACCATTCCTCGTGGCGGTCACGACCCGACTGGCGCTGGCGTCCATCGGCCGGATCCCGTTCGACATGCGGTGGGACGGGTTGGCGCTTGGTGCCGTGGCGTATGCCGCGATCCTGGTCGGCCTCGGCCAGGACCGTGCGTATCTCCTCGCTCCGGTCGACCTGGTCGCTATCCTGTACCTGGGTCACGTGCTGGCGATCACCTGGGCCCGCTGGCCGCGCGCCAGGTGGGTGCAGGCGCTGGTGGTGTTGGTGGTCGTCGCCGAATCGGCAAGCCTGACGGCGCTCCGGCTGCTCGATCGCAAAGCGACGGTCATGGCGAAGGCGGCGTTCGGCGACTACCTCCTGGCGCGACCGGTCACGCCAGAGGACACGGTGAGACTGTTCTTTCCTGCCACCGATGGCCATCGCCTGATGGAGATGGCGGCGTACCTGCGCTACCGGGGGTTGTACGTGGAGAAGGTGGATGATGGATCGACCGTGCGGGCTGGCCGGGCTCTCGTCAGGCTCTACGCGCCCCGCGCATTCCCTGATGGCCGTTGTGCGTGGTGGCGACGGCTGCGGTGTGAGGAGTCTGCCGGGCCGCCGGTTGGCTCGCTGGTGGTCGCGCTGCCTGACGATCGCGTCATTCCTGCCGCAGCGACAACTGAGCTGACGGGGACGACGGTCTTCGAATCTAGGCCCCTGACCTCTCTTGATGCCGTGCGGCGGCACCTTGGTCGCGTGACGGCTCCAGCACCATTCCTGGCCACCTTGAGTGCTCCGGCGCAACGCGGCTTGCGATTGGCGGTGCTTCGATCACCGTAGTCCGTGACCGCATCCCAAGTTCACGGCTTGCGCTTCAGCGCGCTGGCAGCGGCCACCAGCTCAGTCGTGTAGACACGGAGGAAAGGCGCGGCTACCAGTGCCGGCAACAGGCCGTGCGCTGGCTAGTAACCCGAGCGCCGCTGCCGACTCCGGTAATCCGTATGGCGACGCGCCACCACGAATTCAGGGACGCGTGTGGCAGGATACCTGCCTGGTGTCAACACCTGGCCAGCCACGAGCGCGAACGCGGAGGGACTCGCGCACACCCGAACGAGCGAGATCCCGGCGGTCTGGGTGATCCGCCAGATCTGCATAAGACGGCCAGCCATCCCGTCTGGATACCCCGCGCGGTCAATCGTGAAGTTGGTCATCCAGGTTGGCGCGGTCGGACAAATCTTCGCAACACACCGGCATGAGTCGGCCGGCGGGATCCTGATCATGCTTGGCACCCCGGCCTTGCATCGTCGTTCGCGAGCCCGGCCTCGCTCAATTCGCCGCCAGAAGACAGACCGCAGCTCTTCGGCGCATGGGACCAGTACATGTCCGGAGATGAACGACACAGCGTGACTATGGAACCGCGCTTCGCATAGCGGCCTCGTACAGGTCGAACGAGTATCCGTATCGTTTGAGGTAGGCCAACTCGGAGAGATCCGCCGGATCGAACGCAACCCAGCCTGTCCAGGATCTCGGGTTGGCGACGATTGCCCGAACCTGGCCGTTGCGGGCGGCGAGCAAGGTCAGGATCGGTACGTTCCAACCGCCGAAAAAGGTCCTCACCGGATGGCCGCTTACTAACTCCTGGTTGAGGGGAGTCTCCTCGAACGGGCGCAATCCGCTGCCTGTGTTTGCACTCTCATCGGTCAATCTCAGGGCATGCTGCCACTGCGCGGCATTCATCATGAACCAGGAGGTCTGGATCAGCGCCATGATGGCGAGCAAACGCCACGCCCGAAGCCAATGGCTCGAAGTCCATGAAGGCCCGGCGCGCTTGGCGACGAAGAAGAGTGCTGTGAGGACTAGTGGGACAAGTAGGTTCAGGAGACGGACACGATGCTGGGCGTAAGGGTTGATCGTCTCGCCAGGCATCCAAGCGGCTGCGCCCAGCCAGAGGATGCCAGCCGTTGCCAGTCCGCCCGCAGCCAGAGACCACGAGCGCCACGGCATCCGGGGTACGACGGATATCAAGCCGAGCGCAATCACGGAGAGCGCATGGATCCCGTGGCCCCGCATCTCGAGCCCACCGGTTGGCAGCTTGGCCACGAAATGGTCCACTCCACGCATGTGCAGTCCGGCGATACTGACCACTACACTGCTGAGACACAGGATGCCGACCAGAGTGGCGCCGGCGCGGAGTATGGGGGCGGTCTCGGCATGGAAACGCCACAACGCTGCGCCGGCGAGCACCAGTCCGAAGACCGCCATGGATTCGTATGATGCCATCACACCGATACTGAGGGCGATGGCGGTGACAAGCCAGCGCCACGACCATCGCGCCGGCATCAATAGCACGAACAGCAACGACCAGAAGAGAGATACGGCCACGTGACTTCCCGTGAAGGCAAAGAAGCTCGCGTTTGCGCTGGCGAGGAAGAACGACGCGAGGGGAAAGAACAGGAATACCGGCCTGTCCCGTACGGCCAGCGCGCATATGGTCAAAGTCACCGCGAAGTGGCCGAACAGGCCCGTCGCGAACGCCAGGTGGAGTGGGCCGAGGTCAGTGACGCCAGCCCACAGCGCCGCATACAGCGGCAGGCGGACAAGAATGCGGGAGGTTAGGCGCGGGTGCAGCCAGAAGTCGGGCGGGAAGTCGAGCCCCTCGAGGAACGCAAGCGCTCCGTCCGCAAATAGTCCCACGTTCGCCGCAATCGCGATCAGCAGGTACAGGCCCAAGGACGTAATGACGATCGCCTTTACCAGGAGGATCCCTGACCAGGAGGCTGACGCGGATTGCGGTGTCATGTTTCCGCGGCCTTTCTCGCACATATGCCCTCGATGCGGCGGACGCAGTCCAGCAGCTCACCCTCGACCCATTGCAGGTTGTCGATCGTCTCGGCGTTCGCCTTGCCTTGCCGCTCGATCTGCGCGAGCGTGGCGTCAATCGCGGCGATGTGGCCGTGAAGGGTGTTGCAGTTCCACTTCCAATCGGGAGGCACCCGCGAGCGTGCCATCAGGTACGGTTGGCCGCCCCAATCCAGCATGACCGGATCCTGCTTCTTCCGGAACGCCACGGCCTTGCCGAACGTGCGCACGAGTTCCCACTGCCATTCAGCCCGCATGAAATCACGGAGCACCGCACCGGTCCAGATCCAGACATCGTCGACGACGAGGATCCCACCGACCTTGAGGCGCGGCGCCAAGTAGCACCAATCGACGAAGGGAATCGGCATGCCATGCCCGCCGTCGATGATGGCGACGTCCAGCGCCGGCATCGTAAGGTGCGGCAGGACATCCTGCGAATTGCCGACCATGAATCGGACCTTGCTGTCGTCGATACCACGCTGGTGGCACAGCGTCTGGACTTCCGCAACCTCGGCTTCGGATGATGTGATGGCGTAGTGTTCGCAGCCCTTTCCAGCCAGCAAGACCGTGGACATCCCGATTCCTGTTTCAGCCGTGACCGAATCCCGCGATACGAGCTCGTCGATGAATGCGAGGACGCCAGCCTCCAAGCCCCAGTTGGCAGTCCCGGCGTCATGAAGGAGCGGGAGGGGCTCATTGTGTTCCCGGACGGGGGTCCGACGTCGAAACCATCGCTCGATGATGCTCATGATGATCGCACCCTCCCGGATGGCCCAGCTTCCTTGCTTCCCGCCACCGCACGATACACTCCCGCATACACGGGAGCGATCCGCTCCCAACGGAGCTCCTCCGCGCGCCGACGCCCCCCGACGGCAAGTCGCGAATGTAGCGCCGCATCCTCCCGCAGCCGGAGGATCGCTTCAGTGTACGCTGCGGGGTCGTTATCAGAGATCAGGATCGCCTGGTCGCCTGGGGCGTAGGAGCGCGTGGCAGGCAGGTCAGTCGTCACCACGGGGAGCCCACACGCGAAGGCCTCGAGGAGGGCGTTATTCGCTGTCGCGCTCCTGAGCGGAAGGAAGAGCATGCCCGCGGTCTGGTACTCCTGCCGCAGTTCGTCATCGGACAGTCCTCCCCGCACTGTCACGTTGGGGAGATCCTCCACGCCGGTTCGTTGCGGTGTTACGAGGCGGAACCTGACGTTCGTGTGACGTAGGCGCTCCGCGACCTCACGGACGACGCTGAAATCACGGAGGTTGTGGCCGACCGTGAGACACGTCCATGTCGGTGCCATCGGCCGGTGGATCGGTGGCCTGAAATACTGGACGTCCACACCGTGCAGGATGACGCTGATGCGTTCCGGCGGGAGGCACGCTTCAAAGAACTGCACTTGGTCAGGCGACACCAGCGTCACGTGGTCGAGCAGCGACACCACGTCCGGGCGGAGTATCTTCGGCAGGAGATCCGGAGGCTGGTGGAACGTCGCGATCATCCCCGTCCGCCCTTTCTTCGAGCGGCTCCGAGCGAGCAGGGGAAGGTACTGCATGCCATGCTCGGGATCGAAGAAGTGCACGATGTCGACCTCGCGACCCATCATGCGGATGGCGGCGTGGAACTCCGAACGCAGGTCACCGAGAGTGTACCACGGCATCCCCTGCATTCTTACCAGCCCGCGCAAGTAGTCGCGCACGCGGCGTGGCCTCTCCACGCTCTCGTCCTCAAACGGCGTTGGCCGGTCGTAGATCTCGAACGCACCCCTGTCGAGATACCTGAAGTACTGCTTCAACCCGGCATGCGGCCCGAGGTGCGCCCATTCCGTCCGGACGAGGTGTACACGAATCGGCCGCGTCATGCGAGGCCAAGGAGCCCGCGGGCGAAGCCTAATCGCCAGAGTACGCCGCAATGATCCTCGAACCGTGAGGGGTCGTCGACTGCGCCGATCAAGCCGGGAATGCCGAAGCCAGCACGGAGTAGTGGTCCAAGTTCCTGTCGCAGGAGGCGCCAGCGACTCTCACCGCTGCCGCCCTGCTCGATGTGCCAGATCCTTGCGTCGGAGAGACCCTGTGAATACGACCGCCGCCGAAACCAACTCGGCCGCAACCGGTTCGCGGGAATGCGGTGACCCACCGCGGCACGAGGCTCGTACCAGCACATCAGGCCCTCCGCGAGTAGACGTCGCTGGATTTCGATCTCCTCGCCCGACAGGAGGCCGCTTCCGATGCGGCCAAGGTTCGCCGAAAAACCGCCCAGCCTTTCCAGTACCGCGCGCGGGAACGCCAGGTTCGCCCCGGCAAGCCACTCGCGCTGGAAGTCAGTGACGGCATGCGGCACCTCCGACCAGTCGATGACCGTCAGGTTCAACAGTGTCCGGTCACTGAGCCAGGCGGGCCTGGGGGATTCCCAGATCGGCCAAACGCGGCCACCCACACAGGCAGGCTCGGGTCTCGTTTCTTCAAAAGCCGCAAGAATGTGACGCAGCCAGGCCGGGTCGGCAACGGCATCGTCGTCGAGCATGGCCACATACACACCTTGCGCAGCCCGCCAACCTGCGTTTCTCGCGTTCGAAAGCCCGAGGATAGGCTCCTTCACCAGTTTAACCCTGTCACCGAATCCGCTGACGACGTCATGAGTGCCGTCATTGGACCGATTATCCACCACGATCAGTTCAAAGCGATCAGGCGTAAGGTCCTGCTGGAGGACACTTTCGATGGCTGCAGGCAGGCAGTCGGCACGATTGTGCGTGCAGATGACGGCCGAGATGGAAATCCGATTGGTCGCCAATGATTCCGAGGGTCCGGTTTCACCCGCTGTCGGTTCGCCGCAGCCGGGGAGTCTCAGGGCTTGAGTTGACTGGCGAAATCAGCGGCAGCCTACCGCCTCAGTCAATCGTCGCATAGGCTCCTCTTGACGCTGTGTCGCCACGGAGACCTCCTCGTCGCGCGAGACACCGGCCCACACCCCAGCCGATTGGAATAGCCAGCCATTGATCTCGGTACAGCGACGACACGGGCTGGGAAACGTCCTGCAGCTCCTTCCGGTGTTGCGCACGAAGGCGGCGACGGGCGTTAGCGTTGAACTCGTCACCCGGCCCGAGTGGGTTGGTGCTATGGCGCGGCTGGCACCTGAACTCAGTGTTACCTCTCAAGGCAGGGTATACACGCTTGACCTGGACGCGGTGACGGTTGACTCCAGGTCCACGCTAAATCGTACCGAGGAGTTCATGCAACTCCTCGATGTTCCGGAGTTGCATCAACTGCCCGTCAGTGTGCCTGACGAATGGGCCGCTCGATGGGAGCACGTTTCCGGCGCGACCGTCGTCGCGCCTGAGGCGGCGTTCCCGGCGCGACAATGCCCGCCGGCCCTTGCCTCGAGCATCGGGGAGGCTCTCCGCGACCGATTTGTCGTCGTGGTCGGTCGGGAAACCGTGCCGCCGATCGCCTGTCGGGTCGACCTGCGCGCGATGACGGCGTTCGAGGATCTCATCGCCATCGTGGCCGGGGCGCGGAACGTGGTGTGCATGGATTCGGCCATTCTGCATCTCGCCGCACTGTTCGGCGTCCCCACCGTGGCCCTGTTCGGTGGGATCTCACCAGAGAGCAGGACCCACCCTGACCAGCACCTTGCCATCCTCGTCGGCGGTGTGTTGTGCCGACCGTGCAATAAGAACGAGACCTGTGGTGGCGCCTACCACTGCCTGCATCGTATTCGAGCCGAGCAGGTGGTTGTCGCGCTCAATTCCCTGCAGGAACGTACGACGAGGTCAATCACCATCGTCTGATCGCCGGGTGGCGGCAGGCCTTCCCTTCGCAGCCCGACGAGACGCAATCCAAGTCGGCTCCGCGTCAGCGTTCCTTCAGGATCGCCTCGATCAGTCGGAAGTCCAGCTCGGTGTCGACATCGAAGGCCGTTTCGATGGGGACGAGGTGATACCGGACGATCTCTCCGGTCTGCGAGCCCCGTTCCAGCACGGTGGCACGACGGCTGGCGACAGGCAGTCCCTGCCGGTTGAACGCCTCGACGTAACCTTGTCGATTGCTGGGGGCCACATCTACCCCCCGGCCCGTGACATAGGAGACAACGTGCGTCCCGTCATTGGCTAGTCGCACCGCCTTGCACGGATGCTCCTTCACCGTGGTCATGATGATGGACGATTCCGCCGTCTCGTCCTCGATGAGGATCTCGATGCAACGATCGACATCCGCGTGCCGAATCAATGGAGCGGTCGGACAAAGGCGCACGACGATGTCTGGTCGGTACGACTCATGCTCCTCCAGCCACTCGAGAGCATGCCGCACGTACCCGAGGTCGATGGCGGTGTCCGTGGCCAGTTCTGCGGGCCGGAGGAAGGGCGTGTCAGCACCAAAGTGGCGGCCGATCGCCGCGTATTCCGGCGAATCCGTCGACAGGACCACGCGATTCACGTGCCTGCAGCGCGAAGCCGTCGAGATCGCGTAAGAGAGTAGAGGCCGTCCCGCCAGGAGCCTGATGTTCTTGCCGGGCACGCCCTTGGAACCGGACCGGGCACCGATGATGCCGAGTACTTCCATTGGCGGTTCCTCGCTCCGTGGATTCTGTTAGGGACCCTGATCGCGGGCATCGTCGTTTGCCGTGAGCCGCGCCCCGGGTCGTTTCCCTCAAGGCTCCGTGCGTGGAACTACGAAGTTAAGATACCGCCTCAGGACCGGCAGGGCGGCGAGAGGTGGAAACAGGCCCCGACTTGCAGTAAGTATGCCAACGGCGGCGGCCTTCTCGGGTGACATGTAGGGCGAAAGCAGCAGGACCAGAGCGACATCACGGATCCCAATGCCGCCGATGGAGATGGGCAGCTGGGCGACGATGAGCGCAATGGCGGACAAGCTGGCGCAGACCGCCAGCGGAATCTGGGCCGAAACGGCAACGGTGAAAAGCCATATCTGCGCCAACTGCACAAACCAGAGGCCGATGGAGAACAGGCCGAGCCACACTCGCGAGCCTCGCAAGTTGACCATAAGCGCCGGCCATCCATCTGCGAGAACGCGGAGCACCTGGAGGCGGCGCGCAGTGATCATCTCGTGTACGACGTGCCGGAGAAGCACAGCAAGACGTTCGGAGAGAATGAGAACACCACACAGGGTGCCAATAGCGCCGAGCGCAGTCCACGTGGCGTCGGGCAGCAGGGGCGCAACAGGACGGACAGCCATGGCTCCGACCAGGCACCATACGACGGTACCGAACATGTCGGAGAGACGCTCGTATACGACCACCGCAGCTGATACGCCCGCAGCAGCACCACCCTGCCTTGCCACGATCAGACTCTTGGCGAAATCCCCGGCTTTCGCCGGCAGAAACAGGTTGAAGGCGCTCGCCACTACCGTGATCCTGGTCGCCTCCGCTATCCCGGCAACTGCTCCGCGTGGCATGAGCCACATGAAACGGTACGCGCGCAGGACCGTGATCGGCGCAATCATGCCGATCGCGACCGCAAGGCGGGCGGGATCCGCCTGCTCCAAGACTCTCAAGACGCCCCGAAGGTCGACGCTCCGATACAGGAGGTAGAGCATCGCGGCGCTGAAAGCGACTGTAAGCGCTTTGAGTGCATGTCGGCGGTCGACTGCAGTCAGCGAATGCCGGGCTTCGAGGCCCGCTGGCTTGGTCACGTTGGAGATTGTTTCCGTGACCGGGCCACGCGCGAAACGGCATCGCGTGCCTCGTTCGCGACGGCACATGGGTCTCGGAGGTAGGCCGCGTCGTATCGAGCGAATCGCTCCGGCCATCCCGTACCGTAGAATTCCATAGCATCCGGGACTTTGAGATCGTCCAGCATCCTCACCGGTGCAAAAACGACATGGTTCGCGAGAAATCCATAGGCGTCAGAGCACCCCTCGGGATGCACCCCAAGGGAGGATACGGCAATGGTCGGCACGCCAAGCTTGAGCACCTGGAGGTGGACGTTGCTGTTCGGGTCCGCGATCACCCAATCACACCGGCCGGAAACCTGGGCTAATCCCTCTGCGTGGGATGTCTCCACGATTCCACGTCGATCCCCGACGACGGTTTCCAGTCGGGCGCGCTCCAGCATGCTTGGATGCCATCGGATGACAATCTCCCGCGCCGCGTACCGATCACGGCACGAAGCGATGCAACGGGCGAGGGCCGGCCACGCAACAACCTTGGGAGCGAAGATCCCGATTACCGGTGCGGGTCGGGACAAGCGACTGGGGTCCATCGGCTTGGAGTCGCCTTCCAGGCCGATGAGGAAGATCTCTCCCCGCGTCATCGCCTTCCGGCGTCGTGCTGCCGCGGCTGCCTCGCCTTCGAGGATTGAAAGGTCGAAGTCCAACGGGGGCGAGTACGGCGGCGGATACGCATGTGCAATGAACACGGTCGGGATGCCACTGGCCCGGGCAGCAGACGCGAACCCGATCTCCTCCGGGTTCGTATCGCTTGAGACGACCACAGCGCCCGGGGACAGGCGGACCAGCAACCGGCGAGCGACTGCATGACATGCCAGGGTGCTGGCCACGCGACATGAAACGAGGAAGTTGCCCTGCTGGTTCACGGCATGGATGACTCGCAATGATTTCACCACAATTCCGGGGTTCCTGGCCATCGCCATCAAGCGGCTCGCAGTGGAAGATGCGAACAGGGCCCGGATCCCGAACGCCACCGTTGAGACCTCGTCCTCGGCAAACCACCCGGCGACACGTCGTACCTGATGTTCTGCGTTGGCATGCACAGCCACGGTGAGGAGTCGTGGCCGTATGCCGACAGGTTCCATCGTCGCCAGGAATGACTTCAGTCCATAGCCCGAGACAAACAGGGTCGACGCCCAGCTCTTGCCGAGAAGGGCATGTATTCCTGCAGCCGACCGGGCGGGTAGACTGGCACCCTGCAGGTTTGCGAACAGGGCCTGACGACTGGGGTCAGAGTCGGCGTGAGTGATTGCCCGAAGCGCCCGCAGCAGGTGTGTATCCACGATTTCAGCTGGATGGTGGTGCACCGCGACGATTTCACGTGAAGCTCGTTCGGTTCCAGCCGTCAACTCACCCTTCGGGGACCGAGGTACCGGTCCCTGAGCATGCCGAACAAGCTGTCGCCTGGCATCTCACCGTCCGGGTCGACCCCCTGACCGGACCACATCTGGTGCCAGAGGTGCACACCGATGGATCCTGCCAGCCGCGTGAAATCGAAACCGGGATCCGTGAAATCGTCAAAATCAAAGTAGTTCACCGGGTTGAACTGGTGAACGGGCGCGAGGTATCGCTCGAGGCCAAAGCGCCAGATTGCATCGTCCATCAGCGCCGGCCCGATCTGGCCCCATTGAAGCGTGGCTCGGTCCACGGCTTCACAAACCTCCAGGCAGTATCTCAGGTACTCCGCCCCACAGGGAGATCTGATCGCACATGCCGCTGCTGTAGGAATGCGCTGCGGCGACAATTCAGTGGCGAACACGTATTCCGGAGCACGAGGCATGGGCTGGAGGCAGACCACATCGGTATCGACCCACCAGCCACCGTGCCCGAACAGAAGCCGGTAACGAAACAGGTTCGAAAACGCCGAGTAGCTACCTCTGCCGAAACCGGTCTGGTACTGGAAGACTTCGCTGTCCGGCAGGATAGACGATGCATCGCACAACGTCGTGCCCGCCGGCACGTTAGCAACGTTGTCATAAGTGTACAGGTGGAACTCGTTTCCCTGGGCAAGAAACGACTGAATGCTGAGGCGTTGAATCGTCCCCAGCCGCTCACCGATCCACAGACTCTGCACAGCGGGTCGCATTCAGGGGATGATCCCGACGAAAGTGTTGGCCAATGCGGCGAGTCATGGGCGGCCAGCCCGACCTCAAGCCAGACTGCTACCTTGTTGGTTCCCGCGGAGACGCAGCTTCGCTATTGCGGCTTGCTCACTGGAATACACCTGTTTGATACCGTCACCGAGAGCCGCCTGCGTGACTCTGATGTACTTCACGAGCCGCTCGAAGCCCTCCGGCTCCACCGAAGCCGCCTGGTCGGACCCCCACATGGCACGATCAAGGGTGATGTGACGCTCGATCACTGATGCGCCGAGTGCCACCGCAACTGCCGACGTGACGAGGCCAACCTCATGTCCGGAATACCCGATCGGGACCGCGAAGCGATCGCGCAACGTCGGAATCATTCGAAGGTTGAGTTCCGTCGGATCGCATGGATATGCGCTCGTCGAGTGTGTGATGACAAGATCTGACTGGCCAGCCTCCTCGACGGCTTCCTCAATCTGAGCCATCGTCGACATCCCCGTCGAGAGGATGAGGGGTCGCCCTGCGGCCCGGACTCCGTGGAGGAGGCTGTGGTCCGTCAGCGCTGCCGACGGCACCTTATAGCATGGCGGGTCATACGCTTCCATGAACGTGACCGAGGGCTCATCCCAGACCGACGCAAACCACTCGATGCCGACCTCGCGGCAGTAGCGGTCGATCTCATCATAGGCGGACCTGCCGAGTTCGACCCGGTGACGATAGTCCAAATAGGTGATGTACCCCCAAGGGGTCTCGCGATAGGTCGCGCGTTGCTCCGCAGGAACGCAGAGCTCCGGGGTCCGCTTCTGGAACTTGACGGCATCGGCACCGGCACGGGAGGCGGCACGTATGAGTCGTTTCGCGAGGCGGAGATCGCCGTTGTGGTTGATGCCTATCTCCGCCACGACAAAAGTTGGATGTGCATCGCCGACCCGGTGTGAACCGATGCGGGTCTCAGCGCGCATTGTGCCCACCAGGCCTGACGATGTCGAGGTCGCCCCTCGTGAGCAGGTGCTCAGCGCACTCCCAATCCGATGGTGCGTCGATGTCCGCGGCGTACCGACCGTCGATCTGGAACGGCCAGATCACACGACCGGTCATGGAGTGCTGTGTCAGGATGGTGCCCCGGCGAACCACGTCGACATGACCGGTCTGCCAGTACGTTGCGGGTAGCGACTGACGAGGCATGTCGTAGGCGTTCTCAACCTCGTCCAGCAACGGCACGAGTGAACCACTTGCCCCGATTCGCCACATCTTGAACGGATTCTGCGATGACGGTGTTACGCCGCGAACGGAGTCGGCCGACGCTTGACGCCCCAGGAGATCGATGGCCTCGTCCACTAAGCCGGGCGGACGCAGGGGAGATGTTGGTCGGAGCTGGACGATGATGGCAGGACGGAATCCCTCGCGCGCCTCGAGTTCGGCGAGGACGTGCTTGAAGACCGGCAGGTCCGGCGTCTCATCTTGGGCAAGTGATGATGGTCGCATGAACGGCACGTCGGCCCCATAGTGCCGTCCTACCTCAGCGATTGCCGCATCGTCCGTCGAGACGACAACGCGAGTGACTCGGGCGGCCCGCAGCCCAGCTGCTATGCTATATGCAATGAGTGGGTGGCCTCCGAATGGCCGGATGTTCTTCCCGGGAATCGATTTCGATCCGCCGCGAGCCGGGATCACCGCGAGCACGGCCGGTGAGGTCACCACGCGGTCCAGCCTCCATCCACCACGAGGTTGGCGCCGGTCATGTACGACGACGCATCCGACGCGAGGAAGAGCACGGCCCCGTTCAGTTCGTCCCGCTCCGCCATGCGCCCGAGCACCGTTCGCGCCGAGTATGCTGCGACGAATTCGGGATCGTGGTTGTCGAAGATACCGCCAGGCGTCAGGCAGTTGACGCGAACGCCGCTGCGGGCGACGTAGGCGGCCAGATACCGGGTGAGTCCGAGTACGCCAGCCTTCGTCACCGTGTAGTGCGCCGGCTTGTATCGGGGTGCCTTGCCGCTGCGCTCGTAGACTCTCTGGTCTGGGCCGACGAGTCCGTAGGTGGAGCCAATGTTGATGATGGCACCAGAGCCTTGGTGCCGCATCATCGGCAGCACCGCCTGGCAGCACAGGAACATGCCGTTCAGATTGACCCGAAGCGCCGCCTCCCAAGCTTCCAGAGACAAGTCCTCGAATGCACCAGACTCCCTTTCGTAGCCCGGGCTGAACTTCGGGTCAAGCGCCGCCGCATTCACCAGGACGTCGATCCGGCCGGTGGCGCTTGCAGCGAAGGACATGAGGTTGCGAACCGACGCCGCGGATGTCACATCCACCGGGAGGCCTCGAACGGCCAGGCCGCGAGCGGTCAGACGCGCCACCGTGGCAGTCGTGGCAACGGAGTCGATATCGGCGATCGTTACAGTGGCTCCGGCATCGGCCAGCGCGCGGACCAACTCCTGACCGAGAAGGCCTGCGCCGCCGGTGACGACCGCAGTCCGGCCATCGAGCCGAAATGCGTCGAGCACGCTCTTGGGTGCCGTCGGGTTCATGGCATGGAGATTCACGTGAACACTGCTGACGTGCCCCGAACGGCAGGATCGCCATCGCGGTGCCGAGCGGCCTCGGATGTGCGTCCAACAAACACGTCATCAGTCACACCCGACACGGCCGAAGGGCCGGGTTGCTCGTCGCATTTACCTACAGGCTTATGCGCCATTTGCCCTGTTGGTAGTTGATGGTAATCTAGAGCAGACGGTCACCCCCCGGCGCTCGTCACCAAATGAAGTCTGGCGGCAAGCCGTCGGCACCGCTGGCTCATTTGGCTGGATTGTCGTTTCGAGCGCGCTGGTCGTAAGCTGGATACTATTCGGTGCGTGGAGGCGACGGGGCCAGACCGGGATGGGGCAACCCGAAGGCTGCCCAGTGGGGTTGCGTTCAACGGCAAGCCGTTCCCAGCCCGGCGTGTGATGGAACAGTTTCAGACGCTTCCGTGATCGAAGCACGACAACAGGGACCACTCCCGGCCTGGCTCATGGACTTCACGATTTCGGCAGAACAAGGGGAGCTCCGAAGGCGCATCTTGGAGTTCGCGCGCGAACACCTGCATGACCGCGCCGCCTCACCAGTCCCCGACACCACGTTCCCCCGCGACCATTGGCGTCACTGCGCCAGCCTCGGGATCCTGGGACTGCCCTTCCCTGAGGTGTACGGCGGAGGAGGGCGGGACGCGCTCACGACGGTGATGGCACTGGAGGCACTCGGTCAAGGCTGCGCGGACAACGGGCTTATTTTCGCCATCGGCGCCCAGATGTGGAGCGTGCAAATGCCGATACTTCGTTTCGGCAGCGAGGAACAGAAACATCGCTACCTGCCAGCACTCTGCTGCGGAGACCTTGTCGGCGCCCACGCCATGTCGGAGGCACAATCCGGATCGGACGCGTTCAGCATCAGCACATCCGCACGACGAATCGGCCAGGGCTACCGACTCAACGGCACGAAGGTTTTCGTCAGCCAAGCTCCCGTTGCCGACGTATTCGTCGTGTTTGCCCGCACGGGATCGGACCCCGGTCCGATGGCGCTGTCGGCGTTCCTGGTGGATCGCTCGACACCGGGCTTGGTCGTCGGACCGCCCACGCCGAAGCTCGGACTGAGAACGTCGCCCATGGCCTCGCTGACATTCGACGACTGCGTCATTCCGGAATCCAGTCGCTTGAACCTCGAAGGTCGTGGGGCACAGATCTTTCGTGACTCGATCGAATGGGAGCGCTCCTGCATCCTGGCGGGAGCTGTGGGCGCCATGGACCGGCTTCTCAACGACGCGACGAAGTACGCTCGCGAGCGGCATCAATTTGGGCGAGCCATCGCCGCCTTCGGCGCGATCGCGCATCGCCTGATCGATATGAAGATTCACCTGGAACAGGCCCGGCTCGCCCTCTACCGGGCCGCGTGGGAGAAGGAGCATGGATCTGATGGAACGACCTTGGGGGCCATCGCGAAGCTCGTGGTGAGCGAGGCCTATCGGCGGTGCGCTATCCTGGCGATGGAAATCCGAGGGGGCTATGGCTATACGACAGACGACGTCGAGCGAGAGGTCCGAGACGCCTTGGGCAGCACGATCTATTCCGGGACTTCTGATATCCAGCGTCTGGTCATTGGGCGCTCGCTCGGACTGAAGCTCACCTAGCCACGATTGACCCGAGTCCTTGTTCAGCCCGTTCACTTACCCTTATCATGAGTGACTCCGCCATCGTTGAAGCCGCCCGGCAATTCATCCTCGATCGTTTCCTCCCCGGCGAGGCAGCTGGAGCGCTGACGCCCACGACGCCGTTGATCTCCACCGGGATCCTCGACTCATTGAGCGTCCTCGAACTCGTGACGTTCCTCGAGAATCGCTACTCGATTGAGTTCGCCGCACATGAGGTCGATCGAGCACACCTCGATACGCTGGTGGCCATAGAATCGACCGTTCGACAGAAGGGCGGACGAGGTTGAGCGGTAACGCTCTGCTGGTTGCCCTCGCGGAACACGCCCGGTCGTCGCCGGATGCTGTCTTCCTCGTGGAAATGGACGGCCGGACCACGACATACGGTGCGCTTGCGTCGCTCGCCACACGGATCGCGGAGACGCTTCGGGAGTTCGGGGTGAGGCCGGGGGATCGTGTTGGAGTTCACCTCAGGAAGTCAGTCGATGCCGTCGCGGCCATATGCGGGATCCTCCACGCCGAGGGCATCTATGTCCCGCTCGACGCCGCGGCACCCGCTGCGCGTTCAGCGAGCATCCTCGTGGACTGCGGTGCGCGGGCTGTCCTGACCGGCGGACCGTCCGGTGAGGTGCTGCGCCAGGAACTTGCCGCGCTCGACGCAGCCATGCAGGTGCACCTGTTGACGGGCGTCGGTGGAGGAGCGGGAATTCAGGAGTGGCTCGTTCAGAGTGGCGTGCCTGTTACAGGGACGCAGGGGGGTCACCCGACAAGCCCGGATTCAGCGGCGTGCATCCTGTACACCTCGGGATCGACGGGGGGACCGAAGGGAGTGGTGATACCCGTACGCGCGGTTGAGTCGTTCGTCCAGTGGGCGATAGCGTCGTTCGCGCCCAACCCCTGCGATCGCGTTGCGTCTCATGCTCCCTTTCACTTCGACCTATCGATCTTCGACCTGTTTGTCCCCATGCGTGCAGGCGCCAGCGTGCTCCTGCTGGACGATTCGGTGGTCGCGAACCCTCGATTGCTCGTTGAGTGCATCGCGTCACGGGGCATCACGATCTGGTACTCCACGCCCACAACCCTGAGGATGCTGCTCGACCATGGCCGTCTCGAGGAGACCCCGAGCGGCGCCCTGCGCCTCGTCCTGTTCGCAGGCGAGGTGTTCCCGCTCCCCCAACTCAGGCGCCTTACGAGGGCATGGCCCGCGCCACGCTACTGCAACCTGTACGGACCGACCGAAACCAATGTCGTCACGTGGTTCGAAGTCCCGCCCGATTTCGATTTTGACCGGGAGCCCTCACTGCCGATCGGCGAACCGTGCGCTGGAGTGATAGTGATGGTAGAGGCCGACTGTGGTGGCATGGCGGGGGCGGGCGAGGTCGGTGAGCTGCTGATTTGCAGCCCCACCACCATGACCGGGTACTGGAACAGGCCGGACCTGACAGCGCGCGCGTTACAGAAGGACAGCCAAGAGCGACTCTGGTACAAGACGGGAGACTTGGCAAGCCGGGACGAGCGGGGTGTGCTCCACTTCCACGGGCGACGCGATCGAATGATCAAGCGGCGGGGCTACCGCATCGAACTGGCCGAGATCGAGGCCGCACTGAGCCATCACCCTCAACTCGGCGCAGTCGTTACGTCGACTCGCGTGGACTCTCGAGGACAGACCGTCATCGTCGCCCATGTGACGCTGAGGGGGGCCGAAAGGCCGTCAGTGGTCGACCTCAAGAAGTACTGTTCGGCGCATCTGCCGCTCTGGATGATTCCCGATCAGTTCGAGGTCCTGCACTCATTCCCGATGACCTCTACCGGAAAGGTCGACCTGCAATCCCTTGGCACCCGGGACCCAGGCTCGTGACCTGACAGGAATCGGGCGGAATGCGGTGGCAATCAGACCTGGTTCGCGCGCGCAGAGAGTACAAGTCGCAGTGACGCAAGGCCGTCATTCAGGTTGCAGGCCGGCGCTTCCAGGCCCTTCGCCACCCTCAGGAAGTGCCTCATCTCGTCAAGATACATGTCGTTCCGATCGAAGCCGGGCGCGACGCCCATATCCACGTCTATGTCATGAGTTGCGCCGACCAGTCTTCCCTTGATAAAGTCGAGCCGCAGGCTTCCACTGTCGCCGCCTAACGCCAACCAGTGCTCCGCTGGCCGCTGGTAGTAGTCGAGGTGCACCGCGGCGGTGAACGTGTTGTCACGCTGCAACCAGAGATCGACGTAGTCGTCCACATCGACCGCAAGTCCGCCCAGGACCTGGATTCTGGATTGTGAGCAAGTGAGAGGACCGACGATCCACTGCAGATAGTCGAGCGGATGACTCAGCGTCAGCAGCACACCTCCACCAAGGTCCCGACGTGCGGCGTACCCCGTCCGGTAGTCCTCCCACGGATGCCAGTCCGGGAGGTGGTGACCCCAGTGTGCGATGGCCCATCGCAGAGTGCCCAGCCCCCCGGCCCGCGCCACCTCGTGCATTCGGGCCAGAAGGGGATGGAATCGATACTGATAGCCGATCAGGACTTCGCCTCCGCCGCCCGAGACAGCGTCGGTGAGTGCCTCCAGCCCGTCCGCCGTGTGGCTCACCGGCTTCTCGATCAACAGGTGACAACCGGCTCGAGCTGCCGGGATCGCGATATCGAGATGAAAGGCGGTGGGATTTGCCACGAGGACGGCGTCCGGCCCCCGCTTGAGTGCACGCGCGAGGTCCGTCTCCACCGTGAGACCGGAGAACTCGTCGCTGAGGGGGAGCGCGCCGCGTCCCGTCCGGAGCAACACAATGTCGCGCTCCCCCAGTGCAATCAGGTTCCGCAGGTGACGCTGTCCAATCGATCCGAGCCCTGCGATTAGGAAACGCATCTCACCGCCGGTTTGACGCGGGCACGATACATCGAGAGCCGTTGTGTCACCTCGGCGCATCCGCCGCGAGGCACGCCGCATCTGCCAAGGCTACTCGGTAGTTGCCCGCCACCTCACAGGCGGGAAGTCGACGCCGGAAGAAAGGCTCACCCCCTTCGTTGAGAAACCCAACCGCCGATGAGACCGACGGGAAGTTCCTCGCCCACATCTGGAGCAGCGGCATGACATACGCTGGATCCCTTTCGACCAGGACGTAGTCCACGCGGTATTGCTTCCTCAATTCGACAAGCGCGCGCGGTGTCTGCTGGTACAGGCTCGCGCCGATATCTATCGCACGCTTGCTCATTTCATTGTAGAAAGACATATGGTACGGAGTGAGCAACTCCATCGAGACGAGTACTGCCCTGCTGCTGAACGCCGGCACGTAGTCCGTCTCGAACAGAACGCCACCGACGACCGTTTCCTTCGGCGTTCGACGGAGAAAATCGAAGATCGCGGGAGCGTCCCCGAGAACGAGGTGTATGCGTCGTCCCTCCCGGACCGCGGCGAATGCGACGAGGATCGAGGCGGCCGCGGCCAGCGGCCAGCGGAATTGCCGCCAATACCCGCGTTTCGTGGTCCAAGCCACGCCGACGCTGGCCAAGCTGGTGGCCGTGATCGCGGTGGCAAGGGCGAAAGCCAGAGTGATTGAGTAGCGAGAATAGCGTTCCGGCATGTGGAGGGAGAACGCAACTCGGTGGGCGAGGATGAACAGAAGGCACCCGGTGGCGAGCAACGTCACCCAGATCGTAGCGATCCGCCGATCGAGCATTGGCTGCCCGACGGCCCGGAACCAGCGGCCTGCAGCCCCGCTGGAAACGAACCAGATCGCTCCCACCAGCAGTCCGGCCACCAGCAACCCCCAGGTGATTATCCATGCGTCTGGACCGCCCTCGCAAAGCGGCAGGAGTCCGGCCCGCTCATTGCAGCCGTATGTCGATGCAAAAGTCTCCCCGAAGAAAGGGCGACGGCCATACGAAGCAAAAAACGGGATGGTCCTGGCCTCCGCGAGCGAGATGGCGGCGCCCGATCCTGCCTTGCGGGCGATGGCCACCAGACCACCGGCAACGGCGCCCCCACCAGCTGCCAGCAGCGTTCTCCAGGCCAGACGTTCCCTCGTGACGTACCTGGGACGAGGTGCCAGCATGAGGAGGGACATCGCAACGCCGCTGACGAGGGCCGCAGCTGGAAGGAGGCCAGCCGCAAGGAACAGACCCAGGCCGGTCAGGGCGGCCCGCCTGGACTCGAAACCGACGACTGCGAGGAGAACGATCGCGTACCCGAAGTCGCGAGGAAGCCCCTGAGGAGTGCCGACGAGCCACACGAGAATCAGCGTCGCCACGCAGGCGCCAGGTGGAAATTGCCAGAACCTGTTGATCGCGACGAAGGCGCTGAACGCGAGCAAGAGACCCGATAGCGGCATCACGACCGCGATATGCGTCAACACGGGGTCGATCCCCATGGCGGCAAAGGGCCTGAAGAGTGCTGCATAGAACCACGGCGTGACTGCCGCCATGTCTCTGGCAATCGGGTCGTTTGGGAACAGGCCCGGGTCAAGCGTCCGTCGCAACCAGACCACGAAGTTGACGGCGTCATCGTGCACGACATCTGGATAGAACTGCACGACCTCAGGGATGAGCACGACGTATGGCAGGAGTGCAATGGCCATCGTCACACCAAGCCACACGGGAGCTCGGCCAATCCATTGCCTGGTTGCGAGCCTCACCTTCGGGCACTCCGTTGCCAGATGGGCAGGAGGTGTGGACGGGCCATCAGTTGTTGCAGGACGCAGTGACTGATCAATGCGTGCCCAGCGGCATTCGGGTGGTTGTCACCCGGACCGACCCACAGCGCGACCTCGTCATGCCCGCGATAGGGATCGGCGCAGTCGAGCCATTCAACCCCTGCTTCGTTGATCGCGCGTCGCAGGGGTTTGACGGTCGGATTGCGAGGCGATGCCGGAAGGCGAAGTTCCATTACTGCGAGCCGCGCTTCCGCCCCCGCAGCAGACTCCTTCGCCCAAGCGACGACTCGAGCATGCCACCGATCCTCAACCGGGCGAAGGAGTCGAGCGATGTGGTCACGTCCCATGCCTGCTGCAATCTTCACCTCGTCGATCATCCCGGAGAGGATCGAATCCGGCACGGGAATCCCGCCACTCACCAGGTCCGCGAGGCGACTCGCGACGAAATCGATTTCGTTCGAGTGAACGGTGAGTAACACCAGGTCCGGTGAGAATGGAGCGGCAATCGCCCGGATGGCATGCACCTGCTGCGGCAGGGACCAACCGGGTACACTGATGTTCAGGATCTCAACGCGATTGCCATGTTCCGCGGCGAGGCTGTCTAACGAGCGCTCCACCCTCCCCTCGAATACATCGTCATCGCCAACTCCCCAACCCATGACATCCGACGGGCCCAGCAGTGCGATGCGGAAAGTCCCGGGCGGTTTTTCACGGCTATACTCACGGTCGCGCATTGCCCATTGATTCACACTGACCTCTTTGTCACCGACAACACCCCGAAAGCCGCGGCGCAGCGTCTGCCACAGAAAATCGCCCGTTGGCAACTCGGCAAATGGAGCGTCCTTCCAGAGTCCTGTATGCACCGCCGATTCCCAACGACGAATGGAGCTCCGTGGCGCAGCAAGGCCCTCATAGTAACCTGCTACCCGCGCGCGCTCTTCGACGACGGACACGCCGGAACCGCGAAGGTGGTTCGTGATCAGCTTCACTGGCAAGGGAAGTTGCGCGAAGACAGGCGGGAGCGTCGTCGTGACCAGGAGCACTCCGGCGGTCCCGCGAATCACACCGTGCTTGACAACCTTGTGGAAAGCCGTTCGTTCATCAGCGCCCGACCCTCGCTGGGCATCCCAGTTGAACCCGGCTATGATGGCAAACCCGAGTACGACTGCGATCAGCAGCAGCACGTCTGCTCCGGACACGAAGCGCGCGCGCGTCCAGAGATAGAGCCAGGTTTCAGCCGACTGCGCGTTCCAGTAGGACCACAGAAGGAAGATCCCCAGCATGGTGAAGAGGGTCGATACCGCACGACCTCTGCTCCACAGGGGCCCGCGTGACCAACCATCCTCCGGGCGCTTTGTGCGCAAGCTGGCCACCACCATGAACGCGCCAAACACCGCCCAGAAGGACGCGTCCTGCCACGAAGCTCGCGGCTTCCCCAGGAGCCAGAATTCCTGATAGGAATGGAGCGCCCAAGTGGCGGCGAACACCGCGCCGGTGGACATGGCAATTGCGAGTCGCGTGCCATGACGACGAAGCGCAAAGTACGCCGGAAGGTATACCAGCTTCGTCATGAAGTCCTTCCAGTAGATGTTGATCCGTCTCCAGAAGTCCATCACGCTCGAGGCGAGGAAGTACCGATGATGCGTCTCCGGCATCCTGAATCCGAAGAGACTCACCAGGCCAACGATCAGGTGAAACTTCCCCGAGACGTCGAGATAGAGGAGGAAGCATGTTACCACATACCTGACGATGTCCCCAAGGTCGTTGACGGCAAGGTCGTCGATGGCCAGACGGAAAGTGACGATGCGCAGCAGCAGCAGCTGTGCAAGCCCTCGAAAGACCCAACGTAAGCCACGTTCATAGGTGGCCAGCTCCTCTTCATCGACGCTACCTCGACGAAATGCATCGAGATCAACCACCGGGAAGAGGGGGAAGCAGGCGTTCGGCAACATGAAGAAGTACGCCAGCGCAGTTGACGGGTGGAACGTCTCACTCGTATGGCGCAGCGCGTACAGGTAGAGTGCAACTCGAAACATGAACATCGCGGCGAGTACGTCCAGCGCCAGGGCCCCGTTGCCACGATGGCGCAGGATCGCCAAGCCAACGCCGATAAGGACCACGAGTCCCACCCGGAGGCGAAATCGCAGCGGAAGATGGCACACGACAATGATGAGGAGTCCCAGGGCCAGCACGGCACTCGCCGCATCGGGGCCCACCACCAGCACGACGGAGAGCATCGACAGGGCCGCGAAGAACCAGAGCCGATGCCGCGCCGGCAGGATAGCGCTGACGACGAAGCCGCCGCACGCCAAGAGCAGGATGTCGAAAAAGGTGCGCGACTCGAGCTTGAACGCGTACACCAGCGCAACTACCACAGCCAGCTGGGCAGCCACCACTCCAATAGCCAGGACACGTTGGCCGGAACGAAGGTCATGCTCTCCGGCGCCCGTTCGCGCCGGAGACACCTCAGCTGCACCTAGTGGTTCATGGTGCACGCAGGAGCTCTCTCAACAGCGCCACGGCGGTGTCTGCAGCTGCGGCATGGGCGCGTTCATTCGGCCGTGGGTCTTGCGCTGGGTGTACCACCAACGCCCACGATCGGAACCGATCGAGGAGGGCGGGTCCGGCGTCCAGCCATGGTATCGCATTCTGCTCGGCTGCCATTCGGGTCGCGGCGAGCAGCAGAGACCACGCCTGATCCTCGTCGGTGCGCAGTACAATCACGCCTAGGTGCGTGCCGCGCAGGGAATCGGCAACCGCAGAAAGCTCCCTCGCAGTCCAGGCAGCCCACGGATGGTCCCGTCGTGCGCGCCACGATGCGGCCACAGCGGTCAGGCCGCGAAACATCCGGGCAAGGGCCTGCACCCGCTTGCGGCCAGCGGTGGATCGTGCCGGGATCACGCGCACGCTCTCGCTCAGGCCGGCGACGAGAACTACGGCGTCCGGTGCATATGCTCGCGTGACACGCTGGAAGAACTGCAGTGCATCTCCCGAGCGCGTTCCGGCAAAACCGCAGTTGATGACTTCCACGCCGCGCTGGGCAGTGCTGTCGGGGCTGAGCCTCGCCTGGATTCGGGACGCGAGGGCATCCTCCTCGTGGACTCCGACGCCAAGCGCCGACGCGCCGCCAACGATCAAGATGCGGCGCCACCCGGGCTGTTGCTCCCCAGGGACGCCTCGGCTGCGGCAACCGAGGTCGTTCAGGCGGTACGTCACGGAAGGAGCAGGTACCGGCGGAACCAGCCGTTTCTCGCTTGATGATCCACGAACGCTGACTCGCGCGAACTCCACGGTGTCGCCGTCGGTCATCATGCCTAAATCGAAGTACAGCTTCACCAACGCATCGGTCGCCGACGGTGCAAACGGGAAGCGATAGTCCTTCCAGAGTGTGTCGACCACGAACGACTCGGCGAGACCAAGATTGCTCCATGGGGGACGAGCCAGGCCGACATTGATGGTCACCGACCCCGAGCTTGAAGCGCGGGCACGAAATGTCGCGACATACTGCTCGTCGCGTCGCATGGCGACCGGTTCCGCGACCAGTTCGACCGTCCAGGCGTTCCGCCTCGATGTTTGCTCGACGACCACACGGAGCACCTCCACCGGCGCGTCTGGAAACTGGAGCCGGGCGGCACTCTCAACATCATTGACCTGGATTTTCCAGGCTCTCCTCCAAGCCTCAGGGTCTTCGAAGTAACCTCGCGGATCGGACTCGAAGAATGTGACAGCAGTGG
Organism: Gemmatimonadaceae bacterium; assembly: GCA_030835125.1. GTDB lineage: Bacteria > Gemmatimonadota > Gemmatimonadetes > Gemmatimonadales > Gemmatimonadaceae > JABWBJ01. The sequence continues at coordinate 68,138 of JAUQWM010000045.1, read as the reverse complement.
TGCCGGGCCGGAGTCGCGGTCCCCCGTCTCCAGTGGGATATACGTCACCCTCGATCGTGGAGCCGTATTCCTGGGCAATCGGCAGGCGTTCCCGCGCGGCTTCGAGCGTTACGAGGACCAGGACAAACGCTGTCGCAAGGGCGTTTCCTCGACGGACACCCAGGACACCGAAGGCATCAGCCACTGCTGCCAACAGGAATCCGGTGTATGCGGATATGACGAGGGCTTGGACGAGTGGTACCTCCGCCAACGGACCTTCCAGAATAGCGGCTGTCAGGAAGTTCGCGAAGCAAGCCGCTGCAAGGACGCGCTGCCCCAACTTTGGGAATCGTGAGGACAGCCAAGGACGCCACCACTCTGCCAGCGAAACCACCAGAAGACACACGCCAACCACGCGACGGGTTGGGGATGCAGACGCGGCGGCCAGCAAGTACCCACCCTGGACAGCCGCCAGAACGAGCAGCGGAATGAGCGCACTGTCGGCCGTGGTTGCCGCTGCAGCTCCGCGAAGTCCGGTAGTCAGGTCAGCCCCACCGCTTCGGGCCAGGCTCCGGCGCGATCTTTCGCGAGAAGCTGATCCCTCCAAACGACACCTCCGTCCGAATGACACGACGCGAAGAGCGCCTCTGAGTCAGTTCCAGTTCAAGCGACGAGAAGGACCGCCGGTCCGGGCTCCCCGGTCACCCGGCTGGACCCGGCCAGCACACACCCGCGCGCACAAGACCGCCGCAGGGAGGTTGCCCCTCCCACGGGCGGCACCAACATTCCGTGAACATGTGATATGCCGCGCATTGCGGCCAAGCCACTCCGACGTCCTGAGGTGATCCCCACGCTTCGCTTCTTCGTGCCATTGCCGGATTCACACTACGGCGCGCTTCCCACCGCGATCGATGACTACTGGCCTTGGATCTGCCGGCAGCCCCACATCGACGCCTGGGGTCCGTATAACTGGACGCTGCAATCCTATTTGCACCTCACTGCATATCGCGTTCCATGCGAGCTCGTTAGCAGGCTACCGGAGGAAGGGCTGGTCATCGCACACCGCGACTTCCTCCCTGACCAGCTGCGGCCAGGCCCGGACCTGTACCTCGCCAGTATACTGGCCGACCGCGATGAGCCGGGGTTCAGGGGACGACACCCGTGGGCCCAGTTCAATATCGTGCAGAACCCACTGGACCCGCGCCTTACCGATCCGGATCCGCTCTGGCCAACAGCATACGTTCCGTACTGGCCCCAGCCGAGCCTCATCGCACGGCAAGCGGAGCGGGGAGATCGGTTCGAGACGGCTGCGTTCTTCGGCTATGCGCACAACTTGGCCAAGGAGCTGCAGGACGATGACTGGATAGAACGACTCCACGAGTTGGGGCTCCGGTGGAGCATACCACACCGCTCAAGCTGGCACGATTACAGTGGCACAGACGTCGTGGTCGCGGTGCGCTCATTTGACAGCGGACGCACGTATGAGGGGAAGCCACCGTCAAAGATGCACAATGCGTGGCGCGCGGGCGTTCTGGCAATTCTGGGAGTGGAATCAGCATTCCGGGGGGGCAGGCGCACGCCGCTCGACTACATCGAGGTCACGACGATCGACGACACGCTGGCAGCACTCCGCACACTCAAGCAGGATCCCGGATTGCGCATGGCGATGGTGCGCAATGGCCTGGAGCGCGCACGCGAGTTGCGGCCCGCTGACCTTGTCAACACTTGGCGCCAAGTCATCGAGCAGGACCTGCAACCTTCGTTCGGGCGGTGGCGCAGGGCATCACCGCGCGACCGTCAAGCGTTCTTTGACGCACGAGCTCGCGTTGAGGAAGACTCCGCCGCGCGAAGGAATCGCCTGGGACCAACTTATCCGTTTGATTCGCCTGGCAGACCACGTTGATCTTCGCGCCAGTTTCACGACTTTTCGCCGCGCCCGCCCCAACTTCATGAGGTGCGATATCGCGATCATCGGCTCGGGCTTCGCGTCGTACGAACTCGCACGCCACTGTGCGACACGTGGCCTGAGCGTGACCGTTCTCGAGATCGGTGGGCTGGTCCCCGATCCGGCGGCGGCGGTGCGATCCGCCGTCCCCTTCAGCCGGGAGGTTATCCAGAGCGGAGGGGTCGGCTTCGGTGCTAATGTGCCGCCCGGCTTCGAAACGGCACCTCGCTTCATCGGGCTTGGTGGCACGTCGGTGCTCTGGTCAGGCAAGTGGCGACACCTCGATCGACTGGACCTGCAGAGGGAGCGTGCCGGCAGGAAGTGGCCCGTTTCATTCGATGAATTGACCGCGTGGAGCCGCGCGGTGGCCGAGGACTATGGCTGGCCTTCCTGGTCGAGTGATGAGGGACAACGCGAGTTCCGTGACCTGGTCGGAACGTGCGATCTTCGGTTGGTCGAAGCGTGGGAGCAGGCCCCACCCCTTCGTCTCCGGCCGCTGTGGCTGCAACTCCAGCGCGCCGGTGCGATTCGGATCGCGTGCGATACCGAGGTCGTGGGGGCGATTTACACGGATGACGGCGACTCGCTGCGAGGAGTCCGCATCAGGCAGGGTGACGAGCATCTCGTCGTCGAAGCCGCCCGATTCGTGGTCGCCTGCGGCGGAATCGAATCGGTGTACGTGAGTCACGCCCTTCGATTCGGTGAAGGTAGCCCAGCTGCCCGAAGGGGCACACCACCAGCGGCGTACGGCGGTTTCATGGACCATCCGAAAGCTATCCTGGGAGAAGTCAGGAGCGGGCCGGGCAATCCCGTGATCGGCCACCTGGTCCGGAGGAGAGGACATGGCCACCTCCTTGGCCTCGCCCTGCCGGAAGCCGAGGTCATGGCAAGATCCGTCGGCAACCACACCGTCATGCTCTGGCCCGACCCCGCGGACGCGCGCGCACCGGTACGCGTGGTCATCAACCTCGAACAATCACCAGAACCTGACAACTGCGTGCGGACGAGCCCATCGAGGCTGGTGAGCTGGCGAGTTTCACGGAAGACGTGGGATGATTGTGAGTTATTCCTCGATGCCTTCCTGCCGCGGCTGGAGGAGCTGATCGGCCCGTTGTCGCGGTACCCCACCCTGCGTTTTCGTGGCGCTAGCCATCACCTAGGTGCGCTTCCCATGGGCACTGGGGCCGACACTGTCCTCGACCCGAACTTACGCTTCCGCGACGTCGACAACCTGTATTGCGCTTCGTCTGCGGCCTTTCCTGTCGCCGGCTCTGCGAACCCCACACTGACCATCATCGCTCTCGCGCGCAGGTTGGCACACCACCTCGCCGGCCCGCGGTGAGTCTCCGCGCGTCCGGTACACCGATCATCATCGCGGGCGCCGGTTGGCGTGTTAGGCGCTTTGTCGTGCCCGCCCTCCTCAACGAAGGCGTCCAGATGGAAGACCTCACCATTGTGCGGCGAACGGCAGGACCGGCCGGCGACGAGGTACCCGGTATCCGAACAGTCACTGAACTTGGCGACCTTCATGGCTTGAGGCCGGCGATCACGGTCAATTGCGTGACAGCTCACGCGCTGGTGGCCGTTCAGCACGAACTCCTCCGCCGATTTCCAGGCGCCATGCATTTCTGCGACACCCCGATTCTCTCCGACGGTGATGATCCGGCCGCCCTTCCCTCGCCCGACGCGGGCCGGCTGTACTCTCTCGAAGACTGGCCGCTCATGCCGAGCCTCGCAGCAGTCTTCAACGTCGCTCGGAGCAAACCGATGCCGTTTGAAGTGCGTGTGGAACACTTCGGCATTCGGGCCCATTTCTTGTCGCTCTACCGCACTATTGCGCGCCATTATCCACGGACCAACGTCGAGCTGCTCGACCGGGAAGATGAACTCCACGGTGAGCCCGCGCCGGGTACCAGGCTGTCTTTTTTCCACCCCAAGCGCCTCCCGGAAGCAAAAGTCCTTTTCCGTGGCAGCAACATGCTGATCGAGGACTTCTTCGAGGTCGAGACCGTCGGCCATGCGAATCGCGAGGTTCAGTATCGACTCCTGGACGACGCGGGAGTCCACTACCGGATCGGGGCGGCAGAGATCAGCGCCCACCACATCCGCCGCGAAATCATTAGCACTTTCATGCCACTGACTGATCGGAAGAACGTGCACGAGTTGGACAAGTTCATAGGCCTCACGCGACTCTTTGCCCGAGCCCTCAGGGGAGACGCGTCCCTCAGTTATCCGTACCTCTGGTCCGTACTCGACACGTTAACCGCTCGCCGACTCGCGTCAGCGCGGGCGAGCGTTCTGCTTTGAGTTTGCCGGCTCCCACCGGCGTTCTCATGAAGTCTGCGGCTGATCCGCTGGGTTGGCCTTGAGCCGCACCACGCCTGCTACAGGCACGGCGCGCCACCATGTCTGGGGACGACGGGCCGTGATGAGGGACGCGGAGCGACGGCATTGGTGGGCGCGACCCGGCGCGCAAGAACGGTCCACTCTCCATCATGTCCCACCATTTGGAGTCCCGAATCGCGCGTGTCCCACCAAACCGGCAGACAGCGATCGTTGACGAATACGTGTGTGATGCCTGTCCGCCAGAGCCACGCGTGATGCCAGTCACTCCATTCAGATCCGAAAAAGGAGCGGAGATTGTCCATCCGCTCTTCGAGATCCGGTCGCGCGAAGTGCACGTAAGCCGTATTCGAGACGTAGAACTGATGGCCGCCATAAGCAGTCAGGATCGCTGCGCGCTTGTCGCGCGCAAAACCCTCAGCCTCATCCGCGATGTCGCTTGCGATGAGCACCGCACCGTCCCTCGGGATCCTTTGAAGCAAGGAACGGAGCGCGGAATCCTCAACCGCTTCGTACCCGCGGAGTGGATCACGGAACCCGAGTGCTATGCGAGGAACGGGCGCCAGCACTACGAGTCCTCCGAGCGCCAGCAGCCACGACCGCCATGCCGGCCTGCGGGTCAGCAAGCTGACCAATGCCAGCACCACAATGACGGGTAACAGGAGTTCAGTGGGGTCAAGCGCATGGGCGAGACTGCGCTGCACCCCCTCGGCTTTCGTCGCCCGAATGGGAAAAGCGATCAACAACACGGTCATCGCGATCAGCACGTGAGTCACAACAGTGGCGATCGCGAACTCGCCCCGCGGGTGCGAAAACTGCGCCGAAGACCGATCCGGGCTCATGGCCCACACGCCGACTGCCATGGCCAGCATGGCGCCCATCAGCCATGGATGAGTCATCGAGACCGTGAAGCCTGTCGATCCCGGGAGCAGGTCGGGGACTGCTACCTGGATCGGAATGCCTGGCAGGAACTGCTTGGCCATCGCACCTGCCAGCAAGGACACGAGACCTGCGATCAGGACCGTGAGCGATCGCTGTCCGAATGGTTTCACAGCGAATGCTCGCCCGATTCCGACAACGGCGACAAGCGCGCCGAAACCGATGAACTGCGGCGGCTTGAGCTGCGCGACGGCGCTCAGTCCGACGACGCCGAGGGCAACCCACCACTTGCCGCTCGACTCATCAACAAGCAGCGCAACGCTTGCTAAGCCGACCGCAAGGCCGAAGTACGCGTTAATGTTGAGTCCCGGGCCGAAGATCCAGACATCCGGGCTGCTCACCACCTCTGAAAGCGTCAGGGGAAAGCGGGACATGGGAATACCGAGGGGCAGGCAGAATGCCACCGCGATCCCCGCGGCCGCGATGCGCCGTGAGGACCCGCCTCGGGACGTGAGAACTAGCAGCGCAATGGTGATCGTGATGACGCAGATTGCCGGGACGACGCCGAACAACACCGTGGTCATGCCCGTCCCCATGACCCGCTCAGCTGCCGCACCGAGCCAAGCCGGGCCGACGTGGTAGTCAACCGCGGCGCCGGAGTAGTCCAATGCACGATCAACCCCGCCAAACCGGGCGATAGCTTGGGCGTGATTCCACGCATATCGCCAGTCGACGTTCCAGGATAGAGCCGGTCGGTGATTCGCCGTTCGGATGATCTCGAGCTGCATCGAGCTCACCACCGTAACCGCTATCCCTGCTGATCCGAGGATGCCTGCCGCCCACTCAGCAGATGGCGTTGCCGTGATCCACGCCCGCCGCAACGCCCTGATCGCCGTCCATCCGGTGACAACGAACCAAAAGACCAACCCACCGGCGAGCAGAGGGTCGCGTGCTATGGACGGGAACTCAGAGGCCCACGCAACGAGTACACCGAGCAGCGCCGTCGCACCCAGGGCTCGCCGGGCGACTACGTCGTAGCCGTCCGCTCGTCGATATGAACTCGGCTCCGTCGGCGTCAGCGTCGCGCTCGCTAAGGGACTGGCCACTGATCTATCCTGAGGTTGCTGAACCTGTAAGGGCATGCAACCACTCAGGCCACCGGTCTGCCGTCGCGACGCAAATCGTTGCCGCCATCCCATCACGCCGCTTGGTGCCCGCCCGTGATCCGCGCCACCTGCGCCCCCCGCACCTCCTTCAACCCCTCCTGGATGAACCCCAGCAGCGCCACCCACCCCACGAACCCGATCGCCCAGTACTTCAGGCTCCATGGCGGGTCGAACGGCGCGTTGTTCACCATGTGCAACCCCATCGCCAGCAGCAGCACCCGCAGGAACCGGAAGTCCCACAGCATCTCGAACCGGAACGGCTGCTGCCCCCGCACCCGCCACAGCGCCGCTCCCACGAGCCCCGTCCATAACGAGTGGTCCGCCAGCACGCTCAACGGCCCCCGCCCCGTGATCATCGCGTACATCCCCGACACCCCGCCCCCGTCCGACAGCAGCCCGTTGATCATCACGTACCCCGCCGTCTCGAATACCGAAAACCCGGTCCCCACCGCCGCTCCGATCAGGAGCCCGTTCAGCAGCCACGGGAACCGCGCCTTCCGCGCGAAGAACAGCACCACCGCCAGCTTCCCCGTCTCCTCGACGATCCCCGCCCGCATCGCCCCCAGCCAGCTCAACGAACCCGCCGCCCGGAAGAAGAACAGCGACACGATCAGCGAGAAGATCCCCCCGAACACCATCATCTTCAGCAGCAGCACCACCGAGATGTTCCGCGGCACGTTCATCTCGAAGAAGAACACCAGCACCGCGAACGGGATCGCCACCGACCCCAGCGCAATGATCCCCGGCAGGAAATACGGGTTCTGGAACTCCCGAAACCCCTGGACCAGCACCAGGTACGCCGCCGCCGAGAACAGGAACGTCCGCGCGAATGCCCACGGCTTCGGCCAGTTGGCATCCACCTGCGTCAGCGCCGGCGTCGTCCGCGCCGTACCCACCGCGAAGTATTCCTCGATCTCCTCGTCGCTCCGGCGCTTGAACACCTCCGAGAACATCTCGCGCGCGCTGAAGCCCTCGATCTTCTCCACCCCCGCGGCGAGGCTGATCCGGTCGCCAAGGTCCCGGATGAACTTCGAGAGGCTCGCGTCGTGTGCCTGCTCGACACGCCAGAGCGACCGCCCGGCGCGCAGTTGCTGCCCCGGAGACAGCACCGCTTCCGATTCCAGGCGACGGCCGTCGACCAGCACCATCGCGCCGTCCACCGGGCGCACGCGGACCCGGCCCGGCTCCACCTCGACGATCACGTGCTCCGCCGCCACCTCGGGGTCGTCGCTGAGGATCTCGCTCGCGCTTGCCGACCCGAGCCGCAGCGATCCGTCCGCCAGCATCACGCGCTTCCCGACGTCCGGGCCTGAAAAACAGGCGAGGAAGGCCCAGGACGCGTTGGGCGCGGCCTGAACCTCCCTCACGATCCCCGTACCTCGAGTCGGGGGGCGAACATCACCCGACCATGGATCCCATCCGCCTTACGAGCCGGACCCGATCTTCCAGGTCAACCCGGCGTTGAGCGTCGCCGCGCCCACGCCGACGTCGGCGTACAACGCCATCGCCTGGCTCATGAAGTACCGGATGCCGGCCTTCGTGACGAAGTAGATCCCGCTCGAGTACGATCCCGAGCAGTAGTCGATCCCGTTGAAGACGCAGCTGGCGTTCACGATCTGGTACCCCAGGCCGGCGCCAAGGAACGGATCGATCTTCTTGTTCTCCATCTTGAAGTGGTAGTTCGCCGTCAGGCCGATCGGGATGTACGAGATGCTGGAGCTGTTCGAGCCGAAGTAGTTGTAGTTCCAGCTCCACCAGTCCACCCCAAGCTGGATGCCGAGCAGGCCATCACCGAGGTCGGGCAGCGGCTTGATGATCTTCTCGTACCGGCCGCCGAGCGAGATGCTGGCGCCGCCGATGCCGCCCAGACCCACCACCGCACCGATGTCGGTGAAGCCGACGCCCACGCCCTCCTGGGCAGCGCTCACCTGCGGCGCCACCGTTGCGGCCACGACAACGAGCAGTGCACGTGCGACCACGCGATTCATCTGGGAAACCTCCTGAGGAGAAGTAGGGAGCGATGCAAGGCTGTCCAAACTGTGCTCCGCGGCTTGCGGCAGCAAGTAGTGGCCCTGCCACCCTATGCGCATAACCGGCGCCGTTTCCGTCACGCGCCCTACGAAAGGGGCCATTCCGACCAGGGGCCGCCCCTGCCCAGCCACTCCGTCAGCGCCTACTGGACCCGCTTCACCAGCGTTCCCGCGGGGAGCGTCGTTCCCGGCTCCACCCCATTGATCAGCGCCACTTCCGCCACCGGGATCGGGGAGGGGTACGCAGCGTGGAACTCGGTCACCGTCATGGCCCGCGGGAGCCTGACGAGACGCACCCGGACCGGCTGCACCGCCAGCGCAGACGGGTCCGTCAGCCGCCGGAACGAGCCCAGCGCCTGCGCGAACGTCGACCGGTACGCGCCGTACTGCTGCGACGGCGTGTACGCCAGCAACCGGTAGGTCCGGTTGTCCAGCGATACGAATCCCACCCGGCCTGCCAGCGTCCCCTCATCCGTCTGGGCCGTGAACTCCGCTGCCGCCGCCTGGAGCCCGTTCACCGACCCCGTCGACCCGCTGCTCCCCTGGATTCCCTGCTGTCCGAGAAACTCCGACAACGCCTGGCTCGGCGCCGCCGTTCCGGCGAGCGCCAGCGCGATGATGGCGTCCTGCTGCGAGCTGACTCCCACCACGGCCGCCGCCTGGTTCTGCGTCTTCCACCCGCCGGGGAAGTCGAACTGGAACTTCAGGTCGGGATGCAGGAACGACGTCTGCCGGAAGAACCCGAGCCGCGGATTCTCGCCGAAGATCAGCCCCTCGGTGCGCTGCAGGAACGTGTCGCGCTCCACCTTCGACGCCTGCGACGATGCGGGCTGCGCATTCATGCGGTCGAGCGTCTTCTGGACACGATTCCCGGGATCCGGGTGCGTGGACATCCACTCCGGGACCCGGCCCTCGGCGCCACCGCCCAGGCGCTCCAGCGTGCGGAACATCTCGGCCATTTCGCGCGGCGAGTACCCCGCGCCGACCATGTACCGGAACCCCAGGTCATCGGCCTGCGTCTCATCATCGCGCCCGAACTTGAGGAAGAGCAGGCCCAGTCCCTGGCTCGCCAGGTCGCCGAACTGCGCCAACCCGGGCTTCACCACGATGGCCGCGATAAGCCCGATCTGCGCCAGCTGCGCCTGCGACATCTGCTGCACCGAGTGCTTGGCGGTGATGTGCCCGATCTCGTGGCCCAGCACCGAGACCAGCTGGGCTTCGGAATTCATGTGTGACAGGATCCCGCGCGTCACGAAGACCGGCCCGCCGGGAAGCGCAAAGGCGTTCACCATCGGGTCGTCGATGACCGTGAAGCTCCACGGCAGGCCGGGACGCTCGGAGGCCCTCGCCAGGGTCATGCCCAGCCCCGACACGTAACTCTGCAGCGCGTTGTCGGGCACGGCGCCGATGGAGGCGACGGTCTGGTCAGCCGCCTCCTTGCCCATCGCGATTTCCTGGGACTCCGACACGAGCGACAGTTCGCGCCGCCCGGTCACCGGGTTCGTGGCGCACGTTGCCAGCGCCCACGCCAACGCCGCCGGGAACAAGGCGCGCACCGCACGCCGGAACCCGTATGTCTTCGTGATCATTGTCGTTCGACTCCCAAGGAGGGACCTGCGAATCTTCCGAAGTATCGCCGCAGGTTCTAGGTTCGCTCGCCCGCCACTCGTCACCCGTTCCACGTCTCCGCCATGTCTCTTAAAGCCCGCCTCTCGGTCATGATGTTCCTCCAGTACTTCATCTGGGGATCCTGGTTCGTGACCATGGGCACCTATCTCAGCCAGACGCTGCGGTTCACGGATGCGCAGGTCGGGCTCGCCTACGGTGCCACCGCCATCGCCGCGCTCGTGTCGCCGTTCTTCATCGGGATCGTGGCCGACCGGTTCTTTGCTACCGAGAAGCTGCTGGCCATCCTGCACCTGGCGGGGGCGGTGTTGATGTGGCTGGTCTCCAGGCAGGACGCATTCGGGACGTTCTATCCGGTGCTGATCCTCTACGCGCTCTGCTACATGCCCACGCTCAGCCTGACGAACTCCATCTCGTTCCACCACGTCAAGGACCCGGCCGCCGATTTTCCGCTCATCCGCGTGCTCGGGACCTTTGGATGGATCGTCGCCGGCACCGTCATCAGCAAGGGCCTGCACGCCGAGCAGCTCGCGACCCCCATGCTGGTCGCGGCCGGCGCGTCGGTCCTGCTCGGGCTGTTCGCCCTGCTCCTCCCCCACACACCCCCGCGCGCCGCCGGTGCCCCGTTCAGCATTCGCGATGCCCTCGGCCTGGACGCCCTGCAACTCATGCGGCGTCCCGACTTCGCGACCTTTGTGGTGGGATCGTTCCTGCTCTGCATCCCGCTGCAGTTCTACTACGCGTTCGCCAACCCCTTCCTCACCGAGATCCGCGTCGCCGACCCGGCCTTCATCCAGACCTTCGGCCAGTGGTCCGAGATCGGGTTCATGCTGCTCCTGCCGCTGGCCCTGCGGCGATTCGGCATCAAGGTCATCATGCTCGTCGGGATGGCCGCCTGGGCACTGCGCTACCTCGCCTTCGGCGCCGGCGATGCGGGAAGCGGCATGTGGCTCATCTACGCCGGCATCCTCCTGCACGGGGTCTGCTACGACTTCTTCTTCGTCGCCGGCCAGATCTACACCGACGAGACCGCGGGACCGCGCATCAGGGCCGCCGCCCAGGGGTTCATCAACTTCGTCACCAATGGCGTCGGCTACTTCATCGGCGCGTGGGCGTCGGGCGCGGTGGTGGGCCGCTACGTGAATGCCGCCTGCACCGACGCCGCCGCCGCGGCCGCCGAGTGCGTGCGCCACGACTGGGCGAGCGTGTGGCGAGTGCCGGCGTTAGGTGCGGCCGTGGTGCTCGTGCTGTTCCTGGCGCTGTTCCGCCCCGCCAGGCGGGGGGGCGGAAAACAGGCATAGGCATCAGGCATCAGGCATCAGGGGCATCAGGGCAACAGGGATCAGGACGCCCTGATGCCCGATGCCTGATGCCTGATGCCTGTTATCACCTCACCTCCCCTTTCAACGCCGGATCCGCCGAGTGCCACGCCCGCTCGATGGCGGCCAGCGCCCTCGCTGCCGCCGCCGTATCTCCAGCCGCGAGCGCGGCCCGCCGCAACCCCAGCAGCGACCGCGCCCGGCCAGGCGCCAGTTCCAGCGCGCGGGTGAACTCCCGCTGGGCCTCGACCGCCTGGCCCGAGCCGAGCAGGACCTCGCCGAGCAGCTCGTGGGTCGGCTTCACCACGTCGGGCGGGCCGAACTCGAGCGGGATCGCGTCCTCCAGCTTCGCCGCCTCGCGCAGTAACGCGATTCCCTCGGCACCCTTCCCGTCCTCGATCAACAGCAGCGCTCGCAGCTCGCGCTCCAGGATTCCGGGCACCGATTGGTTGCTCGAGTAGAAGTCATCGGGCGCTGCCCTGCCGGCCCGTGCCCGGAGTTCCGCCAGGGACTGCTCGGCGCGGCGGCGATTCCCGCTGCGCAGCGCCGCATAAGCCGTGGCGAAGGCGTCCATCGCCTGCGCGACGATGCCCGCACCCGGCGCGTCCAGCTCCCACGCGGCCACCGGGTCGGTCCAGCGCTCGCTGTTGATGAGGTACTGCGCCCGCATGCTCATCAGCGACGGGTCTTCGCCGCGCCTCGCCGTGCGGTGATAGTTTGCCCGCACCACCTCGAGGTGCTTGCGGGCCTCGTCCATGCGACCCTGCTGCGCGTACCCGTAGCCGAGCCACGCGGTGTAGTGACCCGCCTGCCACTGGTCGTGGTCGTGCCCCGCGGCGGCGATGTTCTGCGACACGACCTCGTCCCACATCCCCATCGCCACGAAGATGTGGGTCGTCATGTGCTGCGCGTGCGGCGCCGACGGCGCGATCCGCGCGTAGAGCCGCGCCGCGCGCAGGCCCAGGGGAGCGTGGATCGGGTCGTCGAAGGCGTGGATCGTGTAGTGCGCCGCCCCGGGATGGTCCGGGTTGCGGCGCAACAGGTCCTGCGCGATCGCGCCGGCCCGCATGTACGTGGGGACGTCCCGGACTCCCTGGTTCAGCCCGAGAAGCGCCAGCGCGTGGAACGCCTGCGCCTCGTCGTCGTCCGGGAAGGCCTCCACCAGTCGCTCCACCGCCGCCGCGTACAGCGTGTCCCGCCGCGGCTTGCTGCCCTCCCCGTACAGCACCTCGACGGCGTCGAGGTACAGGCGCTCACGCGGTGTGCCGGCCGCCGCCAGGCGCGCCGTCCGCGTCGGCGCCAGCCTGCCTAACGCATCGCGGGCCTTCCCCAGGTCCTGTTCGTTCCAGACCGGGTGCGTATACGTCATGGCCTCGCCCCAGTACGCCATCGCGAAACGGGGCGCCAGGCGCTGTGCCTCGCGGAAGGCCGTCGCCGCGGATTCGTACTCGAAGCTGTGCAGGAACAGCACCCCCCGCACGAACGCGTCCTGGGCCGCGGCCGGGCCGGAGGTCGGGAAGGTGATCGTCCCCAATCGCTGTGCCGACAGCGGCGACGCGACCATCACGAGCCCGGCGAGCACACCCCACGGCCTGAGTTGCATGTCATGTCCCGGGTTTCATCACGGTAGGCCATCTCGAATCGTCCATCGACCTTCGGCCAGCTCAGGGCCTCCACGTCCCCTTTGCCACCTTCGGCACGAACCGGGTCAGGGTCGAGGGCTGGTAGCGCAACGTCTTGCCCTGCTCCGCGCTCTTGTACGCGGTCATCAGCATCCGCACCACGTCGACGCCATCCGCAAACGTCAGCCGTGGCTTCTCCTTCCCCAGGAAGGCGCGCACGTAGTGCCGATCCTCGTTCGTGTACCCGTACGCCAGCCATTCCTCGGGGACGACCGGCATCACGCCGACCTCGGCGTTCTGTTTCTCCACCAGGTCCTCCCCCGCCTTGCCGCGCACCGCCCGGCTGAAGAAGAGCTGCAACCCGCTGTCGAGCGAGTTCCACTTGAGCGAGTACTCGGGACCGAGCAGTTCCGCCGAGAGCCGGAGGCCCGCGCCGACGAAGCTCCAGGACGTCGTCGCCTCACCGATCACCTTGTGCCCGTCGTTCGTCTTGAACTCGATCGTCATGCTCGCGAAGTCTTCCGCCGGCGCGTTCTCGTAGTCCACCGCGTGGCTCATCTGCTGCTTCAACTGTCGCACGTAGCGTGGCCGCGTCCACTTGAGTGACGCGATGTGCCCGGTGACCCGCACCGGCTTCACGGTGCTCAGCGGCTCGCCCGGCTTCGTCAGCAGGTGCCTGACGACGAGGGCCGAGTGGCACATCATGTCGTTCAGCACCCCGCCCCCCTGGAGCGATCCCTGCCAGAACCACGGCATGTGCGGACCCGAGTGCTCCTCCGCGGCGCGCGCCAGGTACGGCCGCCCCGTGGTGGCAGCTCCGCGGGCCCACAGCAGTGCCTTGCCCGCCTCGATGTGCGGGGCGAAGAGCTGGTTCTCGAGGTAGCCGGTCAGGACCCCGATGCTCTCGGCCATCACCTCGACCCGTTCCGCCTCGGCCACATTGCGCGCCAGCGGCTTCTCGCAGGCGATGCCCTTCAGGTCACCGCGGCCCCGGTGCACCGTGTCGACGATCTCCTCGACGTTCTCGATGCGCGCATGGTTGGGGCCGCAGAGCCAGATGGCATCCACCCGCTTGTCCATCACCAGGTCGGCGATGCTGCGGTAGGGCCGCGCCGGGCCAACGTCCAGCTTGCGCGCCAGCGCCGCCGCCGACGCGGCGTTGGCGGAATTCGGGCTCCAGATACCCACGACGTCCGCGTCGCGCACGCCGCGCCAGGCCTGGAGGTGGAACCGCGTGTTGAAGCCGCTACCGACGAAAGCGACGCCGAGGCGCTGGTTTGGCATGGACTCCCCGAAATGGATGAGGGCGCGTTCCGCGGGAGTATGGCGACCGGCAGCCGTGTCGTGAAGACGCTCGCGGGACTGGGGGGCTACGGCGTCCGCGTGAGTTGCAGCGTGCCCCCTCGCGACTCGGACGTCTCGTACGTCTCGGTCGTCGTCTCCACGCAGACCTGCCGCCCGGCTCGCACCTCGTACCGGACGCAGACCTCCCGGCGCTTCTGCACCCGGAAGGTCGCCGACCACCGTGAGAGCTGCACCGGGTTGCGCCGGTCGATCGAGAGCTGCAACTGCTCGAACGTCCCCGAGCCGTTGCAGGTGTAACGGATCACCTGCAGGGATGGGGCGCCCAGCGCGGGCCGACAGTACTCGGTGACGGGTTCGACAAGGACCGTGTCACCCAGGAACCGCATGACGCCGCGGACCTGCTGACCGCCGGGGATGTTGGCCACGTACTCGTAGGTGCCCTCGATGGGTGTCGAGGGGCCGCGTGACGCCGGGGCGCCCCCTGAAGCACAGGCGGACACCAGGGCGAGAGCACCCACCAGGGCAGACCGGTTCATTGTATCTCCTCCGCGCGGAACATCGACCTCATCCAGCGGACCCCAACGGCACGATCTGGATGGCGGTCGATTCCGCACGACTCCACGCTCACCGTGATGGGAAATACGCCTGACTTCACCAGACCGGAAGGTGTGAGCAGCATGGTGTGCCGGTCCTCGCGCGTGCGCGTGCCGGTGTCATACGTCGGGTTCGACCGACGCGTTCCCGTACGCTACGTCAACCGGAACCGGCAGGCGGGATGTTCCCCGTGACTGCACTGCTGCTCTGCCTCGCTTCCCGTATGGGCTTCGAGTAGTCCCTCGATCAGGAAACAGGTCGCGGGGTCCGCGCGCACACCGGCCGCCAACGGACACCCAGCGCCCTGAATCGTTGCGGATCCGCGAGCGGCGGTGACCGTCGCGTGGCCGCCGAGGGATTCGATCAGCGTCGCGCACGCCTTCGCCCGCTCCGCCACAGTTCCCGCTTCCCGGGACGGCATGGTGGCTGCCAGCCGCCTTCCGGCATCGAGGAACAGGGCCCGTCTCGCTCGTGCGTCGAATCGGTGGCTGGCGGCCGCCACCACGGCCGCCAGCGCAGTCGGATACGCCTTCGACTGCGCCACCTCGCCGGCCGCGGTCAGGTCGTACTCGGCGGCGGGTTGGCCAGCCGTTCCGGACCTGACCAGGCCCTTCCGCTCGATCAGCCCATCGCGCTCCAGCGCGGACAGGTGCGCGCGGACGGCGTTGTCGGAGATCCGGAGTTCGGCGGCCATCGCATTCACCGTGCGCGCGCCGCGCCGGATGAGGTCCAGCACGGCTGCCCGGGCCGGATGGGAAGTGCTGGATCGAGCCATGCCACAATATAGTCGAGCTAGATATGTCAAGTAATTACTTGACTTATTGGTGAACTGCCGCCATGCTCCGGCTTCCTTCTCAAACCCATTTTCACTCCGAGGGATTCCAGAATGCGCACGCTCCGCATGATCCTCACTGCCGCCTGGCTGGCTCCGGCCGTCCTGCTGGCCCAGGGAAAGGCCCCTGCGCCTGCCCTCGACGACGCCGCCATCGTCGGCATCTTCGACATCGCCAACACGTGGGACATCGCCACGGGATCACTGGCCGCCTCGAAGGCCGGACGCCAGGACGTCAGGGATTTCGGCGCCATGCTGGCGCGGGACCACAAGGCAGTGCAGGACCAGGGTCGCGAGTTGGCCGCGACGCTGAAGGTGACGCCGACGCCCGTAGCCGCCGACTTCCCGCTCAAGGTCGCGCACGAGGCCGCCATCAAGAAGTTGCAGGGCCTGAGCGGGGCCGCGTTCGACCGGGCGTTCCTGGAGCACGAGGTCGCGTACCACAAGGCGGTCATCGACGCCGTCACCACCACGCTGTTGCCTGCCATCCGGAACGCCGAGCTGAAGGCGTTCGTCGAGAAGGTCGCGCCGGCTTTCGCGGCGCACCAGCTCGCCGCGGAGACCCTGCTGAAGAAGCGGTAGGCCCGGAGGCCCCGTCAGCGGGCGATCAGCGACTTCGGCACCATCATGTGCACGCCGACATTGCCGTCGACCAGCTGGGTGATCCGCAGGTCGGCGGCGATGCTCGCCAGCTGGTAGGCCGCCATCCGCGTCAGGCCACGCTTCTCCACCAGCAGCTTCACCATTTCGTCGATCGCGATGCGCGTGGACCGGGTCAGCGACGTGTCCATGCCCATGGTGATCCAGTGGGTCGGGGTCTCGCCGCGCGGCCAGTCCAGCGTCATGCCCTTTCGCACGGTGAGCTGCAGCCGTCCACGCAGGCTCGTCTCGATCGCCGTCTGGTCCACTTCACCATCGCCCTGGGCAGCGTGCCCGTCGCCCACCTCGAACAGGGCGCCCTTCACGTGGACAGGGATGTACAGGGTGGTCCCGGCGACCAGTTCCTTGTTGTCGAGGTTCCCGGCATGGATGTCGGGCGGGTTGCTGCTCACGCGGCCACGGGCGGGAGGCGGCGCCACGCCCATGCTGCCGAAGAACGGCTTCAGCGGTACCTCGATGCCTTCCCCGAAGTGGCCGACCATGCGTTCGCGATCGAGCCGGATGATGCGCGTCGTGGACTGGCTGCGATCACACAGGTCGCGCGCGAACCCGCTGCACCCGTTGTAGCCGTACGCGATCGGAAGGTCGATCGACAGCACCTTCACCTCGAGGACGTCGCCCGAGTCGGCCCACTCCACATAGACCGGTCCGGTCAGGATGTGCCCGCCGGGGCCGCGATCCGTCACCTGCGCCACGATGTCGCGCAACGACTGCTGGATTTCCGCCGCCGGCACGCCCGCCGCCTCCAGCCGGGTGGGCGTGTTCGTGAGCAGCGTCTCCACGTCGATGACGTCGCCTGACGAGATGCGCAGCGCCGGCTTCGCCTCCCACCAGTAGTAGCCGTACGCGACCGTCGCCGGCGTCGCGGGCAGCCGGTGGGTAACCGGAGCCTGTGCGATCGCCGCCGACGGTATGCACGACAGGATCAGCAGCGCCGCGGTGAGGGTTCGGCGATCAGTGCGGGGGGACGCCGGCATCTGGCATGCTCCGATTGGGTTGCTCCCTGCTGCCATCGTGTTCAGTAGCGGCCGATGTCCCGTGCGATGACGACCCGGCCGGTAAACCCACCCCGCCGGATCCCATCGATGACCTCCTGTTCCGTCGCGCCCATGAACAGCACGTGCGAAAGCAGGAGGACGCGTGGCTGCGCGGCCGCGGCCAGGCGGCCGAGCTCCACGTCCGACGTGTGCACCTCGCGCAGGTAGCGCGGCCACAGTTCTCCGCCCGGGCGTGCTTCCGGGGCGACCCGCGTCTCCGCATACACCTCATGCACCAGGACATCCACGCCTGACGACGCCCGCTCGAGCGCCTCGCTGTACCTCGTGTCCCCGGAGATCACGATGCTCCGGCTCGGCGTGTCGACTCGATAGGCGAACGCGTACTCCCATTCTCCATGCGGCACGCGGATCGCGGTGACCTTCACGCCCCCGCTGTCGAAGACCACGCCGCCGGTCACCTCGCGCGCATCGACGCGGTAGCCGCCGGGCCGGCCGCGCTCCAGCCCCTGCACGCGCACCAGGGTGTCCTCGGACCACGCCGCAACCAGGTGATCCGTCATTCGTCTCAGCCCGGGCGGACCCACCACCCGCATGGGAGCCGTCCGACCCATGACCCACGATGTCAGGATCAGGTCGGGGAGCCCTAACGTGTGGTCGCTGTGCAGATGGGTGATGAACGCCGCCGTGACTCCGTCGATCGGCAGCCCCGCCGCCGCGACGCGCCGCATGACACCCGCGCCGGCGTCGAAGAGGAACACACGACGCCCCACCACGATCGCCGTGGCCGGCCCGGATCGATCGGGATTCGGCACCGGGGTGCCCGTGCCGAGCGTGATGACGAGCGTGGTGTCACCACCCGGCAGCGCCGGCCCGCCAGGGAAGTATCGCTGCGCAACCGCAACCCGCGGAGCCGGGACCAGCACCAGCCAGACAGTCACCCATACCAACGCGCGCCATCCAGCAGCCACGCACCAGCTCAACGCGCCCATCTCCCATCTCCCATCTAGTACTTCACCCCGAGCTTGCCCAGCGCCGGCGCCGGACACCCGTTCCACTGCGCCACCGGCCGGTTCCCCATGTACCGCAGGTCGTCGACGCCGATCTTGCTCGACCAGAACCCCGACGCCGTGAAGTTCCGGAAGTTGTTGAAGAACCGCACCCCCGCCTGCATGTCCTGGCGCGCACGCCGCGGCCAGGCGATGTCGTCCAGCACCGCCGTGCGCTGCCCCGGCTCGCACTCGGCGAAGGCCTTGTTGAAGCGCTTCCGGCTCTCCCCGTCCAGCCAGGTCAGCCCCGTCCGCATCCACGTCCGCATGTTCTCGCGCGTCTGCATGAAGATGTCCATGAACTCGGGCACCTTCGCGTCCGTGGCACTCCCCGAGCGCGCGTCGCGCGGAATGACCAGGTCGACCAGGATGTTGACGGTACGCCACTCGGCGGCCGTGAATACCTTCGGCTGATACTGCTGCCCCCGCTGCGTGAGCCGTTCGAGCGTGTCCCGCGTCAGGACGGACGCTTCCTCGACGTCGAGCGCGGTCACCGCGAACACGGCCAGCGGAGCTGCCGCGAGAAACTTGACGACGTCGCGCCGTGGCAGATCACGCATGTGCCTCTCCTCGTCACTCATCGCTCTCTCCTCTCAGCTCTCTTCTGTCACTCTCAACTCTCAACTCCCAACTCTCAACTCGATTGTTCACACCGCCCCCGTACGACGCAGCTCGA
This sequence comes from Gemmatimonadaceae bacterium, assembly GCA_030835125.1. Classification (GTDB taxonomy): domain Bacteria; phylum Gemmatimonadota; class Gemmatimonadetes; order Gemmatimonadales; family Gemmatimonadaceae; genus JABWBJ01. The sequence continues at coordinate 49,118 of JAUQWM010000045.1, read as the reverse complement.
GAATACGGTCCGCAGATCGCATCGCCAGCGCCATGATCGTCCACGTCGGGTTCTTGTCGGCCTGCGACACGAACGACCCGCCGTCGGCAACGAACAGGTTCCGGCAGTCCCAGGCCTGGCCCCACGAGTTCAGGGCTGACACCTTCGGATCGCTCCCCATCCGCACCGTGCCGAGTTCATGGATGATCGATCCCCCCGTCGCGATGCCGTAGCCGCGTTCCTTCGTCGGCATCGGCGAGAACACCTCTCCCCCCATCTCGCTCACCAGCGACCGGAACGTCTCCTGCATGTGCTTCACCTGGTTGATCTCGTGGTCCGTCCACTTCCAGTGGAAGCGGAGCACCGGGATCCCGTACTTGTCCTTCACCGCGGGATCCAGCTCGCAGTAACAGTCGGCGTTCGGGATCTGCTCGCCGCGCCCCGAGAACCCGATCGTCGATCCGTAGTAGCGGCGGTAGTCGTTCTTGAGTTGCGCCCCGTACCCGCCCCCCGGCTCGTACCGCTCGATCCCCCCCATGAAGCCGTACGACGGCACCCCCAGCCCGCCCCACACCTCGATGTGGTAGCCGCGCGGGAAGTCGAGCTTCCGGTTGTCGAGCCACCAGGGCATGTAGATGTGCCCGCCGCCGACGCCATCGCAGTTGTGCGGCACATGGTCGACCAGCTTCGGGATGAAGCCGGCGACGTCGCTGCCGGTCGTGTCGGTGAGGTACTTGCCCACCACGCCGCTCGAATTCGCCAGGCCCTGCGGGAACTGCGATGATTTCGAGTTGAGCAGGATCCGCGACGACTCGCACGCGCTCGCCGCCAGCACCACCACCCGCGCCCGCACGTGCTCGTCCCGGCCCGTCGTCGTGTCGATGTACGAGACCCCGGTCGCCAGGCCCTGCGGGTTGACCGTCACCTCGCGCGCCATCGCGTTGGTGATGATCCGCAGGCGGTTGGTCTGCCGGGCCGGCAGGAGCAACACGTTAGGCGACGAGAAGTTGGAGTTCGTCATGCAGCCGCGGTTGCACTGGCCGCAGTAGTGGCACGGCGCCCGGTTGCCCAGCCGCTGCGTGATCACCGACAGGCGGGCCGGGATGCACCAGATCCCCATCCGGTCACACGCCTCCTTCACGTACAGCTCGTAGCACCGGGGGCGCGGCGCCGGCTGGAACTTCCCGTCCGGGTGGTTCGGCAGGTTCTCCCGGCTGCCGAAGATCCCCACCAGCTCGTCCACGCGATCGTAGTACGGGGCCAGGTCGTCGTACGAGATGGGCCAGTCGTCGCCGAGGCCATCGATGCTCTTCCGCCGGAAGTCGTCCGGGCCGAAGCGCAGCGAGATGCGGCCCCAGTGGTTCGTGCGCCCGCCGAGCATCCGCGCCCGCCACCACGAAAAGCTTGTGCCCTCGGCGCGCGTGAACGGCTCGCCCGGCAGGTCCCAGCCGCCCACGCACGCGTCGAACTCGCCGAACGGACGCTCGGGCGTGGAGGCGCCGCGCTGGGACGACTGGTAGGGCCACCGGAGCATGGCGCTGTTGCTGGTGGTGTTGTCCCACCATCCCCCCGCCTCGAGCATGACCACGCGGGCGCCTCCCAGGGCCAGCCGGTGCGCGGCCATCCCGCCCCCGGCTCCCGAGCCAACGACGCACACGTCGTATTCGGCCTGCTGCGATCTCGCCATTGGAATCCCCTCCGGCCCCTGACCTCTGGCCTCCGGCCCGATGTTCACCATTTGATGGCCCCCAGCACGTCCGTGTAGTCGTCCGTCCACAGGCGCGACTCCGGCCACGTGCCGAGGGCATTCCAGCCGTCCACCTTCACCAGGTCGGACAGTGCCGCCGCGTGCTTCGCCAGCACCATCCACCGACTGCCATAATACAACTTGGTGCGATCCTCGTCCCCCGGTGAGCGCTCGCCCAGTGCTCCCGCGGCCCGGGCGTCGTTCGCGAGCGCGATGATGACGGGCCGCAGGTCCAGGTACCGGTTGCTGATGTGGATCGCGATCGCGCCGTCGGGACCCAGCTTCCGCAGGTACAGCGCGATGGCCTCCCGCGTGATCAGGTGGGCCGGTATCGCGTCGGACGAAAACGCATCGAGCACGATCAGGTCGAACTCGCCGTCGGCCGCCGCGCCCAGCGACAGGCGCGCATCCCCGATCACGATGTTCGTCCGGGGCGCGCAGTCCCGCAGGTACGTGAAGTAGCGCGGGGTCTGCGCAATGCGCGCGACCATCGGGTCGATCTCATAGAACGTCCAGTGCTCGTCCGGACGCCCGTAGCACGCGATCGTGCCGGTCCCGAGGCCGACCATCGCCACCCGTCGGACGGGTTTCTGCGCGAGCTTGTCGAAGATGTCCCCCAGGGGACCGCCCCGATAGTAGTACGTGAGCGGCTCCATCCGCCGCGCGAGCTCGCGGCTCTGCCCCCCGTGCGTCGTCGTCCCGTTCTGCAGGACGTGGTAGTCCAGGATCCGCCGCACCCGGTACGTGCCGAAGAAGCTGCGATCCTGCATCAGGATGTTGCTCCGCGCGGCGCCCGACAATTGCATCGCCGCATAGATCGCCCCCGCCCCCAGCGCCAGGCGGAACGGCCGGTTCCGGAACGTGAAGACCGTGATCGCCGCCGTCGCCAGGAAGACCTGCGTCCCCCCGTTGAACCACTCGCCCGGCGTGCTGGGGAGGCGGAAGGCAAACAGGATCACCGCCCCGATCGCCGCCGGGTACAGGACGTCGCGCAGGAAGTCCCTCCAGCCGCCGTACGCACTCGCCCGCCCCGGCCGCAACCCGAACGCCACGACCATCGCGAACGGGTACTCCACCAACGAGTCGTACAGCACCGGTGCCAGCAGCACGTTGAACACGCCCCCCAGCACCCCGCCCAGCGACATCCACAGGTAGAACTCGGTCAGGTACTCCGCCCTCGGCCGCGAGTCGGCCAGTTCGCGATGGCACATCATCGCGGTGGCGAAGAAGGCGAGCAGGTGCACCACCGCCGGCCCCACGATTCCGGCGGCGCCACCGATGCTCAACTCGAGCATCAGCACCAGGCCCAGCACCAGCTGCACGTGCAGCATCAGCCACCGGGGCAGCAACGGACGGCGCGCGAAGACGAGCACGAATGTCAGCAGGTACAGCGCCAGCGGGATGACCCACAGGAAGGGCACCGACGCAATGTCGGTACTCAGGTACGTCGTGGTGCCGATCAGGAGGCTCGACGGCGCGAACGACAGCAACACCCAGCGGAGGCGCCAGTGCCGCGACGGCACGATGGTCGGTTCGACGATCGGCGTGTCCCGCTGCAGGAACCGGCGGATGACGGAAGGATTCTCCTCGATCAGCAGCCGCATCGATCCGCGAAGCGCGCCGGGTCGAGTGAGGCGGATCCCCTCCCCGGTCTCGACCAGGTGGTCCGGCGACGGCAACGGTGCCGCCTCCGTTCCGTCGGCCGCGGCGGACGACGTTGCGATACCCCCGCGCCGGCGCATGATCCACGCCGTCACCGCGCACCCGACGATGAGCGCGACGAGCACATAGTAGACCTCGAGCCACGTCACCGACTGGTCCGAGATCGGCATGCGCGGCTCGATCACGAAGGGGTAGGCGAGCAGCGCCGCAAAGCTCCCCAGGTTGCTGGCCGCGTACAGGAAGTACGGGTTGTGCGCGGCAGGATGACTCGTGCCGGCGAACCAGCGCTGCATCATCGGGGCGCCGGCCGACAGCAGGAAGAACGGCAACCCGAGCGACACCGTCAGGAGGCCGAGCAGCCAACCGATCGGCAGGGCGATGCCGGGCGGGTGCGACCACGATTCCGGCACGTGGATCGGCAGCACCAGGATCGCCACCGCGAGCAGGGACACGTGCAGCGCCGCCTGCAGGCGCGGCGACAGCAGGCGCGAAGTCAGGTGCGCATACAGGTAGCCCCCCAGCAGCAGGGCCTGGAAGAACAGCAGGCAGGTGTTCCAGACGGCCGGGCTCCCGCCGAGGAGCGGCAACACCATCTTGGTGAACAGCGGCTGCACCGAGAACAGCAAGGCGGCGTTGAGGAAGATCGCCGCGGTAAAGGCGGTGACGAGAATCAAAGACCGGGATCCGCCGCGCGGCGCCGCCGCGGCAACGGCTGGGCTCGTCGCGGCAACCGGGTCGGCTGGCATGGCGTCGGAGGACATGGCCCGGGAAGGTGCCATGCCGCCCGGGTATCGTCCATGTCGAACTGCGCGTGGATGACCGCGGGTCGGTCACCGGCTGGGGACCGCTTTCCTCCGTTCACCATCGACCACACGCGTTCCGTCTCAGGGGAGTCCCGGCTGCGCCCGGTCCGCGCTACCGTTGGGGGATCGGGGCCCGGCACGTCGCCGGGCAGTTCCGTCCATTGCGGCCGGCGAGCCTCGCGCCAGTCGGTCCCTTACCCGGTGTGATTCATGAGCACTCGTCGTGACTTCCTCAAGCAGGGAGGCGCCGTCGCCGGCACGCTGGCCCTCGGTGGGGCGCTGCACACCGCCGGGGCATCGGCCGTTCCCGGCGTCTCGTCGCAGGCGCCAGCCATGGACGCGGTGATCCGCGAGCTCCTGATGGAGTCCCTGAATGCCGCGAAGTCCGGCGGCGCCAGCTATGCCGACGCCAGGATCGGACGCTACCTGCAGAACTTCGTGGTCACCCGCGAACAGCAGATCACGAACGTCGTGGACACCGATTCGATCGGCATCGGCGTGCGCGCGCTCGTCAACGGGGCCTGGGGATTCGCCGCGTCGCGCGACCTGACGAAGGCGGGCGTCGCCGCGGCCGCGCGCGAGGCGGTCGCGATCGCCAGGGCCAACGGGATCGCGAAGGATCGCTCGGTCCAGCTCGCGCCCGCCCCTTCGGTCGGGGACGTCACCTGGCGGAGCGCGTATGAGGTCGATCCCTGGACCATCCCGATCGAGGAAAAGGCCGACCTGCTCCTGCGGGCCAACGCCGAGGGGATGAAGGCGGCGAACGTGAAGTTCGTCTTTGCCGGGTTCTTCTTCCGGAAGATGGAGCGCAACTACGCCAACACCGACGGCTCGGTCATCGCGCAGACGGTCATCCAGAGCGCGGTACAGCAGCAGTTCACGGCCGTCTCACCCGACTTCTCCGACTTCCAGAACCGCGGCAACACGCTGCCGCCGGTCGCCCGGGGCTGGGAATGGGTGCGCCAGCAGGACCTCGTGAACAACTCGCGCCGCTGGGGTGAGGAAGCGAGCGAGAAGTTGAAGGCGAAGCCGGTTGAAGTCGGTCGCTACAACCTGGTGCTCCACCCGTCGCACCTCTGGCTCACCATCCACGAGTCCATCGCGCACCCGACCGAGCTCGACCGGGCGATGGGCTACGAGGCCAATTACGCGGGCACGTCGTTCGTCGCACCGCCCGAGCAGTTCCTCGGCAAGTTCCGGTACGGCCCCGACTTCATGAACGTCCAGGGCGACCGCTCGCAGCCCGGCGCGCTCGGCACCATCGGGTACGATGACGAAGGCGTCGCGCCTGACGAGTTCCTGATCATCCGGAACGGCGTGGTCAACGACTACCAGACGACCCGTGAGCAGGCGCCATGGCTCGACGCCTGGTACAAGTCGCAGGGCCGGCCCACGCGGTCTCACGGATGCTCGTACGCCGACAACTGGAGCAGCGTGCAGTTCCAGCGCATGCCGAATGTCTCGCTCCTGCCCGGCGACAACGACCGGACCTGGGACGACATGATCGCCGCCACCGACAGTGGCATCGCGATCGTGGGGGACGGGTCCTTCTCCATCGACCAGCAGCGCTACAACGCCCAGTTCGGCGGCCAGCTCTTCTATGAGGTGAAGGGCGGCAAGATCACCGGCATGCTGAAGGACGTCGCGTACCAGATGCGCACGCCCGACTTCTGGAACGCGATGGACATGATCGGCGGCCGGCGCGGCTACGAGGTCTGGGGGTCGTTCTTCGACGGCAAGGGACAGCCAGGCCAGGTGAACGCGGTGAGCCACGGCTCGGTGCCGGCCCGCTTCCGCAACATCAACGTCATCAACACCGGCCGAAAGGCGTAACCCGGGGATATCCGATGCGACGCTCCAACATCACCGAAGTCCTCTCGGCGCCCAACCGGCTCCTCGAATCCGCGGCGGCGCAATCGGGGGCGATCCTCTCGCGCGAGGAAGCGCAGGCGCTCATCCAGCGCGTCGTGGCCATGTCGAAGGCCGACGGCATCGACGTCCAGATCGGCGGCGGCTACTCGAGCAACGTGCGGTTCGCCGACAACCAGATGTCCACCGCCGGCGCGATCACCGACTTCAACGTGGCCGTGCAGAGCTGGTTCGGGAACAAGCACGCCGTCGTCCAGACCAACGAGATCTCCGATGCGGCGCTCCGCGCCGCCGTGGACAAGTCGGAGCGGCTCGCGAAGCTCGCCCCGGACGATCCGGAGGCGATGCCCATGCTCGGGCAGCAGGCCCACCGGCAGGTCGACGCCTGGTTCCCGTCAGTCGCGTCGATGACCGCCGAGGATCGCGCGCGGATCGCGCTCACCGCGCTGGAGCCGGCGCGCGGCGCGCCGGACCTGCGGGCGGCCGGGTTCCTCATCAACAATGCCGGCGCGACCGCCCTCGGCAACAGCAAGGGCCTGTTCGCGTACCACCGGGCCACCAACGCCAACTTCACCCTCACGGTCCGGACCACCGATGGCACCGGCTCGGGATGGGCGGGCGCCGAGCATAACGACGCTGCGAAGGTGGACTTCGCGGGGGTGAGCCGGCGTGCCATCGAGAAGGCACGGCTCTCCCGGAACCCGGTCGCGGTCGAGCCGGGCCGGTACACGGTGATCTTCGAGCCGCAGGCGGTCGGCGACATCTGCCAGCTCATCGGCTTCTACGCCAACGCCCGGGCCACCGACGAGGGGCGCAGCCCGTTCGTCAAGCAGGGTGGCGGCAGCAAGATCGGCGAGAAAATCATGGACGAGCGCATCTCGATCTACGCCGATCCCTTCGACCCCAACATCCTGGCCCAGCCTTTCGACGGCGATGGCTTGCCCCTCGGCCGACAGGTCTTCATCGAGAATGGCACCCTGAAGACCCTGTACTACTCGCGATTCTGGGCGCAGAAGAAGGGGGTGCAACCGACGGGCGCCCCGACCTCGTTCCTCATGAGCGGGGGCACGGCCTCGGTCGACGAGATGATCCGCTCCACCGAGCGCGGCATCCTGGTCACGCGCCTCTGGTACCTGCGCGAGGTGGACCCGCGCACCATCCTCTACACGGGTCTCACGCGTGACGGCACCTTCCTCGTCGAGAACGGCAAGGTCACCAAGGCGGTGAAGAACTTCCGCTTCAACGACTCGCCGCTCTTCATGCTCAACAACCTCGAGATGATGGGCCGGCCGGTGCGGCTCGCCGGGACCGAGGCGGGCGGGGCGGTGGTGGTCCCTCCGCTCAAGGTGCGCGACTTCAACTTCACCAGCCTGTCCGACGCCGTGTAGCCCTGCCGGGGGCAGGGCGCGCGACAAATGCAAGTCGTGACGAGGGGCGCATGCCGGCGCATGTTTCGCCGCATGCGCCCCCGTCGCGTCCCTCCTGAGCCTCCCGCGCCCATCGGCATCTTCAGCGATGTCGATGGCACGCTGCTCGATGCTCGTGGGCGATTCGCCCTGGGGCGCGATCAGGTCGAGCGCCTGCGTGGCCGCGCGGAGCTTATCCTCGTCTCGAGCCGGACCCTCGCCGAGCTCGCCGTGATCCAGCGCGCACTGGGGCTCGAAGGCGCCCTCGTGGGAGAGAACGGCGCCGTCGTGTCGATCCCGGCTGGCTGGCGGACGACCCGGCCACTCGTCAGGCGCACCCTCCGGCTCGGCGCGCCGGTCGCGCGCCTGCGGCCCCTCGTCAGGCAGGCAGCCGAGGAGGCCGGCGCCGTCATCGTCGACCAGCGCGCGCTGCTGCCGGACCGTGGACGGTCCCTGCGGCGCACGCACAGCGTCTGCGTCCGCAACTGGTCGGGACCGGACGCCGAGCGTTTCCTCCGCGCCCTGTCGCGGCAGGGGCTCCAGGCGACACGGTCGGGCGCGTGGATCACGGTCACGCGCGGCGCGCACAAGGGAACCGGGGTCCGGGCGCTCCTTGCGCTGGCCGCGCGCCGCGGTGCAGCCTACGAGGTCACCGTGGCCATCGGCAACGAGGCGAACGACGCGCCGCTCCTCGCCGCCGCCGAGCGCCGGCTTGCCATCCGCAACCCGGGGCGCGGCCACCACCCCGACCTCCTCGCCCTCGCCGGGGTCACTCCCCTGCCCTCGTCAGGCGCGCGCGCCTGGCGGCGTACGCTGTCGATGATCCTGCCGACCCGGAGCGCCTGATGCTCAGGAAGCGACCGCCGTTGTGGACGCTCACCGTGCTGACGATCCCCCAGCGCGAGGCCTACCTCACGCGCCTCTTCGACTCGCTGCGGTCCATGCGCTCGCGGCGCTCGCCGTGGGAGCTGTCCCTGGTCTACAACTGGGACACCGACGAGGAGCCCTATTCGGTCGAGCGCCGCCTGAAGAAGATCGGGAAGGGCCTGCCCCTGTCCGTCCACTTCAACGTCCGGAACCCGAGCATCATCGGCGGCCGGATCCAGCAACTGGCCCTCTGCAAGACCCCCCTCATCTGCTTCATCGACGACGACATCACGATGCACGGGGAGATCCTCGAGTCCCTCGAGGATCACATGCGCACGCAGCCGGTGGGACTCATCGGCGTGCCATCACTGGTCGAGGACACCAACCGCCTGTTCAAGCCGCGGCGATCGACCCCGAGCGTGGAGGCGCACGGCCTCAAGTTCATGAGCGTGCAGGGGATGCTGGTGGCCGGGTATCGCCGCCTCATCCAGGACATCGGCGGCTTCAACCCGCGACGCGCCTTCTGGGGCGAGTGGACCGAGCTGAACCTGCGCATGTGGCGCAGCGGGTTCGCCACCGCCTACGCCATGGATGCGGGATACCTCCGGCACTGGCATGGCGCGCCCGAGTCACCCACGCGCAACAAGCCGGGGCGGCAGGACCATGTCCTCTGGGGACTCCTGTGCACGGCGCTCGAGTACGACGCCATCGCCGTCCGCCCCGACACCGAGACGTTCTGGAATCTCGTGGAGCGCCGCTACCTCGCCTACTCGTTTGGCGATTCCGTCGGGCCCGCCCAGTTGCTCGGATCGGTGCTGCGCCTCGTGCCACGCCTCGCGGTCGAGTGGCCGCACATCGCCGAGTTCCGTGAGGTCGCGCGACGACACCCGTTCCAGTTCGCCCCGTTCCACGACCTGACCAATGCCGATGTTACCCGCGTCCTCGCCTATGGCGAGGAGCACGTCAACCGCTATCGCCGGGCCATCTGGGGCCGCAAGGTGGTCACGAGACGTTAGGCGCGTCGCCGCGGGCGCCCCGCGCGTCCTCCCACCTCGGCCCGCTCCAGGGCCGCCGCATGCCAGGCCAGCGATTTCGGCAGGTGACAATGCAGCCCCACCGGGACGAACCCCGCCCCGCGGATCACGCGACGATACCAGGCCGGCGCGTGCGCCGCCTTCCTCGTGAAGTCACCGCTCGCGTCGTCCGCCTTCGTGAAGATCTCGAGATACGCGACCCCACCGGCCAGCGGCCTCAACTGGCGCAGCCCGGTCCTCAGCTCGTCCGGCCCGACATAGTTCAGGACGCCAAGGCACAGGACCAGGTCGAACGGCCCGTCGAGGGCGAGCGACCCGATGGTCCCCAGCGTGCCGAGCCGGATGTTCCTTCGTTTCCCGAATCGCCTGACCGCGTATTCGCTGCCGTCGACACCGGTGTACGTTGCCCGGGGCCGCAGCGCGCGCAGCACCGTCGACCAGTTGCCCTCCCCACACCCCACGTCCAGGACCGATCTCACCGGCCGGTCGAGAAGGTATTCGGTGGCCGATACGATGAAGGTCAACTGCCGCACCATGTCCTGCCGCGTCTTCACGCGATGACGCGGGTGCCGATACCACTTGTCGAAGTACGAGCGATCGTAGTGCGTCAGGTCTCGGTGCATGGACAGTCTCCCGGCGGATCTGCTCTGGGGTCGGCGCGCTGGCGCGAAGTTAGCCGGTCGCGCCGGGAACGCGATCCCTCCAATCGGGGCCGGTGCCTTACGAGTTGACGCCCCACCTGTTTTCTTTTCACGCCGTGAGCGCTCTGCCAGCACCAGGCCGCCTGGAGGGTCCCGCCTCGCTTCGAGCGTGGCTCGCGGCGATCGTCACGCTCTGGCTTGCCACCGCGGTGCTGACGGGCTTCCTGCATGGTGCTGAGCTCCTCGTGGCCCATTATGGCCTCGGACAGCTTGCCTGGTTCAGCCGGGAGTTCGCCTGGATGGCGCCGATTGCCTACGCGCTCGTCCTGCTCCCCGGGGCGGCGGTCCTGTTCCTCGTTGGCGTCGTCGTGCGCCGCCCGTGGGTCCTGTCCTTCTCGACCGGTGCGTTCGCTGCCGTCGGGGCGTTCGGGTTGCTGCTTCCCTACAGCCAGGTCTCGCGCCTGTCGTCGCTCATCCTGTCGATCGGGATCGCCGTGTCGATCGCGCGTGCCATGCACCAGCGGCCCGCTGCAGTCCTCCGCCGGGCGCGGTTCGTGGCCGCGGCCGGCATCGCAGCCATCGTCGTCATTGCGCCGGTCCAGCACCTCGCCCGGACGACGAGGGAATCGCGCGCCATCGCCGCGCTCCCCGACGCCCCGGAAGGGGCGTCCAACGTCCTCGTCATCATCCTCGACACGGTGCGGGCCGCGTCGATGGGCCTGTATGGCGCGCCAGAACCCACCACGCCCCGCCTCGACCAGTGGAGCCGGAGCGGCACGGTGTTCGACTGGGCCTTCTCGCCCGCGCCGTGGACGCTGCCCTCGCACGGGTCGATGCTCACCGGCGCGTGGGCCGGCGGGCAGTCGGGCAACTGGGAAAGCCCGCTCGACGACCGGCTGCCGGTGCTCGCCGAGCGCTTCCGCGACCGCGGCTACGCGACGGGCGGGTTCGTCGCAAACATGCATTACACCGCCTGGGATTCCGGACTGCCCCGTGGATTCGCGCGGTACGACGATTACCGCGTCAGCTGGGGCCAGCTGGTCCGGTCGTCGTCGTACGCGCAGACGGCCATGGTCCGTCAACTCGCCGCGGCGCGAACCTTCGGGGGCGTGATCACGGCGCTGCGCCGCCACAACCTTTCCATCCAGGCGAAGCACGAGTTCGATCCCAAGCGGGGCGAGGAAGTCGCCACGGAATTCCTCGAGTGGCAGGGAGGCGTCGGGACCCGTCCCTTCCTCGCATTCCTCAACCTCTTCGACGCCCACCAGCCCTACTACGCCCCGCCGGAGTTCCGCCACTTCGCCGGTGGGGAGCAGTACGCGACATACCTCGGCGCGATCGCCTACCTCGACGCGCAGGTGGATCGCATCCTGTCCGCGCTCGCGCAGCGCGGGGTCCTGGACCGGACACTGGTCATCGTGACGTCGGACCACGGCGAGCTGTTCGACTTCAAGCGCCTCTCCGGACACGCCCACAACCTGTACCTCAATACGATCCGCGTACCGCTCTTCATGCGCCTCCCGGGCGCCGTGCCCGCCGGGATGCGGGTCCAGCAGCCCGTGACGCTCCGCGATCTCGCCGCGACGGTGATGGCCCTCGCCGCACCGGACGCCCCGCCCCTGCCCGGCACGTCGCTGACCGCGGCGTGGACGGGAGGAACCGTCAGTCCCGTCATCTCCGAAGTGACGAAGGCCCGGAACATCGACGCGAAGTACCCCACGGCGGCCGGTGACATGCAGACCCTGCTCGACGACCAGTGGGAGCTGATCCGGAACGGGGATGGCCGGCTCGAGCTCTACGCGTACCGGGCCGATACGCTCCAGGAACACGACCTCGCCGGCGACCCGGGGTCGGCGGCGCGGCGCGACAGCCTGCACCTCCGGCTCACCAGCCTGCTCCGCGATCGTCGTTAGGCTCGCGGGCGCCGGGCAAGAGGCGCGGGCCGGAATCGAACCGGCGAATGGGAGTTTTGCAGACTCCTGCCTTACCACTTGGCTACCGCGCCACGGAATGGCAAGCTACGGCAGGCAGCGCGCCTCCTCAAGGCGCCGCCCTTCGACCTGACACTGACCGGGAGCACCGCGTGAGCCTCGTCACCCTCCAGGACATCCGCGACGCCCGCACCGTCATCGGCGACCGCCTCGTGCGGACGCCGCTGGTGCCCTCGGCCCACCTCTCGCAACGCACCGGCGCCCGCGTGTCGCTCAAGCTGGAGCTGTTCCAGCAGACCGGGTCGTTCAAGCCGCGAGGCGTCCTCAACGCCCTGGCCGCCCTGCCGCCTGACGAGCGCGCGCGCGGCGTCATCTCCCTCTCCGCGGGCAACCACGCCCAGGCGCTGGCCTGGGCCGCCAATGCCATCGGCGTGCCGGCCACCATTGTCATGCCGGCCACCGCGGTCCAGGCCAAGGTGGAGGCGACGCGCGGGTACGGCGGCGACGTGATCCAGACGGAGGGCGACCTCCTCGCCACGACGCAACACCTGCAGCGCGAACGCCAGCTCGCCTTCGTCCATCCGTTCGATGAACCCGTGGTCATCGCCGGCCAGGGCACCGTCGGCCTCGAGATCGCCGAGGACGCGCCGGACATCCGGCTCGTCATCGTGGGCTGTGGCGGCGGTGGCCTGCTCGCCGGCGTGGCCGCCGCGATCCGCGCGCTCTGCCCTCGCGCGCGGGTCATCGGCGTCGAGCCCGTGGGCGCGCCCGCGATGCACGAGAGCCTCGCGCAGGGCCACCCGGTCCGGCTCGCGAGCACCACGACCATCGCGGACGGGCTGGCGGCTCCCTTTGCCGGCACGCACACGCTGGCCCACGCGCAGGCCTTCGTCGACGAAGTGGTGCTGGTCGAGGACGCCGAGATCCTCGACGCCATGCGCACGCTGATGCGCCACGCGCGAATCCTCCCCGAGCCGGCCGGCGCGGCGGCCACCGCGGCGCTCCTCGGCGGCCGCCTCATGATCACGCCGGGCGATCACGTGGCCGTGGTGGTCAGCGGCGGCAACGCGGACCCCGCCCTCCTGAAGTCCCTGCTCTAGCGCCGTCGCACTGGCAGGGTGTCCCCGCGGGCGCCGCGGGCACGTTCCCAGCGCGCGCTCGTCCCGCGCACATCCACGTGCGCGAACGGCCCGCTCGGCCCCATCGCCGCGTATGTCCCCAGCCCACCCCGCAGCTCCGGGAAGCGGCGCTCCACCGCGGCGACCGCCGCGCCGATCACGTTCGCGTCGCTGAGGTCGCGTCGGCGATCGCCGTTGAGGTCGTCCATCGCGCCGTCGCCGTCGTGGTCGATGAGGATATCGGCCGCGTCACCGTACTGGTGCCGGCTGGCGCGCGCCGCACCCTCGTCGACCTGCAGGTCGTTGTAATACGGGGCCCGGAACCCGGACAGCACCACCACCCGGGACGCCCCCACGCCGCGCGCCTCGAGCTCATCGAGCACCAGTTCGAGCTTGTCGACCAGCCGCTCCTCGAGCGCGAGATACTTCGGCCAGGACACCTGCCGGTCCTTCATGACAAAGTCGCCCAACCGGAAGTGTTCCGACAACGGGGTGTCCGCGTTGGCCGGCCACACCTCGACGAATCCGTCCGGGTTCAGGTAGTTGGCGCCCATCATCCAACGCTCGGCCGGCCACAATCCCAGGCGATAGGCGCCAAGCATCTCGCCGCGCTTCTGGCCGAAGCCCCGAAGCGTGAACAGCGTGAACGGGTCTGCGCCCGCCTGGACGGTGAGCGTCCGCGCGGTCCGCAGGATCGAGTCCCCGAAGGTGGCCACGAGGCCCGGCACCGCCTCCGCCTCCGCCGGCGTCAGGGCGACGAACCGCAGGGCCCGGCTGCGCCCAAGCAGCGTATCGGGGATGAGCACCCGGGCAACGCCGCTGGCCGCAGGCGGCGCCGCGAACGTGGGCGCGGTGAGCGAACCGGCGTTGCCCGCGGACTCGTCAGGCAGGGCGCGACGCACGACGACCAGGAGCCAGACCAGCCCTACCAGCACCCCGCCTGCCAGCAGCGCGGCCACGAGCCGCCCCGCGGCCGCGCGAAGGCCGGCAGTCACCCTGCTCGACATCTCCTTGTCCCCGGAATGCCGTGATTACCAGGCGATGCCGTACGCCTCGCGGCGCGGGTCGGCGCCGACCATGCGCGCGCCGGAGGCATGGATCACGATCATCTGCGCGCCGCCGAACTCCGCGCTCGGCTCCTGCACACGCACCACGTGGCCGCGCTGTTCCAGTTCCGCCCGCGTCGCCGCATCGATGCCCGGCTCCACGCCCAGCCGACCGCCCGCGAAGACGCGCCACCGTGGCGCCTCGACCGCCTGCTGCGGCGTCATGCCGTGCCGGAGCACGTTGTTCAGCACCTGGACGAGCGTCTGCGGCTGCCCGTCGCCGCCCGGCGTCCCGAACGCAATCGCCAGCGTGCCATCCGGGTTGAGCGCCATCGCGGGGCTGAGCGTGTGGAACGGTCGCTTGCCCGGGGCAATCACGTTCGGGTGCGACGGCGCGAGCTCGAAGAGCGCGCCACGGTTGTGCAGCGTGATTCCCGTCCCCGGCACCATGCGCCCGCTCCCGAACGCCGCGAACAGGCTCTGGATCATCGAGACGGCATTGCCGTCCTTGTCCACGACGGCCAGGTAGATCGTGTCGCCGTTTCCGTCCGGCGGCGTTCGGCTGGTGTCGGGCGACCACGAGGCGTCCGGCCGGAACAGCTGCGCGCGATCGACCGCGAACGCCTTCGAGATCAGGCGATCCACCGGCACCGGGCTGAAGGCCGGGTCGGCCAGGAATCGGTCGCGGTCATCGTAGGCCAGTCTGGCGGCCTCCGCCAGCGCATGGATCGACGCCGCCGCGTTAGGCTCGCCCCGGTCGGGCGCGAGCCGTTCCGCCAGGTTGAGCATCTCGAGAAACGTCATCCCCTGCGTGTTCGGCGGGAACGCGAGGATCGACTTGCCCGAGTACGTCGTACGGATCGGTTCCTGCCACGTCGACTGGTGCGCGGCGAGGTCCGTCGCGGCCACCAGCCCGCCTTCCTGGTCCATGAACCGCGCTATGCGCCCGGCCAGCGCTCCCTTGTACAGCGCATCGGCCCCACCGCTCGCAATCGCGCGCAGCGTCACAGCGAGTTCCTTCTGGACCAGGATCGTCCCGACCACCGGCGCCTTTCCCTCCGGCAGGAAGATGCTGGCCAGGGCCGGATCCGCCGCCACCTTCCGTGCCTCTGCGGCAATGTCGAGCGAGAGCCTCGTCGACACCGGGAACCCGTGCTCGGCATACCCGATCGCCGGTTGCAGCGCCTCGGCAAGGCTGATGGTGCCGAAGCGCTTCAGCACGTCCTCCCACGCACGCACCGCGCCCGGCACGGAAACGGAGAGGATGCCCGTGGAGGGAACCTGCCGGAGGTTGCGCGCGGTGAAGAACGACGGCGTGGCCTTCGCGCCGGCGCGGCCGCTGCCATTGAGCGCGAAGACCTGGTTGGAGGCGGCCTGGCGCACGAGGAGGAAGTTGTCGCCCCCGACCCCGTTCATGTGCGGGCGCACGACCGCCAGGACGGCGGCCATCGTGATCGCGGCGTCGACCGCGTTGCCGCCGCGTCGCAATACGGCCACGCCGGCATTGGAGGCAAGCACGTGGTCGGAGACGACCGCCGCCTCTCGACCCATCACGTCGGGGCGCATCCACTGGGCGCTCCCGGTGCGGGGGACGGTGAGGGCCAGCGCCGGCAAGGCTGCCAGCAGGGCGCGCAGGGTCGACAGGGCTCGCATGGTGAGTCCGGGGTGAGGGTCGGGCCTCCATCGCCGCGACCACTCAAGTTCGTCCGGTGCGTCGAGCTCCGTCAATCGCGGGCGACGGGCTCAGGCCGGCCATGGGGCCGTCGTTAGGGTTGCGTCCGGAGACGAGGCAGGGTTGCGTCCGGGGACGAGCCGCCGGTAATTGGCCGAGAACCCGGAGGACCAATGCGTAAGTGGCTTCCCCTCATCGTCATCGTCGGGACCCTTGTGTTCACGGCCGCGGTCTTTGACCGGCTTCCGGAGCGGATGGTGACCCACTGGAACGCCGCCGGCGAGCCCGACGGGTACGGTTCGCGATTCATGGGCGCGTTCCTGCTTCCGCTGGTGGTGCTCGGGATGTGGGGTCTGATGCTCGTGCTGCCGAAACTCGATCCCCGCCAGGCCAACATCGAGAAGTTCCGGGGAAGCTACGAAGCCCTCATGCTGGCGGTCGTTGCCGTCATGTGCGCGTTGCACGTCAGCATTCTGGGCACCGCACTCGGATGGCCAATCGAGGTGCATCGCGCCGCGCCCATCCTGATCGGCGCCCTTTTCATCGTTCTTGGCAACCTCCTGCCGCGATTCCGCTCGAACTTCTTCTTCGGGATCAGGACACCATGGACACTCAGCAGCGAGACCGCGTGGCTGCGCACCCACCGACTGGGAGGATGGGTGATGGGCGGCCTCGGTCTCGCCCTCGTCCTGACCGGCGTGCTCGGCAGGTCCGAGTGGATCCGCGTCCTTGTTGGTGGCACAGTCGTACTGGTCGTTTCCGTAATGGCCAATTCGTACTTCGTTTGGCGATCGGAACAGCGAAGATAGACAAGAAAGCACTCTACGACGCACAAACTTTGTGTTTCATGAATGAAATGTGCAAAGTTGGCGAGAATTATTGCGCATTTGACAATTGCAGTGTTTATTTCGCGCTTCCTGACAGCTCCGCCGCACTCACCCGCTTCCCCCGGCTCCCAGCATGAGCTCCGACGCTCCCTCCTCCCTCTCGTCGCGTAAGGCTGTCCTCGGTGCCATCGCCGCCAGCACGGCCAGGCCCCACGGTCCGTCGGCGTCCTCCAACGGCACCTCCGCGTCCATCTCCGACTACTTCGGCATCAACACCTTCGGCGTCAGGCAGATGCGCGCGAAGCTGCCGAGGCATGCCTACGAGAAGCTCGTCAGCGCCATCCGGCACGGGAAGAAACTCGACATCGACATCGCGCCGACCGTGGCGCAGGCCATCAAGGAATGGGCGATGTCGCGCGGCGCGACGCACTTCACCCACTGGTTCCTCCCGCAGACCGGGCTGACCGCGGAGAAGCACGACGCGTTCCTGACCTTCGACGAGAACGGCCAGCCGATCGAGCAGTTTTCCGCCGCGCAGCTGATCCAGAGCGAACCCGACGCGTCGAGCTTCCCGTCAGGCGGGCTGCGCGCCACGTGGGAGGCGCGCGGCTACACGGCCTGGAATCCGGCGAGCCCGGTGTTCGTCTTCGAGTCCGGCGGGTCACGCACGCTCTGCGTGCCCTCGGTCTTCATCGGCTACAACGGCGAGGCGCTCGATGAAATGACGCCGCTCCTCCGCAGCTCCGACGTGCTGTCGGCGAAGGCGATGGAGCTGCTGGAGATCCTTGGCGACAAGGGTGTCTACCGCGTCTACACCACCCTGGGACCCGAGCAGGAGTACTTCCTGATCGACCGCGCCCACTTCGCGATGCGCCCCGACCTGGTCATGGCGAACCGCACGCTGATCGGTGCCCCGCCGCCACGTGGCCAGCAGCTCGAGGACCACTACTTCGGCGGCATCCCCGAACGCACGCAGGCGTGCATCGCCGAGGTGGAGCACGAGCTCTACAAGCTGGGCGTACCGATCGTCACCAGGCATAACGAGGTCGCGCCATCGCAGTTCGAGATGGCGCCGGTCTTCGAGGAGACGGACCTGGGCGTGGACCACAACCAGCTCGTCATGGCCGTCCTGCGGCGCGTCGCGCTGCGCCACGGAATGCAGGCCATCGTGCACGAGAAACCGTTCGCGGGCATCAATGGCTCGGGCAAGCACTGCAACTGGTCCATGGCGATCGCGTCCGACAACGCGCTCGACGGGATGAACCTGCTCAAGCCGGGACGCACGCCCCACCAGAACGTGCGATTCCTGGTGTTCCTGGCCGCGGTCCTCAAGGGTGTACACGAGTGCGCCGGCCTGCTGCGCGCGGGCATTTCCACGTCGGGCAACGAGCACCGGCTCGGCGCCAATGAGGCGCCCCCGGCCATCATCTCCGTCTTCATGGGCGCCATGCTCACTCGGCTCATCGAGGACATCATCAAGGGCAAGG
Source organism: Gemmatimonadaceae bacterium (assembly GCA_030835125.1). Taxonomy (GTDB): domain Bacteria; phylum Gemmatimonadota; class Gemmatimonadetes; order Gemmatimonadales; family Gemmatimonadaceae; genus JABWBJ01. Next base: position 31,029 of record JAUQWM010000045.1, on the reverse strand, counting down.
CAGCGAGCGCCGGGGCCGAGGAGCAGCTGATCAAGCTCGGCGTGGCCAAGCTCCCCGAGATCGAGAAGGACAACACCGATCGCAACCGGACGTCGCCGTTCGCCTTCACGGGCAACAAGTTCGAGTTCCGTGCCGTTGGCGGCGGACAGTCGATCGCCTGGCCGGTCACGCTGCTGAATGCGGCCGTCGCCGCCGCCATCGAGGACGTCATCGCGCAGATCCGCGCCGAGCGCAAGAAGACGAAGAACGTCGACGACGCCGTGATGAAAGTCGTGCGGAAGGTATTCCGCGAAACCACGCCCATCCGCTTCGAGGGCAACAACTACTCGGAGGAGTGGGTGAAGGAGGCCGCGAAGCGCGGGCTGCCGAACCTGCGGCGCGCTCCCGAGGGTCTCGCCGAGCTCACCACGAAGAAGGCCCACGCGGTCCTGGTGGGCATGGGCGTCCTGACCGAGCCCGAGCTGGAGTCGAGGTACCATGTCCGGATCGAGCGCTACATCAAGGACATGCTCATCGAGATGCACACGCTCACCGAGATGGTGGACACGCTCGTCCTGCCGGCGGCCTACGAATACGCCGGATCCCTCGCCGCCAGTGCCGCCCAGGCGAAGGCGGCAGGCATCACCGAGATTCCGCAGGTCGATCGTGCCAACGAGGTCGGGAAGCTGGCGAAGCAGCTCAAGGCGAAGCGCGAGGCGATGGTGAAGCTGCGCGATCGTGCCGAAAACCTGCACGAGGCGCCGACGAAGGCGGCCATGCTGCTCACGAAGGAAGGGGCGGATATCATGGCCGACGTGCGCGCCGCGTGCGACGCGCTGGAACTGCTGGTGGCCGACGATGCGTGGCCGCTGCCGAAGTACCGCGAGATGCTCTTCCCCGTGTGAGGCGCCGCAGCAGGGTCAGCGCCACGCAATGAGGTCCTGTCTGTACGCATGAGGGCCCGGTGAACGCCGGGCCCTCACTGCGTCCGCCCAGCCTGTCACCTCCCTGCCACCTGCCCCGTGGTGTCGCCTGCCCCTGATGCCCGATGCCTGATGCCCGATGCCCGATGCCCGATGCCCGATGCCCGATGCCCGATGCCCGATGCCTGATGCCTGATGCCTGATGTCACACCACCCGCCTCAGCGTCTCCGCGCTGACATTGGCCCCGCAAAGCACGACGACCACCCGTGCCCCGCGGATCGTGGCCCGGTGCACCTCGAGCGCGGCCAGCGCGACGCCGGCCGCGCCCTCGATCAGCAGGTGCTCCACCTCGATTGCGTGTCGCATCGCGCGCCCGATGGCGGCCTCGTCGACGATGATCCACTCGTCGACCAGATCGCGGCACATGGCGAACGTCAGCGTGTCCTGCTCGACGCCCCCGGCGGTGCCGTCCGACAGCGTGGGTAGCGACGGCAGGTCGAGGACGCGTCCGGCGCGCACCGAGTCCGCCATGACGCGGGAGTTGGCGGGCTGCGCGCCGACGACATGGATGCCGGGGCGGCGCTGCTTGAGGATCGCAGCGATCCCCCCGATCAATCCGCCCCCGCCCACGGCCACCACGACGACGTCGAGTTCCGGTGCCTGGCGCAACAGTTCCACGCCGATCGTCCCCTGTCCGGCCACCACGGCCAGGTCGTTGTACGGGGACACGTAGGCGCGGCCCCCAGCCTCGGCATGACGGCGCGCCTCGATCTCGGTGTCGAGACCGTCGGTCCCGAAGGCAACGACCGTGGCCCCCAGCCGGTGCATGGCCGCGATCTTCACCGGCGAGGCACCCTCGGGTACGTAGACCGTGACCGGGATGCCGAGTGCCCGGCCGGCGTGCGCCACGGCAATACCGTGGTTCCCGGACGAAGCCGCGATCACGCCCCGGTGCCGGCGCTCGTCAGGCAGGGAGAGGAGGCAGTTCGTGGCTCCCCGGACCTTGAAGGAGCCGGTGACCTGCAGGTTCTCGCACTTGAGCCAGACCTCGGCGCCCGTGGCCTCGCCCAGGGCAAGCGAAGGAACCAGCATCGTCTCGCGCACGTGCGGCCGGAGGCGACGTTCCGCGTCTTCGATGAGAGCTGCGACCGATGTCATTCCGGAGAGGTTAGTGCCCAGCACCAGCACCAGCCCTAGCACCAGCCCTAGCACCAGCACCAGCCTCAACACCCAGCCCCAGCTGGTGCAAGCTGCCCCAGCAACCAGCAATCAGCACGCAGCCCGTTCAGTACTTGAGGAGATAATTCTCCAGCTCCCACTGCGTCACCTGCGTGATGTATTCCCTCCACTCGGACCGCTTGGCGCTGAGGAAGTGGCGCGACACGTGTCCGCCTAACGCATCGAGGATCACCTCGTCCTTCTCCAGCTCGTCACAGGCCTCGTTGAGGTCGTGCGGCAGGTCATCGATCCGGAGGCGGCGCTTCTCCCGGTGCGACATCTCGAAGATGTTCGTGTCCACCGGTTCCCGGTAATCCGCCTTCGTCGCGATGCCATCCAGCCCGGACGCCAGCATCACCGACAGCGCCAGGTACGGGTTGGCCGACGGATCCGGCATCCGGACCTCGACCCGTGTCCCTGCGCCGCGCCGCTCCGGCACGCGGATCAGCGGCGAACGGTTGCGCATCGACCAGGCCACGTTCACCGGCGCCTCGTACCCCGGCACCAGGCGCTTGTACGAATTCACCAGCGGGTTGGTGATCGCGCAGAACCCGCGCGCGTGCCGCAGGAGTCCCCCGATGTAGTGCAGCGCGACCTCGCTCAGCTCCCACTGCGCCCCCTGCTGCCAGAACGCGTTGCGGCCTTCGCGGAAGAGCGACTGGTGCGTGTGCATGCCGCTGCCGTTCTGCCCGAAGATCGGCTTGGGCATGAACGACGCCAGCAGGCCGAACTGCTGCGCCACGTACTTCACGACGAAGCGGAACGTCGTGATGTTGTCCGCCGTCGTCAGCGCGTCGGCGTAGCGGAAGTCGATCTCGTGCTGGCCATGCGCGACCTCGTGGTGCGCCGCCTCGACCTCGAATCCCATCTGTTCCAGCGCGTCGACGATCGCGCGGCGCGCATCTTCTCCCAGGTCGGCGGGCGCCAGGTCGAAATAGCCGCCGACATCGTGGGTGACGGTCGTCGGTTCGCCGCGCTCCCCCGGCTTGAAGACGAAGAACTCGGCCTCCATCCCCGCGTTCATCGTGAAGCCGTGCCCGGCCGCCTTCGCGATCTGGCGCTTCAGCACGCCGCGCGGATCGCCGTCGAAGGGCGTTCCGTCCGGGCGGTTGATGTCGCAGATGAGCCGGGCAACGCGACTGCCGGCGTCCCCCCACGGGAAGATGCGGAACGTCGAAAGGTCCGGCGACAGGAGCATGTCCGACTCCTCGATCCGGACGAAACCCTCGATCGACGAGCCGTCGAACATGATGTCCCCCGCGAGCGCCTTCTCGAACTGCGATCGCGGAATCTCGACGTTCTTGTTGACCCCCAGGATGTCCGTGAACTGCAGCCGGAGGAACCGCACGTTCTGGGCGGTCATCAGGGCCAGCAGTTCCTGGCGGGAGACACCGGTGAAGGGCGACGACGACAACGCGTGGTCCGGGAGGGGGCGGGTCGCGGCCGGTGCAGGGGATGCACGCGGACCGCGTTGGCGCGGGCAGGTAGCATAGGGCACGGCGCCCCCCTGCTCAACCACTGTGCCCGGCGTCCACCGAGGGGAACCGTCGCTATACTTGGGCTGCCCGCACCGACCCCCTGCCTCCAATGTCGAAATCGCAAGGACCACCGACTCCGGCCATTCCCTGTCCCTCCTGCGGCGAACCCGCCGTTGGGCGCTTCTGCACGGAGTGCGGGGCGGCCGTTCGGGAGGCGCGCTGCCAGTCGTGCGGAGCGCCCCTGACCCCAGGTGCGAAGTTCTGCCACGACTGTGGCGCCCCCGCCGGCGCTGGTACCGGCGCCGCTGTCCGTGCCGCGGCCCAGCGGGCACCGCGACCCGCTGCGAGGCCCGTCGCCGCCACGGCCGCTCCCCGGAGCAACCTCCCCTGGATCCTCGCCGGCATCGCCTTTGTCGCGGCCGTGGTCATCTTCGCCGCCCAACGCGCCGGGCAGGAGCCGGTGACGCCATCAGCCCCCATGGGCGGCGGCGCCGGTGGGGCTGCCGGGGTCGACATCTCCCAGATGACCCCGCAGGAACGGGCGAGCCGGCTCTTCGACCGGGTGATGCGCCTGTCCGAGGAGGGAAAGCGCGATAGTGCCGCCTTCTTCGCCTCCATGGCCACCGGCGTCTACGAGTCGTTAGGCCCGCTCGACCTCGACATGCGGTACGACTATGGCCGGGTCGCCGAGGTCAGTGGAAGCCTGGATCTCGCCCAGGCGCAGGCCGACAGCATCCTGCGCGAGGCGCCCGACCACTTGCTCGGGCTGATCCTCTCGGCGTCCGTCGCGGCCGCACGAGGTGACGAAACGCGCCGGGCCGAGTTCGAGCGCCGCCTCATCGCCGCCGAGCCCGCGCAGCGGGCCCGCGGCCTCGAGGAATACCTCCGCCACAAGGCGGACATCGACAACGCGATCGCGGCCGCGCGGAGCCGGCGCTGATGACCACCCTCCCAGCCGTGACGCGCACCATCCACGTGGGCCACAGTCCCGATTCGGACGACGCCTTCATGTTCTACGCCCTCGCCGAGGGGCTCATCGACACCGGCGACCTGGCGTACTCCCACGAGCTGCAGGACATCGAGACGCTGAACCGCCGCGCCCTCCGGGGTGAACTCGAGGTGACCGCGGTCTCGATCCATGCGTACGCGTACCTCTCCGACCGCTACGCCCTGTTGCCGAGCGGCTCCTCGATGGGGGATCGGTACGGCCCGCGGCTGGTTGCCACTCGACCCGGCACCCTCGCCGACGCCGCCGGTCGCCGAATCGCCGTTCCCGGCCTCCTCACCACCGCCTATCTGGCGCTCAAACTCGCGGTCCCGGAGTTCGAGGCCGTCGTCGTTCCGTTCGACCAGATCGAGGAAAGCGTCGCGTCTGGTCAGGTGGACTTCGGGCTCCTGATCCACGAAGGCCAGCTCACCTATGGAGAAACAGGCCTCAGTCTGATCGCGGACCTCGGCGAATGGTGGTTCCAGAAGAAGGGTCTACCGCTGCCACTTGGCGGAAACGTCGTCAGGAAGGACTTGGGACCCGACTTGATGGCCAGAATTTCGCGACATCTTCGCGCCAGTATCGACTATGCGTTAGATCATCGTGAGCGGGCACTTGACCACGCCATGCAGTACGCCAGGGGGCTGGCACGTCAGGACGCGGACACGTTCGTCGGCATGTACGTCAACGACTGGACTCGCGACTATGGCGAGCGCGGCCGTTTGGCCGTGCGGGAACTCCTCGCCGAAGGCGTCAAGGCCGGCATAATCACCCAACCGGTCACCGTTGAATTCGTCGATTGAGCCAGTTCGGGTCGCCCGCCTCCGGCGGGCGGCCTAACGGCTGCGGGACCGCGGGGGACGATGCCGGGCACGTCCCCGCTTGACTCGGAAGGGCCGTCATTGTACTAGGGAGTTCGCGATAACTGAGCATCGCCGCGAATCCCGATCTGCAACCACGGCGCCATGGGCTGCTGCCGCTCACGGTGACCCAACCGCCGGACGGTCCCGGCGATATCAACGCTTAAGGAGGCACGCATGCCGCGTGACGAGGAAGTCAGCAAGCCACTCTTCTTCTCGGACGACGACGAAGCCGAGGATGTCGGCTACGGCGGGTCATCGTTCGACGACGATGACGACGATGAGGAAGGGAGCTGGGGTTCCGGCAAACAGAGCAGCGACCTCTGGGACGAGCCCGAGGAGGCTTCCCTCGATGAGGAAGAGGAAGTCGCCGAGGTGGCGGATGACGCAGCCGACGATGAGGAAGAGGTAGTCTTCGGCGCTCCGCCGCCGGCACCTCGTCGCGCCGCGAAGCCCGCCGCCCCCGCAGCGGGTCCCTCCACGCCGTCCGCCGCACCCGCCGCGCCGAAGGCCAAGGCGGCGCCAGCGGCGAGGCCGGCGACCAAGCCGACGCCTGCACCCAAGGCCGTGCCAGCAGCGAAGCCCAAGGTGGCACCCAAGGCCAAAGCCGCCGCGCCGAAGGCCAAGCCAGCCGCGAAAGCCAAGCCGGCCGCCAAGGCAAAGCCGGCTGCAAAGGCCAAGGCGAAGCCCGGAGCGAAGGCTGCCAAGGCTGCGCCGAAGAAGACGAAAAAGCCGGCCGCCCGGCCTGCAAAGAAGGCTGCTCGGAAGCCGCCACGCGGCAAGAAGTAGCCGCAACGTTCGACAACCGGCCGTGGGTGTGACTTCCTGTCACATCCACGGCCGTTGTCCATCTGCCTAGCGAAGGTTCGACGCGGGTGCGTAATGTTGCCGCATGGCGGACTCGCCGCTCGCGCTGTTGAGGGCACACGCCCGGCACGCCCCCTGGAATGCTCGCGGGCTCGCCGCGCACGTATCCGCCCTCGTCGATTCTGCCGGGGTGCGTCCCACGAACGCGTCCGCCCGGGCCGCGCCGTCCGCGCGCGCCGTACGCTTCTATGTGGCGAACAGCCTCATGGACCGCCCCGACGGGGCCGGGACATCCGCCACCTACAACTACCGGCACTTCCTCCAGCTCCTCGCCATCAAGTTGCGACAGCGCGAGGGCACCACGCTCGAGGGCATCCGGAACGAGATGGCCGGGACGACCGGCGACGCCCTCGAACGTCGCGTCGCCCAATCGCTCGCCCCAGTCCTGCTCACGGGGCGCCCGGGGGCCGCCGAACTCGATGATTCGCAGCCGCTGTCGTGGCGGCGTGTTCGGGTGGCGGAAGGCATCGAGCTCCACATCCGCGAGGATTCGCCGGCGGCGCTCGATGAGACGGTCCTCGCGTTGCGCGAGGCCGTGCGTTCGACGCTCGGCCGATCGGACGCGTGATGATCGCCGCCCCTGACACCTCCTGGATCCCCGATGACGAGTTCCGCGAAGCCGCGGTCGTCCTCACTGGCGTGGGTCGTCCGGGCCAGGTGGGAGAGGTGGTCGCCGAGGCGTTTGTCCGCCGCGCCGCCCGGGTCATGCTCGTCGACCGCGACGTGGCCTCGGTGCAGGCCCGCGCTGACGAGCTGTCGAAATACGGGAGCGCCGTGCGGGGATTTGGCTGCGACCTTACGGATGCCGCCCAGGTCGGGGACCTCGCGACGCAGGTCGCGGAGCTCGCCCCAGCTGGCGTTCGCGCGGTCGTTCACATGGCTGGAGGCTTCAGTGGCGGGACACCGGTCGCTGACCTCGACCCCGCGACCTGGCATCGGATGATCGCGATCAACCTGACGACGGCGTTCGTGACCACCCGGGCGCTCCTGCCCCTGGTGCGAAAGGGACGCGGCGCCATGGTCTATTTCGCGTCCGCGGCTGCCTTGCCAGGCGCCAGCGTGTCGGGAGCGGCCGCGTACGCCGTCGCCAAGGGCGGCGTCGCCACACTCGCTCGCGCCGTTGCTGCCGAGGAACGGGTGAACGGTGTGCGTGCCAATGCGCTCGCGCCGCAGTCCATCCGCACGGCGCAGAACCTCGCGGAAATGGGGGACGACAAGGCCTACGTCGAACGCGAGACGGTCGCCGCCTGGGTGACCTGGCTGTGCTCGAGGGCGGCCGGTCCGGTCACGGGGCAACTCATCCGACTCGGCTAGCCATGCTCGGACCCGATTCCTCCCCTCCCCCGGCAGACGAATCGACATCGAAGCGCGCCACCTCGCGCGTCGTTCTTCTCGACCGCGGCCTGGAATCCATGCCGCTCTTCCGGCTGAGCGACTCATCCGATGGCGGACCGATCGTCTTCGCGCCCGAATCAGGCGGGCGGTGGCGGGTCCTGCCCGCGCCTGGCGATCGGCTGCCGGGGACCTTCGACCAGGACGTGTACGTCGAGGTCTGTCGTCGATACCAGGAAAACGGCGCCCCGGCTGACGGGGTGGTCTCCTTCACCCTCCACGCCTTGCTGCGTTCGATCGGGCGCAGGGCCGATGGAAGGACCTATGAGCAACTGCGGGGGGCGTTGGTCCGACTCGAGCGCACGACGCTCGAATCCTCGGACGCCTACTGGAGCGCCACGGCAGGATGCGCGACGACGCTCCGGTTCACCGTGTTCTCCAGCGTCAGCATCGATCGCCGGCGACAGGCCGACAAGGACCAGCTTTCGCTCTTTGCCACGCTGTCCTCCTCGGAACCCGGCGAGGCGCGCGTCACGATGTCGCCGCCGCTGAGGGCAAACCTCGCCGCCGGCTACTCGTCGATGCTGTTGTCCTCACAGTACTTCGCCCTCTCATCGCCCGTCGCACGCCGCCTGTACCGGATGATCGAGGTCAGCCGTTCGGAAGGTGGCCTGGCCTGGCGCGTCAGCCTCGAACGTCTCGCCGAACGTGTTCCCCTCACCCAGCGTTATCCATCACACCTCGTGCGAGTGCTTCAGCCGGCGCACGAAATGCTCCTGTCGGCGGGAATCCTCCGGAGCGCGGAAATCAGGCAGCAGCGCCGTGCGTGGTTCGTGGATTACGTGCTCGCCGGACGCACGAGGTAGTCGGGTTCGCCCGTCGGGGTGTCCGGCGTCACCAGCGTCCTGTTCCAGAGGGCTACGGTCCGTCACCGGCTCCTTGCGGGGCTCCCGACGCGAGGTGTTAGCATTCGTGGGTCGTCCGCAAGTCGTTGCGCCAGAAGGCGTGACCGCGCAGCGGCAGGAACAGTCCGGGATCGGGTGTGACGGGAACTCGTCACCCTCGCACACGTACTGAGTTGGGTCGTTGTTTCTTCAACCAGGTGTCTCGATGCGTCCATCCCGCAGAGCAGCATTGATCGGTGTCATTCTCGTGCCCGCCATTGCGGGCGCTTTCGTCGTGCAGGACCGCGCGGCGCGCGAGGGTGGACGCTTGTTCTCCCAGGTGCTCGACCTGGTGTCGGTGCGATTCGTCGATACCGTCAACACCGCCGACCTGTATGAGAAGGCGGCCCGCGGCCTGGTGACGCAACTCCAGGATCCGTACTCCGAGCTGATGTCGCCCCGCCAGTTGACCCAGTTCAACACCAGCACGGCCGGGCGGTACGGCGGGATCGGCATGCGCATCGAGGAACAGCCGGGCAAGGGCATCACCATCGTCACCATCTTCCCGAACACGCCGGCGGAGAAGGCCGGGATCCGGGAGGGCGACGTCATCGTCGGAATCGACACGCTCAGCGTGCGTGGCTGGAATTCGCGCCGCGTCGCGGATTCGCTGACCGGCACTCCTGGCACCAGGGTCAACGTGAGCTTCGCCCGGCCCGGGGTGACGGAGCCGATCAAGGCGACGTTCACTCGCGCGCTGATCCGCGTTCCCGCCGTGCCCTACGCCATCATGTTCGAGGGCAACGTCGGCTACATCCCGCTGCAGGGCTTCAACGAGACGTCGACGTCCGAACTCGCGCGCGCCGTGGCCTCGCTGCAGTCGCAGGGTGCGCGTGGCCTCGTGCTCGACCTTCGCGGGAATCCGGGCGGCTTCCTCGACCAGTCGCTTTCGATCAGCAACCTGTTCCTGAAGGAGGGCCAGGAGATCGCGAGCGTTCGCGGCCGCAACGTCGAGCCACAGACGTACTATGCCCGCGAAAAGCCCATCGCGCCGACGGTCCCCCTCGTCATCCTCACGGACCAGTACTCCGCCTCCGCGTCCGAGATCGTCGCGGGCGCGTTGCAGGACCATGATCGCGCCGTCATCGTCGGAACGACGTCCTTCGGCAAGGGCCTCGTCCAGACCGTCTTCAACCTCGACGGTGGCTATGCGCTCAAGATGACGACGGGCAAGTGGTATACGCCGTCCGGCCGCTCCATCCAGAAGGAACGGCGCCTGACCGAGGACGGCGCGTGGGTCGAGGTCGACCACGATTCGCTCGAGGCGGGCGAGCCGGGCTCACAGCGCCCGGTGTTCAAGTCCGATGCCGGTCGCACGGTCTACGGCGGTGGTGCCGTTACGCCCGACCTGATCGTGAAGCCGGATACGTTTACCACCGCCGAGCAGGAGTACCGGAAGGCGACCGCGGCGAAGTCCCAGGACATCTACGTCCTGCTCTACGACTACGCCTACGAGCTCAAGGCGAAGGTGACCAGCCCCGACTTCAAGGTCCAGCCGGCCTGGCGCGATGAGCTGTTCCGCCGCCTGCAGGCCAAGGGCGTCGACGTCGACCGCAAGCTGTACGACGGGGCCGCCCGGTTCATCGACCGCGAGCTCGACATCCGGATCTCACGGCTGGCGTTTGGCGACTCGACGGCGCGCCGTCGCACGCTGGACGAGGATCCCCAGCTGCGCCAGGCGCTCGATCTCCTCCGACGCGGCCAGTCGCAGCAGGACCTCTTCGCCCTCGTCACGGCGAGCGTCAAGCGATAAATTCGGGCCATGCGACCCGAGATCCTCACCGCCGCCACGATGCTCGTGGCGGCGTTCGCTTGTGCCCCGGCCGAGCAACACCCGCCGGTCACGCCGCAACCCGGCGAGACCCACTTCGCCAACATCCGGCAGGTGACCTTCGGCGGAGAAAACGCCGAGGCCTACTTCAGCCGCGACGGCCAATGGCTGACCTTCCAGTCGACGCGCGACGGTCGAACCTGCGACCAGCAGTACGTGATGCGGATCGACGGCTCGGACGTGCAACGGGTCTCGAACGGGAACGGCAAGACGACCTGCGGCTGGTTCCTGCCTGACGGCCAGCGCCTGTTCTTCGCGTCCTCGCACGCACACGATTCCACCTGCCCACCGCGCCCCGATCCGTCACAGGGCTATGTCTGGGGCCTCGACCGCTTCGACATCTATCTCGCGAACCGCGACGGGACCGGACTGCAGCGGCTCACGAACTACGACGTCTACACCGCCGAAGGCGTGCTCTCACCCGATGGCACGCGCATTGTCTTTACGTCGTTGAAGGACGGGGACCTCGACATCTACACGATGAATGTCGACGGGACGGATGTGCGGCGCCTGACGACCACCCCGGGGTACGACGGCGGACCATGGTGGTCCCCCGACGGCACGAAGATCGCCTATCGTGCCTGGCACCCCCCCGATTCGGCCGGTCTCGCCGACTACCAGGCGTTGCTCGCCCAGAAGATGGTGCGTCCGAGCCGCATGGAGTTGTTCGTCATGAATGCCGATGGCACGGACCAGCGACAGGTCACCAGCCTCGGCGGCGCCAACTTCGGTCCCTCCTGGACGCCGGACGGGCAGCGCATCGTCTTCTCATCGAACCACAAGGCGCCTCGCAGCCGCAATTTCGAACTGTACCTCGTGAACCTCGACGGCACCGGCCTGGAGCAGGTCACCAGCCACGAGGAGTTCGACGGGTTCCCGATGTTCAGCCCCGACGGAAGTCGCATCGTCTGGGCATCCAATCGCGGGAACTCGAAGCCGGGTGAGACGAACCTGTTCGTCGCCGACTGGAAGAACTGACCGCCCGCGACAGCTGGCCGCTTCCACTTACGTGAGCGGCCCATCGGCCAATACAATCCACTGTCCTGAACGCGGAGCACGCATGCTGGCGCTTGCGATCCTCGGTGGCATTGTCGCGGTCATACTGGCGAGATCCGTGAAGATCATCGGCCAGGCTGAGGTGATCGTGGTGGAGCGACTGGGCAGGTTCCACCGCGTGGCGCGTTCCGGGCTCAACATCCTCATCCCGCTGGTCGAGCGCCCGCGTTTTCTGGAGACGCGATTCGTCGAGACCGACGTGACGGGAATGCGACGTATCACTTCCGGTTCCGCGGCGCGGATCGACCTGCGTGAGCAGGTGCTCAACTTCCCCAGCCAGCCGGTCATCACGAAGGACAACGTCACGATCGACATCGACGCCGTGCTGTACTACCGGGTCGCCGATCCCCAGAAGGCCACGTACGCCGTGCAGAACCTGCCGTATGCGCTCGAGACGCTGACCCGCACCACGCTCCGGCAGATCGTTGGCGAGATGGAGCTCGATACGACGTTGTCGAGTCGTGAACTCATCAACAAGCGGATGCGCGAGGTGATCGAGGAAGCGTCCATTGGGTGGGGCGTCGACGTGACTCGCGTGGAACTCCAGGCCATCGAGCCCCCGGCCGACATCCAGCAGGCGATGGAGCTGCAGATGCGCGCCGAACGGGAGCGGCGAGCGGCAGTGACCACCGCCGAGGCCGGCAAGCGGGCGGCCATCCTCGAGGCTGAGGGGGTCCGGGAATCTCAGGTGCGCCGTGCCGAAGGCGAGCGCGAGGCGGCGATCCTGCGAGCCCAGGGGCAGGCGGAAGCCCGGCTCACCACGGCTCAGGCGGAGGCCGAAGCGCTCCAGCGCATCGCCGGGGCCTTACCGGAGGGACAGGCCGCGATGTACCTCCTCGGCCAGAAGTACCTCGATGCGCTCCCGGGGATCGCGCAGGGAAAGGGCTCGACGGTGTTCCTGCCGGTCGAGGCATCCGGCGTGATGGGCGCCCTGGGCGCGCTGCGCGAGGTGCTCAAGGCCTCCCCGGGCGACCCGGGACTGCAGCGAACACTCGGTCCCGGGAGCGACTCGGGACACGGCTCGAGAACCGGGTAGCTCATTTGGCCGCCCCGATTGACCAGGCTCGCGCCGAGCGGATCGCGCGCAGCCATCCGTGCGACCGTTGCCTCGAGTACAGTTTCAAGAAGCTCGTCGTGAAGCCAGCGGGAGCGAACCACCGCGCAGCCCTCGGCGCTGTCTGGATCGTTACCAGGATCTGCGGCGTCTGCGGCTTGGACCAGGAGCTCGCCCTGGACGACGAGGGCGACATTCTGTACGGCTGAGCCAGGCTCCCTCAGTCTCCCCGACCCCAGTCCAACACTTGCCAGAAGTGTTGCGTAGCACGCTGGTCGGCTCGCGCTCTATGTCGTTCAGTGTCGGCAACTTGGATTAGGGCACCTAGGTGGTTAGTTTTCAACACTCGGGCGCTTCCAGGGAACGGAGCGTCTGGTTTTTTCCAGTTTTGGAGGGAGTCATGCGCAAGCCTCGTCCGGCGACGTACAACCCCGCACAGGCGCTGCATCTGATCGCGAGCGACCGTACGGGATCACCACTGAGTTGTCCGTCCTGTTCCGGAAATATCGAGCGCTCGCCGTCGCTTATGCCTCCCGCACCTCACTCGCACGTCACCCTCAAGTGCACGTCGTGTGGTCGGGTCGCGCGGTACATCGCCGGTGCAGCCTGAGGTCGCCACCAACACCTGATCGCCGAGGCCGTGAACCGTCCCTTCGCTCCCGCGCCTCAGCCGGGAGCGAATTCACTTTGGCGCGCCGGGACGCCTCCTTTTCCCGGTGGTAGGGTACCCGAATCACCCTGTCAGGCCTCGAACTGTCGGGGATCGAGTACGTGTTTCACATCAGCCCCAACGGGAGAGGAACAGCAGCATGGCACGCATTACGGGAACTGTGAAGTGGTTCAACGACGCCAAGGGTTTTGGCTTCATTTCGCATGAAGGCGGACCCGATGTGTTCGTTCACTTCAGCGCCATCCAGTCGAGCGGCTTCAAGTCGCTCGCCGAGGGCGATCGGGTGGAATTCGAGATCGTGCAGGGCCAGAAGGGCCCCCAGGCCGCGGATGTCATGAAGGTCTGATCCAGTTCCAACCAGCCAGCCTTGATGCGCCCTGTGGAAACACAGGGCGCGTCTTTTTCACTCGAAGCCAGGGACGGGTAACTGAAACTGGAGACTTTGACGGTTAGTGGCCCACGGTGAGCCTCTTCATGTCACGGTCTCCGGGCTCGGTCGTCGTTACGTGGACGGGCCCGAGTATCACAGGCCGGGCTCACAGGGGCCTCCATGACCAGCGACAAGACCATCTACAGCAGATCCCTGCCCGGCGGCGGCGTCGTTCAGGTCGAACTCGACCCCCAATCGCAGACCGGGGCCCATCGGGCGTTCGTCGCGGTCGAGCGCCGCACGGACCCGGCACGGCGAGAGGGACACGAACCACCCGTCGTTGCTTCCGCCGAAGGGGACACGCGGCAAGGCGTCTTTGCGCAGCTTCTCGAAATCGCCACCGACAATGTTGCCGTTGCCAGGGCGCTGCTGCGATGGCAATCCGACGGGCGGGCCCGATTCTAGCCCGAGGACGTGGCCCTTCTCTCTCGACGTGAAAACGCCCCGGTTCACTCAACCGGGGCGTCGCGTTTCTCAGCCTGTCGAGAGGACCTGAAAACCGAGGTCGGCCTGCCTCGCCTGCTCGGCTTTCCTCGGTCGACGCACGGCCGGGTCCGACCGCGCGCCCAGCAGGTGTGCGGTCTGGTGGTAGAGGCGCATCGCCTGGAGCGGGGCGGCATGGCCGCGGGACGCGCCCGCGGCGATCGCGGCGGCTTCGTCGCGAACGGCACGCGGCAGCGCGCGCGCCAGTGGATGCGACATCAGGTGGCGAATGCGCGTGATATCGCGCGCAATCAGGGCAGCACAGAGTGCATCAAGGAAGGCGAGCATGACGCCCCCGGGGGCTTAGTGTGTAATTCACACCTTGCGACTAATAATAGCGACCAGCCACCTGCGTCGTGGTGAGCAACCTCACCGGAACCATGGTGCGATGGCGTCACGGCGCCGTCACGGCAACGTACCGCTGGCTCCTCCGTACGCCGCGAAGCGGCCGCGGGTTCCTCACGTCGGGTCGAATCGCACGCCGCGCTGGGCACCGCGGCGACGACGGGGGGCATAGCGAAACAGCTGCGCCGGCCGGCCACGCCCCTCGCTCCGCCATTCATCCGCCGGAGTCACCAGCCACGCCGCGTGCAACGCCCGCCGGAAGGACGCCTTGTGAATCCGGCGTTCGAGAAGCATCTCGTAGACGGCCTGCAGCTCGGATAACGTGAAGAGCGGCGGCAACATGCGGAACGCGATCGGTTCGTGGTCCAGCCGCTGGCGCAACACGGCGACCGCACCGGCGATGATGCCTCGATGGCGCGGCCCGAAGCCCCCCGGGGATCGCGCGTCGGTCCAGGCCCAGCCGGGCGCGGGAACCGCCGGGGGCAGCACCCCCACCCAGGACACCGAGACGAAGGCGCCGCCCGGATGCGCCACCCCATCCCCATGCGTGCCGGACTGCATCAGCAGCCGCGGCTCGGCACCGGCCGCCTCGCTGGCGATACGTCGTGCCGCAGCCTCCAGCGACTCCCCCCTCGCCGGCCAGCCCCAGGGCACGACCAGTCGACGCGACCGGCCCGGCTCGCGCCGACCGAGGATCCCCAGGTGGCCCGCCAGCGGCGACACGACGACGACATCGATCGACACGGCGCCGCCCGCGGCACGGGCACTTCGGGCAACAGGGGGCCGGACGGTCATTCGCGCGAATAAGTAACAGTCTGCTACTAATGTCAAGGCCGGCACGACGCGGTCAGGGTCCGCGCGCGCCCTACCGCTTCGGGCGGCTTTCCCCGGCTCCGATCGCCAGCAACGGCGGGATGGAGATCGGGAGCGTCGCGGTGATGGCGATCTCGCCCGTGAGCCCGCGCGCGGCCGCGCGCTGGGAGGCGGCAAGCCCTCCCCACGAGACCAGGTACGTCGGCACCTCGGGTGCCTGCAGCAACGCGTAGGGGGACCCGAACGCCACCAGGATCACGCGGGACGTCCGGGCCCGGACGCCTTGCATCAACTCCGCGAACGCCGGCGGCGCGCCGGCGCTGGCCGTCGTCGAGCTGATGTTGACGTATGAACCCACGACCACGACATCCGCGCTGTCCACCGTGGACAGGAATGGGGTGAGGTTCGGGAGGCTGTCGTCCGCGTTCACGTAGGTGGCTGACAACGGGACGCCGACGCGGCGCAATTCCGCGTTGAAGGCGGTGCCGGCGCCGAGTTCCGCGCGACGCGCATAGGTCACCGAGCGCACACGGCGCGCCCGGGGACCGGTGGCCACCGGCACCAGCGATCCCGGATCGCGACCGAGCACCACCGCGCGGTCTGCGATGGTCTGCGCCAGGGCGACATGCGCCGAATCGCCGACGACGGCGCGCACGCGCTCCAGCCGCACGGTGCGCTCGCGACGCAGGCCGAGTCGGTCCTTCAGCAGCAGGAGGCGACGCACCGAGGCATTCACCCTCGCCTCGGTGAACCGTCCTTCGGCGATGCCGGCCAGGACCGCATCGATGGCACCCGCGATGTCCGCCGGCATGAGCAGGACGTCATTTCCGGCCGCGATGGCCCGCTTCGCCGCCTCGACGGGCCCGAAGCGGTCGATCACGCCGGCCATGTCCATCGCGTCGGTGAAGAGCAATCCGTCGAAGCCCATCTCGCGGCGCAGCAGGTCCGTCATGACCATCGGCGAAAGCGTGGCCGGGACGCCGCTCGAGTCGAGCGCCGGCAGGAAGCCATGAAAGGTCATGATCGCGCCGACCCCGGCGCGCACGGCAGCCCTGAACGGAACGAGCTCGACCGAATCGAGGCGACTGCGCGACGCATTGACCGTGGCCAGCGCGAGATGCGAGTTGGTCTCGGTATCGCCGTGCCCCGGGAAGTGCTTGCCAGTCGCCAGCACTCCGTTGTCCTGCAGGCCGCGTACGAACGAGGCGCCCAGTCGGGCCGTGAGGAGCGGGTCCTCGGAGTAGCTTCGCGCGCCGATCACGGGGTTCGCCGGGTTGTTGTTGACGTCCAGCACCGGCCCGAACACCACATGGATACCCAGCGCGCGTGCCTCGAGCGCCGTGACCCGCGCCATGCCGTAGGCGAGCGCCGTGTCCCGCGCCGCGCCCAGGGCCATCTGCCACGGGAACGACGTCGCCCCGCCGAGTTCGATGACGTTAGGCAGGAAGGTCCCGCCACGCGCGCGGAATCCCACGCCCGTCTCGAGGTCGGCACTGACCAGCAGCGGAAGGTCGCTCAGCCCCTGCAGGGCGTTCAGCTTGGCCGCGATGTCGATCGGCCCGCCGACGGACACGATGAACCCGCCCACGTGCTGCTCCGTGACCAGGCGGCTGATGCGTGCCCATTCGGCGCTGCCCTCCGGCACGTAGTCACCGAGGACCCACGGCCACACCAGCTGTGCGACACGGTCGCGGAGCGGCATCGCGCGGATGATCGAGTCGACCCAGGCAGCGCCGGACAGGCCGGCGGGCGCAGTCGCCCCGGTCTCGACCCGCGAGGGTGTCGATCCCGACGAGCACCCCGCAAGAACCATCGCCATCGCGAGGCCGCTCGCGATGGTCCGGCCCCGCCTCACCACGCCCGCGACACTCACCACGTGATCGTCCCCTGCCGGGAGGTGTCCACGTCTTCCCCCGAGCCGCTCTTGAAGAGAAAGGCCTGCAGGTTCCGCGTGAGGAAGGCACGAGCCTGCGGATCCATCACGTTCAGGCCGTAGTGGTTGATCAGCATGGTCTGCTGCTTCAGCCAGTCGGCCCAGCACGATTGGCACGTCTCGGCGACGACGCGGGCGCCGATCGTTCCGGGAAACGGGGGGCGCTCGAAGCCGGCTCGGGTCTGGCCACAGCGGGCGCACGTGACGTCAGGCATGTTCCTCCGGGAGATGGCCAGCCGTGCGCCCGGAATCTAACGACGGCCGGCCGACCGATGCCACGCACCCGGGCTGCGCACTCAGCCGCTCGGAAAGTGCGCGGCGATCCATCGGCGCGACTCCTCGGCCACCCAGGCACGATCGTGGTCCACGGCCAGCACGTGACCGCTCCTGGTGGCCCACTTGAGTTCCTTCTCCGCAGCGCCCAGCCGGACGAACGCCGATTCGGCATCGTCCACGGAAACCCGGGGATCGTGGCGCGAGTGCACCACCAGCGTCGGCGCCTCGATGCGCGGTGCCGCCAGCCGCGCCGCGGCCACCACGCGCGACAGCTCATGGAGCAGGTGCGGTGTCGTGACCCCGAACCCCAACGCATGCCGGCGCGCCTCGGGATCCAGGATCGACATCGACGATCGCGACGTGACGTATGGCATGATGGTGGCCGCCAGTCGCGGATGCTGCGCGAGCCGTGCCGCGCGCGGCGACACGCGAACGTACGGCGCCAGCAGGACCAGGGAGGTGATACCCCCCTCGGCGGCAAGCACCATCGCCAGGGCACCGCCCATCGACTGGCCCACGATGGCCACGGAGCCTGCCTGACGACGAACCTCGGCGAGCGCGATGCGCGCATCCTCGAACCAGTCTTCCGCGCGGGCCCGCGAGAACTCGCGCAGCGACCGCCCGTGTCCGCGAAGCAGCGGCGCCGCGACGGTCCACCCTTCGCCATGAAGGACACCAGCCAGCCCCGCGACGGACTGGGGCGTATCACCGAAGCCGTGGAGCAGGAGGACGGCGTTCGGTCCGCCGGGAAGCACCGTGGGTTCCGCACCCGGGATGACGCCGTGCGCGCCGAGGGGCAGTCGCAGGGCAACCGATCGTTCCCATCGCCGTGAGACGAGCCAATGGGCTCCCAGGGAGCCGGCGATCGCGGCGGTGACGAGGGACAGGAGTGGCGACACGGGGACTCGCGATCGCCGGGTCAGTACCGCCGGATCGTCGCATCCTGCTCGACACTCCACCGATCGATGCCGCCCTCGAGGTGCGAAACCTCCGCGAAGCCCGCCGCGCGCAGGCGACGCGCCGCCTGGAGGCTTCGCGTGCCGCGGTGGCAGTACACGATGGTCTCGGCGCGCCGGTCCAGCGTCTTCATGACGTCGTCGAGCTGGGCGAGTGGCGTCAGGCGCGCCCCCGGGATCCGGCAGAGTTCCCACTCCCACGGCTCACGGACATCCAGCACCTGCGGCGCGATACCGAGTCGGCTCGCCATCTCGGCCGGGGACATTGCGGCAACGTCGGGCGCGCGCATGGGAGGCGCACAGAACGCGTCGTAGTCGATGAGGGATGTGATGCGGCGCGTCGCGCACATCGGACACGACTCGTCCCGCGATACCGCAAAGGACTGGAAACGCATCGAGAGGCCGTCCACGACCAGGAGTCGCTGGTCCAGCGGGTCCCCCAGGGTGCAGAGCCATTTGATCGCCTCGGTCGCCTGGAGAACCCCGATCAACCCGGGCATGACCCCGAGTACGCCGGCGTCCTGGCAGTCCTGCACGACGCCGGGAGGCGGAGGCTCCGGATACAGGCAACGGTAGCATGGTCCGGTCGTCGTGCCGAACACCGCCACGCGGCCTTCGAATCGCAGCACGCTTCCGTGAACGGAAGGCAC
The DNA here is from genome assembly GCA_030835125.1 of Gemmatimonadaceae bacterium. GTDB lineage: Bacteria > Gemmatimonadota > Gemmatimonadetes > Gemmatimonadales > Gemmatimonadaceae > JABWBJ01. Next base: position 11,942 of record JAUQWM010000045.1, on the reverse strand, counting down.
CCCGAGCAGGACGGCGGCGTCGTTGACGAGATACCGCGTCGGGAAGTTGTCCGACCCATCGATGATGAGGTCATAGCCGGCCAACTCGGCCAGGGCGTTGGCCGAGTCGAGTCGGAGTGCTCGCGGGACGATCGTCACCTCGCCATTCATGTCGCTGAGGCGCTCAGCCGCTGCTGCCGCCTTCGGTCTTCCGACGTCACGATCCGTGAAGAGGACCTGGCGCTGGAGGTTCGAGGGATCGACCCGGTCACCGTCGATCAGGGCAATGGTACCGACCCCGCCCGCAGCGAGGTACATCGCTGCCGGTGTCCCGAGCCCGCCGACCCCCACGATCGCGACCCTGGCGTTCCTGAGCCGAAGCTGGCCGTCCACGCCGAACCCTGTCAGGGACAGGTGCCTCTGATAGCGGATCAGCTCGGAAGGGCGAAGCCCGGAAGTTGCATCCCCGGACTCCCCAGGCGGTGCCGGACGAATGCCATGTGTCGGCATGAACGCAATATAGGCCACTTCAGTTCTGGACACTCTCGTGGCGCGCCGTTTGCTTACGATGCAATGGCGGGCTCGACTGGCGGGTACGGATGGGGTCGGATAGCAGGCAAACTTCTGACGCACTAGCGGTTCTGGTTGTCGGAACGGACACCCTCATAGAGGCGCTGCCGGCGAGGCCAATCCAGTTGGCTCATGCCTGCGGCCTGTTGGGTTACGACCTGGTCATTCCCCTTTCATGGGGCGACGAGCTCGTGGCCGAAGCAGCTCTGCGGGCGGTTGAGTCGCGGACCGGAAAACCGGCCGTACTGTGTTCGTGTCCTGTCGTGAGGCAACGCCTTTTTCATCAAGGCGGCGACCTCGCCGCTTCTGTCGTTTCCGTCGCTTCTCCACCGGTGGCAATCGCCCGGTTCCTGAGGCAGCGACTTGGCGCGCGGCTCGCCGCGCTGACGTTCGTCGGACGATGCCCGGACGCCAGGACCAGCGAGTTCGATTTTGCGCTCGATCCGCCGGAGCTTCTCGACCGGTTGCGCCTGGCAGGAATCGAGCTGGCGATGCAGCCCTCGGTTTTTGTCGATCAGATCCCGCCCGACCGGCGACGATTCGCGAGCATGCCCGGGGGCTGCCCGACCCCCGAACTGTTGTGGCAGCGGTGCAACGAGACGGTCCTGGCACAGCCGGAGTGCCATGACTTCCAGGTTGAGCTGGCGCAGCACCTCCTTTCGCCGCACGCTGTCCTCGTCGACCCCGCCCCCGCCGCCGGCTGCTCGTGCAGCGGCGTAACACACGTAACGGCAGGACGTTCGGCCCGCATCGCTGCAGCGTCGCTCGAACCTCCCCGGTCCCCGAGTCCGATCTTCGCGGAGCCCGTGTTCATCGAGTTGGCGGTCGCCTTGCCGCGATCGGATGAGAGGGATGAGAGCCCACGTCACACTGGTTCCGCGCCACCGTCGAGGAGCCGCGCACCGATGGCGGTGACCCCGATATCCGCGCTTCAGGTCGCCGGAGAGCCGAGATAACCGTTCAAGTCACCGATTGACGGTTTCTACCTGTCATCGGATTCATCGTACTCTCGAATCGCCTTGACGATGGCGCCCTCCAGCCATTTGTCCACGTCTCCTCCACTCGGCACCGCGCGCGCGAGGATCGAGAACTGCTGCATCATTTCGGCGCTGAGCAACTCCTCGTTCACCTCTCGGACTCCCAGCGAGTCCAGCGATCGACCGGCGAGGTAGCGCAGGCGAGCCATCGTTTCCGGTTGCAATCCCTGCAGGGCAGGTCCGCGGCGGGGGGCGGGGGCGGCCCGTGAGCGACGACGCCGAAGGGGGGCCTCGAGCAGCGCTCGCAGCGGGGCGAGTTGCGCCACGAAAGACCCTGGTGTGTGCTCCGCGAAGCCGGAAATGACGCCAAGGCGCCTCAGGCGATCCAGGACCTTCCTTGTCGCGTCCCGCACCACCGGGATACCGCCGAGGCTTCCCTTGCCCCTTCCCGTGATGATGAGGACTTCGCCGGTGAGCTCCACCTGCTTCGAGCGCAGCCATCCCTCGACGCGGGCCTCGGCCTCGGCGCCGCTGAGCATGCTCGCGCGTGCGTTGAGCGTGCGGAGCGGGCCGAACGTGACGCGGTCCCAGGGGATTGGCGGGCGCAGCTCCATGGGCCCGGACGTTACCGGCGGATGGCCTCGCGGATGACACGGCCATCGAGCTGCTCCATCGGACGCACACCGAGGATGGAGGCAAGCGTTGGTGCGATGTCGACCACGAGTGCCTTGCGCACCTGACGACCCGGATTGATCCCGGCGCCATAGAAGATGATCGGGACGTTGGCGTCGCTGTCATGCGGCGACCCATGCGTACTGTAGGTCACACCCTGCCAGTACCAGTACGGCCGGAGCGTCACGACCGCGGCAGCCGGCAGCTCAGGAGGCAGCATGTGAAGCCAGCGGCGCGCCACGGTGTCGGTCGTCGTGTCGAGGGTCGCCAGCGTGCTCACGCGATCCACGCGGAGGACTCCGCGCACCTTGGCCACCTCCGTGACGAAGGTTCGTGCGACCGCCTCGGTGCGCAGGCCTGCCTTCGCCAGGGCGGCATCGTCCAGGAACAGGATGCCCTCATCGAACCCGAAGGCGCTCGTGTCCACACCGGCGGCCCGGAGGGCGGCGAAGAGCGGGACGACCGCGGGCGCCACGTTGACGTAGCCGGCCCCCTCGTTAGGGTACCGGGACTTCGCGGCCGGCAGCGGCGAGACGCCGTGGTCTGCCGTCAGGGCCAGCACGACCCGGGCCGAGTCGCGGAGCGTGAAGAGCGTGTCGAGGAAGGCGCCGAGGTACCGGTCCAGCCGCAGCACCTGGTCATGGGCCTCGCGCGAGTCCGGCCCGAACTTGTGGCCCACCGCATCGGTGGTGGACAGGGACACGGCCAGTACGTCGGTGGTCGGTCCCGCTCCGAGTCGCATCTGGCGGAGTCCTTCCAGCGCGAACGAGAGCGTGAGCTGGTCCATCATCGGAAAGGCGGCGAGGCTGGCCGCGGCGCTCGCGGCATCCTGGGGGAACAGGTGGGGGAAGACGAAGTCGCGCCCACCCGCTTCCAGCGGCACCGAGTCGGGTTCCGTGTACTGCGCCGGATCGAGGAGCAGGTCCCACGAGGAACCGGCGAGCTGTTGTGGAAGCCGTCGCAGGTTGAAGGCCTGGACCCAGCCGGGCAGGGTGTCCGCGTAGTAGGTGCTGGTCGTGAACGTGCCGTTCGTGGCGTACCAGAACACCGACTGCTTGGCGCGGCCCATCGGCAGGATGGCACCGCGGTCCTTGCGGGACACCGACAGGGCGCGGGTCGCGGGATTCGCGAACCGCAGCCAGTCCGTGAGCGTGGTGCCGCGGAACCGGAAGGGCGAGGCGGGATCTCCCCGCGCGCCCAGCAATGGAGACTGCGGATCGGCGACACCCGCCTCGTTGGACACGATGCCGGTGCTCCGCGGAAAGCGTCCAGACAGCGTGCTGGCGTGTCCCGGGGCCGTCTCGGTGATGGCGTGGTCCTGGAAGCCATTCAGGAATACGGCGCCACCGCGCAGCAGGCGCGCGAAGCCGCCCGTGAACTGGCGCTCGTACATCGTCAGGTAGTCCGGGCGCAGCTGGTCCACCGTCACCATCACGACGAGGGTCGGGCGCTGCGCGACCGCTTGCTGGGCAGCCGCTGGACGCAGGGGCCCGGCGGCGAGCAGCAGCGACGCGAACGCGGCCGCCCGGAAACTGTGGTCAGGCATGACGGGAATGTACCCCGCGACCCCCATTGTGGCACGTCCCGCCACGGCCGTGATTCCGGCCGGGTGTCGGCGCCCCTGATCCGCCCTGCGCAGGCCGCGCCGGACCCGCCGCGCGGCCTGGACGACGCGCGGCGCGCCGGTCAGCCTAACGCGCGCTCGAGGCGCTGCAGCCCGTCATCGAGGTCCTCACGCGTGGCGACGAGGGGCGGAAGGAGCCGGAGCGTGTAGTCACCTGCCCCGACCAGCAGCAGTCCTTCGTCGCGGGCCCGCGCGATGACGTCGGCCGCCGGTTCGTGCACGTCGATGCCCCAGAGAAATCCCGTCCCGCGCACCTCGCGGATGCGACCGGTGCGCGCACGGATCCCCTCGAGCGCCTCGCCGAATCGCGCCCCTTCCCGTCGCACCGCAGCGAGCAGCGCCGGGTCCGCCACGCGCTCCAGCACGTGCTCCGCCACGGTCGCGACGAAGGGCCCGCCACCGAACGTGGTCCCATGGTCGCCCGGCTTGATGGTGGCCGCGATCTCTTCCGTCATCAGGATGGCGCCCATCGGCAACCCGCCCGCGATCGGCTTCGCCAGCGTGAGCAGGTCGGGCACGACCTCGACGCGCTGGTACGCGAAGAGATGCCCCGTCCGACCCAGGCCGCACTGGATCTCGTCGAACATCAGCGCAATGCGGCGCTCGGCCGTGAGGGCGCGCAGCTCGCGGAGGTATCCGGCATCCAGCACACGCACGCCGCCCTCGCCCTGGATGGGTTCGACGACCAGCGTCGCCACGGTCTCCGCGGACAGGATGCGCGCCAGGCTCTCGAGGTCGCGCTCGGCGATGGACACGCCGCCCGCCAGCGGCCGGAACGGTGCGCGGTACGAGGGACGATCGGTGGCGGCGAGGCTCGCGAAGAGCCGCCCGTGGAACGCGCCGCGCAGCCCGACGATCTCGTGCTTCGCCGGCGTGCCCACGGCGCGCGCCCACCGCCGCGCGAACTTGAACGCGCCCTCGTTGGCTTCCACACCCGAATTGCAGAAGAAGACGCGGTCGGCGAAGGAGAGATCCACCAGCCGTTGTGCCAGTCGTTCGCCCGGTGCCGTCCGGAACAGGTTCGACACGTGCACCAGCCCGTCAGCGGCGCGGTGCATTGCCGCGCGCAGGCCCTCGTCCGCGTAGCCGAGTGCGTTCACGGCGATGCCGCTCGTGAAGTCCACGTACTCACGCCCTTCGGCGTCGATGAGGCGGATGCCCTTGCCATCCACCAGTTCGACGGGGGCGCGCTTGTAGACCGGCAGGAGGGGGCCGGAAACGGGGGCGGTGGACGCGTTGGGCACGGGTGTGGTGACGGTGGCCATGGTCAGGCAGGGGAATGAGCTGTGGTGATCCGCGTTCCGGCGTGCGGATCGGTGAGCGCGGTGGCGTCGCCGATCGTGACCGTGTGGACGCCCGCGGCGAGCGCGCGCCGGGCGGCCTGCAGCTTGGCCGACATGCCGCCCCTGGCCACGCCGCTCGCGATGAGGGCGTCGACGGAATCGGCGGCGATGAACGGCAGGACGGCGCCTCCGGCATCCAGGACGCCGGGCACGTCCGCCAGGAGCAGGAGCTCGTCGGCCGCCAGCGCGGCCGCGATCGCGGCCGCCGCGTCGTCGCCGTTGACGTTGAGGCCCTGCCCGCCGTCGGCGTTGCGCCCGAGCGGCGAGATGACGGGCACGAAGCCGCCCGCGAGCAGCGCCTCGACCGGACGGGCATCCGCGGCCATCGGCTCGCCGACCGCCCCGAGGGCGCCCCCATCGAGCACCTGCGCCGGCAGCAACCCGCCATCCTCACCCGAGATGCCCACCGCGGCCACGCCGGCATCCAGCAACTGCCTGACGAGTCGCTTGTTCACGGTCCCGGACAGCACCATGCGGACGATGTCCATGTCATCGACGGTGGTGACGCGCCGGCCACCGATGAACGTCGGCTCCGACCCGAGGCGGCGCTGCAGGGCGGTGACTTCGTCCCCGCCCCCGTGGACGACGACGAGCGCGTCGCCCGGGACCTGCGCGGCGCGGGCGAGGAGGGATGGCAACGCCGGGTCTCCCTGGGCGCGTCCGCCGACCTTGACGACGCGCCTCACGCGGGCAGCCCCAGGGCCTCGGGGAGGCCCAGCGAGAGGTTGGCGTTCTGGATGGCCTGGCCGGCCGCGCCCTTCACCAGGTTGTCGATGGCGGAGAAGACGAGCAGCGTCGGCTGGCGAAGCCCGCGCGCCTCGCGCACGGCGATGCGCACGACGTTGCGCCTGGCGACGTCCCGGATCGACGGCAACTCCGTCACCAGCTCGATGAACGGCTCGTTCGCGTAGGCGAGCCGCCAGGGTGCCATCAGGTCTGCCGGGATCGACGTCACCGGGACGGTCAGGGTGGCCAGGATGCCGCGCGCGACCGGCAGCAGGTGTGGCGTGAAGAGCAGGTCGAGGTCGCCACCCAGCTCGCCGATCGTGGCGCGCATCTCCGGCAGGTGCCGGTGCTCGTTGCCGACGGCGTACGCGCGGAAGTTCTCCGTGACCTCGCCGAAGAGCATGTCGGCGCGGGGAGAGTTCCCGGCGCCGGTGACGCCGCTGGCGGCATCGGCGACGACCGTCGCTCCCGGCTCGACCAGCCCCTGCCTGACGAGTGGTGCGAGCGCGAGCAGGATCGCGGTGGGATAGCAACCCGGGTTGGCGATCAACGGGGCGTCCCGGAGCCGGTCCCGATGGAGCTCGGTCAGGCCGTACGGGACGTCCTGCGCGGTGTGGCCGGGCCGGAGGTCGGACGAGAGGTCGACGACCCGCGGGCCGGCGGCGCGCACCCGGGCCACCCATTCGGCCGACGCGCCGTGGGGCAGCGCACTGAAGACCAGCGTCGCCTGGCCGATCGGCGCATCCTCGGTGCCGACCATCGTGAGGGATCCGGTCGGCAGCGCAAGGCGCTCGCCGCGGCGTTCATTGGCGGTGGCGAAGACGAGGTCGAGGCCGGGATGCCCGGCGATCAGCGTGCAGAGCTCCCGCCCCGCATAGCCACTGGCGCCCAGGACGCCAACCGGAATTCTATGCATGATTAATGCATATTATTGCACAGGGCCAAAGTCAATCACGCCTGGTACCGCCCGGAGCGCGCGTGCTTACCTGCCGTGCCGCCCCGTGCTAACGTCGGGACGCGCCGACACCGGAGACCCAGAACGCGTGAACAAGAAACGACGCCAGCAGGCCATCCTCGAGATCGTTGCGGCCCAGCCCGTCGCGAGCCAGGAGGAGTTGCGGCAGTTGCTCGACGACCGCGGGTTCGCGGTCACGCAGTCGACGCTGTCGCGGGACCTCCGTGAGTTGCGCCTGGCCCGGATTCCCACGCCGCTGGGCGCCCGGTACGCGTCGCCGGACGCGCCCGGTGACGACCACCGCACGGCGCTCGAGGACGTCCTGCCGCAGTTCTTCGCCTCCGCGGACGGCGTCGGCGAGCTGCTGGTGCTCAAGACGATCCCGGGCGGCGCGCAGCCGATCGCCGAGGCCATCGACGCCCAGGCCCTCCCCGAAGTCCTGGGCACGATCGCCGGCGAGAACACCATCCTCGTGATCTGCCGGTCGGCCACCGCGCGCGACCGCCTCGAGCGGAAACTCGAGCGGGTGGCCCGGACCGGCGCCTGACATCCCGCCGGAGGATTCCCGCGTTGAATTCGCCGTGCCAGCGCGATTAATTATGCACTCGCACCGACTACCGTCCCACCGTCAACGGCTGGAGCCGATTCCATGCAGCGCATAGTGCTCGCGTATTCCGGGGGCCTCGACACCTCCATCATCGTTCCCTGGCTCCGCGAGCACTACGACGCGGAAGTCATTTGCGTCGCCGCCGACATCGGCCAGGGCGAGGGCGAACTGGAGGGCATCGTCGAGAAGGCGATGCGCTCGGGCGCGGTCTCGTGCACCGTCGAGGACCTGCGCCAGGAATTCGTGGAGTCGTTCGTGTACCCCACGCTCCGCGCCGGCGCGATCTACAACCGCAAGTACCTGCTCGGGACGTCCATTGCGCGGCCGCTCATCGCGCGGCGGCAGGTGGAGGTGGCACGCGCCGTCGGCGCCGACGCGCTGGCGCATGGGTGTACCGGCAAGGGGAATGACCAGGTCCGCTTCGAGCTCACCTACATGGCGTTCGCGCCGGAGCTCAAGGTCATCGCCCCGTGGCGCGAGTGGGATATCCGCAGCCGCGAGGACGCCCTCGCCTACGCCGCGGCGCGCAAGATCCCGGTGTCGGCAACGACGGCCAAGATCTACTCCCGCGACCGCAACCTCTGGCACATCTCGCACGAGGGCGGCGTGCTCGAGGACCCGAACCAGGCGCCGCCGAAGGACCTCTTCCTCCTCACCACCGATCCGCAGGACGCGCCTGACGAGCCCGAGCAGGTGCGCATCGGGTTCGAGGCCGGCACCCCCGTATCGGTGAACGGGCGCACGCTCGGCGCCGTCGAACTGCTCACGGAACTGAACCGGATCGCCGGACGCCACGGGGTGGGCCGCGCCGACATCGTCGAGGACCGGCTCATCGGCATGAAGTCCCGCGGGGTGTACGAGACGCCCGGTGGGACGCTCCTGTACACGGCGCTCAGCGAGCTCGAGATGCTCGTCCTCGACCGCCGCACCATGGCCGCCAAGGACCTGCTGGCCCCGCGGTACGCGGACCTGGTCTATGAGGGCCGTTGGTGGACCACCGAGCGCGAGGCGTACGACGCCTTCGTCGACAAGGTCCAGGAGCGCGTCACCGGCACGGTGGCGTTGCGCCTCTGCAAGGGGAACGTGACCATCGCCGGGCGCCAGAGCGAGCACGCGCTGTACGACGAGCGCTTCGTCACCTTCGGCGAGGACGACGTCTTCCAGCAGAGCGACGCCGCGGGCTTCATCCGGCTCTTCGGGCTGCCGGCCCGCGTGCGCGCGCTGAAGGACCAGCAGCTGGCCGCCTCCGCGCGCGCCTCCCGCCCGGGAGTCCCGTCGCGGTGACGACCGGCGAGGGCGCGCCGTCGCACAAGTTGTGGGGCGGCCGGTTCTCGTCCGGACCCAGCCCGCTGCTCGAGGCGGTCAACCGCTCGATCGGCGTCGACGTCCGGCTGTGGCCGTTCGACATCCAGCTGTCGCAGGCGTGGGCCGAGTCGTTAGGCGCCGCCGGGGTCATCCCCGCGGCCGAGAGCCGGGTGCTCGTCGCGGGCCTCGACGCCGTGCGCCGGCGCCTCGAGGCCGGGGTCGCCCCGGGCCCCGCGGACGAGGACATCCACACCCTCATCGACCGGCTCCTCCACGAGGAAGTGGGCGAGCCCGCATCCCGGCTGCATACGGGGCGGAGCCGCAACGACCAGGTGGCGACCGCCACGCGCCTCTGGACCCTCGATGCCTGCCGCCGGCTCGACGGCGCGGTGCGGGGCCTCCAGGAGGTCATGGTCCGGACCGCGGAACGCCTGGAGGACGCGCTGCTGCCGGCCTACACGCACCTGCAGCGCGCCCAGCCGGTGAGCGGCGCGCACTGGATGCTGTCGCACTTCTGGCCGCTGGCCCGCGACCGGCGCCGCCTCGCCGCCGCCGCCGCCGGGGCCGGCGTGATGCCGTTAGGCAGCGGCGCCGTGGCCGGCAGCGCGTTTCCCGTGCCCCGCGAGTTCCTCCGCGAGCGGCTCGGGTTCGCCGCACTCTCCCCGAACAGCATCGACGCGGTCGCCGACCGCGACTTCGTCGCCGAGACCCTGTTCGCGCTCACCCTCCTCGCGACGCACCTCTCGCGCCTGGCCGAGGACATGATCCTGTTCGGGTCCGGCGAGTTCGGCTTCCTGCGCTTCGGGGACGCGTTCAGCACCGGCTCGAGCATGATGCCGCAGAAGCGAAATCCCGACGTCTTCGAGATCGCCCGCGGCTCCGCCGCCAGGTTGCTCGGTGACCTCACGACGGTCCTGGCCACCCTCAAGGGGTTGCCGTCCGGATACAACAAGGACCTCCAGGACGACAAGCGCCCACTGTTCGACGGCGTCGATACCATGCTCCTGGTGCTGCCCGCAGCCGCCGGGGCGCTGGACGAGGTGACGTTCGATACCGCGCGCATGCGCGCAGCGGTGTCCGCCGGCCTCATGGCCACCGACCTCGCCGACTACCTCGTCGACCGGGGCGTGACCTTCCGGGACGCGCACGGCGCCGTCGGCCGCCTGGTGCGTGAAGCCGAAGCCGCCGGCGTGGAACTCGACGGGTTGCCGCCGGCGTCGTTCGCCGCGGCACACCCCGGGTTCGGCGCTGATGTTCGCGACGCGCTGAAGCCCGAGCGATCGCTGGCACGCCGGGAATTGCCCGGAGGCACCGGCCCTGCCGCGGTCCGCGAACAGCTCGCCGCCGCCCGCGCCGCCATCAGCGCCGCCTAGCGCGTCACCTCACGCACCTTCGTCACGAAATACTCGGTCTCCCCGAAACAGCGGGTGGGCACGCCGACATGTTGCTCGTAGGTGAGCGACACCGCCCGTCCCGCGGTGCGCTCGATCTCGTGTGCGAGGCTGTCGCTCCGCACCGAGAACTCGAACAGGATCGGCGCGCTCCCCGGGATGCTCGACATCTGCAGCTCCCCCTCCCACGTCTTGCACAGCCATCCCTTGAGGGAAAGCTTCTGCACGTAGCCCACACGCTCCCCGGTCGAATAGCTGTAGGAGAGCGCAATCGTGGCCCAGAGCCAGAAGATCAGCACCGGAACCACGATCACGGCCGCGAGCGTGAGCTTGCCCCAGTGCCGGCGTGCAAAGCCCCGGTGCGGCTCGAGCGGCTCGCGCGAGGTGTTCGCGGGGGCGGCTTCCGGTTCGGGTGAGGTCGTGTCGTCGGTCATTGGCTTCCCCACGGTCGAACGTGAATCCGGCACGCTGGCGCCGGCGCGCCTGATCCCCGGTGCGGCGCCGCGCGGGTAGTTTACAGCATCAGGCGGGGGGTGCGTAGTGTCGCTACAGGCCAGGCGAAAAACGGTCACGGTGCTGGTGGGTGGGGTCCCGGTCGGTTCGGGACACCCGATTGTCGTGCAGTCCATGACCAACACCGACACCGCCGATGCCGCCGCGACCGCGGCACAGGTGATGGCGCTGGCGGGCGCAGGCTCGGAGCTCGTCCGGATCACCGTCAACACCGACGAAGCCGCCGCCGCGGTGCCCGAGATCATGACGCGACTGGCCGACGCCGGCGTGTCGGTGCCGGTGATCGGGGATTTCCACTACAACGGCCACCTGCTGCTGGTGCGCCATCCGCGCTGCGCCGAGGTGCTGGCCAAGTACCGCATCAATCCCGGCAACGTCGGCAGCAAGCGGCGGGACGAGAACTTCAGGACGATCGTCGAGGTCGCCCGCGCCAACGACAAGCCGGTGCGCATCGGCGTGAATTGGGGCTCGCTCGACCAGGACCTGCTGACCGCGATGATGGACGCGAACGCGCGTCGCGCCGAGCCGCTCGACGCACGCGATGTGTACCTCGAAGCGATGATCGAGAGCGGGATCCGCTCGGCGGCTCTCGCCGAGGAGGTCGGGCTGCCGCACGATCGGATCATCATCTCCGCGAAAGTGTCGCAGGTTGCCGACCTGGCGGACGTGTATCGGCGGCTCGCCTCGCGCTGCGACTTTCCCCTGCATCTCGGGCTCACCGAGGCCGGTCTCGGGAGCAAGGGCATCATCGCCAGCGCGGCAGGATTGGCGATCGTGCTGGCCGATGGGATCGGTGACACGATCCGGGTGTCGCTTACGCCGAGGCCCGGAGGCGACCGCACCGAGGAAGTGCGCGTGGCGCAACAGGTGCTGCAATCGCTCGGGTTGCGACGGTTTACGCCACAGGTCACCGCCTGTCCCGGCTGCGGTCGCACGACCTCGACGTTCTTCCAGCAGATGGCCGAGGATATCCAGGGGTACCTGCGGGAGCGCATGCCCGTATGGCGCGAGGCCCATCCCGGGGTCGAGGACCTGCGGGTGGCGGTGATGGGATGCGTAGTGAACGGACCCGGCGAGTCGAAGCATGCCGACATCGGCATCTCCCTCCCGGGCTCCTTCGAGGAGCCGACGGCGCCGGTGTACGTCGACGGCCGGTTGCACGTCACCTTGCGTGGCGAGGACATCGTGCCGGAGTTCCTGCGCCTGCTCGACGCGTATGTCGCGCGGCGATACCCGGCACCCGCCGCCGCTCGTTAGGTACGGGACGGCGGCCGGGTGCC
>JAUQWM010000044.1 GCA_030835125.1 Gemmatimonadaceae bacterium | reverse complement strand
CGTCGCGCGTGAGTCGTTGACGAATGTTGGCCAGGATCATGTGTCTCCTCCTTGTACCAGCGCCGCCCGTGACCACCCTGTCACTATCGGACGACCTGATTCTGTACTGGTTGCACCTCCCGGATGATCCACGTCGCGCGTTGCCCCGTCGCCGGCGCGGCGCGAGTTTCAGGCCATGTCACTGCGGGTGCTGCACATCGACACGGGAAAGGCGTGGCGTGGCGGACAGCGCCAGGTGTACCTCCTGGCGCGAGCCCAGCGAGACGCAGGTCACGAACCGCTGGTGATCGCACCGCCGGAATCACCGTTGCTGGGCCGTGCCCGCGGCGCGGGACTCGCCGTCTCCGCCGTAGGGGCTGCGGCCGACTGGGACCTGCGGGCGGTGCGGAAGGTGGCCAAGCGGTTGAAGGCGTGGCGACCGGACCTCGTCCATGCGCACGACGCGCGCGCCCACGCCATCGCGATGGCAGCGCTGGTCGGGCGGCGCGAAGTGCCGCTCATCGTCACCCGGCGCGTCGCGTTCGTCCCCCGCGGCCGGCTGAAGTACGGTCCGCGGGTGGCCCGCTTCATCGCCATCTCCAACGCCGTGCGCGACGCCCTGGTGGCGGGTGGCGTCGACCTCGGGAGAATCACGGTCGTGCATTCCGGGGTCCCTGCCCCGGTCGTGGAGTCGCCGCGCGACTGGCGGCAGGAGTGCGCCTGGCCCCCGGGCACCGTCGTGTGCGGAGTCGTGGGCGCCATGACGGTGGAAAAGGGCATCGACCTGCTCTCCGGGATCGCCGAGGCGATGCCCGAGGCGGAGCGGCGGTCGACACGACTCGTGTTGTTAGGCGGCGCCTCGGCGGGCCTGACGGCCATCGGCGGGATCCCCGCGATCCGGGCCGGGTTCGTCGACGAGATCCACCAGGCCATGGCGGGCCTCGACATCCTGTGGCACCCGGCCACCAGCGAAGGACTCGGCACCGCCGTCATCGACGCCATGGCGCTCCGGGTGCCCCCCATTGCCTTCAGTGTCGGGGGCCTGCCGGAGCTGATTGTCCCGCTACAGTGCGGTCTCCTGGTGCCTCCGGGGGACGTGCCGGCATTCGCCGACGCCGCGGCCCGCCTGGTGCGCGACCCGGGGCTGCGCCATCGCCTCGGCGACGCGGGCCCGGTGCAGGCGGCGCGCTTCTCGGTGGCGCAGATGGCCGAGGGCACCGCGCGTGCCTACGAGGAGGCGCTTGGGGCGCTGCGGAACGGAGACGCCCGTGTTCGGTAGCACTTATCCGGCCGGGAGGTCGCGGTTGGGGCCAACCGAATCGGTGGTGCCCGTCGTATTGCCACCCGTCTAGGTTTCGTGGGTCATCACCCGACTCGAGTCCTGTGCTCTTCGTCTGTATTCCCGTCCACAACGAGGCCCCGACCGTGGGGCTGGTACTCTGGCGGATCCGCAAGATGTTCGCGGAGTTCCCGCGGGAGTACGAGTTGCTCGTCTACAACGACGGGAGCACCGACGCGACCGCGGAGGTCCTCGCGCCGTACGCCGAGGCGCTTCCGGTGACCGTGATGGGCGGGACGCGCCACGTGGGCTACGCCGCGGCGATCGAGGCACTGCTGCGCGAGGCCGTGCAGCGCTGCCGGTATCCCCGCCGTGACGCGGTGATCCTGATGCAGGGCGACTTCACCGACCAGCCCGAGCACATTCCCGAGCTGGTGAAGCGGTTCGAGGGCGGGGCCGACATCGTCGTCGGTGAACCGGCGGTCGATGCGAGCTTCCCCAAGCCGGTGCGCCAGCTGCAGCGGGTCGCTCGCTGGCTGGCGGGTCGCATGGGACGGGTGCCCGGGGTGGCGAATCCGCTCGGCACGTACCGGTTGTTTCGCGTGACGGTGCTGCGCGACGCCATCCGCGCCGCGGGCGACAAGCCCCTCGTGGAAGGGGACGGCTGGGGGGCCAACGTCGACACGTTGCTCGCCCTGGCGCCGCATGCGCGGCGCGTGGAGTCGGTGGCGCTGCAGCCGCGGTATGACCTGCGTCCTCGCGAAACGCGCGTCAGGCCGTGGCACGACGCGATCGCGCTCTATCGCTTCGGCCGTGGCGCGAAGGCGCGGCGTCCGCAGCTCCGCCTGACGGAGCCGGCGTAGATGCGGGCGATCCTCGCGCTCATGTTCGTCACGGGACTGGTGCACACCCCACCCGCGACCGCGCAAAACGATGCCACGGCGTCGGCGGCGCCGGCGCCTCTCGCGCGCCCGATGCCGTTCGGCGTCGGCGAGCGGATGGAATACGTCGCCAAGCTCGGGAAGATGCACGTCGGCAGTGGCAGCATGGAGGTCGTCGGGGTCGAGGACCTCCGCGGCCGCCCGGCCGTGCACACGAAGTTCATGCTCCACGGGCGCTGGCTCTTCTACACGGCCAATTACCTGCTGGAGAGCTGGGTGGACCAGGAGCAGTTCAGCTCACTCCGGTTCACGCAGGACAGCGACGACGACCCCACCGATCGCGACCGCGTCTTCGAGATCTTCCCCGAGCGGAAGACGTACCGCGTGAACAACGGACCGGAGCTCCCGTCGGTCGACAGCCCCCTCGACGAGGGCGCGCTCCTTTACTACGTGCGCACCATGGACCTCGAGGTCGGCAAGACCTACGAGTTGAACCGTTACTTCAGGCCGGACCGGAACCCGGTGATCGTGAAGGTCCTGAAGCGCGAGACGGTCGACCTGCCGGCCGGGAAGTTCAACACGATCGTCATCCAGCCGATCATCAAGTCGCGTGGGATTTTCTCCGAGGGCGGGCAGGCGCAGATCTGGCTGACGGACGACAAGGACCGCATCATGGTGCAGATGCGCGTCCGCTTGAAGGTGGCCACCATCAGCCTCCAGCTCCGATCACACCGTCCGGCAGCCAACGCGACCCCGTGATTCCTGAAGCCGACCTGTCGCGCCTCCGCACCGTTCCCATCGCGCGGCGGCCGAACAAGGTGCAGGCCGGGGAATTCGCCCATCCGCCCGGGGCGGACCGCTCGTTTGGCGCGTTCCTCGATGCGCTGCCCGACCTCCTGGTCGCCCGCGACTTCCGACGTGTCGTCCAGGCGGTGGCGGGTGCCGCGCGGGCCCGGAGGGGCGTGGTGATGATGCTCGGCGGCCACGTGGTGAAGACGGGGCTCTCGCCGGTGCTGGTGGAGTTGATGCGGCGGGGCATCGTCACGCACGTGGCAATGAACGGCTCGGCCGCGATCCACGACTACGAGATCGCGCGCTTCGGTGCCACGTCGGAGGATGTCGCGGCGGGCTTGCGGGACGGGACGTTCGGCATGGCGGAGGAGACCGGGCGCGGAATGAACGAGGCCTTCGTCGCCGGGATGGAGGCCGGACAGGGGATGGGGGAGGCCGTGGGCGCCGCGCTGGCTCGCGACGATGGCCTGGCGAACGCCGACCTCTCGCTCCTGCTGCAGGCCCGCCGGCTGGGCGTGACCGCGACCGTCCATGCCGCGTTAGGCGCCGAGATCGTGCACCAGCACCCGTCGGCGAGCGGGGCGGCGATCGGGGACACCAGCCTGCGGGACTTCCGCCGGCTGGCGGCGGCCCTGCCGTCGATCCACGAGGGCGGCGTCGTGCTGAACATCGGCAGCGCCGTCATCATGCCCGAGGTCTTCCTCAAGGCGCTCACCATCGCGCGCAACCTCAACGAGGGCCGCCCGGTCGACTTCACCACCTGCGACCTGGACATGCAGCGGCACTATCGGCCGCGCGTGAACGTCGTGCAGCGCCCCACGCTGGCCGGGGGCACCGGCTACGAGATCACGGGCCACCACGAGATCATGGTGCCGATGCTGGCCTGGGCGGTCATCGAGGCCCTGGACGCCGCGCCCTGAACGCAAAACGAGGGAAGGGGGATCGCTTCCCCTTCCCTCGTCGCTTGCTCTGTCCCGCGCCTGTCAGATCCCGCTGCCCGACCAGCGTTCCTTCAACCGCTGGGCAGTGCCGGGGCTGAAGATGCGGATGACCAGGTAGAGCACCGCCCCCACGAGGGCGATGAAGATTGCGGCCTTGAGCAGGCCGACCAGGATGAAGAAGAAAGCTCCCAGGATCCCAAAGAAGAGCTTCAGCAGGAACAGGCCCCCGATGGCGAAGAGCCCGATCATGAAAACGGTGCGCAGCATTTCAATTCCCCGGTTGATTCAGTTCTGCAGGTCTTACGGGCTGATACGTGGTGCGGTTTCAGTCCGCTGAGGCGCGTAAGACGCCGTCGGTTTTGTGGTTGCACCCTGTCCAGCAGGCTCCGTTAACTGCTGAAATTCCTGTTTGAGGGTTATCTTCCGATGACCTCGTCGCGCACCGGATCTAGATTGCCCGCCCCTCTCGGAAACAGGCCGCGAGCACCGCAGACCAAGCCAAATGTCGGATACGCTGTACCAGATCATGGGGCGCCACCGGGTTCAGCCGCTTCCGGAGCGCAAACCGTCCTGGCTCAAGGTGAAGGCGCCAGGTGGTGCTAACTATATACGCCTCAAGAGCTTGATGCGTGAAATGGGCTTGCACACCGTGTGCGAGGAAGCCCACTGTCCCAACGTTGGAGAATGCTGGGAGCACGGCGCCGCCACCTTCATGATCCTGGGCGACGTCTGCACCAGGAACTGCGGCTACTGCGCCGTCGCCCATGGCCGTCCACCGGTCACGGACCTCGAAGAGCCATCGCGCGTTGCGGCGGCCGCGGCGACCATGAACCTCCGGCACGTCGTGATCACGTCGGTTGACCGCGACGACCTTCCCGACTTCGGCGCGGGGATATTCGCCGAGACCATCCGCTTGGTCCATGAGCGCGTGCCGACCTGCTCGGTGGAGGTCCTGGTGCCGGACTTCCAGGGAGACGAGGCGGCGATCCTGAAGGTGCTCGAGGCGCGGCCGGAGATCTACAACCACAACACCGAGACGGTGCCCCGCCTGTACAAGCGCGCGCGCCCGGGCGGCCGATACGAGCGCGTGATGTCGATCTTCCGCCTCGTGAAGCGCCTGGCGCCCGACATCCCGACCAAGACCGGCATCATGCTCGGGCTTGGCGAGACCATCGAAGAAGTCCTGGTGGTCATGCGCGACCTGCGCGAGGTCGACGTCGACATCCTGACCCTGGGGCAGTACCTGCGCCCCTCCAACGACCACCTGCCGATGGACCGTTACTACACGCCGGAGGAGTTCGCCCTGCTGCGCACCGAGGGCCTGGCGATGGGATACCGGCACGTCGAATCGGGGCCGCTGGTGCGGTCCAGCTATCACGCGTGGGAACAGGTGCAGGCCGCGGGCGTGGGCGGATAGGACGCGCGGCCCACGGAGGTTCGTTCGACTCCCCGATTCCCGATTCCCGATTCCCGATTCCGGTCACCCAAGGTCCCCAGTGGCACAAGCGAAGATCAAGAAGAAGGCGGAACCCGCCGCCGGGTCCGAGGGCACCACGGCGGAGGAGCGGCAGGTCCTGCTCCGTTCCATGCTCCTCCAGCGCCGCTTCGAGGAACGATGCGCCGAGGCGTACGCGTTAGGCAGGATCGGCGGGTTCTGCCACCTCTACATCGGGCAGGAAGCCGTGGGCGCGGGCGCGATGGCCGCGCTCCGCGCGGATGACTACATCATCACCACCTACCGCGACCACGGGCAGGCGCTCGCCCGCGGCCTGTCGCCCCGGGCGATCATGGCCGAGCTGTTCGGCCGTTCCGATGGCTGCGCGCGCGGCAAGGGTGGCTCCATGCACCTCTTCGACCGCAGCCTCAACTTCCTCGGCGGCCACGGCATCGTCGGCGGGCACGTTCCCCTGGGCGCCGGGGTCGGCTTCGCCATCAAGTACCGGGGCGGCGACCAGGTCTGCCTCTGCTTCATGGGCGAGTCGGTGGTGAACACCGGCGCCTTCCACGAGGCGCTCAACATGGCCTCGCTCTGGAAGCTGCCCGTGGTGTTCCTCATCGAGAACAACCGGTACGGCATGGGCACCGCGCTCGAGCGCGCGTCGTCGATCCACGACATCTACCTGCGCGCCGCGTCCTACGACATGCCGAGGGCGTACGTCGATGGCCAGGACGTGCTCGCCGTGCGATCGGCCACCCTCGAGGCGGTCCGTCGTGCCCGCACCGAGTCGACACCCACGCTGCTCGAGGTGCGCACCTATCGCTTCATGGGCCACTCGATGTCCGACGCGGTCTCCGGTACCTACCGCACCAAGGCCGAGCTGGAGGAGCACATGAAGCGCGACCCGATCATGGTCCTCCGCATCCAGATGCAGGAGGCCGGCGAGATCGACGACGCCGGCATGGCGAAGCTCGACGAGGACGTGAAGGCCATCGTCCAGGACGCCTGGGACTTCGCGGAAGCGAGCCCGGAGCCCCCGCTCGAGAGCCTGCACGAGGACGTGCTCGTGGAGACGAGTACCTGAATGCGGCACAGGTCGGAGGTCCGAGGTCCGAGGTCCAAGGGCCGGCGGGATCCCGACCTCGGACCTCCGACCTCTGACCTCTGACCACCTGATGTCTACAGTCACGTACCGGGACGCACTGAACCAGGCCCTCAAGGAAGAGATGCAGCGGGACGACCGCGTCTTCCTCATGGGCGAGGAAGTGGGCGTCTACCAGGGCGCGTACAAGGTCTCGAAGGGACTCCTCCAGGAGTTCGGCGAGATGCGGGTCGTCGACACACCCATCACCGAGCTCGGGTTCGCCGGGATCGGCGTGGGCGCAGCGATGGTCGGGCTGCGCCCGGTCATCGAGTTCATGACATGGAATTTCGCCCTGCTGGCGATCGACCAGGTGGTGAACGCGGCGGCCAAGCTCCTCTACATGTCGGGAGGCCAGTTCAACATCCCGATCGTCTTCCGCGGGCCGAACGGGGCCGCGCTCCAGCTCTCGGCGCAGCACTCGCAGGCTTTCGAGTCGTGGCTCGCCCACATCCCCGGCCTGAAGGTCGTGTCCCCCGGCACACCGCGGGATGCCAAGGGCCTGTTGAAGAGCGCCATCCGGGACGACAACCCGGTGGTGTTCTTCGAGGGCGAGATGCTGTACAACACCAAGGGCGACGTGCCTGACGAGGAATACGTCATCCCCATCGGGCAGGCGGAGCTCAAGCGGGAAGGCGACCACTGCACGATCGTGACCTACGGCAAGTCGGCGCTCATGGCGGTGCAGGTGGCTGACCAGCTGGAGAAGGACGGGATCCGCGTGGACGTGGTGGACCTGCGCACGATCCGCCCGATGGACGTCGCCGCCATCACCGCCTCCGTGCGCAAGACCAACCGCGCGGTCGTGCTGGAGGAAGGCTGGGAGGTCTGCGGCGTGGGTGCACAGATCGTGGACCACATCCAGCGCGATTGCTTCGATGACCTGGATGCCCCGGTCATCCGCGTGCACCAGGCGGACGTGCCGATGCCATACGCGAAGAACCTGGAGCGCGCCGCCAAGCCCGACGTGGCGAAGACGATCGCCGCCGTGAAGAAGGTGATGTACCTGCCGGATTGAGGCCGGAGGTCCGAGGTCGGGGTCCCGGAACTCGTGGACTCGACCTGCCTCGGACTGCTGACCTCGGACCTCTGACCTGGGACCAATGGCTACCAAGGTGTTCATGGAGGCGCTCTCGCCCACGATGGAGGAAGGGCGCCTGGTGAAGTGGCTCAAGGCTGAGGGCGACGCCGTGAAGAGCGGCGAGACGCTGGCCGAGGTCGAGACGGACAAGGCGATCATGGAGCTGGTCGCGCGCGGGGACGGCGTGCTCCGCAAGCGACTGATCGCCGAGGGCGCGACCTCGCCGGTCGGGTCGCTCATTGCCGTGATCGCCGGTGCCGATGAGGACATCGCCAGCCTGGTGGCCGGCGCTGCTGCCGGGGGGCCCCCCCCCGCTGCGGAAGCTACCGCGCCCCCGGCACCGACGCGTGATCCCCAGAACGCACCTCCGGCCACGGCAACGCAAGCGACCACCGCGCCCGCCTCCGGCCCCACCCCATCACCCGTCCCGGCGCCCGCGCAATCGGCCCCACCTCCGTCGTCGTCCGCAGCATCCGCCGGACGGCTGCGCTCGTCACCACTCGCCCGGCGACTCGCCGCCGAGCGGGGCGTCGACCTTGGCTCCATCGGCGGCTCCGGTCCCGGTGGTCGCATCATCAAGCGTGACGTCGAATCGGCACCGGCCGCCGCCGGAACATCGCCGGCGATGAGCACTGCCTCGGCGCGGCCCGCCACCGTCGGCGACTATCAGGACGTCCCGCTGACGCAGATCCGCAAGACGATCGCCAGGCGCCTCGCCGAGTCCATCGGGCCCGTCCCGACCTTCTACCTCACCGCGGAATTCGACCTCGAGCGCGCCGCCGAAATGCGGAGCGCGATGGCGGGGATGGGAGACGAGTACAAGGTCTCCTTCAACGACATCGTCATGAAGGCGGTCGCCACGGCGCTCGCTGAACACCCGGAGTGCAACGCTCACTGGCTCGGGGACCACATCCGCTACTTCAATCGCGTCCACCTTGGCATGGCGGTGGCCGTCGAGGATGGCCTGATCACCCCCGTGCTCTTCGACGCCGACCGGAAGGGGCTGCGCGACATCGCCCGGGAGTCCAGGGAACTCGCGGCGCGCGCGCGCGATCGCCGCCTCAAGCCTGACGAGTACACCGGCTCCACGTTCTCCGTCTCCAACCTCGGCATGTTCGGCATCGACCACTTCACGGCGATCATCAACCCGCCGGAAGCCGGTATCCTGGCCATTGGCGGGATCGAACCACGGCCCGTGGTGGTGGATGGAAACGTCGTGGTCCGGCGCCGCCTCCGTGTCACCATGAGTTGCGACCATCGGGTGATCGACGGGGCGACAGGCGCAAAGTTCCTGCAGACGGTCCGGCGGCTGCTCGAAGTGCCCCTGATGCTGGCCTGGTGAGGCCGGGTCTCGGGACACCGCGAAACTGACGGGAAAGTCACCGATTTCAGGGGACTGAACCCGTTGTGGCAATGGCGGTTGCGGGCCGAGCCCCCGAGCGTCATCACACGATGGCGCCGGGCATCGCCGAACCCCGAAACGCAGCAACCAGACAAGGCAGTCATGTCGCTTCCGCAGTGGCTCTCCCGTTCGCCGGGCGTCGTACGCGCATGGGCCATGGCCACGGTCGCCGTGCTGATCGTCGCATGCTCGCCCGGGGACCCGTCCGGGCCTGACCCGGAACCGTCAGTCTACGGGACGCTGACCATCTCCATCGGCGGACTGCCGGGGACCACGCCGGCGGTCGTGACGGTGAATGGCCCCGGCGGGTTTTCCAGGTCGCTGAATGGAACGAGCACGCTGACGGACCTTGCGGCCGGCTCCTACCTCATCACGGTCACCGACGTCACGCATGATGGGTCGCTCTATTCGGGATCACCGACGACGCAGTCTGTCGTCGTCGGCGCGGGAGCACACGCGTCGGCCACCGCGATCAACTACGTCCTCGCGTCCGGGTCGCTGGCCATCGCGTACACGGGCCTTCCCACCGCGACCCCGGCGCTGATCGTCATTTCGGGCCCCGGGGGATACGGCCGAACGGTGACCGAGCCCTTCACGATCCCAGGCCTCGCACCAGGTACCTACGTCGTCGAGGCGAGACCGGTACAGGCGGTCGGCTCGACATGGACCGCGCAGACCGGGGTGCTGAACGTCAATGTCGCGGCCAGCGCGACGCCCTCGCCGGCATCGTTCACGTACATGCTCTCGACGGGTTCGCTGACCGTCACCGTCGGCGGACTGCCTGGGGGTGTCTCGGGGGCCGTCCACGTCACCGGGCCCGGAGGGTACGCATCGACTCTCGCGGCCACGACGACGCTGACCAACCTGCAGCCGGGGACCTACACGGTCGTCGGCGACCCGATCATCACCGGCGTTGACACGTATCGCGCACCGCCGGCCACGGATGTGACGGTGGTCGCCGCTGAAGCACCATCGCAGTCGACCGTCACGTACGCGCTGGCCACGGGTCGCCTGACGATCAATGTCGGCGGACACCCGAATGGCAGTGCGCCCGCGATCCAGGTGACGGGGCCAGGCGGCTACTCGGCAACCCCCGCGGTTGGCGCGACCCTCACGGGACTCGTGCCGGGGACATACACGATCACCGCCTCGTCATTGACCGCCGGCGGTGCGACGTATGCCCCCACACCGGCGTCGCAGCAGGTCAACGTTCCCGCCTCCACGTCGGCCACGCAGGCGGCGATCAACTATGCGCTCGCCTCCGGCGCGCTCAGTGTCACCGTGACCGGGGTGCCGCAAGGCAGCACTGCGAGCGTGACGGTCACCGGGCCGGGTGGGTTCACGGCACAACTCACCGGGTCCGCGACCCTGAACGACCTTGCACCGGGCACCTATACGATCGCGGCGACGAGCATCACGTCGGGTGTGCACGTCTACGCGCCATCTCCGTCGAGCCAAGGCGTCACGGTGTCGGCGTCGGCAGTTCCTGTCCCCGTCAGCGTGGTGTACGGACTGAACTCCGGGCTGATGGCGCTGACCGTCACCGGCCTGCCGCAGGGAGTCGCGGCCGCCATCACGGTGACGGGCCCCGGCGGCTTCACGCTTCCGGTCACGGGATCGACGACCATCAGCGGCCTGGCGCCCGGGACCTACCAGGTGACTGCCGGGGTGGTGAACAACGGCGGCAGCTTCTCGCCGTCGCCATCGAGTCAGCCGGTGGTCGTGTCCGCGTCGACGGTGCCCGTCAACGCATCGGTGAACTACACGGCGGCAGCCAGCTCGCTGCAGTTGACGGTGTCGGGTCTCGCCGGCGGCATCCCCGCGGCGATCACGATCACGGGACCAGGCGGGTTCAGCGCGACCCCGACGACGTCGCAGACGTTCTCGAACGTGACGCCGGGGACGTACACCATCACCGCGGCGAACGTCGTCCAGCCGTGCGTCGTCTACGCGGCGGCGCCGTCCTCGCAGCAGGTGATCGTCGGCGCGGGCCAGGCCCAGGTCGCCACGGTGACCTACACGGCGCCCGGCGGCGGGGGGCTCAACCTCTGCATCGACGGCGCCTACATCACGCAGTCGGTCCAGACCTACGCGGGCACGGTGCCGCTCGTCAGCGGGCGGAACGCGCTCCTGCGCGTCTTCGTGCGCGCCAACCAGGCGAATGCCGCACAGCTATCGGTGCGCGTCCGGTTCTACAACGGCGCCGTCCTCGTCAACACGATCACCATCCCGGCACCTGGCGCCTCGGTGCCGACCATCGTCGACGAGTCCTCGCTGACCTCGTCGTGGAACGCGACCCTCACTGGCGCCCAGTTGCAGCCGGGACTGAGCGTGCTGGCGGATGTCGACCCGACCGGCGCGGTCGCGGAGTCGAACGAAGCCGACAACACCCTTCCCTCCAATGGCACGCCTCTCGCGCTCGACATCCGGACCGTGAGCCAGCTCGACGTGACGCTGGTTCCGGTCACGCAGAGCGCCACCGGGCAGACGGGGAACGTGGATGCCTCGAACAAGGCGAGTTACGTCGCCCCGATGCTGAAGATGTTCCCGCTGACCACGGTAGACGCCGATGTGCGCGCCCCGTACACCTATACCGGTCCGGCCCTGCAATCCGGCGGGACCAACTGGTCCCAGCTGCTCGGGGAGATCAACGCGCTCCGCGCGCTCGACAACAATGGCCGGCACTACTACGGAGTGGTGAAGGTCGGCTACTCGTCAGGCGTCGCGGGACTCGGCTACATCTCCGTGCCGGCGTCCATCGGGTGGGACCACCTGCCCAGCGGCACCGGGGTGCTGGCCCACGAGTTCGGGCACAACTTCGGCCGGTTGCACGCGCCGTGCGGTGGACCGTCGGGCGTGGACCCGTTCTATCCGTACCCGAACGCGCAGATCGGGCACTTCGGGTATGACATCGTGTCGGGCACGATCCTGCCGGCGACCCGGCCCGACCTGATGTCGTACTGCTCGAACGAGTGGATCAGCGACTACAACTACAAGGCCATCCTGACCTTCCGGGCGGCCAACCCGATGGTGACCAGCGCGCGCATCGTCGCGCCGGCGCCGGTGTCGTCGCGCAACCTGCTGGTCTGGGGCCGGATCACGAGTGGCCGGCTGGTGCTGGAGCCTGCGTTCGAGGTGGATGCGCCGCCGTCCCTTCCCCGGCGGGGTGGACCCAATCGCCTCGAGGGGTTCGGGCCGGGCGGGGAGCCGCTGTTCGCCTTCGATTTCGAGGGCGACCGGATCGCCGACGCGGCCGACCCTAACGAGCAGACCTTCGCCTTCGTGATCCCGGCGGCCCGCCTGGGCGCGCTCGACCGCCTCCGGTTCTCCGCCCTCGGTCGCCAGGCCGAGCAGCGCGCTTCGGGCGCCGGCCCGGCGCCGGGGGCACCTCGGGCACAACGGACCGCCACCGGCCGGGTTCGCGTCGACTGGGGCGGGACGACCACCCGGGCGGCCCTCATCCGGAACTCCCGGACGGGGCAGGTCCTCTCGATCACGCGCGGGGCCGTGGACCTCGCTTCCCAGGGCGATGAACTCGAGGTGACCCTGTCCGACGGTGTGCGGAGCGTCAGGGCGAAAGTGAAGCCGCAATAGGGTCGAGGGTCGAGGGTCGAGGGTCGAGGGGCGAGCGTCGGTGTAACGGGGGGCTGCAGGCCAGTAGATTCCGGGTTCGCGAGGCACTACTCACGAATCACGAATCGACACCAATGGCTTCGTACGACGTCATCTTCATCGGTGGCGGCCCCGCAGGGTACGTGGGCGCCATCCGCTGTGGGCAGCTCGGGCTCTCCACGGCCGTCATCGAGCGGGAAGGCCTGGGCGGCACCTGTGTGCTCTGGGGGTGCATCCCCGCCAAGGCGCTGCTCGCCAGCGCGGACCTGGCGAACCATGTCCGGCACGCCGCCGACTTCGGCGTGAACGTCGGTGAGGTCAGCACCGACTACGGCGTCGCCATGAAGCGCTCGCGCGCCGTCAGCCTCCAGAACTCCAAGGGCGTCGAGTTTCTGTTCAAGAAGAACAAGGTCACATGGATCCGCGGCACGGCCACCCTGGCCGGGGGCATGTCAGTCTCGGTGAAGTCGGCCGACGGCAAGGAGGAGCGGCACGAGGCGAAGAAGGCCGTCGTGATCGCCACGGGCTCGCGGGTGCGCGGCCTGCCGCAGGCGGGGCTGGAACTCAACAAGACGTCGGTCATCTCGTCCGATGAGGCCCTGGTGCTGGAGAAGGCGCCGAAGTCGATCGCGATCGTCGGCGCCGGCGCCGTCGGCTGCGAGTTCGCGGACGTGTTCAATGCCTTCGGCTCGAAGGTCACGCTCCTCGACGTGATGCCGACCATCCTCCCGCTCGAGGATGCCGACGTGAGCGCGGAGCTGGGCCGGTCCTTCAAGAAGCGGAAGATCGACGTCATCCCGGGCGCGAAGATCGCGAACGTGAAGGTCGGCAAGGACTCGGTGTCGTTCTCGGTCGATGCCGGGGGAGCGAAGCAGGATCTCACGGTGGACGTGGTGCTCGTGGCCGCGGGCCGGGCACCCAACACCGAGGGCATCGGCCTCGAGAAGGCGGGTGTGAAGCTCACCGATCGCGGCTTCATCCAGGTGGACCAGAAGACGTTCCAGACCGCCGCGAAGGGGATCTACGCTATCGGTGACGTCATCGGCGCCCCGATGCTCGCCCACAAGGGGTCACGCGAGGGCCACGTGCTCGCCGACCAGCTCGCGGGACACCAGACCCACCCGATCAACTACGGGAACATCCCGAACGCGACCTACTGCCACCCCGAAGTGGCGTCCATCGGGCTCACCGAGCAGCAGTGCAAGGAAAAGAAGGTCGACTACAAGGTCGGCAAGTTCCCGTTCTCGGCCAGCGGCCGCGCGCGCACGTCGGGTGAGACCGAGGGCTTCGTGAAGATCATCCGTGACGTGAAGTACGGCGAGATCCTCGGCGCGCACATCATCGGCGCACACGCCACGGAGTTGATCCACGAACTGGCGGTCGCCCGGGAGAATGAATTCACGGTCGAGGAGATCGACCTGGCCGTGCACGCCCACCCCACGATGGCCGAGGCAATCGCGGAGGCGGCGCTCGACTCGATGGGGAAAATGATTCACGCCTAGACGGCTGGCTGCGTTCTAAACGGCTGGCTACGTACTGATTGCTGCTTACTGCTGCACCGGCTGCGGGCGGGGGCTGGCGGCGGTGTGCCATGTGAGGCTCGAGCCTCGAGCCTCGAGCCTCGAGCCTCGAGCCTGATTCCCAATGCTGTTATTGGTCGCGGACATCGGAACGATGGGGTACGCCGAGTGCCTCGAGCTGCAGCGTGCGGCCGCTCGGGCGCGGATCAGTGGGGAGTTGTCGCACGACCTGCTGATCCTCGTCGAGCACCCGCCGGCCGTGACACTCGGCCGGAACGCGAAGCAGGCAAACCTGACGGTCTCACGCGATTCCCTGGCGGCGCAGGGCGTTGACCTGTTCGAGGTCGAGCGGGGCGGCGACGTCACGTTCCACGGGCCCGGGCAGCTGGTCGGCTATCCCGTCTTCGACCTGAAGGGACACCGGCAGGACCTGCACTGGTACCTCCGGGCACTCGAGGAGGCCCTGATCGGGGTGCTGGGGTCGATGGGAGTTCGCGGCTTCAGGAGTCCCGGCCAGACCGGGGTCTGGACCGACGGCCCCATGCCCCTTGCCGGTGGCCCGGACGCGGCTGGAGGGCATCCTCGCGACGACGAGGGCCGTCCGGGAATGCCCGGACCAGCGACGGAGTCGGGTCAGGCCAGAAAGGTGGCCTCGATAGGCGTCCATGCCAGGGACTGGGTCACCTGGCACGGGTTCGCCCTCAACGTGAGCACCGAACTACGGTACTTCGACCTCATGGTCCCCTGCGGTATCCCCGGGGTCCGCATGACCAGCCTCTCCGCGGAACTCGGCGCCCCGGTGTCCATGCGGGAGGCGAAGGCCGGGGTGGTGGAGTCCTTCGCTGCCGTGTTCGGGTTCGGCGAGGTCCGGGCCATCGATCGCTCGCAATTGGAATTCAACCACGAGCGATCGGCCGTCGAGGGCTAGCGGGAGCGGGCCGGCCGTCCGTCCCCAGCTTCGCAGGAACCCCAGCACCCAGCTCCAGCACCCAGCGGCAGCCCCAGCTGCCAGCAATCACCACGCAGCCCGTCCCCCCGGGTCAGTACTTGTTAGGCGGCAGCTTGTACACTTCCGCCACCCGGTCATAGGCAGACCGTCCGACGCCGGCCACCTTGCCGTCGAGCAGCACGACCGGGATGACGCGTTCCTTCGGGACGGTGTCCGCGGCGGTCCATTTCTCGCCGGACGGCGAGTACCAGATCACCTCGATGTTCACGCCGTTCATGAGGTACTGAGTCTTTCGCCAGACGTTCTTCAGGCTGTCGCTCGGGGCGCCGGCCGGCGTCGCGGCGTCCGCGCCCGAGGCGAGGGCCGCGAGGACCGAGTCGCGGGACATGCCCGCCTGGACCTGTTCCGTGCGTTCATCGCCGCCCCCGCAGGCGGCAAGCATGATGGCGGCGCCGACCAGGACGATCGGCAGGCCGCGCTTCGATCTGACCACGACGTCACTCCTCCGTTAGCAGTGGGACCTTCACAGGCAACGACCCTCCGAGCGGCGGGCCGGTCAACTCGGCGAGTACCCGCGGGTGACACGCCCGGGTCCGCCTGACGACGACTTTGTGATGGGGAGAAAGCAATTGAGCCCCGCCTTGCGGCGGGGCTCAATCGTTTCCAACCGTGCTACGCCATCAGGAGCCTTAGAAGATCGGGCTCAGGAAGGCGCTGCCGTTCTTGATGCACGCAGCGGCGTACAGGTTCGCACCAGCCGCCGGCAGGTGCGAGCCGGAGGTGTAGGTGAAGAACCGCTGGAAGCCGTTGTCCGTGAGGACCGGGGCCAGCGAAACCGTGCTGCGGTAGACGAGCATGTCACCAGCAAAATCGCCGATGGAAGCGTCGTTCGCGGCCATACCGGCAGCCGGAGCAACACCACCCGCGTCGATGACCTGGTAGATGTCGATGCGATCGCAGAACGGCGCCGTCACGGAGCTGGCGGCCGCATCCTGGATCGTAAGGACATCGTTCGCGCCCTGGGCCGTGATGCGGAAGTCGATCATCACGCCATAGCCCGGGGCACCGACACGCGCCTGCAACTGCGTGTTGAGCACCGGGGCAACAAGCGGAACCGCCGCCTGCTGCGCCGCGACGTCACGGACATTCGCCGTCACGCCGTTGTTGATGCCACCGCTGGTGAAGCCAGCGACGTTACCAGTCGCGGCCGGGCCGGGCACGAAGGCCGCGGTCGTGGCGAAGTCATACTGGTCGATGTAGTAGCTCAGCGTCAGCGCCGCGCCGTTCACGACGTTCGCGAACGTACCGTCGAACGACGTGCCGAAGGCACCCGTGGAGTACGCAGCCGCCCCATAGGGGAAGTTGACCGGTGCGTGCCCCGCGTACGCCAGCGTGACCGATCCCTGCCACAGCTCGAGGTCATCGTTGGCGGAGAAGCTGTAGGTCGCCGGCTGACCGCCCACGTACAGCGCGGTCTGGAAGCCGATACCCGTGATGTTCGGCAGCGCCTCGTCGATCGCGATCTGCAACTGCGAGATCGCACCAGCCATCGGCGGTGAACCGGCGCTGTTGGCCAGGCGGGCGTTGCCCGCGCGGTCAGAGACATAACCCATCCAGGTGTACTCGCCGACACGGCTGCCCGCGGCGAGGCCGCAGTCAAGCTGCTGCGCCGCGCTCTGGACGTAGTTGTCGACCAGGATGGTGTTCATGGAGTAGGTACCGAAGGCCAGGCAGTTGGTCGTGCCGCCAGCGTTCGAGCGGACGATCTTCTGCGTCAGCGCACTCGGGTTATCGAGACCCGAACGGGTGTCGATGGCGTCGATCAGGACGTTCTCCGCCGCGCCATCCGGGCCGCCAGCGATATCCCAGTCGGCGACTGCGATGCCCGTCGCGCCCGTACCAGGCGAGACGCCGCCGGTCGTAGCGTTGGCCGAGTAGATCTGCGTCGTGAGACCCTGCCAGATCACGCCGACCGAGGCCGAGTTGGTACGATCACCGTACTGCGCATCGAGCACGTTCAGGTCGACACCGAACACCGAGGTGTGGGCGCAGACCGAGGTCGAACCCGAGGGGACGCCGCCACCGCACGCCGAGACACCAACCGTGTTCGTGGAGACACCGGAGTTGCCAAGGATGTCGGCGGTCAGGTCACCGCGCAGGAAGTACGGGGTCGGGTTCAGCGTCTCCGGCAGCGGAATGCCCGCCGGGGTGCTGCCCGAGGCGAAGGTGACCGGGATGGTCATCTCCGTGATGCTCGGAGCCGGCGCCAGGCCGAAGCCCGCCACCGAACCGCCGACGCCGAAGTCCGTGGCCGTCACCGTGTAGCTGGTCGGGGCCTTGGCTGCCGTCGTCGAGGTGCTGGTCGCCAGGAGGACGCCAGCCGAACCGTTGCCGTGCCAGCCACCAGCACCCGGGGCGTTGAAGACCGGGGTGTGGGTGCGCGGGCCGACGTTGTCTTCGCGCGTGGTGACCGTCGAGTAGACCGGCGAGCCAGGCACGTAGCCGGCCGAAGCCGCCGTCATGAAGCCTGTCGGCGAAGCGGTCAGCGTGTAAGCCGGGACGTACGTGATGGTCACGTCACCCGGGTTGTTCGTGATCGACTGCGCCGACTCGACGCCGGAGCAGCTGAACGTCGCCGTCCACGGGGCGGCCGTAGCCGTCGCCGTGCCGCACGCCGAAGAGGTGTAGGTGATGCCCGTGACATTCGCGGCGCCCGAGTACAGGACCGGGTGCGCGGTGTACGTGAAGCCACCCTTCCACCAGGTGTTCGCGGCGCCAGTCGCCTGGGTCGCCGAGTTGCCGGTGTGCTGGAGGCCAGCCGCGCCGCCCGTGGTGCCCGTCGACGCGTCGAAGTACACGACGTCAGGGTTGGTCAGCGTGAACTGGATCGTGTTGGAAGCATCCGGCGCCGGACCCGAAACCGGGAACAGGCGGGCCTGGATGCACTCGAGACCGTTCAGCCAGTTCGGCGCGAAGGTCGTCGGGTCGAACTTGGCGGTGTTGATGCTCAGGGTCACCGGAGCGCTCGGAGCGCCGTTGACGCCGAAGATCTGGCGCGCGGCCTCGACGTAGGTGACGCCCGTCGTGCAGCTACCCGCAACCGGCTGGCCCATGAAGACCGCGACGGAGCCGATCTGCTGGTTGCCGGACTGGATGTTCATCGTGGCTTCGATCTGGCCCATGACGCCGGCGAGGTTCACCGGGCCAACGACGCACGGCGGACCGCCGGTGCAGGTCGTGAGCGAGGAGATCGAGACCGAGGCAGCCTGGATGGCGACGTTCACGATCTGCGAGATCGAGTTCGTCTGCAGGCCCGTGCCCGAACCAGTCGCCTGGATCGTGATCTGGGCCGTCCCATTGCCGACCGCCGTGATCGTCGGGTTGGCACCCGTGGCGGTCACCGTGGCGACAGCCGGGTTGCTCGAGGAGTTCGCATAGGCGACCGTCGCGCCGGCCGCAGCCTGGTGCGTGGTCGTGATCACCTGCGTCGCGCCCGGAACGGAGGCCCACGACGTCGGGGCAACCGTGAGGCTCGTCAGCGCCACCGGCTGCGCGGTGACCGTCACCGCGATCGCCTGGGCGATCTGGTTCGTCACCAGGCCCGTGCCGCTACCGGTCGCCGTGATGTTGATGACGCACGTGCCGACCGACACGGCCGTGATCGTCGGGTTCGCACCCGTCGCCGGCACCGTGCAGTTCGGGCTGCTGCTCGCATTCGCGTACGTGACCGTGGCACCCGTCGACGTCGACGCAATGGTGCTCGTGGTCGCGGTACCGCCCTGCACGATCGAAACGTTGCCGGGCGTCACCGTCAGGCCGAGCAGCGCGTTCGGCAGCGTCGCCGGCGCGTTGACACGGACCGCGGCACCCGCGGCGTACGCCGTGTTGCCGTTCGAGCGAGCCGTGATCACGGCGTCACCGGCGGCGACACCCGTCACCTGGCCGCTCGCGTTCACCGTCGCAACGGCGTTGTTCGACGATGACCAGGCCACCGTCAGGTCGATCGTCCCCGTCCCACCGTTCGTCTGCACGGACGCGTTGACCTGGGTGGTTTGACCCACCGTGATCGTCGCGCTCGGCGGAGAAACCGAGATACCCGTGATTGCAATCGGGTTTTCGGCCGGTGGCGTGACTGAGACGTCGTCACCGCAAGCGGCCAGTCCGAGGACTGCGCCAGTTGCCAGCAACGATCGATACAGTTTCCGCATCCTTTCCCCCTTCTGGAGTGTGATTACCTGCTTCCCTGCGAACATTTCCCATCACCTGCCTGCGGTTCCGTCTTCACGGAGACCCTGATCGACAAGAGTGCAGACCAAAGGACGCAATGCGGCCTTTGTCTCAATGACAGAAGACCCCACGACGTTTTGGCCCGTCACTTCTCCCCGCCTCCGCAGCCAGGCGGACATTTTCCCATCGGTTTTCAGGCGCTGATAATAGGGGCGCCAGGAGAGAGGGTCAAGAAGACAACGGTTACTTAGGCCCTTCCCACTGCGTGAGATACGGCCCCGATGTCCACCGCCGGCCAGCCGCCCGCCGACCGCCGCGACTCCCCTGATCCCGACTCCCTTCGTCCAGTTTCGAACGCCGGCAACCGGTTCCTTCACCCACTGAACCGTATTTGCCCCCACTAACCTCCGCGCCCGACCGTGTTGACGAACACCAATGCCAACCGTCACGCGGAAAGCCGAGAAGGGCACTTTGAGTGCAGAGTGCAGAGTGCAGAGTGCGGAGCGCAAAGCGCAAAGCGGAGCTGCCCCGCCTTCCCGTGGCCCTGCCTGCCACGAAGAAGCCTCTCCAAGCCACCAGAACACTGCCCTCCACCCCTTTGCGCTTTGCGCTCGACGTCCCCGCTATCCTTCCCCCATGGCAGACCCGAAGGTCTACGATCGCGCCACCACCATCGACGCCCCGCAGGCCCGGGACTTCGCCCAGGAACTCAATCCCGAGCAGCACGCAGCGGCCACTTTTGGCAACGGACCCCTCCTCATCGTCGCCGGCGCCGGGACCGGCAAGACCCGAACCCTCGTCTATCGCGTCGCCCACCTCCTCCAGTCAGGCGTCAGCGCTGAACGGATCCTCCTCCTCACCTTCACCAGGCGCGCCGCCCAGGAGATGCTGGGACGAGCGGTCCAGCTGGTCGGTGGCACCAGCCGCCAGGTCCACGGCGGCACTTTCCATGGAACGGCCCACCGCCTCCTCCGCCGGTTCGGGCCGGCCGCGGGCCTCGCCGGCGACTTCACGATCATGGACCAGGGAGACGCCGCCGACCTCCTCCAGCTCTCGCGCGCCCAACTCGGCTACGGAGACGCCAAGAAGCGGTTTCCCAGGAAGGAGACCCTCCACTACGTCTACTCCCGCCACGTGAACACCGAGGTGCCGGTGGCCGGCATCCTCGCCGAGGAGTTCCCGCGGTTCGTCGAGTTCGAGGCCGACTTCGCACGCATCTACGCCGACTTCACCCAACGCAAGGCCGAGCGAAACCTCGTCGACTACGACGACCTGCTGGTCTTCTGGTGCCTGCTCCTCGAGCATCCGGCCATCGGGTCGAAGATCGCCGCGCTCTACGACCACGTCCTGGTGGACGAGTACCAGGATACGAACATCCTCCAGGCCCGCATCCTCCGCGGCCTGTGCGGCGAGCACCGCAACATCACGGTCGTCGGCGACGACGCCCAGAGCATCTATTCATTCCGCGGCGCGAGCTTCCGCAACATCCTCGAGTTCCCGCGGGAGTTCCCGGGCACCACGATGATCGCGCTCGAGCAGAACTACCGCAGCACCCAGCCGATCCTCGACACCAGCAACACCCTGATATCCCGCGCGAGCGAGCGGTTCACCAAGAACCTCTGGACCCATCGCCAGGGCGGCGAGCCACCCTGGCTGGTCACCACCAACGACGAGCAGCAGCAGACCCGGTTCGTCGTCGAGCGCCTCCTCGAACTGCACGAGGAAGGCATCCCCCTGCGCGAGATGGCCGTGCTGTTCCGCGCCGCCTACATGTCGGCCGACCTCGAGATCGAGCTCACGAACCGGAAGATCCCGTTCGAGAAATGGGGCGGCCTCAAGTTCCTCGAAGCCGCCCACGTGAAGGACGTGCTGGCATTCCTCCGCGTGCTCGAGAATCCTCGGGACGAGGTGAGCTGGTTCCGGCTCCTCCAGCTGCTGCCGGGCATCGGCGAGTCGACTGCCCGCTCGGCCATAGCCGCGATGGCCGAGAGCGCGTGGGCCCTCGAGGCGTTCGAGCGGTTCCCGCCCCCGCCCCGGGCCCGTCAGGCCCACGCGCGACTCGCGGAACTCCTGATGCAGCTTCGGCTCCGGCCGTCGGGCGGGAATGAAGTCGCGGCCGACATCACCCGGATCCGGGTCCTGTACGACGACATCCTCCGCGAGCGGTATGACCGGGTCGAGCCGCGCCTCTCCGACCTGGACCAGCTGCAGGTGATCGCCGGAGGCTACCCGGACCGCGGCGCCTTCCTGGCCGCGATCGCGCTGGAACCCCCGCAGGGAACGCAGGACCTCGCCGTCGGCGGAACCGACGACGAGCAGGATGCGCTCATCCTGAGCACCGTGCACAGCGCCAAGGGCAAGGAATGGGACGCCGTGTTCCTGCTCTGGGCGGTCGACGGCTGGTTTCCGATGGCCCGCGCGTTAGGCGACGAGGATGAACTCGAGGAGGAGCGCCGCCTGATGTACGTGGCCATGACCCGCGCCCGCGACCATCTCGCCGTGACCTACCCGCTGAACGCCTACTCGACCCGGCGCGGGTCCGACTACACGATCGACCAGCTTTCGCGCTTCCTCGACCCCGGCGTGCGGGACACCATGCAGCGGGTGGTGCCGAAGTTCCAGGATGAGTCGCCCATGACGGTCGAACCGGTCGCCCCCCTCGACTTGCGCGAGTTGATGAAGAAGAGGTTCGGGCCCGGCTGAGCGAGGCAGGCCTGTGACGAACGGACGCACAAGTGTCCGCGCGTTGCCCGCGGTGCCAGAAACGTCTCGCGTCGCATCGTGGGCAACGAATTCCCGTGGCCCGCGTACACATAACGATGCCGAGACACATGTGCGATGGGGTCTGACCCCATTGGTCCGGGGGCGCCGGGCCCGGACCGCCGTCAGTTCCTGCAGGCGCTGGCGGGTGTGGGAGTAGCGGGGTGGTCGGGAGGGGTGGCGTCGATACCATCTGCCGCGTCGTTCCGGGCCGTCCCCGCGCCTTCCGTGCCCGCGCAAACGGCGTTCGTGCTCGGCGAGATGACGGTCGCCGGATTGCAGCAGGCCTATGCCCAGCGGCGCTTCACCGCCGAGCAGGTGGTCGAACTGTACCTCGCGCGCATCGCGGTGATCGATCACTCGGGTCCCACGCTGCGATCGGTGATCGAGCTGAACCCGGATGCGCTCGCCATCGCGCGCAAGCTCGATACCGAGCGCGCTGCCGGACACATCCGCGGGCCGCTGCACGGGATCCCGGTGATCGTGAAGGATGTCATCGACACCGCCGACGAGATGAACACGACCGCCGGATCCCTGGCGCTCCTGGGATCGCGCCCGACGCGTGACGCGTACATCGTCGAGCGACTGCGCGCGGCCGGGGCGATCCTGCTCGGGAAGTCGAACCTCAGCGAGTGGTCGAACTGCCGTTCAACGAAGGCGACCAGCGGCTGGAGCGCGCGTGGCGGCCTTACGCGGAATCCCTACGTCCTCGACCGGACGGCGTGTGGGTCCAGCTCAGGCACGGCGGCCGCCATCTCGGCCAACCTGGCGATGCTCGGCGTCGGCGTCGAGACGGACGGCTCGATTTCCTGCCCGGCGAGCGCCAACGGACTGGTCGGTATCAAGCCGACGGTCGGCCTGCTGAGCCGATCGGGGATCATTCCGATCTCGTCCTCGCAGGACAGCGCCGGGCCACTGACGCGCACGGTCACCGACGCGGCAATCCTGCTCGGTGTCATGGGCGGCGTCGACGGTCGGGACATCGCCACCGAGGATCCCGCGCGACCGCAGGTGGACTACGTGAAGGGCCTGGACAAGGGAGCCCTGAAAGGCGCCCGGATCGGCGTGCAGCGCATCGCGAGCGATACCGGCTCCCCGGTGGCTGCGGTCCTGATGGAAGCGCTCGACCTCATGAAGGCGGCCGGTGCGACGATCGTCGAGGAGCTGGAACTGCCCTCGATCGAGGAGATCCAGCGGGCCGAGGTCGTCGTCCTGCTGTGCGAGTTCAAGGACCTGATCCGGGAGTACCTCGCCGCCCGCGGCCCCGGGGAGCGCCATCGCTCGCTGGCGGACCTGATCCGCTTCAACATCGAGAACGCCGAAACGGAATTGCGGTGGTTCGGGCAGGAGTGGTTCGAGGCCGCCGAGGTCACGAACGGTCGGTTGACGCCGGACTACCGACCGGCGCTGGCCCGATGCCGCACGCTGACCCGGACCCTGGGCATCGACAAGGCGATCGCCGACCACCAGCTCGATGCCATCGTCCTGATCGCGGCCGGACCGGCGTTCTCGAGTGACCTGCTCAACGGCGACCATCCCATGCTGACCGGGTCGTCGCTGAGCGCGGTCGCCGGCTATCCGCGGGTGACGGTGCCGGCCGGTGACGTGCTGGGCCTGCCGGTGGGGATTTCCTTCACTGGCCCGGCGTGGAGCGAGGCCCGGCTGCTCGCCCTGGCGTACGCGTTCGAGCAGGCGAAGCCGGCCCGGGCGATCCCCCGGTTCCTCCCGACCCTGGACTTCGATCGTTAGGCGGGTCCCCGGGCGCCGTCAGGGATCGCGGACGCCCGCCCTCCGCAACGCTTCGAAGGGGCGCGCGGCGCCGTCGACCGCGGCCCGGATGGCGGCAATGGTCCGCCGGAGGTCGCGCCCGTTGCGCACCCACACCGAGTCGAACACGTCCAGCTGCTGGGCGTAGACCCGGCGCGCCAGCAGCGCCGCGTTGTCCAGGGGAATGGCCTCGAGGCGCGCCGCCGGGACCCCGTGCAGCACCGGGGCAATGCGGTCGACCAGCAGCCGCCGCGCCCGCGCGTATACCGAGTCCCGCGCCGCCACCCGCGCCGCGCTGTCCGCCGGCCAGGCCCCGTACGCGGAGTCGAGCGACACCGCGACGTCCTGCCAGAACTGGCCCAGCACCTGGTCGTTCGCCCAGTCCAGCGCCACCTCCCGCGCCGCGCCCGGCGCCCCGCGCGCCACGAAGAACGCCTCGGCCCCGCGCGCGCCGATGAAGCTGGCGAACGACTCGCTGAACTCGGCGTTCCCCTTCACGAACAGCGTGTTGTGCGACAGTTCGTGGATCACCGTGTTCGCCAGCCAGGTGGTGTCCCCGCGCAGCGTCGTCGACAGCAGCGGGTCGTTGAACCAGCCTAACGTGCTGAAGGCCGACGCCGGCCGGAGGTAGGTGTCGAAGCCCCGCGCCTGGAAGTCGTCCCGCGCCCGGACGGCGTCGTCCCGCCGGAACCAGCCCTTGTAGGGCAGCCGCCCCACCACCGGGAACCACCACCGGTACGCCTCGAGCCGGTCACGGTACGCCGCCGAGAGCACGAGGACGAGCGTGTCCCGGTCCAGTTGCGCGAACGTCGTGAAGCTCTCGCCCGCCGACAGCCCGAGCGCCTCGACGGCAAACGTCCGCGCGTCGGCGACCAGCCGGAGCCGCTCGCGCACCGCCGCCGGTGTCGTCGAGTCGGCGAGCACCTCGACAATCGGCCGACGCCGCAGGAGGATCTTCCCCTCCTCCCAGGCCGCCCGCAGCACGTACCGCCCGAGCGGCGTCGCGACCACCAGCGCCGCCATCCCGGCCACGATGGC
Organism: Gemmatimonadaceae bacterium; assembly: GCA_030835125.1. Classification (GTDB taxonomy): domain Bacteria; phylum Gemmatimonadota; class Gemmatimonadetes; order Gemmatimonadales; family Gemmatimonadaceae; genus JABWBJ01. The sequence goes on along the minus strand of JAUQWM010000044.1, from coordinate 182,161 downwards.
CAGCGCCACGCGGCCGATGCGCCTAAGCGACGGGCGTCGCATGACTCAAGCGATGCAATGCCAATGTGTTAAGAGAATGCAAGGTTTGCCACGCCAACGCGGCGCCGCTAGTTTCGAACCGATGAGTTTCGTCCACCTGCATTGCCATAGCGAGTACTCCCTGCTCGACGGGGCGAACCGCATCGACGACCTGATTGCCCGCGCCCGCGAGCTCGAGCAGCCGGCGCTCGCGATCACCGACCATGGCAACCTGCACGCGGCGTGGGAGTTCCAGGACAAGGCCCGGAAGGCCGGCCTGAAGCCGATCGTCGGCATGGAAGCCTACGTCGCGCCCGGCGATCGACGCCAGCGGGGCCGGATGGGTCCCGACGTCAAGCCATACTTCCACCTCGTCCTCCTCGCCGCCGATCGCACCGGCTATCGGAACCTCGTCAAGCTCACCTCGCTCGGCTACACCGAGGGCTTCTACTCGCGGCCCCGGATCGACCGCGAGCTGCTCGAACAATACGGCGAGGGCCTCATCGTTTCTTCGGCCTGCATGGCGGGCGAAGTCGCCTCGCACCTCCGGGCCGGCCACCTCGACAGCGCCCGTGACGTCGCGACCTGGTACGCCGAGCACTTTCCGGGACGCTACTACCTCGAGGTGCAGGCGCACCGCAGCGAGGGGCAGGCGGAGCTGAACGAGCAGGTCTTCGCCCTGTCGAAGGACCTCGGCCTCCCGGTGATCGCGACGAACGACTCGCATTTCCTCAAGGCCGAGAGTCATGACGCGCACGACGTCCTGCTCTGCATCGGGCTGGGGAAGGACCGCGAGGATCGCGATCGCATGCGGTACGATCGCGGCCTGTACTTCAAGAGCCACCTCGAGGTCGCCGAGCACTTCCCCGGACGGCCCGACGTGCTCGAGAACACGCTGGCGATCGCCGAGCGCTGCGACCTCAAACTGTCGAAGCAGATCTCGGTGCCCTCGTTTCCCCTGCCCGCCGGCGCGACGTCGGAGAATGACCTGCTGGTCCAGCTGGCGAACGAGGGCGCGAAGGGCCGGTACGGCGACCCGCTCCCGGACCCGGTGCGGGAGCGGGTCGACTACGAGCTGGGCGTGATCACCAACGCCGCGTACGCCGGCTACTTCCTCATCGTCGCCGACTTCATCCGGGCCGCCCGCGAGCGGGGCATCCCGGTCGGCCCCGGCCGCGGCTCGGCCGCCGGCTCGGTCGTCGCCTACGCGTTAGGCATCGTCGACGTCGACCCCCTGGCGTACGACCTGCTCTTCGAGCGGTTCCTGAACCCCGAGCGCGTCTCGATGCCGGACATCGACGTCGACTTCTGCTTCGAGCGCCGGGGAGAGGTCATCGAGTACGTCCGCGAGAAGTACGGCAAGGACGCCGTCGGGCAGATCGTGACCTTCGGCACGCTCAAGTCCCGCGCCGCCGTCAAGGACGTGGGGCGCGTGCTGGGCTTCACGCCCGCCGAAACCGACGCGCTGGCCAAGCTCATCCCCAACCAGCCCAACTACTCGCTGACGGTGAAGGAGGCGGTCGAGAAGATCCCCGAGGTCGCGAAGCTCTACCGGGACGATGACCGCCATCGCCGCCTCCTGGACTACGCCATCGCGCTCGAGGGCCTGTCGCGACACACCGGCGTCCACGCCGCCGGCGTCGTGATCGCCCCGGGCCCGCTGGACGACTACGTCCCCATCTTCACGCAGGAAGTGAAGGGGAAGCGGGAATCGGCGAGCAGTGGCAGTGCCGAGTCACGAGTCACGAGTCACGAGTCCCGCGTCATCGTCACCCAGTACGACATGAACGCGCTGGAGCAGTCGGGGATGCTGAAGATGGACTTCCTCGGCCTCACGACGCTCACCGTCATCCACGACACGCTCCAGTCGATCAGGTCACGGACCGGCTCCGCACCCGACCTCGCGACGATCGACATGGCCGATCCGGAGACGTACCGCATGCTGCGGCTGGGTCGCACGGTCGGCGTCTTCCAGTTCGAGTCGCCGCTCGCCACCGACATGCTGCGCGCCATGCGCTGCGACCGGTTCGACGACCTCGTCGCCTCGAGCGCCCTGATGCGACCGGGCCCGCTCGACGCCGGGATGCACCGCGTCTACCAGCGGCGGAAGCGCGGCGAGGAACCCGTGACGTACGCGCTGCCGGAGCTGCGCCCGATCCTCGAGCCGACCTACGGCGTCATCACCTACCAGGAACAGGTGATGCGCATCGCCCAGGTGCTGGCCGGCATCTCGCTCGCCGAGGCCGACGTGCTCCGGAAGGCGGTCGGCAAGAAGGACAGGGACCTCATCCTCCGGGAACTGGGCAAGTTCACCGAGAAGGCGGTCGCGCGCGGGTACGACCCGCGCATCATCGAGGAACTGGCCGCGCAGATCGAGACGTTCGGCCGCTACGGCTTCAACAAGTCGCACTCGGTCGCCTACTCGATCATCTCCCTGCAGACGGCCTGGCTGAAGTGCCACCATCCCGCCGACTTCATGGCCGCGTTGCTGTCATCCGCCATCGGCGACACCGACAGCGTGGTGAAGTTCATCAACGAGTCGCGCGAGATCGGGCTCGAGGTCCTTCCGCCTGACGTGAACGAGTCAGGCTACAAGTTCACGGTGGTCGGAGACCGGCGACTCCGCTTCGGCCTGGGCGCCATCCGCAATGTCGGACGGGGCGCCATCGACTCGATCCTCGCCGCCCGCAGGGAGCGGCCATTCGAGGACATCTTCGACCTCGCCGAGCGCGTGGACCTCAGGCTCTGCAACAAGCGGGTGTTCGAGGCCCTGATCCACAGCGGCGCCCTCGACGGCCTCAACGGCCACCGCGCGCAGCAGCTGGCGGTGCTCGACACGGCGATCCAGGAAGCAGCCCTCAAGGCGGCCGAGAAGGAAGTGGGACAGACCTCCCTGTTCGGGGCCCCCGAAGCGCCTGACGGGGGACGGGAAAAGGACGACGGGAGGGCCCCCGCCCTCCCGAACCTCGCGCCCCTGTCCGAGTCTGAACGGCTGACCCGGGAAAAGGAGATCCTCGGCTTCTACATCTCCGGCCACCCGCTGGAGCCATTCCGGGCCGAGTCCGAGCTCTTTGCCACCCATGCGGTTGCCCAGCTTGGCACCTGGACCGAGGGCTCCGTGTCCATCGGGGCGGTGGTCACCGCCATCAAGAAACAGGTGTCGAAGCGGACGGGGGCGGAGTTCGCCCGGTTGACAGTGGAAGATTTCTCCGGATCTTCGGAGATACTGGTCTTCCCGGAAGCCTGGGCCGCCCTGGCCCACCGGGTTCTCCCCGACATCCCGGTCCTGATCAAGGGCGGCTACTCCCGCCGCGACCAGGGCGCCGACAACCCGACCTTCATTGTCGAAACGGTACAACGCTTCGAGGAACTCCGGGTGAGCGGCCAGGTGGCAGTCTCCATCGAGCTGGCCCCGGCTGGCGCGAACGGCGACGACCAGTCGTCGCCGGAGGGGTCGTTGCTCCCCGAGGTGTTCCGGGACGTGCGGGCGGTCCTGGACGCCCATCCGGGATCGGCGCCCGTGGAACTCCGCTGGAAGGACGGCGCCGGAACCAGCGCCCGGCTGCGCTCGCGGACCCTCAAGGTCGCCGCCAACGGGGCGGCACTGGCCGAACTCCGGGCGCTCCTGGGGCCCGGTCGCGTCAAGCTGGTCAGGGTCGCCTGACGATGGCGTCCACCCCGACGCTCGAGTTCGAGAAGCCGATCTCCGAACTCGAGAAGCAGATCGACGAGCTGAAGAAGCTCGCGGGCGACCAGCGCATCCGGGTCGAGGATGAAATCGCGCCGCTCGAGAAGAAGCTCTCGGCGTTGCGCCAGGAGGTGTACCGCAACCTGACGCCGCTGCAGCGCCTGCTCGTCGCGCGCAGCCCCCGGCGGCCGTTCACCCTCGATTACATCCGGCTGTGCTTCACCGACTTCATCGAGCTGGCCGGCGACCGGTTGTTCCGTGAAGACGCGGCGATCGTGGGCGGGTGGGCACGGCTGGAAGGGGAGACCGTGATGGTGATCGGCCACCAGCGCGGGCGCGACACCAAGGAGAACCTGCGCCGCAACTTCGGCATGCCGCACCCGGAGGGATACCGGAAGGCGCTCCGGCTGATGAAGCTGGCCGAGAAGTTCCACGTACCGGTGTTCACGCTGATCGACACGCCGGGGGCGTGGGCCGGCCTCGGCGCCGAGGAGCGCGGCCAGGCGGCGGCGATCGCCCGCAACCTGTTCGAGATGAGCCAGCTCCAGGTCCCGCTGGTGGCGACGGTGATCGGCGAGGGCGGCTCCGGCGGCGCGTTGGCGTTAGGCGTCGCCGACCGCGTGCTGATGATGGAGAACGCCGTCTACTCGGTGATCACCGCCGAGGGCTGCGCCGCCATCCTCTGGAAGGACGGCAAGAGCATCGAGATGCGCGAGCGCGCCGCGTCGGCCCTCAAGATCACGGCCCCGGAGCTGCACGACCTCAAGGTGATCGATGAGATCATCCCCGAGCCGGTCGGCGGCGCGCACACCAACCACGAGGCCTCGGCCGCGGCGCTGCAGGAGGCGCTGATCCGCAACCTCGAGGACCTCCGCAAGCTCAAGCCGGACAAGCTCGTCAGGCGCCGGCGGGAGAAGTACCTCAAGATGGGGCAATGGGCCGAGTAGCTGGGAGATGGGGGACGAAAGACCGGAGACCGGTTCCGAAGCCCTCCTGCGCCTGTTGTCAGTAGCCTCGCCTGCCGTCCACTGACTATCCTGAGTCAGGCCCGTCGTCCTGCCGGGTCAGGTCCCCCCTCACCCTCCCCCTCCCCCTCTCCCGTCTCGTGCTCATCGAGGTCTGCTTCAAGGGAAACCGGAAGGAGTTCTTCCTCTGGGAAGGGGAGGAACCCCCCGCGCTCAAGGCTCCGGTCATCGTCGAGGCGGATCGCGGCGAGGACCTGGGCCACGTGCATGCGGTTGGGGAACTGGCGCAACTGCGGGCGAAGGGCAGCCGGCACGCCATTGGCGACCAGCCCGTGGCGCAGGTTGCCCGCCGGGTCGCGACCGCCGAGGACCTGAAGCGCCTGCAGGACCTCCGCGAACAGGATGAAACCGCCCGGCGGAAGGCATCGGAACGCGTCCGCGCCAATGGCCTGGCCATGAAGCTGTCCGACGCGGAGTGGCGGTGGGACAGGCGCAAGCTCACGTTCTATTTCACCGCCGAGAAACGCGTCGACTTCCGCAACCTTGTTCGCGAACTCGCCTCGGCGTTCCGGACTCGCATCGAGCTGAAGCAGATCGGGGTGCGCGACGAGGCGCGCCGCCTGTCGGGCATCGGGCGGTGCGGTCGCGAGTACTGCTCGGCCGCCTGGCTGCCCGAGCTGCGACCGGTCAACCTCGGCGTCGCCAAGGACCAGCGGCTGTCGCTCAACCCGAGCCAGATCTCCGGGGCCTGCGGCCGGCTGATGTGCTGCCTGCGATACGAGCACGAGTTTTACGTGCAGCAGCGCAAGCGCTTCCCCAAGGAGGGCAAGGTCGTCGCGACCGGAAAGGGCCAGGAGAAGGTCATCGCGAATGACATCTTCCGCGAGCGCGTGACGTTGCGCGCCGAGGATGGGGAAACGCGGATCGTCCCCCTCGCCGAGCTCCGGCAGGAGATGGGCGCCGATCGCGTGCACGAACCCACGGGCGAGGAAGAGGCCCTGATGTCGCCGCTGGAAGGCGTCCCCGATGAGGTGATCCTTCTCCAGGACACGGTGGAATTGCCGGCATGGGTGCCGCGGGCCTCCGCGACGTCGTCACCGCCGTCATCCCGCCAGTTGCCCGTCGCGCCGGCCGCCGCCACCGCGCCCTCCGCGCCCTCCGCGCCGGACTCGGTGCCTGACGAGCGTGCTGGCGATGAGGAAGATGGCGAGGACGACGAGGCCGGAGACGCCCCGTCGGCGGCCGATGGCGAGGGCCAGGCGGCTCGGCCAGAGCGTCGCCGACGTCGCCGCGGTCGTCGAGGCGGGCGTCGGAACCGTGGACCTGAGCGCCAGGGAGGCGAGCAGGGGCCTGAGAGCGGGACCCGTGGTCCCGAAGGCAGCTCCGATGGGCCCGCCCGTGGCCAGGGCGGAGATACCTGATGGCCGGCCGGTTCTACGTCACGACCGCCATCGACTACGCCAACGGTGACCCGCACATCGGTCACGCGTACGAGAAGATCGGTGCCGACGTGATCGCGCGTTATCGCCGACTGGCCGGGGACGACGTCCACTTCCTCACCGGGATGGATGAGCACGGACAGAAGGTCGCGCAGGCGGCGGCCGAGCGGGGCATCGCCCCCCAGGCGTTCGTTGACGACATCGCCGGCCGTTTCCAGGCGATGTGGAAGGCGCTCGATATCTCGTACGACCAGTTCATCCGGACCACCGACCCCGCCCACAAGGCCGGGGCGCGAGCGCTCATCAAGCGCATTCACGACAGCTCGCCGGACGACTTCTACGAACGGACCTACGAGGGCTGGTACTGCGTCGGCTGCGAGCTGTTCAAGCGCGAGAACGAGATCGCCGACGGCAAGTGCGTCCTCCACCCCACGCGTGAGCTGCAGTGGACCGAGGAGCGCAACTGGTTCTTCCGGCTCTCGCGATATGGCGACTTCCTCAAGCGCCTGTTTGCCGAGCGACCGGACTTCCTGCAGCCGGAAGCCCGCCGCAACGAGATGCTGGGGCTGCTCGCGGAAGGCGCCGAGGACATCTCGATCACGCGCTCGCGCCTCGCCTGGGCGATTCCCTTCCCGATCGCGTCCAGCGGCGGCGAGACCCAGGGCACGTGGGTGTGGTTCGACGCGCTGCCGAACTACCTGACCGCGACCGGATACCCGGACCGGTCGTGGCGGGAGCGGTGGCCGGCGGACCTCCACGTGATCGGCAAGGACATCACCCGCCTCCACGCGATCGTGTGGCCCGCGATGCTCCAGGCCGCGGAGCTGCCGTTGCCGCGCCGCGTCTGGGCGCACGGGTTCGTGAACTTCGCCGGCGAGCGGCTCAGCAAGTCTGCCGGCGCGAAGCTGGACGTCGCCGAGGCCATCGCGCGGTACGGCGCCGATGCCCTCCGGTACTTCCTCCTGCGCGAAGTACCGTTCGACGCCGACGGCAACTTCAGCTGGGAGCGATTCGACGAGCGCTACACCGCCGACCTCGCCAACGCGTTAGGCAACCTGGCCAGCCGGTCGATCGCCATGGTCGAGCGCTACCGCGGCGCCATCGTGCCCCCCGGCCCGCGCACCGCGCTCGACGACGCCGACGCCGTCGACCTCGCGGCGTACCACGCGGCGCTGGACGGCAGCCGCGGGTACCTGCACCACGAGGCGCTGCAGGCGGTGTGGCGCATGGTGGCGCGCGGCAACGAATACGTGGACCACCAGGCCCCGTGGAAGCAGGCCAGGGATCCCGCCCTGGCGGCCGCGCTGGACGAGACACTGGCGTCGCTCATGCGCCAGCTGGCGCGCTTTGCCGTGCTCCTGCAGCCGTTCATGCCGGGCAAGGCCGCCGCCCTCTGGCGGCAGCTCGGGGGGCCCGGCGACGTGGCTGCGCAACGCTTCGCCGACCTCATGGCGCTCGACGCGACGGCCTGGCACGTCGCCAAGGGGGACTCGCTCTTCCCGAAGGAACGCGCCGCAACTTCCTGACCCCGCGCCAGCGCGGGGGAAACGAGGTCAGGGCGGAGTGACGACCGGGCCCGGGTTGCTCCCGCTCACCAGGCCCTTCACGGACAGCACGACCGCCCCCAGCAGGAGCATCCCGCCCGCTGAAAGGGCCGCCGCCCGCACGGTGCGCGGGCGGTCGAGCTCGCGCAGCTCGATCCGGCTCACGGCATTGCGCGGAATCACGAGTTGCTCGCCGGTCCAGATCGTGGCCCGCGGGTCGCTGCGCTTGACCGTCGCACTCATGGCAACCAGGTACGCGGTGTCGAGCACGGAAACGATGCGCCCGTCAAACCGCTCGACATCGACCCCCAGCAGCGGTGCCACTCGCTGCGAACCCTCGGCCGACAGGTGCCCACGATACGCGGAACCAACCACCACGTCGCCAGTCGTCGGCACGTAGCGATAACACGCCCCAAAGAGCAGTACTGCCGAGACTGGAAGCGCCGTCAGGCGCAGGACATGACCGCGAATCATGGGGGAAGAGTACGAGCGTAGAGCGCAGAGCGCAAAGCGCAAAGGGGGAAGGGGGAACTGCCCAGTTGGGCCGGCGCGGTGCGAACGGACGCGTGGTCCGGCACTCCACCCTGACCCCCCGCCCGTCGCCCTCCTCGGCGCCTTGCGCTTTGCCCTACTTCTTGAAGTCCACCTTCGGCGCGTTCCGGTTGGCCGGTTCCGTCACCTCGAAGTACTCCCGGGCCTTGGCCCCGATCACCTTTGCCGTGAGCACGGCCGGGAAGCGACGGATGTAGGTGTTGTGCCGCTGGACGGCCTCATTGTAGTCCGTCCTCGACACCGCGATGCGGTTCTCGGTCCCTGTCAGCTCGTCCTGGAGACGCAGGAACGCCTGGTCGGACTTGATCTGCGGATACGCCTCGACGGCGATGTTCAGCCCGCGGACCGCCGTCGTCAGTTGCTCGTTCGCGACCGCCATCTCCTGCGCATCGCCGCCCTGGATCGCGCGCGTGATGCCGGCGCGCGCCTCGGCCACCCGAGTGAACACCTCGAGCTCCTGCTGCGCCTGACCCTTCACCGTCTCGACCAGGTTCCCGATCAGGTCAGCCCGGCGCTGCAGTTGCACCTCGATCTGTTGCTTGGCCGCGCTCGCGGCCTCGTCATTGGACTGGATGGTGTTGTAGCCGCAACCAGTCGTAAGCGCGACCAGCGCAACTGCCAGGATACCACGCATGTGCCATGCTCCTTGGGATGGTAATCGAGCCGTCATGAGGAAATCCCTCTGCAATTCTTGATTCTGCACTCTGCACTCTGCACTCTGCACTCTGCCCTCCCTACTCCTGCGCGTTCACCCAGCTCGCCAGCGCCGACACCCCGGCGAGGTACTCCGACGTGAGCGCCACGGCAGCGTCCCCGGCCACCTTCGACCCGCCCCGCGCGTGAGCCAGCACGCGCGTGAAGGCTGCAACCGGCACGCCGGTCACCGCGCCCACGCGATCGATCACCGCGCTCGACTCGGTCGGTGGTTCCTCGCCCGCCAGCCGCAGCGTCGCCCGCAACAGCACCATGATCGTCGACATGCTGTCCTCGAGCAGTTGCGCCAGCGCCTTCGGCGCGCCGCCTGACGAGAGCACCGCGTGCCGCAGGCGCAGGACCTTGCTCAGGGTCTCATGCTCGAGTTGCAGGCGCAGGTCCGCCCGGCGCACCACCGGCCGCTCGCCCGGGAGCGCCCCGTGGAGGATCCGGTGGTGCGCCAGGATATCGGCATACTCCATCGGGAAGATGTCCGCCGACCCGTGCCACTCGGCCACCGTCAGCGTGAGCGGTGGGGGATTCCCGGCCTCGCGCCACGCCAGCGCGACCCCGGCCTCCCGGCGCAGGTGATCCATGTCGATCGCGTCGACGATCACCAGCACGTTCAGGTTGGCGTGCTGTGATACCTGCTCGCCGCGCGCGGCCGAGCCGTACAGCGCGACGCAGCGAAGGCGCCCCTCATGGGCGAGGGTAAGCTGCCTGACGAGTTCCTCGAGATTCATCCGTGCCATGTGGTCACCAGCTCCCGCTTGATCCGCCGCCGCTGAACCCGCCCCCTCCCCCGAACCCGCCGAACCCGCCGCTTCCCCCGAAACTGCCGCCGCCAAAGCCGCCCCCGCCCCATCCGCCGCGATGCCGGGAGCCGGACTGCGCGACCGAGATCAGCCAGAGCAGGTTGAGGCACCCGTTGCCGCCGCCACGACCGCCCCGGCTCGCGCGACCCAACCCGGACAGGATGAGGAACGCGACAAACACAAGGAAGATGATGACGCCCGGCGGGATCGTAACGGCTCGTGGCGGCCCCTGCACCTCCCGGAATCGCGGCACCAGGGAGGTATCGAGGGTCACGCCGAACTCGGCCGCGTAGCGGGCCGATAGCGCCGACACGATCTGCACGATGGCGCCGCCGTAGTCCTGGCGCTGGAAGAGCGGGATCGCTGCGCGCTGGATGTCGCCCGCAACCCCGTCAGGCACAAAGCCCTCGACACCGCGGCCGACTTCGATCCGGACGTGCCCCCTCCCATCCGAGGACGTCTCCTTCGGCACCACCAGCACCACCACGCCGGCGTTGCGCGTGCGATTGCCGACGCCCGCCGACGCGCCAACTCCCCAGTCGCGCCCGATGCGCAACGCAACGTCGGCCACGTCCCGGCCTCGCAGGTCGGGCATGGTGACGATCGCCATTTCACCGCCGGTCCTCGCCTTCAGCTCGAACGCGATGCGATTCAACCGGCTGATCGTGCCGGGGTCGAGCACACCGGCGGCGTCAACGACCACCTCGGCGGCACTCGTGCCATAGCCACGAGGCGCGGGCGGCAACTCCAGCTGCTGCGTCGCCAACAGGACGGCGATCAGGATATTCAATTCTGGCTCGTGACCTCGGCAACGGTGACGCCGTATCAGCAGGAATGAGAGCAGGCCATCTCCCATCTTCCCGCTTCTGTCTATCTTTAGCGCATTACGCGCCCATCACCCCAGGTGTTTCGAAATGACACGATTCTACCAGTCCATGGTCCGCCTGCTCGTGGTCACCCTTGTGGCCGGTGCCTGCAGCAGGGACGTCGAGGTTCGCGAGGGTGATGCGGCGGCTGTCGCTCCGGGGGGAGCCGCCGCTGCGCAGGCGGCGACCGATCCGCGCGTCACCGCCGCCGATACGTCGCGCATCCAGGGCAACGCGGACGCGCGCGTCTGGCTCGTCATGGCGAGCGACTTCCAGTGTCCCGCCTGCAAATACTGGCACGACTCCTTCTCGGAGGAGATCCTGCGCGACTACGTCGCGACGGGAAAGGTCAGGTTCGCGTATACGAACTTTCCCCTCAGCCAGCATCAGCACGCGCGCAGCGCGGCTGAGGCAGCCATGTGCGCCGGCGCGCAGGGGAAGTTCTGGCCGGTCCACGATCGCATCTTTGCCGCCCAGGACCAGTGGACGCCGCTCCCCGACGCCGTGCCGACCTTCCGGAAGATCGCCATCGAGGCCGGCGTCGACAGCGCGACCTGGAACCAATGCCTCGTCGATGACGTGATGATGCCCTTGGTGGATGCCGACCTCGACCGTGGCATGTCAGGTGGCGTCAACCAGACGCCCACCTTCTTCATCGGCTCGCAGGTAGTCAGCGGCGCGATTCCGGCGAGCCGTCTGCGGCCATTGCTCGACTCCGCGATCGCGCGCGCCGGGGGCGCCTCGCAGCCCTGATGAACCCCGCCCTGCGCCTCGTCTATGGCGCGGTCGGTCAACTGGCCAGGTCCGCGGCGGCGTTGGCCCCGGCTGGCCACTCCAAGCTGTCGCGGTCCCTCGCCGCCAGGCGAGGAATCAGGCGGCGATTCGCGGCCTGGAGCCGGCACCGGGATACCCGAAGGCCGCTCCTGTGGCTGCACGCGCCCTCGGTGGGGGAAGGACTCCAGGCGCGGGTGGTGCTGGACCTCGTTCGTGCCAGGCGACCGGACGTGCAGCTGGCCTTCACGTTCTTCTCACCGAGCGCTGAGGCCTTCGCGCACTCGCTGGGTGCCGATTTCACCGACTACCTCCCCTTCGACACGGCGGGGGATGCCGCGGCGGTGCTGGACGCGCTCCGCCCTACTGCCCTGGTGTTCAGCAAGCTCGATGTCTGGCCGGTCCTGGTGGGGGAAGCGTCCCGGCGCGGAGTCCGGCTCGGGCTCATCTCCGGTACGGTCTCCGATGTCTCATCGCGCTCCGGCGGGATCGCCTCGTCGCTGCTCCACGAGTGCTACGAGAACCTCGATGCCGTGGGTGCGGCCACCGAGGCGGATGCCGAGCGGATCGTCGCCCTCGGCTCCGATCCGGCGGTGGTGCTGGTCACGGGCGACACCAGGTACGACCAGGTGTGGGAGCGTGCATTGCGCGTCGACCCGGGCAGTGCGCTCCTGGCGCCGCTCCGGGATCCGCGACCCACGCTGGTCGCAGGTTCGACCTGGCCATCCGACGAGGAAGTCCTGCTCGAGGCATGGAGCGCGGTTCGCCGCGACCTTTACGATGCCCGGCTGGTGATCGCGCCGCATGAGCCCACCGAGTCGCACCTGCAGCCGATCGAGGCCTGGGCCCGGGACCAGGGCCTGTCGATCGCCAGGCTCGGCACCCCGGCGAGCGAAACCGCGGACGTCGTGCTCGTCGATCGCACGGGGGTCCTGGGTGACCTGTACAGCCTGGCGACGGTCGCGTTCGTGGGCGGGGGCTTCCATGACGCAGGCCTGCACTCGGTGCTGGAGCCGGCGGCATTTGGCGTCCCGGTGGTGTTCGGGCCGCGGCACTCCAACAGCCGCGACGCCGTGATGCTGCACCGCAGCCGCGGCGGCGACGCCGTCGTCACGCTGGACGAGATGATCGAGGTCCTGGAGTCATGGCTCGGCGACCCGGCAGCACGCGACGCCGCGGGCGCGGCGGCACGCACCTTCGTCGAGCGCGGCCTTGGGGCCGGTGAGCGGTCCTACAGGATGGTCGCGGCGCTCCTCGGGGAGCCTGCCCCGCCGCCACCGGCCGCCTAACGCCGCCGAGCCAGCGACGGCGGGGTCCAGGCGAGCGACAGCCCGAAGCCGTCGCCGTCGAAGGAGTCGCTGCCGGTCAGGACCACCGCGCCGCGGACGGACAGCGTGCGGGACACCTCGAAGTTGAGGCCGAGGTCGAGCGTCAACGCGAGGTCGCTGCCACCGCATCCGCTGCACATGTCGACCGACAGGCGCGGGTGCATGTATGGCGTGAGCGCCATCCCCTCGAGGTCGAACCGGTGCCCGAGGGACAGGCCGACCGGAAGGCGCAGCAGCGTGCCATCGCCGATGGCGAGGTAGATCCCGCCGGTGAGGAGGAAATCGAGCGGGACCTCGTCGGTCGCCGATCCCAGCCTCGTGGCCGCACCGATGCCTCCGAAGGCCACCAGGTCGATGTCCCGGCGGTCGGTGTCGGCGATGCCGACATCGAAGGAGAACTGACTGCGCGGGCCGGACTGCTCGCGCCACTGGAACACGAGCGAGATCCCCGGGCCGCCGGCGTCTCCAACGCCGAAGTTGTACTCGCGCACCGCGATGCGGGGCGGCTGGAAGCTGGGATAGGCCCACGCCTGCGCACCCGACGGTGACGGGCTGGCGGTGGCAAGGATCGAAATCGCGGCAATGACGGAGAGTCTCTTCATTGGTCGAGTGGGTGAGTCCGCCAGCCCTCGGGAAAGCGCTGGTTCCAGCGCAAGAAAGCGAGGGGGCCGGTGCCCCGGCAAGGCGGCGGCGTGTCCGCTTCTGACTCCAAGGTCACCCAGGCTCGACGATGGGCCAAACGCGAAACGGCGGCGCCCGTTTCGGGACGCCGCCGTTTCACCACGTTGAAGTGCTCAGCGCGGGTGCTTGTCGACGATGAAGACGATCGACGGAGCGGTAACGTTTGGCGCCGTGCTGCCCGCAACCGAACGGGGGAACACGAACGCGCTCACGACGCTGCCGGCCTGGCCGGCACCACCGACCGTGGTCAGGTTGTTGAGCGGGTCACCGGCCACACCGGCCGGCGCCTGACGCCCGTTGCCGGACACGATTTCCGTGGCGGCGTTTGCTTCCTGGACCCGGAACCAGGCGGTGCCTGGGGCGCGGGTCTGATACGCCGAAGCCGTGAGGTAGCCAACGTTGCTGTACGTCGGCGTGCCCGGGATCGGATCGGCACTGGCCGCCGTCACGCCCACGTTCAGCGCGGCGAGGCCGGCCCCGAGGTTCACCACCCGGAACGCGACATTGCTGCCGGCATCCGGGAGGACATCCTCGTAGACCTGAAGGGTGAGGGACGGGGTGCTACCGGTGCGGGAATACCCGGTGGCCACGATCGTGTAGTACTTGCCAGCCTCGAAGGTCGGCGTCTCGTCCAGCAGCACATTCGTCACGTGCTGGATCTGGACGTTCGACCCACCAGGATTGGTGAACACCTTGAGGTGCCGCGCGCCCGTGGCCGTACCCTGGTACGGCGTGAAGCCTCGGTATGCGAGCTGCACGGCGAACGGCGAATACTCGAGCAGGTCGATGAACCGGAAGTCGACCGAGCCAGTATCCGGAATGGCGTTGATGAATCGGGTGTAGGCGAGCGGGACCTCGGGCGCGAGGAATGGCCCGTCGTCCTTGGAACAGCCGACAGCCAGGAGCGCGCCGACCAGCGCCAGCCCGATACGCGATACTCTCATTCGCACTGCCTCCACGGGAAGTCCGTCAGAAGCCAACTGTTATGCGGCTAGTACCACCAGCCGCGGGATGAAGCGGGAGGGGGAGGTTCATTGTCATCCTCCCCACCCACCCAACTACCAAGCAAACCGAACTCTCTCGTAAACAAGACCATCCCAGCCACGGCCGCCCCGGCAACGAGGAACGTCCGTCCGCGATTCAGCGTGCGTGTCTGCACCCTGCTCGCGTACTCCCGCGGAAGCCGGACACTTTCCCCGCTCCAACGGGCAGTCGCGCCACCAATCTGCGCGACCCGCCACACGTTCATCACCAGGTCCGCCGAGTCGGTACGGGTGAGCGTCCCTTCGACGCGAAGCACACCCGTACCCAACCTGTCGCCCAGTTCCGCCCTGCCCCGGTCGGTGATTTCGACAGCAACGTGCTCACCGGCCTGGACCCCGGTCGCGGTGTCCAGCGGCGCGTAGGCATAGCAGCCTAACGCCGCCGGAACCATCCCGAGTGTCACCCACAACTTCCGGAACTGCATGAGACACCTGCCTTGTTTACCAGCGATACGTTCCGAGCGCGGCGCTAGCATCACCGCCGCCACCCAGGTTGTAGTAGCCCTTCAGCCGCGCATCGAGCTCCGGCACCGGCACCGGGTAGTGCAGCGGCGTGTCCTGCACCAGGTCACCCCAACCGCGGGCGTCGAAGAACCAGGCGCCCATGTAGTTGTACGCCTGCTCCATGCGCTTCTCCCACTTCATGGCCTCGAAGATCGTGCCGCAGGCCGTGGTGGTGTAGTTCGGCGCCGCCGGGACACGTGGTACGCAATTCGGTCCGGCGATCACGTCGTTCATGCTGGCACCGGAGATCGCGGGCAGGCCGGCGCGCGTGCGCCAGGTGTTGATCCGCGACAGCGCCTTGGTCATGTCACCGAGGCGGAGATACGCTTCCGCGCCGAGGAGGTCGACTTCGGACTTCAGGAACTCCGGGTATGGACCCGTGCTCGAGTTGTTCCGGATGTACTTCAGTCGGTGATGCTCGTAGTACGACGTGCCCCACGGGTCACCGGGTGAGTCCGGACCCGAGCGGTTCTTCATGTACGGAAAGCCCGTGTGATTGCCCGGCTCCGGCGACGCGGCGATCTGTGCCGGCCGCGTGGAGCCCTGCGGGAAGCGCAGGTCAGGCGTAACGATCAGGAAGGCACCGTTCCGCTGCGTGATCGGCGTCGACAGCCAGGTGTCGTAACCACCAGACTGGTCGGCGAAACCGAAGATGAACGGCGTGATCTGGCTCCAGGCAGCGTCCTGATAGAACGTGCTGGTCTGGACGCCGATGGTCCAACCGGACGTGGCACCGATCGTAACGACGAGGTCGGCGGTGAGGCCGGCGTCGGCATCGGCCGCCACTTCGGCCCAGTTCACCGCAGCCCGCTCGGCCGGCGTGCGGGCAACACCTGCCCGGAACCGCGCCTTGTACGAACGGACCAGCTTGACGAAGTCCGCGCGCGACAGCGAGGTCGCGGACAGGAGGATCGGGAAGCCAGCCTCGGACGCCGGTGAGGCCATCGCCAGCGCCGAGTCCATCATGGCCAGCGCGGCGTTCATCACGTCCGTGTAGCCGCTCAACTCGGGCACGAAGTCCGACGCCATGATGTGGTCGATGATGCCCGCGGAATCGAAGGCCATCGCCAACCAGCCCAGGTTGCACCCGATGTTGAAGAAGCCCTGGGCGCGAGCTTTCAGGTCACGAGCCTCGCTTGCCAGCACCGGCGAATTCGCCGCGCGAAGCGCGTCCAGCTGCTTGAGCGCGTTCGCCTGCAACCGCCCCTGCCGCGACCAGGCGCCGAAGTTGCCGTTGAGCGACTGCTGGGCGGACTTGTTGTTGAGGATGGGGGACCGCGGAATGGCGCCGCGGAGGCCCATGTTGAAGTTACCGAGCTGCGAATAGCTCTCGAGGGACATGGTCGCCATCTGGGCGGTCATGTCGGTTCCCTTTTCGGTGTTGCGGCACTGCTGGTACCCGGTCGCCAGCGTCTGCTCGATCGACGCAGGCTGCCTGAAGACGCGTTCAACGTCCGGGTTGTTCGGGTTGATGGCCGTGAGCGGCTCCCTGCATGCCCCCACCACCAGCACCAGCCCTGCCGCCACCAGTTTCACACGTGTCGTCATCTTGGGTCCTCAGAAGGTGACCCGATCGGCCGGGACCGGGACCGTGAGGTCCCGACCCGGCGTCTCAGTTCGGATTAGAAACGCGTTCCGATGGTGAACGTGAACGTGCGCGTCTGGGGGTACTGGAAGCCTGCCACGCCACCGATGGCCGACGAGTTCAGGACCGAACCGCCAACTTCCGGGTCCCACCCGAGGAAATCGGTAATCGTGTACAGGTTGCGACCGACCACGGTGAGGCTGAAGTCGCCGACTCCACGAATGGCGCCGAGCTGATAGCCCACCATGACCTCACGCAGCTTCGTGTACGTTCCCTTCTGCACCGTCTGGTTGTTGCCACCCAGCACGTCGTAGAAACCACCAACGCCAGCGCCGTTATCCGGCTGCGGCGCACGCCAGTAGTAGCCCATCGGCTTCGCGGTCTCGACCGTCCGGCCGTCCTGGTCCTCGTAACGGACGTTGTAATCGCCCAGGGACCAGTGGATCTCCTGGTTGAAGAGCCGGTTGCCGTAGTTGCCATCAACCAGGGCGTAGACCGTCAGCTTCTTCCAGTTGAAGTTGTGCGACATCGACAGGCGGAAGTCCGGCGACGTGTTGCCGAGACGATTCTGCACCGGCGAGCCGGTGGAGTCACGCATGACGATCAGCATGCCCCAGTTGTTGAGCGGAATCGCCCACGGGTTGTTCACCGTACCGCCTGCATTCTCGCAGTTGACACGACCCGTCTGGTTGATCGGGGCGCCGTTCTGCATGCAGCCCGGAAGCGCCGACTGCCACAGGTTCCGCGTGATGCCTTCCGTCGGGTTGTAGCCACCCGTCCAGACGATGTAGCCATCGCTGTTCGGCTGGTACTGCGCGCCGCTGCCGGCCGGTCCGCACTGCGAGATGAACGCCGGATCCAGCTGCGAGCAGTCCGTCAGGAAGAACTTGCCCCAGTTCTGGCCGAGCCGCTCGCCAACGCGGAACTCGAATCGGGCATTCGACGTGCTGGCGGAGAACGGCGGCACGTCCAGCTTCGTGATGAACGCGCGGTTCCGGTCGAACGAGAGGCGGGTCGTCCACACGACGTCACGGTTCGTGATGAGGGGGACGTTCAGCGACACTTCGTACGTCTTGTTCTCGATCGTGCCGGCGTTCCGCCACTGGGTGCTGAAGCCCGACGACGCCGACGACGGGACCTGGAGCATCTGGTCCTCGGTGATGTCGCGCGCGTACGTGACGTTCAGGCCGTACTTGCTGAACAACTCGGCGTCGAACCCGAACTCGGTCTCGGTCGTGTTCTCGGGCTTGAGGAAACGGTTACCCAGCTGGTTGCTGGAGACCGTACCGCCCGTGCCGATGTTGAAGGTCTCGTACTGATAGCTGAAGCCCGGGCGACCACCGGCCGTACCGACCGAGCCGCGCAGCTTCATGTCGTTCACCGCGCCCTTGAAGGGCCACCAGCCTTCGTCCGACAGGCGCCACGCCATCGAGGCGCGGCCGTACGGGTGCCAGCGCTCCTCGGAACCGAAGAGGGAGCTGCCGTCCTGGCGATAGACGAAGTCCAGGATGTACTTGCCCTTGTAGTCGATGGCCAGGCCACCGAGCATGCCGATCGCGCGGACCGAGCTGGCGCTCGAGGTAGGCGAGTTCGGCACGGTCACGTTGCGCAGCGTCAGGAGGCCGGGGACGGCCAGCGTGTTACCGCCGGCGCTCAGGCCATCTGCATCCGAGCGCTCGAACGAGTACCGGACGTTCACACGCGTCTGCAGGTCGGAAATGCCCAGCGGGTTGTTCTGACGCGCCGTCCCGTTGAGGCTCATGTTGTACGACGCATCGGAGCCGGCGCTCTCGGAGTACGAACCGAGGTACGCGGTGCTCTGGTTGGTGCGGGTGACGCGATACCCCTTCTCCGTCAGCGACCAGCTGTTGTCGCGCCGGCGGTCGAGCGAGGCGTTGCCCTCGAAATCGAGCCACGGGAACGGCGTGTAGCGGGACGTGAATGAGCCAAGGTACCGGTCAACGTTCGTGCGGGAGTTGAAGTTCTCGGCATCCCACAGCGGGTTCTCGTTCTGCTGGCCCTGGTTCAGCGGATTGGACCGGATGAACAGGCGCCCGCGGCTGTCGCGGCGGAGGATGTCGACGCCGGCCGGGACGCGGGTCAGCACGAAGAAGTCCGTCTCCGGATAGTTCGTCGTGCGGGCGTAGAGCGTCGAGACCTGCATCGTGAGGTCTTCACCAACAGCCTGGTCGACGTTCAACCGGGCGGTGTTGCGGCGATAGCCATCCAGGAACTTGATGGCGCCTTCCTGGATCAGGTTCGACGCGCTGGCAAAGAAGCCGGTGTTCCCGAACCGGCCGCTCATGTCGACGTTGTTGTTGCTGTAGAGGTTCGCGGTCGTGGCGGCAGCGACCGGGTTGTACCGGACGGGCCACTGGTTGACCTGGAACGTGCCGCGCAGCATCGGCTTCGACAGCGGAAGGGCGATACCGGCGTCGCGCTCGAAGTTCGCCGGCGAGCGGGCCGAGACCTCGTCGCCGTTGTCGTTCACGTACAGGGCATGGTCCTCGAAATCCACGACGCGGGAGCAGGCCGGCTGGTTCGTCACGCCGACGCAGAAGTTCTGCATCGTCTCGTCCATCACCAGCCAGTGACGCCGGGCGAACGGATACGCGCCCTGGATGTCCTGCAGACCCGTCTCCGAGCGCACGTTGAAGCGGGCGCCCTGACCGGCCGTAGCGCCGGACTTGGTCGTGATCTGGATGACACCGTTCTGCGCCCGCGCGCCGTACGTCGACGACGCCGCGGCACCCTTCACGACCTCGATGCTCTCGATGTCCTGCGGGTTGATGTCATTCATACCGCCGTTCATCACGATGCCGTCCACCACCACGAGGGGCGAAAGGCTCAGGTTGAGCGACTTCGCGCCACGCAGGATGATCGACGGCGCCGTGCCAGGACGGCCGCTCGGGGTGACCACCTGCGCGCCAGTCACCTTCCCCTGAATGGACTGGAGTGCGCTGGTCGCCGGCACCGGCAGGTTGGCCTGGTCGACCTTGTCGACCGTGAACGCAAGCTTCTTCGTCTCGGTCGCACCCGTCACGCCCGTGACCACCACTTCGGACAGGCGGTTGACGTCGACATCGAGCGTGAAGTCGTGCGTCTGGTTCCCAGCGCTCATCGTGACGTTCTTCGTCTGAGGCTTGAAACCGATCATGCGGACCGAGAGGACCACGGTCTGCCCGCGGATACGCTCCGCGGCCAGCGTAATGCGGTAGGTGCCGTCTTCATTGGTGCCGACTGCGACATTCAGGTCGGCGATACGGACTTGCGCGCCCTGCAGGTTCTGACCCTGCTGCGACTTGACCGTACCAGTGATGACAGCTCCCTGTGCGAACGCCGTGCTCGCGAGCACGGTAGTCGCGAGTCCGGCAAGCAAGCTTGCCAGACGACTGCTGCGACGGAACCTCGTCATGTGTTCCTCACGGGTGAGGGGCTGTTCCGCTTCCTGCCAGCACCGCGCTGACAGGGGTCCTGCGTCTCGCATTCACTCGCAGGGGGCGAGTGCGTGCGGGTGGGGGAATCCTGTTTGACAAGCATGTAACGACGCCGCCAACCGCCACGCCTTCGCCGGCTCAGTCCCCGCTACCACTGGGAAACCGGCCTGTCACGGAAGGGTCTCGGTTGGTGACGCGCCCCATATTGTTGGTCAACACCAGTATGCGCAAGCACTGGATTCTGGTGTCGGGGGCCACTGGACGGCGTGCCGTCGTTCCAAGGCGTAAACCCGGGGTGGACCGCTTTCGGGCCCTTCGACCCCAGTTCGCGACCCGGGACCAGCCGACCGACCGAGCCTCCACCCGATCCCGGTCGACGGGACAGGCGGCCGGCGATCACCCCCTATTTAGTTCGGTGCTCAGGTGTCTCCGGACACCCGAACAACCCATTCCCCGCGACCCAACGCCCCCGAATGGATCTTCAGGCCCGCCGCTTCTCCTGGCTGCTCCCGATCCTGGGACTGGTCCTGATCGTCGCGGCGTACGCACCCGCCCTCCGCGCCGGCTTCGTCTGGGATGACGATGACCACGTCACCCGCAACGAAACCCTCGTCGACCTTGATGGGCTCCGCCGGATCTGGACTGAACCGGGGGCCGTGCCCCAGTACTATCCGCTCGTTCACACCACTTTCTGGGTGGAGCGCCACCTGTGGGGACTCGACCCGGCGCCGTACCATGGCCTCAACATCCTCCTCCACGGCCTCGCCTCGTTCCTGCTCTGGCGCCTCCTCGTGCGCCTCGAGGTGCGCGCCGCATCGCTTGCCGCCTTGCTGTTCGCGGTCCATCCGGTCGGCGTTGAATCCGTCGCCTGGATAACCGAACGCAAGAACCTCCTCTCGGCCGTCTTCTCCCTCGGCTCGGCGCTCGCCTGGCTACGCATCCAGTCGTTCCCCGCCGGCGGACAGGCGGCCACCCCGCACGCGGCACCAGGCGGCAGGACGAGACTGACAGCCGATCGACGATGGTACTTCCTCTCACTGGCGCTCTTCATCGCGGCGATGCTGAGCAAGACCGTCGCGGCCTCCCTGCCCGCCGCGATGCTCGTGGTGTGCTGGTGGAAGCGCGGCACCGTGACCCGGTCCGATGTGCGACCACTCGTGCCGTTCTTCGCCATTGGCCTGATCCTCGCCCTCAACACGGCGTGGATGGAGCGCAGCCGGGTCGGTGCCGTGGGTCCCGACTGGGAGTTCAGCGGCGCCGAACGCCTGCTCATCGCCGGACGGGCCCTGTGGTTCTACGCCACCAAGCTGCTCTGGCCGTCCAACCTGACGTTCATCTACCCACGCTGGGAGATCGACGCCGGCCAGCCGCTGCAATGGGTGTTTCCCCTCGCGGCAGTCGCCATCCTCGCCCTGGCCTGGCTGGCAAGGCGTCGCTTCGGCCGCGGCCCGTTCGCGGCCCTCCTCTTCTTCGGAGGGACGCTCGTTCCGGCCCTCGGCTTCATCAACGTGTATCCGATGCGGTTCTCCTTCGTGGCGGACCACTTCCAGTACTTCGCCAGCATCGGCATCCTCGTGCTGGTGGCCACGGCGCTTTCGCGTCTTGCTTCCCGGTGGGCATTCGCGCTGGTCGTCCCCCTCGCCGTCCTGACGTGGAACCAGGCGCACGTCTACAAGGATCTGGAGACGCTGTGGTCCGACACCCTCGAGAAGAACCCCGCCGCATGGCTGGCCCACAACAACCTGGCCAACGTCCGACTTGAGCGCGGAGAGACCGAGTCCGCCATCGTCGGGTACCGCCAGGCGGTGCTGCTGAAGCCGGACTACTATGAGGCCCTGGCGAACCTGGGCGCGGCACTGCTCCAGCGTGGAGCGATCGACGAAGCGCGGATGCACACCGAGGCGGCGCTCCGGATCGCGCCGACCTTCGTCCCGGCGCGTGTCAACCGCGCGGCCCTCAGCCTTCGCGATGGACGTCTCGCTGACGCGATGGGGGACCTCGAACCCGTGATGTCGCAGGATCCCGGGAACCCGGACGCGCTGAATGTCCTGGGCTCGGCGTACGCCCTGGGAGGCGACGTCCCGAAGGCGGAAGCGGCGTTCCGGGCTGCCCTGCGCGGGAAACCGGACCTGGTGCCGGCGCGAGTCAACCTCGCGCGGGTCCTGCTGCGCTCCGGTCGCGTGGAATCGGCCGCGCTGGAACTGGACCAGGCCATCCGCGGCGCACCGGGGAACTCCGAGGCCCTCAACCTGCGTGGACAGCTCCTCGTGGCGCAGGGCCGGCCCGCCGACGCGATCGCGTATTACGAGGACCTGTCACGGCGCCTTCCCGACGATGCGTCGGCCCGGTTCAACCTCGGGACGCTGCTCAGCCAGTCCGGGCGCGTCGAGGCGGCGATCCCCGCCTTCGAGGCGGCGCTGCGACTGAATCCGGCGCACGCCGAGGCGCGGAACAACCTCGGCATCGGCCTGCTGATCCTGGGACGGTATGCGGAGGCCGCGCAGCAGTTCACCGCGGCGCTGGAGGTCCGGCAGCGCAATCCGGAAGCGCACAACAACCTCGCGTTTGCCCTCATTCGCCTCGGGCGCCCGCGTGAGGCGCGGCGCCACCTCGAGGAGGCCCTCCGCCTGCGGCCGGACTACGCGGAGGCCCGCGCGCAACTGCGCCAGCTCGGCCCGGCTCGTTAGGTCACGGGCGCCGGTCGTTGCCCTACTTCGCGTTCTCCGTCACGACCCGGACCGAGTCGTTCAGCACCTGGAGGAACCCGCCCGCGATCTGGAAGCGGCCGTCGGCGCCATCGGGGCCCAGGCGCAACTCCCCCTTCCCCAGCAGCGTCATCATCGGCGCGTGCTGGGGCAGGATACCCACCTCGCCGTCGTAGGCCGGCGCCACGAGGCTGGCCACGGTCCCCTCGAACAGGGTCTTCTCCGGCGAGATCACCGACACGGTCAGCATGATCAGGCCTTGGCGATCGCTTCGGCGTTCCGCGCGATGTCGTCGGCGCCGCCGCACATGAAGAACGCCTGCTCCGGGTACTGGTCGAACTCGCCGGCCACCAGCCGCTCGAACGAGGCCACCGTGTCCTCGAGCTTCACGTACTGGCCGGCGCGCCCGGTGAACTGCTCGGCCACCGCGAACGGCTGCGACATGAAGCGCTGGATCCGGCGCGCGCGCGCCACGACGACCTTGTCGTCCTCGGACAGCTCGTCCATGCCGAGGATGGCGATGATGTCCTGGAGTTCCTTGTAGCGCTGCAGGATGCGCTGCACCTCGCTGGCGACGCGGTAGTGCCGGTCGCCGATGTACTGGGCGTCGAGGATACGCGACGACGAGGCCAGCGGGTCGACGGCGGGATAGATGCCCAGCTCCGTGATCGCGCGCGAGAGCACGACCGTGGCGTCGAGGTGCGCGAACGCCGTGGCCGGCGCCGGGTCGGTGATGTCGTCGGCGGGCACGTAGATCGCCTGCACCGACGTGATCGACCCGTTCCGCGTCGAGGTGATGCGTTCCTGCAGGTCGCCCATCTCCGTGGCCAGCGTCGGCTGGTAGCCCACGGCGCTCGGCATCCTGCCTAACAAGGCGGACACCTCCGAGCCGGCCTGGGTGAACCGGAAGATGTTGTCGATGAACACCAGCACGTCGGCGTTCTCGCGATCGCGGAAGTACTCGGCGATCGTCAGGCCGGTCAGCCCGACGCGCAGGCGGGCCCCGGGCGGCTCGTTCATCTGGCCATAGATCAGCGCCACCTGCCCGAGGATGCCGGCTTCCTTGAACTCGAGGTACAGGTCGTTCCCCTCGCGCGTGCGCTCGCCCACGCCGCAGAAGACCGACCGGCCGCCGTGCCCCTTGGCGACGTTGTTGATCAGCTCCTGGATGACGACCGTCTTGCCGACGCCGGCGCCGCCGAAGAGGCCGATCTTGCCGCCCTTCACGAACGGGGCGATCAGGTCGATGACCTTGATGCCGGTCTCGAAGACCTCGGTCTTGGGCTCCAGGTTCACGAAGTCCGGGCGCTTGCGGTGGATCGGCCAGCGCTCGACGCTCGCGGGGATCGGGGCGCCGTTGTCCACCGGCTCGCCGATCACGTTGAGGATGCGGCCCAGGGCTGCCTCGCCCACCGGTACCGTGATCGCGGATCCGGTGTCGATGACCTCCATCCCGCGGACGACGCCGTCGGTGGAGGACATGGCGACGGCGCGCACCTGGTTGCGCCCGATGTGCTGCTGCACCTCGGCCACGACCTTGATCGGGTCCCCGGTGTCGGAGGTCCCGGTGATGGTGAGCGCGTTATAGAGCTCGGGCAGGGACCCGGCCTCGAACTCGACGTCGAGGACGGGGCCGATGATCTGGACGATCTTGCCGACAGTTGCTGTCACTGGTGCCGTAGCGGTCATCCGAAAGATCCTCTCAAGTGGAGCTGCGTGCTGATTGCTGCGTGCTGCTGCTGCCGCCTCGTGCTGGTGCTGGAGCTGGAGCTGGTGCTGGTGCTGGTGCTGGTGCTGGTGCTGGGCCCCAGCAAGCAGGACCAGCAGCAGCAGGCAGCAATCAGCACGGAGCGTTCAGAAGAAGAAGCGTTATTCAAGAGCCGCCGCCCCCCCAACAATCTCGGCGATTTCCTGGGTGATCCCTGCCTGACGAGCCCGATTGAACGTGCGCGTCAGGGTATTCATCATGTCCGTCGCGTTATCCGTGGCGTTCTTCATCGCGGTCCGCCGAGCGCCCTGCTCGCCTGCCGCTGTTTCGACCAGCGCGCGGTATACCGCGTTCCGCACGTACGACGGCAGCAACTCCGTGAGGATGTCCTCCGCCGAGGGGTACAGCAGGTAGTCCGGCAGCGGCCCGCTCCGTGTCGGTGGCTGCACCGGCAGGAGCCGATCGCTCGTCGGCGGCGTGGAGATCGCCGACCGGAACTGCGCGTACACCACGTACACGGCGTCGAGCGCGCCCGACACGAAATCCCGCATCAGGCCGTCCACCAGCGACGAGGCGTCGTCGGCGCGCGGGCGGTCCGTGATGTCGGTCCGCTGCGTGGCCATCGGCTGGCCGACGTACTTGAAGTAGCCGATGCCCTTGCGGCCCACCACGTGCAGCTCCACCTCGGTCCCCTGCCCGCGCAGGCGGGACAGCAGACCCCGCGCCTCGCGGATGAGGTTCGCGTTGAACCCGCCGCAGAGCCCGCGATTCGACGTCAGCAGGATCACCGCGGCCCGCCTCGCCTGCGCCGGCTGCCGCAGCAGCGGGAACCGGTCGGCCAGGTCGGGCGAGTACAGGCCGGCGATCACGTCGCCTAACGCGCGCGCGTAGGGACGCGCCGAGGCCACGCGGTCCTGGGCGCGCTTCATCCGCGACGTGGCGACGAGCTCCATCGTTCGCGTGATCTTGCGCGTGTTCTCGACCGTCTTGATGCGGCGCTTGAGTTCGCGACCCTTGGCCATCTAGGCGAGGCTGGAGAGGGGAGTTGGGAGGCGGGAGACGAGCGTGCTCACTTCTGCGCGACGCGCTTGTACTCCTCGATCCCGCGGCGCAGCGCGGCCTCGTTCTCCTTCGAGATCGCCTTCTCGGTGCGGATCCCGTTCCCCACCTGCGGGAACTTCGCCGCCATGAAGTCGTGGAAGCCCTTCTCCCACGCCTTCAGGTCCTTCACCGCCACGTCGTCCAGGAAGCCGTTGGTCACCGCGAAGATGATCATGACCTGCTGCTCCACCGGCACCGGCGCATACTGCGGCTGCTTCAGCACCTCCACGGTGCGGGCGCCGCGGTCGAGCTGCTTCTTCGTTGCGGCATCGAGGTCCGACGCGAACGCGGCGAACGCCTCCAGTTCGCGGAACTGGGCCAGGTCGAGGCGGAGGCGCCCGGCGACCTGCTTCATCGCCTTGATCTGCGCCGAACCGCCGACGCGGGAGACCGAGATGCCGACGTTGATCGCGGGGCGGACGCCGGCGAAGAACAGGTCACCCTCGAGGAAGATCTGCCCGTCGGTGATCGAGATGACGTTGGTCGGGATGTAGGCCGACACGTCGCCGGCCTGGGTCTCGATGATCGGGAGCGCCGTCAGGCTGCCGCCCGGCTTGAGGATCGTCTTGCCGTCGACCACGTCGGCATCCTCGCGCAGCTTGGCCGCGCGTTCGAGGAGCCGCGAATGGAGGTAGAAGACGTCGCCGGGGAACGCCTCGCGACCCGGCGGGCGGCGGAGCACCAGCGAGAGCTGGCGGTACGCCGCGGCCTGCTTCGACAGGTCGTCGTACACGCAGAGCGTCGGCTTCCCCTCGTTGTACATGAAGTACTCGGCCATCGCGCAGCCCGAGTAGGGCGCGATGTAGAGCATCGGCGCCGGGTCGGACGCCGAGGCAGCGACCACGATGGTGTACTCCATCGCGCCGGCCTGCTTCAGCTTCTCGACCACCGACGCGATCGTCGAGGCCTTCTGGCCGATCGCGACGTAGACGCAGATGACGCCCTGGCCCTTCTGGTTGATGATCGCGTCGATGGCGATGGCCGTCTTGCCCGTGCCGCGGTCGCCGATGATCAGCTCGCGCTGGCCGCGGCCGATCGGGATCATCGCGTCGATGGCCTTGATGCCGGTCTGCAGCGGCTCCTTCACCGGCTGCCGGACGATGATGCCCGGTGCCTGCGACTCCACCCGACGGGTCACGGTGGTGTTGATCTCGCCCAGCCCGTCGATCGGACGTCCCAGGGGATCGACGACGCGACCGACCAGGGCCGGCCCGACCGGAACCTCCAGCACGCGAGAGGTGCGACGGACCTCGTCGCCCTCCTTGAGCTGGAGGTAGTCGCCCAGGATGACGGCGCCGATGTTGTCCTCCTCGAGGTTCAGCGCCAGCCCGGTAATCGTGTTGCCGGTTTCGGACGACGTCACCTCGAGCATCTCGCCAGCCATCGCCCTCTGGAGGCCGTAGATACGCGCGATTCCGTCCTTCACCTCGAGCACGGTGCCGACTTCTTCGACGTCGAGGTCGCGGAGGTCAGCGGCTTCGATTTCACGAAGCAGGATGTCCTTGATCTCGCCGGGGCGCAGGAGGGTCTCGGAGGCCATGCGGGGTCTCTGATTTATTGAAGGGGGGAGGAGCTTGTGAAAAATATCACAAGCAGGGACGGCAAGCAAGGATTCATGCTGCGTGCTGATTGCTGCCTGCTGCTGCTGCCGCTGGGTGCTGGGGCTGGGGCTGGGGCTGGGGCTGGAGCTGGAGCTGGAAAGACACTACCTGCGTTCCCACGATGAAGGAGTCTCATCAGACAGCCCTATGCTGGCTACCGTGACGACTCTCCAGGAAAAGTTCGCGGCGTTCGAGGCGAGAACTCCGCCGGAACTGTTCGGTGACCCAATCTGGAAACTCCCGGCCTACCGAATCGGGCTGTTCCTGACCGACGTCGCGCGCGACGATGTCACCGTCCTGATCCGCGCTGGCGCGCCGCCGCACGTGGTGAATCAGTTGGAGCGAGCGGTGGACTCGATCGGCGTGAACATCGCGGAAGGATACTCACGTTTCTCGGGCAAGGAACGCGCCCGGTTTTACGAGATAGCACTCGGCTCGGCACGAGAGTCACGCGAGTGGTATCGCCGCGCCGTTCGGTGGCTGGGCGAGGAATCGGCGCTCGAGCGTGCCTACCTGCTGACGCGGGCGATCAAGATCCTGGTCGTGGCGGTACCGAGGGAGCGAGCCGGAGCATCGGAGGACCGGATCCGCCGCCGCCAGCGAGTGGAGGACCCCAGCCCCAGCCCCAGCCCCAGCTCCAGCCCCAGCACGCAGGACTAGCAGCAGCAGGCAGCAATCAGCACGCAGCTCCCTCCCCCTACCCCCTGCTCCGCGTCCTCCCCTTCACGAACCGGTCGATCAGGTCCACCGTCCGCAGCCGCGCCAGCGATGCCGGCTTCGTGCCCGCGATCCGTTGTGAGGTCGTGGACAGGTGCGACGACGAGGCGTAATCTAGCACCCGCGCGATGTCGGACACGTCGTACCCGGGGTTCTTCGCCAGTTCAGCGGCCGCGAGGAGCCGGACGAGGTCGATGATCCGCTTCAGGTTGGCCGAGCCCCCGGCGCTGAAGGCACGGCTCAGGTGTTCGCGCGTCACGCCCAGCGCCGCGGCGATGGTGTCGGTGCGCACCGGCCGTCCCCCATGGGCGACCAGGAACCGCCAGGTGGCGAGGTGGAGCGGGCCGGACAGGCCTAACGCGGACGGCGGGTCGCGGAGCGCGTCGGTGAAGCGGGCCGTGAACGTCCGCGGCAGGACCAGGTCGCGCAGCACGCCGTCGTCGACGCCCTCGGTCACCAGGTCGGCCACGTCCGCCGCCGCGCAGCGGGCCGCGATGGCCGCATCCCCCGGCCGCAGCGGCGTCAGCGCGAAGAACGGCGCGCTCGGGAATTCCGCCGCCAGCGCCACCGCCTTCCAGGTGTCGTCGTTCGGCGCGTGGACGTCCACCAGGGCCGCGTCCACCAGCGTCTCCCGGAACACCCGTTCCAGCTCACCGGCCGTGCGCGCCAGCGCCAGCCGGCAGCGGCGACGCGGGAAGGCCGACCGCGCCAGCGCCCGCGCGCGGTCGCGCGCCGCGCAGACGGCGATGGTGACGGGAGCGGCGTACGTGGGCGGCACGACCATGGACACGGGCCGGTTCTCGTCAGGCAGCCGGCGTGTGGCCCGGCACCTGCCCGTGCGCCCGGCGCAGAACGTCGCGCGCGTTCTCGTAGGACACCAGCGCCACGGCGTCGGCGAACCGCTCCCACCGGCAGGCCGTGATCCCCTCGTCCGCCTGGGGGCTGGTGTGCATGTCCTCGGCCTCCATCAGGAAGAAATGGCAGACCTTGTGGATCAGCCGCCCGCGAAAGCGGAAGTACCAGTCGATGGTGTGGATCGGCGCCCGCAGCCGCACCTCGCCCAGGCCCGTCTCCTCGCGCACCTCGCGCACCGCCGCGTCTTCGGGGCGTTCGCCCTGCTCGAGGTGCCCCTTGGGAAAGCCCCAGTTCCCGTAGCTGTCGCGGATCAACAGGTACAACGGTTCCTGGGGCCCGGCGTGCATGACCACGCCGCCGGCCGAGGTCTCGAGGCGGGGCTTGTTCCGAGCCATCGTCAGGCCAGTGCGCTCAGGTCGACCTCGGCGCGTCCCTCGATGAACTGCCGCACGATCGGGTCCTTCGTCGCCCGGATCTCGTCCACCGTCCCCACCTGGCGCACCTTCCCCTCGTACAGCATCGCGATCCGTGAGCCGACCCGGTAGGCGCTCCGCATGTCGTGCGTGATCACGATCGACGTGACGCCCAGCTTCTCGCGCATCCGGATCATCAGCTCGTCGATGACCGCGCTGGTGACCGGGTCGAGACCGGTGGTGGGCTCGTCGTAAAGCAGGTACTTGGGCCGGAGCGCGATCGCCCGCGCCAGCCCCACGCGCTTCCGCATCCCGCCCGACAGCTCGGCCGGGAACCGCTCCTTCACGTTAGGCAGGTCGACCAGGTCGAGCGCCTCGTCCACGCGCTGGGTGATCTCGGCGGCGTTGAGCAGGCCCTGCTTGCGGAGCCCCATCGAGACGTTCTCCCCGATGCTGAGCGAGTCGAAGAGCGCCGCGAACTGGAAGACGTAGCCGATGCGGGAGCGGAGTGCATAGAGCTCGCGACGGGGCAGCTTCGGCACCTCGAGCCCGTCCACGAACACCGTCCCCTGGTCCGGTTCCAGCAGCCCGACGATGTGCTTGATCGCCACCGACTTGCCCGACCCCGAATACCCGATGATCACCATCGTCTCCCCTTCCTCGACCTCGAGGGAGAACCCGGTGAGCACCTGCTTGGGCCCGAAGGCCTTGTGGACGTTCCGTAGGGAGATCAGAGGTCCGAGGTCCGAGGTCGGAGGTCAGGCAAGACGGACAGCAGGAATGTGATTGGCGGTTCGGTCCATGGTAAGTGGCCGGCGAAGAAAAAGGGGCGACGCTCTGCAGCGCCGCCCCTCCGACCCCAGACCTCGGACCTCGACTATGCCGCGAAACTGCTCAGCGCCCGTCCGACATCGCCCTCACGCAGCCGCTTGAGCGCGCGGTCGCGCAATTGCCGGACCCGCTCGCGGGTCACGCCCAGCATCGAGCCGATCTCCTCGAGCGTGTGTTCCCTTCCGCCCTCGAGCCCGAAGTAGAGGCGCAGCACCTTGGCGTCGCGCGGCGGCAGCGTCGACAGCGCGAGCTCGATCTCGTCCGTGAGGAAGCGGTTCATCGCCTCCTCCTCGGTATCCGGCATCTCGTCGGCGACGAAGCGCTCGATGAGCGAACGGTCGCCTTCCGGGTCCATCGGCGCATCGAGCCGCACATCGCCCGTGTTCAGCGCCGCCAGCGACTGCACCACGTCGACCGACAGTCCCGTCAACTGGGCCAGCTCCTCGGGAGAAGGCTCACGACGCAGCTTCTGCCTGAGGATTTCCGATGCCTTGATGATGCGCGACAGGTCGGCGGTGCGATTGAGCGGCACGCGCACGGTGCGCCCCTGGCGAGCCAGCGACGACAGGATTGCCTGACGAATCCACCACACGGCATAGGAGATGAACTTCACGCCCTGGTCCGGATCGAACTTCCGCGCGGCGGTGAGCAGGCCGACGTTCCCTTCGCCGATCAGGTCGATGAGGGGAAGCCCGCGATTCTGGTACTTCTTGGCCACGGAGATGACGAAGCGCAGGTTGCGCTTGACCAGCTCCTGAAGGGCGTCCTGGTCGCCCGAACGGATGCGGCGGGCGAGCGCGATCTCCTCCACTGGCTTGAGCAGTGGGTAGGTGCTGACCTCGTAGAGGTATTGATCGAGAATGTCGCGCTCGGGTTCACTGGGCGCGATGCCCGGCGGGGCTGCACGGCGCCGCCGGCGCTTGACCTCAGGCATTTATTGATGTCCTCAGACTCCGGGGGGGAGTCGGTGGTACGGTGAAGCCGCTCGGGAGCGTCTCAGGGTGCGAAAACGCGGAACGACCGGGTATTACGTGCGGCACGCGAAAGGGAGCCAGCGACGGGATGAAGATACAGTTCGCAACGTGTTTCGCCAGAGTGGTTTGCTTGACTTGGAACCTACCCCGGGGTACACTACCCGGTTCCTGAAAGATGGCCTTTTCAGGGCCCCGGGGGCGTAGCTCAGTTGGGAGAGCGCTTGAATGGCATTCAAGAGGTCAGGGGTTCGATTCCCCTCGCCTCCATCGGGTAGGCGTCTCCGGTTGGTCACCTGATTCGGCGGTCCCGTTCCCGTCCTGGGGCGAGCGGTCCCAGGCTGTGACGGGCCCCAGTCGGGTACTCGGCAGGACGTGTCGCGGGAATAGCTCAGTTGGTAGAGCACAACCTTGCCAAGGTTGGGGTCGCGGGTTCGAGTCCCGTTTCCCGCTCTTTGAGACGGCGGACGGGAGACATGGGACAGGAGATGAAGAGGCGGCCGTCTCCCGTCCCATGTCCCCCGTCTGGTTTTTGGGCGGTTAGCTCAGTTGGGTAGAGCGCCACGTTGACATCGTGGAGGTCACAAGTTCGAGTCTTGTACCGCCCATTGGACTCGGGTACCTTGCGGCCCGCTCGTGCGGGCCGTTCTTCATCTATATGAATGGCAATCCCGGGATCCGTCCGGGTCGCAGGTCACAAGCGCCCTTAGCTCAATTGGATAGAGCATCTGACTACGGATCAGAAGGTTGGGAGTTCGAGTCTCTCAGGGCGCGCTACACCAAATCAGGCATCAGGCATCAGGCATCAGGCATCAGGCATCAGGCATCAGGGATCAGGCATCACGAAAACCGGTGGGAATGGATTCGGGGCGTAGCTTAGCCCGGTAGAGCGCCTGCTTCGGGAGCAGGAGGTCGCTGGTTCAAATCCAGTCGCCCCGACTGGTACACATACAACAAGTCCGCGGCCCCACAGCTGCCGACCAAGCGCGAGTAGCTCAGCTGGATAGAGCGTCGGCCTCCGGAGCCGAAGGTCGTGGGTTCGAATCCCGCCTCGCGCACCTGCCTTCGCTTTCGGGCGCCGTTTCTGCCCGAAGGCTCGGCCCATCCCTGCCTCACCGAGGGTCCTCGCCCGACCCACCGGTCGCGCCGCCACGTCGTGGGTCGGCGCCTGACCCATCTCAACTCTCCCATCACCCATCTGGTTCCAGGTGGACATCGCCGAACTCAGACGCAAGTCGGTCCCTGAGCTCCTTGCGCTCGCGGACAGCCTGGGCGTTCCCGACACCTCCGGCCTGCGGAAGCAGGACATCATCTACCGCATCGAGCAGAAGCTGCTCGACGGGTCCAACACGCTGCAGGCGGAAGGCGTGCTGGAGATCCTGCCGGAAGGCTACGGCTTCCTGCGCGCGATGGACTGGAACTACCTCGCCGGCCCGGACGACATCTACGTGTCGCCGTCGCAGATCAAGCGTTTCTCCCTTCGCACCGGTGACACGATCAGCGGCGAAGTCCGCCCGCCGAAGCCGTGGGAGCGCTACCTCGCGCTGCTGAGGCTGGCGACGCTCAACGGCGCCGAGCCGCAGCCCGACACGCCGCGCCCGAACTTCGACACGCTGCGTCCCGTCTATCCCGACGAGCGGCTCCGGCTCGAGAACGGAGACATCGCCATGCGCATCGTCGACCTGGTGGCGCCGATCGGCAAGGGACAGCGCGGGCTGATCACCGCACCGCCGCGGGCGGGCAAGACGATCCTCCTCCAGAAGATGGCCAACGCGATCTCCGAGAACCACCCGGAGGTCACGCTCATCGTGCTGCTCATCGACGAGCGCCCGGAGGAAGTGACGGACTTCCGCGAGAACGTCCCCGGCGCCGAGGTGATCAGCTCGACGTTCGACGAGACGGCCGTGCGGCACGTGCAGGTGGCGGAGATGGTGATCGAAAAGGCGAAGCGGCTCGTCGAGGTGGGCCGCGACGTGGTGATCCTGCTGGACTCCATCACGCGGCTGGCGCGGGCGCATAACGCGGTGCTGCCGCAGTCAGGCCGCATCCTCTCCGGGGGCCTTGACGCATCGGCGATGCAGCGCCCCAAGAAGTTCTTCGGCTCGGCGCGGAAGATCGAGGGCGGCGGGTCACTCACCATCGTGGCCACCGCGCTCATCGAGACCGGGTCGCGGATGGACGAGGTGATCTTCGAGGAGTTCAAGGGGACCGGCAACATGGAGCTCGTCCTCAGCCGCGAGATCGGCAACCAGCGCATCTACCCGGCAATCGACATCAACAAGTCGGGAACCCGGAAGGAGGAATTGCTGCTGAACCAGGAGGAGCGGAACCGCGTGTTCCTGTTGCGCACCTTCCTGGGGGACATGCCGGCCGAGGAACAGATCACGTTCCTGCTGCGACAGATGAAGAAGAGCAAGACGAACAAGGAGTTCTTTCAGCTGATGACCCAATGAGACGGGGGGTGTCGGACGGGAGACGGGCGAGCGCTGTCGTGGGCGTGGATCCTCGCGTCGGCTCCCGCCGTTTTCGTCCTGGCCGGAACGCTGGGTCCCCCGTCGCCCATCCCCTGTCCTCCATCCCCCGTGCGCATTTTCGCCATCGACCTCGGTGACCGCCGGATCGGGCTCGCGGTAAGCGATCCGACGGGGCTCATCGCGTCGCCCGCGGGCCACATCGTCCGCCGGGCCGGCAAGCGCCCGCCGATCGGCGAGATCCTCGAACGGGCGAAGTCGTTAGGCGCGGAAGGCTTCGTCGTCGGGTTGCCGCTCGACGGGCAAGGCGAGGAAACGGACCGATCGAGCGAGGCGCGTCGTGTGGCGGCCCTGCTCGGCGAGCGGAGCGGGCTGCCGGTCCGGCTGGTAGACGAGCGATTCACCACCGCGGCGGCGCAGCGTGCCATTCGCGAGATGGGCGGCTCGACCCGCGGGCGCAAGGGAGACGTGGACGCGCTGGCCGCGACGGTCCTGCTCCAGCATGCCCTGCAACTCAGGGAACCGGTCCGGTGAGCGGGGCCCGCGTGCGACGCCTGGTGCTGGCGGGGAGCGTCGTCGCCGTTGCTGCCTGCGACGGCGGCAGTGGCAGTGCGCGAGTCCAGGTACCCAGCGGCGCCAGCCTGCGCCAGGCCGCGGACTCCCTGAAGAAGGCGGGTGTCATCCGTTCCGCCCGCGCGTTCAGCCTCTACGCCAAGCTGGCGGGACGCGACCGGAGCATCAAGGCGGGCACCTACCTCATCGACCGCGGCGCGTCCTGGCGCACCGTGATCGACGGGCTCGTGGCCGGGCGCGGCATCGTGTTCACCGTGACCATCCCCGAGGGATGGGACCTCAGGACGATTGTCCCCTCGGTCGCAACGACGATGAAGGTCCCGCCCGAGGCGCTCGATTCGGCCTCGCGTGACACGGCGCTGCTCCGGCGGCTCGGCATCCCGACCCCCACCCTCGAAGGATACCTCTTTCCCGAGACGTACCTGATGCCCGAGGGGTCCGCGCCACTGCCCATCGTCAGGCGCCTGGTGAACGAGTTCGAGCGGCGCTGGAAGCCGGAGTGGAACGAGCGCCTGAAGGTGCTGGGAATGACGCGGCACGAGGTCGTGACGCTGGCGTCGATCATCGAGAAGGAGGCGAGGGTCGCAGCCGAGCGACCGGTCATATCGGCCGTGTACCACAACCGCCTCAAGCGGAAGATGCTCCTCCAGGCCGACCCGACCGTGCAGTACGCGCTCGGTCGCCACACGACCCGGGTGCTCTACCGCGATCTCCGGGTAGACTCGCCGTACAACACCTACCGCAACGTCGGGCTGCCGCCAGGTCCGATCGCCTCGCCCGGCTCAGCGAGCATCGAGGCGGCGCTGTTCCCTGCCGACGTACCGTTCCTGTACTTCGTCGCCCATCCCGACGGCCATCACGAGTTCCGCGCGACGCTGCGGGAGCATAACGAGGCCGTGCGGCGGATGCGGGCGCTGCGGAACCGGTCGGCCAGCGCGAGGCCATAGGGGATGACATCAGGCATCGGGCATCGCATCAGGCATCAGGCATCAGGCATCAGGCATCAGGGCACGGAACCTCGGGGCTCCGCGTGACTGAATCGGCAACGGTCACCCAGCGGGGCGCGCAGCGCTGGGCGCGGGGTCACCCCTGGATCTTCAAGAGCGACGTCCGGAAGCGACCCTCGGCGCCGGCGGGGACGGTCCGCGTTCGCGACGACCGTGGCCGCTGGCTCGGCGTCGCGCTCTGGAGCCCTTCCTCCGAAATCTCCCTCCGCCTTCTCGACCCCGATCCCGACGCCACCATCGACCCGCGCTGGTGGCGGCAGCGACTGGAGCAGGCGATCGGGCTGCGACGCGACCTGGTCACCGTCGCCAATGCCTATCGACTTGTGCACGCCGAGGGCGACGGCCTCCCTGCCCTGATCTGCGACCGGTACGATCGCTGGCTGGTCGTCCAGTTGCTGAGCGCGGCGGTGGAGTCCTTTCGCGAGCCGATCGTCGAGGCGCTGGTACAGGTCACCGGAGCCGAAGGGGTGCTGGCTCGGAACGACGTGCCATTGCGGACACGGGAGGGGCTGGCGAGGGAGACCGTGCTGCTGTACGGCGACGTGCCGCGTGAGGTGATCGTGACCGAGCATGGCGTCCGGTACGCAGCGGCGCCCTGGACCGGGCAGAAGACCGGGGCCTTCCTCGACCAGCGCGAGAACCGGGTGCTGATGGGCAGCCTGGCAACGGGGAAGGCGCTCGACTGCTTCAGCTATCACGGGTCCTTTGCACTCCACCTGGCGCGCCAGGCCCAGAGCGTGATCGCCCTCGATTCATCGGCCGACGCGCTGGTGCGCGCGCGGGAGAACGCGACGCTCAACAGCCTGGCGAACGTCGAATGCATCGAGGCCAATGCCTTTGACTACCTGCGGGAGAAAGACCGCGAGGGTGAGCGGTTCGACACGATCGTGCTCGACCCGCCGGCGTTCGCCAAGAATCGCGACTCCCTGGACGCGGCGCTGCGCGGCTACCACGAGATCAACCTGCGAGCAATGCGGCTGCTGGCGCCGGGGGGCATGCTGTATACCGCCAGCTGCAGCTTCCACATGACACGTCCGCTGTTCCTGGAGATGGTGGAACACGCCGCGCAGGACTCCGGGCGCCGGCTGCTGCTCCGGCAGGTCCTGGGTCAGCCGATCGATCATCCGGAGGTGGTCACCATCCCGGAGACGGGGTATCTCAAGGGAGTCGTACTTCAGGCTGCGTACTGATTGCTGGTGGCTGGGGCTGCCGCAGCTTGCTCGGGCTGGCGCCAGCAGCAGCACGCAGCAATCAGCACGAAGTTCTCCCCCCGGATGCCAGCCCCAGCCCGCAGCGGCAGCAGCAGCCCGCAGCAATCAGCACGCAGCTCCCCCCTGCTGATTGCTTATGCCTGGGGCTCCGCCCCTCTGCTCGGGCTGGCGCGCCAAGCCCCAGCCCGCAGCGGCAGCAGCAGCCCGCACCAATCAGCACGCAGCTCCCCCCTGCTGATTGCTTATGCCTGGGGTTCCGCCCCTCTGCTCGGGCTAGCGCCAAGCCCCAGCCCGCAGCGGCAGCAGCAGCCCGCAGCAATCAGCACGCAGCTCCCTGGCATCTCAGGCAGAAATAGGTGCTCCTTCCCGCCTGGACGATCCGCCTCACGTTTGCCCCACAGCGACGGCACCGCTGTCCCTCGCGATCGTAGACCGCGAACCGCCCTTCCCCGGCATCCCGTCCGTAGTAGCGCGCGTGGCGCGCCATTGCGATTCGCATGGTTGCCCGGATAGCCGATACCAGGCGTCGGAGCTGTGGGGCCTCGAGACGGTTGGCAGGGAGTCGCGGATCGATCCGCGCCCGCCAGAGGGCCTCGGACGCATAGATGTTCCCGATGCCGGCCACGATGGCCTGGTCGAGCAGCGCCTGCTTGATGGCGATCCGCCGGCCGGCGAGTGCGGCGGACAGGCGAGCCGGCGTCAGGGCCGGATCGGTCGCTTCGGGCCCGATGCCCTCGTCCGGCTCGGGCATGCCTAGCGAGATGACGGAGAGGGCGCGCGGGTCGTGCAGGGCGAGACGGGTGCCGTCGTCGAGTGCGATGATGGCCCGGACGGCCCGGGGCGGGACCTCCCCGGATCCGAGGAGCACCCAATCCCCGGTCATGCGGAAATGCACGCGCAGCTCGCGTCCACTGGCGAGGCGGAAGCGCTGTGCCTTCCCGCGCCGGACAACGGCCTCGACGCGATCGCCAATGAGGGAGCGCGCGGCCCGCGCCGGCAGGCCCCGCCGCTGGGCGGGATGGAGGACCCGGACACTCGTTATGGTGCGGCCGACCACGGCCGCCCGGGCGATCCCGGCCGCTCGCTCGACTTCGGGAAGTTCAGGCATGGGGGAGGGTCGAGGGTCGAGGGAGCGACAGTAGCCCACCGGCTGAGCGCCAGCAACGAGCCCCGGCCCGCAGCGGCAGCAGCAGCCCGCAGCAATCAGCACGCAGCAGGTCGTCTACGCAGCATTCCCACAGCCTTGCCATGCCTGACGAGGATGCCTAACTTGTCGCGCGACCCGCCGGGCAAACGACATGGGCCAGCGCCAGCACGTATCGCTGAAGCAGCAGTACGAACAGTATGTCGACCAGGAGATCGAGAACTACAAGTTCTCGCTTCCGCGGCCGGCAATCCTCCGCATCGGCGACGAGGCCGTTTCCGCCCTCCGTGGCCGGCCCCAGCCCGAGTTCGACGAGCTCGTGCTCTGTTCCGAGGTCGACCGCATCATCAGCCAGCGGCTGCGGATTCCCACCTATGCCACCTGGCGCAAGCGCCGGCTCAAGCTCCTGGCCATGTATCGCACGCCGGAACACTGGGGCCTCGCCGCTGACGCCCCGCTCGTCCGGGAGATCCTGCCCGACACCGATTCGCGGGTGCTGGTCGCCGGCGTTCGCCAGGAAGGTCCGGTCCTGTACCTCGCCGCCCGTGGCTGCCAGGTGACAGCGGTCGAGGAGAACGAGGAAGCGGTCGAGCGCGTGGTCACGGCCGCCAGTCAGGTCGGCCTGATGTCCCGCGTGAAGGGACAGTCCATCGGACTCAACGCATGGTCGCCCGATGCGCCCCTCAACGCAGTTGTCGTCACGCCGGCCGCGTTCCGCGGGCTCACGCAGGAGCAGCGCACGCGGGTCATCGACCTTCTCAAGCGCGCGACCCTCGACGGTGGCGTTCATCTCGTCGACACGCTGGTCGCCGGCGAGTCCGGGCTCACCATGGAAGAACTTCGAGCCCGCTATCGCGGATGGGACGTCTCCGTCGTGCTCGACGGCGCCGAGAACGGCACTTTCCTGGCACGGAAGAGCGTGGCCTGAGTCGAGCCAGAAGGTCCGAGTCCGGTAGGCAAGAGACCCGATGTACCCGGCCCGCCTCCGGTCGACTGTTTCATTCCGCTACGGGTGTCCGCTTACCGGCGTGTCATTTCGCGACGATCGAGTGAACGCGCGAAAGCCGCTACCGGCGCATCCTTCGACGCCGCAAGGCGTTCCGGATTCCGCAATCCTGGCACCCTCGTTGCCTTGGGCGCGCGGCACGCGGGCTACTCGCCCGAGCCACACCGCAGCCACCAGGAGCGTGCTGTACCGATGCCAAAACGTCGTCAGTCGAACGAACCGCAGGAACCGATCGGGATTGTCATCTCCGGCTGGCCGAGCGTGGACCCCGTGCCGCGTCTCAGCGCCTACGTCTATTCCATCGAGGATGAGACCAGTGGCGAGCCGATCGAGGTGAAGGCCGCCTGAGCGAAGAGGGTTCCTGAAAACAAGAAAGCCGGCGCACATGCGCCGGCTTTCTTGTTAAGCAACGAACGGAGCCTACTTCTTCTTCTTGGCGCCGCCCTTCTTCGCAGCCTTCTTCTTCTTCGCAGCCATTGTTCTCTCCATGGAGAGGGTGTTGAACGCCGGTCCAATCCCCCGGTGGATTGGTCGGCAGCAGCCGGACGCGAACATCCGACTGGTTCCGCGCGCCAGGACCTCGGCGCAAAACTGCGACAGACTGGTCTTCTCAATCAGCATGTCCAGTGGGGCTACGATCCGCTGGACGACCATCACCACAGTTACGAAACCGGCATGACCGCCCGGTATCGCTACCAGACCATCATAAATGCACGCCTAAAGTGGTAAAAGAGAGGTCGCGAACTTTCAAGGGTGGGGCCTCAACCCTGCCGGCCATGCCGATGATGTCGGCGGCCAGGGAGGCACTCTTGAGTGATTGTAGTCGCGATGAAGCCAAGCAGGGTCCCCGCGCGAACGCGAAGCGGTTGGACGAATATAGGAAGCCCGTCCGCCATCGCGCAATAGTCTGCCTCCCGGTTCCGGTCCGGCCGGCCGCCGCCTAACGATGCCGGCGCCCGGCTTCCGGACCCGCCCGGACGGGATCCCCGGGGGCGATCCGCCCCGGTCGCCAGGGGATTCCAACGTGCGCCGCATTCGCGCTGTCGAACTCCGGTCACCCACCTTGCACCGGCGTTCCCAAACCCCGCCCCTCATGCCCACGTCACTCCGGCACGCCGCCCGCACGCTCGTCCGTGCGCGCGGCGTCACCCTGCTCCAGCTGGCGACCATCGCCATTGGCGTCGGCGGACTGAGCGCCGTCCTCGCCGTCGTCGGAGCCATCGTCCTGCGCCCGCTCCCCTATGAGCGACCGGGTGAACTGGTCACCGTGGAGGTCACGTCGTCGCGCGGGTTCAGCATCTCGACCTCGATCCCGAACTACCGCGACTGGCGCGATCGCAGCCGCACGCTCGAGACCTGGGGCGGTATCGCCGGGTGGAGCTTCCGGGTCCTCCGCGGAGGCGAAACACGGATGCTCGACGGCGGGGCCGTCTACGGCGACCTGTTCGGCGTATTGCGGATTCGCCCGGCGCTCGGGCGCACCTTCGACGCGCGCGAGACCGAACCGGGCTCACCGCCGGTCGCCATGATCGGGCACGCGACGTGGCAGTCAACCTTCGGTGGCGACTCCTCGATCGTCGGCGGCACCATCACGATCGGGGCAACGCCGCACACGGTCACCGGCATCCTTCCCGAAGGCTTTGCCTTCCCACGAACCGAGCCGGCGATCCTCGTCAACATGGGTTCCATCAGCGGGCTCCCCTGGGAGGACCGGAACTCCGCGTTCGGCACCCGCATCTTCGCCCGCCTCAAGACGGGAACGAGCTTCGCGGCCGCGGCGGCGGACATCGACCGCATCGGCCGCGACGTTCGTGCCGAGAACGGACCGCTCACCGCGATGCCGAGCCTGCAGGCCCTTCCCGACTACCTGCTCGGCGATCGCGACCGGCAGTTGTGGCTGCTCCTCGTGGCCGTCGGCCTGGTCATGCTCATCGCCGTCGGCAACGCCGGGGGGCTGGTCCTCGCCCGCGCCGCCGATCGTCGCCGCGATGCGGCCGTGCGACTCGCGCTCGGCGGTGACCGCGGCGACCTCCGCCGCCAGTTCATCCAGGAGAACGTCCTCCTCATGGTCGCCGGTGGCGCCCTCGGACTCATGCTGGCGGTGCTGCTCCTCCGGTCGCTGCTCCCGATGCTCCCGACGGACCTCCCCGCGTCGCTCGTCGCGCGGATCTCCATCGACCTCCGGACGGCGCTGGCCACGCTCGCCACCTGCGTCGCCGGCGGTGTGCTCTTCGGCCTTGCCGCGACGCACCACGCCGTGTCGCCGCGTATCCTGCAGTCGCTACGCGGTGGCTCGCCATCGATCGTCGGGGTGCGCACGCGGGCCCGTTCGGCCCTGCTGGTCGGCGAGACCGCGCTGAGCGTGATCCTCGCCGTCGGCGCCGGCTTGTTGCTGACGAGCTTCCTCCGCCTCAAGTCGACCGACAAGGGGTTCAACGAGGACGGGCTGCTGATGGCCCGCATCGCCACTTCCTCCGCCAGCACCGGGTCGCGCGACGCCTGGCTCGCCCACTATACGGGCTTCCTCGAGCAGGCCCGCGCGCTGCCCGGCGTCACTCACGCCGCGGCGAGCCTCATCCTCCCGTTGACCGACCGGTCGTGGGAGTTGCGCATCCAGCCCTTTGGCGCGACGCAGTCGTTCGACGAAGGACCGTCGGTGCTGTTCAACATGGTGTCCTCGGACTTCTTCACGACGCTGGGCATTCCCGTGCTGGCTGGGCGGTCCTTCGTCGATGGAGACCGGAACGATGCGGCCCCGGTGGCGATCGTGGACGAGACCATGGCGGCGAGCTTCTGGCCCGGGCAGGACCCGATCGGGAAGCGGGTGACGATCGGGGAACGGGCGGCCGATTCCTCGTTCCTCTATCGCACCGTGGTCGGCGTGACGCGCAACGTCAGGCACTACACCCTGCGGGAGCCCTCGAGAATCCAGGTGTACGTGCCGCTGACCCAGACGCTGGGCCGCTGGGGGCAGAGCCTCAACATGATCGTGAAGACCAGCGTGCCGCCCACGTCGATGGTCGCGCCGCTCCGCTCGCTCGCTGCCTCGATCGACCCGCGCAGCCCGGCCTGGGACATCCATCCGGTGTCGTACTTCCTGGAGCGCTCCATCTCGGCGGAGCGCACGCTGGGCATCATCACCATCTGGCTCGCGGTCGTTGCCGCGCTGGTCACCGGCGTTGGCCTCTTCGGCCTGGTCACCTACGCGGTCGTCCAGCGCCGGCGGGAGATCGCACTCCGTCTCGCGCTTGGCGCGCAACCGGGTGAGGTGGTCGGCCTCATCACCTGGTCCGGTGTTTACATGGGGCTGGCCGGTACCGGCATCGGCACCGTCGTGGCGCTGGGCCTGTCGAGGTTCCTGGGCGCGTTCCTGTATGGCGTGACACCGCTCGACCCCGTCGTCTACGCCCTGTGCGCCGGGGGGGTGCTCGGCGTGACCGCGACCGCATCGCTGATCCCCGCGCTCGCGGCACGGCGACTCGCGCCAGCGTCGGTGCTGCGAGAGGACTGATCGGGGTCACTGGACGCGTCCGCGCCCCCGCTGTCATTATGGATTGAGCCGGGCCCCTCCGGCCAATCCTCCTGGCAGGGCGAATGCCGAAGCTGACTGTAGACGGCGTCACCGTTACCGTACCCGACGGCGCGACCATCCTGGACGCGGCGCGGGCCGTCCACATCGACGTGCCGACGCTGTGCTGGTACCCGAAGCTGCCGACGGTCGGCAATTGCCGGATCTGCCTGGTCTCGGTCGAGGGGAACCCGAAGCTGGTGGCCTCGTGCGCCACGCAGGCCGCCGAGAGCATGGTCGTCGCCACCGAGTCGTTGGCCGCGGTGAAGAACCGGCAGGGCGTGCTGTCCCTGCTCCTCGAACGCTATCCGACCGACCAGATCCCGGCGGGCGGCTACCGGAACGAGTTCGAGCAACTCGTCAGGCGTTACGACGTGCCGACCGACCGGCGTTCGGGCATGCCGCTGCGGACCGGCGACGAGCGGGACAACGACCCGGTCATCCGGCACGACATGAGCACCTGCATCCTCTGCACGCGTTGTGTGCGCGCCTGCGAGGACATCCAGGTGGTGGGGGTGCTCGACGTCGCGAACCGGGGCGACCACGCGGAGATCATCGTCGGCGCCGACGGGAATCCGGAACACGCCGGGTGCACGTGGTGCGGGGAGTGCGTGCGCGTGTGCCCTACCGGGGCGATCCATGACATCATCCCGATGGCCGTGCGGGCCGCGAACGGGAACATGGTGGACCGCATGCGCTCGAAGGACCTGCCCGTCGTGGATCGCACCGTACGCAGCGTCTGCCCGTACTGCGGCGTGGGGTGCCAGATCGACCTGGAGGTGCGCGACGAAACGGTCGTTCACGTGCGCAGCCCGTGGATCGAGGAGAA
Source organism: Gemmatimonadaceae bacterium (assembly GCA_030835125.1). Lineage (GTDB taxonomy): Bacteria > Gemmatimonadota > Gemmatimonadetes > Gemmatimonadales > Gemmatimonadaceae > JABWBJ01. The sequence continues at coordinate 139,521 of JAUQWM010000044.1, read as the reverse complement.
CACCCCCAACAATGGCTCGACCTGCGTGAAGGGCCGTTTCGGGACCGACTTCGTGCAGCACCGCGACCGCCTCACGACGCCGCTCATCCGCCGGGGGTGGTCCAAGAGGGACGGACGATGGGTCTTCGACCCGGTCGAGCATGCCCGCGCCGGCTGGCAGCGACGGGGCGGCCCCTGGGACCTGGTGCAGGAAGAGTCGATGGGGAAGAAGCGACGCCCGAAGTCGAATCCCCTCGATACGTCCCCGTCCGGCATGGGGTCGCTGGGCGACCCGAGGGACCGGGTGGCAACGCCGAAGTCCTGGTACGAGCCCTTCCGGGAGGCGACCTGGGATGAGGTGATGGAACTGACGGCGCAGGAGCTCACCCGCCTGCGCGACACGAACGGGCCGGCCTCGCTCGCCGTCTTCCAGTCCGCCAAGTGCAGCAACGAGGAGAATTACCTGCTGCAGCGGATGTTCCGTGGCGGGATCGGGACCAACAACGTCGACCACTGCACCCGGCTCTGTCATTCCTCGTCCGTCGCGGCGATGCAGCGATCGATGAACACCAGCGCCGCGTCGGGCTCCATGCGGGAAGTGGAGACCGAATCCGACGTGATCTTCATCCTCGGCGCGAACACGACCGAATCGCACCCGGTCTTCGGCGCGGCGATCAAGCGCGCCGTGAAGCGCGGAGCCACGCTGATCGTCGCCGATCCGCGGCGGATCGAGCTGGCGGCGCGGGCGCACATCCACCTGCAGCCAGTGCCGGGCACCGACGTCGCGCTGCTCAACGGGATGCTGCACCACATCCTGGCCATGGGGCTCGAGGACACGGCCTTCATCGCGGCGCGCACGCACGACTTCGACTCGGTGCGTGACGCCGTGAAGCCGTATACGCCGGAACGCGCGGCGACGATCACCGGGGTCCCCGCCGAGCTGATCCGGCGCGCCGCCGAGACGTACGCGCGAGGGCCTCGCTCGGCCACGCTGTGGGCGATGGGGCTCACCCAGCACTCGACGGGGACCGACATCGTCGCGACGCTGTTGAACCTGATCCTGGCGACCGGCATGATCGGCCGGTGGGGCGCGGCGATGATCCCCATCCGCGGCCAGAACAACGTCCAGGGCGCCAGCGACGTCGGCGCGATCCCCATGGTCTACACGGACTACCAGCCGGTAACGGACCCGGCGATCCGCCACCTGTTCGCGTCGACCTGGGGTGTGCCTGACGAGCGGATCCCGCTCGCGGTGGGACTGAAGGTGACCCAGATCGTCCAGGAGACGAGCCCGGTCCGGGGCATGTACATCATGGGGGAGAACCCGATCCTCTCGGATCCCGAGGTGTCGCACGCGGAGCACTGGTTCCGGGAGCTCGAGTTCCTGGCGGTGCAGGATCTCTTCCTGACCGAGACGGCGCGGTACGCGGACGTGGTGCTGCCGGGCGCCGCGTTCGCGGAGAAGACGGGCACGTTCGTGAATACCGAGCGCCGGATCCAGCTCTCGCACAAGGCGATCGATCCGCCCGGGAAGGCGCGCGGGGACCTGGAGATCATCATCGAGTTGTCGAACCGGATCGGCCTGCACACGCCGTTCGCGAGTTCCGCCGAGGTGATGGACGAGATCGCCCGGGTGACGCCGTCGTGGCGCGGCGTGTCGCATGCCCGGCTCGACGGGAATGGCGGACTGCAGTATCCGGTCCTGAATGCCGAGCACCCCGGCACCGACTTCCTGTTCGACGACCGCTTCCCGACGGCGGACGGCAAGGCGCGGTTCGTCGGCGTCGAGTTCCTTCCGCCCGCGGAGCTGCCTGACGAGGAGTACCCGTTCATGCTGAACACGGGCCGCCAGATGTACCACTGGCACACGGGCACGATGACGCGCCGGTCGTTTGCGCTCGACGCCCGGGAGCCGGGGCCGATCGTGGAACTGAACCCCGCCGACGCCCTGGAACTCGGCGTGGGCGACGGCGATGAAGTGCGCGTCTCGTCGCGGCGGGGGGAGATCCGGATCTCGGTGCGACTCTCCACCCGCGTGGCGCGGCGCCAGGTGTTCATCCCGATGCACTATCGCGAAGCGGCGGTGAACCTGCTCACGAATCCCGAGTTGGACCCCTACGCGCACATCCCTGAGTTCAAGGTGTGTGCGGTCGCGGTGGCGAAGGCGACAGGGCGTCAGGAGGAGGCTCGAGGGTCGAGGCTCGAGGCTCGACACTCCGCGGTCTGAGAGAGCCGGTCAATGGGGTCTGACCCCATTGGGGGAAAACCTTAGGGGGACGCGGGGGACGGGGTGTCTTCTGCGTACAATGCGCGCACGACGCGCCGACCCCATACCGCTTCGTCCCATGAACATCCCCCGCCTGATTGGCGTCCTGTCACTGCCGCTGCTGGGTGCTTGCGCAGTCCTCGAATCCGCCGGCGGCCCTCGCGTGACGGTCGATGTCGCTCTGCAACCCGTCGACCTTGCCCTGGGCGACACCGCCCGGATCGCCATCACCGTGCGCAACAACGGCGATCGCGCCGTCTCGGTGGGCTCGGCCGGATGCAACATGGACTTCTTCCTGAGCGACCCGGACGGCAACGCGTACACGCCGGCTGAGCGCGTCTATTGCACGCTCGAGCTACGCGCTCCCGTGGAGTTGCAACCGGGGGCCACGCACCGGATCGACGTATTCACGACCGGGCGGGTCGTGCCCGAGGGATCACAGGGCGAACCGATCATGCTCCCCCCGGGGACCTATCGTGTCCGCCCGGTGGTGTCGGTCCATAGCGGGTCCGAAAGCGCGGTGGTCGTGTCGAGTGAGCCGCTTCTCGTCACGTTCCGCTGAGGGACTGACACGGGCGGACCGGCGCGAGATTCCGCCAGCACCCACCCTATCCGTGCCGGGATCGCGCGGATATCGTCCCTGAATGGAACTCGGTCTTCAGGGTCGCGTCGCGCTCGTGACCGGCGCGTCGTCCGGGCTCGGCCTCGCGATTGCGCGTGAACTGGCCCAGGAAGGCGCCAGCGTCGCCATGGTCGCCCGTCGGGGGGAGTTGCTCCGCAAGGAAGCGGCGGAGATTTCCGCCACCACCAGGAGCCGTGCCCTTCCCGTGCCAGGCGACGTCGCCGAAGCTGGTGAAGCCGTGCGCATCGCGGCGGCGGCGGTGGAAGTGCTCGGGCCCATCGACATCCTCGTGGCGAACGCCGGTGGTCCACCCTCGACCGTGTTCGAGTCCACCACCGACGAGCAGTACCTGGCGGCGCTGAACCTGAACCTCATGGCGTCGATCCGCCTGGCGCACGCGTGCGTGCCCGGAATGCGCGAGCGCAAATGGGGCCGGGTGATCTTCCTGTCGTCCATGGCGGCGAAGATGCCGATCGGCGGGCTGTTGCTGTCGAACACCGCCCGCTCGGGACTCCTTGGATTCGCCAAGACATTGTCGAATGAAATCGCCCGGGATGGCGTCACCGTGAACACGGTGCTCCCGGGGCATTTCGACACGCAGCGGGCGGTGGACCTGGCCCGGATGCGCGCCGAGCGCGAGAAGAAGTCGGTGGAAGAGGTGTTGAAGGCGCGGATGTCAGGGATTCCCACCGGCAGGGCGGGCGATCCCCGCGAGTTCGCGGCCATGGTGGCGTTCCTGGCAAGCGACCGCGCGAGCTTCGTCACCGGCACGGCCATCCAGGTGGACGGCGGACAGATCCCGACGCTCGTGTAGCCGGAGGGAGGGACGGGCGACGGGTACACTGCCCTTCTCCCACGACGTGAACCGCGCGCTACCTTCCGTGCGGCTTCCCGGTTTCCTGATTCCCGTTCCCTGTTTCCTTACTCATGAAGTCCCTGGTCAAGCACCACGCCGGTCCCGGATTTCAGCTCGCCGACGTCCCTGTTCCCTCGATCCGCGACAATGAAGTCCTGATCCGTGTGCGCCGCGCGGGCGTCTGCGGCACGGACGTCCACATCTACGAGTGGGACGACTGGGCCCGCGGGCGATGCAAGCCACCCTTCGTCGTGGGGCATGAATTCGCCGGCGACGTCGCCGAAGTCGGCAAGCTCGTGACGGACGTCGCCGTCGGCGACCGCGTAACCGCCGAAGGGCACATCGTCTGCGGCCGGTGCCTGCCCTGCCGCACCGGCAACTCGCATGTCTGCCCGAACACGCGCATCATCGGCGTGGACCGCGACGGCTGTTTCGCCGAGTACATCGCCATGCCGGCGCTCAATGTCTGGCACCTGGACGACAGCATCTCATTCGACATCGGCGGGATCCACGACCCGATGGGGAACGCGTTCCACACGGCGCTCACCGCGGAAATCCCGGGCTCGGTCGTGCTGATCACGGGATGCGGCCCGATCGGCATCTTCGCGGTGGGCATCTGCAAGGCTGCCGGGGCGTCACGGATCATCGCCTCCGACGTGAACGACCGGCGCCTCGCGCTGGCGAAGACGATGGGCGCGCACGACGCCGTGCATCCCGACCAGGTCGAGGCGGCAGTGCAGCGAGCCACCAATGGCATGGGTGTCGACGTCGTCCTCGAGATGTCGGGGATTCCCGCCGCCATCCACCAGGCCTTCGCGATGGTGCGCCTGGGGGGTCGGGTGCAGATGCTGGGGATCCCGGCGAAGCCGATGGACGTGAACTTCGCCAACGAGGTCATCTTCAAGGGGATCACGATCTACGGCGTGATCGGCCGCCGGATGTACGACACCTGGCACCAGATGACGCGCTTCCTGCTGTCCGGCGAGTTCGACCCCACGCCCGTGATCACCCACCGCTTTCCGCTCGAGGGCTTCGAGGACGCGATGCGCGTCATCAAGTCGGGCGAGGCGGGCAAGGTGATATTCGAGATAGCGTAACCGAGAGGTCGGAGGTCCGAGGGCGGAGGTCCGATGGTCGGCCTCCGCGTTCCCTCGGACTTGCGACCTCGGACCTCAGACCTCAAGGTACATGTCGCTGAATCATCCCTTCCGCACGTCACTCGAAGCGCAGATCACGGACCTGAAGGAAAAGAAGGTCTACAAGCGCCTGAACTACCTCTCGTCACCCCAGGCGGCGCACGTGCAGATGGAGGGGCGCGGCGACGTGCTGATCCTCTCCTCGAACAACTACCTCGGCCTCTGCAACGAGCCCGAGGTGATCGAGGCGGGGCACGAGGGGCTGCGGAAGTTCGGTGCCGGCACCGGAAGCGTGCGCTTCATCTGCGGCACGTTCACCGTTCACCGCGAGCTCGAGGGGGCGCTGGCGCAGTTCGTGGGCTGCGAGGCGTCGATGACGTTCGTGTCGTGCTGGAACGCCAACGAGGGCCTGACGGCCACCGTGGTCGAGGAAGGCGATGTCGTCTTCTCCGATGAGCTGAACCACGCGTCGATCATCGACTCGATGCGGCTGGCAAAGGCGATCACGAAGTGCTCGACGGTGGTCTACAAGCACTCGGACCTCGACGACCTGGTCGCGAAGCTCCGGGCGCACACGGGGGCGCGGCGCCGCCTGATCTGGACCGACGGCGTGTTCTCGATGGAGGGCAGCATCTGCAAGCTGCCCGAGCTGCTCCAGGTCGCGCGCGACCACGACGCCATCCTCGCCGTGGACGATTCCCACGCCACCGGCGTGCTCGGCAGGACCGGGCGCGGGACCGCCGAGCATTTCGGCGTCCTGGGCGAGGTCGACGTGATCACGTCGACGCTGGGGAAGGCGTTAGGCGGCGCGGCGGGCGGATTCGTCGCCGGGCCGGCAGCGCTGGCCGACCTGCTCACCCAGCGCTCGCGGCCACAGCTGTTCTCGAACGCGTTGCCACCGACCGTGGCGGCGAGCGCCCTGGCCGCGGTCCGCTACATCGAGACGCACCCGGAGCGGGTCCAGCAGCTCCGGGACAACACCGCCTGGTTCCGTGCCGCGATCACCGAGGCGGGTTTCAAGCCGATTCCCGGCGACACGCCGATCGTGCCGATCATCATCGGGGAAACGGCGGCGGCGATCGCGATGAGCGACGCGATGCTCGCCGAGGGGATCTTCGTCACCGGCTTCGGATTCCCGGTGGTGCCGCACGGGACGGCCCGCATCCGGTGCCAGATCTCGGCGGCGCACACGCGCGACGACCTGGAGTTCGCGGTCGGGGTGTTCCGGCGCGTGGGAGCGAAGCTGGGGGTAATTTGAGGGCGAGTTGAGAGTTGAGAGTTGAGAGTTGAGAGTTGAGAGTTGAGAGAAACGACCCGCGTGATGCGTCAGGGGCATCTCAACTGGACTGACTGCCTTCTCTCAACTCTCAACTCTCAACTCTCAACTCTCAACTCTCAACTCGCGCATCTCAACCCGCGCCTCCACGCCGCCCATGATCGCGAGGCCGTGTACGCGGATCACCGGCGCGTTCTGGTCCGGTGAGGCAGGCTCCCTGAGCTGATCCTCGAAGCCGCCCATGATGGCAAACCCGTCCGACTCGAGGCGCACGTCAGGCGGGACGATGATCTCGACCCCGCCCATGACCGCCAGCACATAGATGTCCGTGACGGGACCCGTGAGCGTGGCCTCCCGCAGGTCGAGCCCGATCCCGCCCATGCAGGCGAAGGCCTGGATCCGCTCGGGCACGGACCACCGGCCTTTTCGTCCCACGCCGCCCATCAGGGCGAAGAAGCGCTTGACCGTCCCGACCCGCCTGGAGACCGCCGTCGCGGCGCGTGGCGCAGGGACGGCGGTGGCGTCGGCGCGCACGGGTGCAAGCGGGGCCAGGTCACGTGTGAGTTCGCGGAGGGCGTCGGAGGAAGCCGCCCGATAGGCGAGTTCCACCCGCCGCTCGTATTCGGGCATCGTCAGGCGGTCCTGCGAGAAGTGTTCCGCGAGGTCCTGCACGGTGCGCTCCCGGGCCGCCGGCGAGACGTGATCCTCCAGAAAGCCTCCCGATGGGTTCAGGGGTTCCCCGGACAATCGTACAGGGCGCCACGGGCCGGTAGGGCTCTGAGAGTTGAGAGTTGAGAGTTGAGAGTTGGGAGTAGGGAGCATTCCAGGCCGGGAGGCAGCCTTCTCTCAACTCTCAACTCCCAACTCTCAACTCCCCAAGTGTGACCTGCTTCACACAAGGCCCGCTCCAGTGACCCGCCAGCCGGGCCTATCGTCCCTAGCATGAGTCGCCGGACCCGGGCGGGGGCTGGATTCCTCTCGCGCGGGTGTGCGCCTCCTCGCCCGACGCGCTGGTTGCGGACACGCCGAACAGCGCCGACTCCATTTTTCGCTTCAGAGGCTCACGTATGCGCATGGTTCGCATGGCCGCCGCTCTTGCCGGCATGATGCTCGTCCCGTCGGTCGCGTTCGCGCAGGCGAACGGGTCCCCGGGCGCGGAACGCGACTCGTGGTACTGGGGCATCAACGGCGGCGCGATGATGTTCAGCGCCGGCTACGACCAGGACGTGAAGGTCACCGCCCCGTCGGTGGGCGGTGAGTGGTTCATCACCCGCCCGCGCTTCGCACTGCGCGTGTCCGTCCAGCAGGCGTTCTTCGACAAGCAGGCGTCGGTCTACGACCCGACGGTCTCGGGCGCGGCCCGACCGGTGGACGTGAAGGACTGGCGTCGCTATGCGGTCGAAGTCTACGCGATGCCGTCGGGCAACAGCTTCCTGACGCCGTACGCCGGCATGGGCGTCGCCCTCAACGTGATCCAGAACGCCTCGCCCGTCGGCTCCTTCGTCAGCGAGGAATCGCTCGAGGAAGTCTTCACGACGGTCGACGAGTTCAGCACCCGCGCCTCGCTGGTCGTCGCCGCCGGCGCCCAGGCCTCCTTCGGCCGCTCGGCGCTCTTCGTCCAGGCCAACGCGATGCCCACCCGGAATGCGTTCCTCCTGAACCGCTCGGCGTACACCATCGGGCTGGAAGCCGGCGTCCGCTACAGCTTCGGAAGCGCGGTCGAGAAGTTCTAGGGACAAGCGCAAGGCGCAAGGCGCAAAGGGGCTCCGGGTTCCTCCGGGGTCCCTTTTGTTGTGTCATGGCCCGATCGAGGGCACTAGGCGCAAGGGGCGGAGCGCAGAGCGCAGAGCGCTCAGAGTCCATCCGCTATCTCGTGTCCGCCCCGGGAGCGTGAGTGCTTGTCCGGTGGACCCTTTGCGCTTTCCGCTCCACGCTCTACACTCGACGCTCGACGCTCGACGCTCGACGCTCTACGCTTCCTTCACCACGAACCGCAGCGGCCAGTCCACCGCGTGCCGGATCCCGATTCGCGGCGTCACCAGGACCCGCTCGTCAGGCACCGGCGCCCCGGCCAGGATCCTGAGCGCACCCCGGTCGAGGCGGGCGCCGTCCTGCGCGCCGGTGATGCCCAGGGCCGCACAGAGCTTGGCCGGGCCGTTCGTGAGGTCGCGGTCCCGCTCAACCTTGCGGCGGCTGCGCATCAGATCCAGACCAACCAGGGGCTCCAGCGCACGGATGAGCACCGCGCTGCCATGCCCCTCCTCCAGGGTCACCGCGTTGACGCACCAGTGCATGCCGTACACGAAGTAGACATAGGCGCGGCCGGGTGGACCGTGAAGGTGCTTCGTGCGCCTCGTCAGGCCCGCCACGGCATGGCACGCCGGATCGTGCGGGCCGAGGTAGGCCTCGGTCTCCACGATGCGCCCCCGGGCCGTGCCCCGGGCGGTGCGGTGCTCCAGCTCGGCGCCTAACAACTCGCGGGCCACCAGCTCGGTGGCCCGGTCGTAGAACGCCGCCGGCAGCGCCCGTTGGCGTGCCGGCGGCGACCCGTCCCGCGACCTCACCCCGCCTTGTCCGCCTTGGCGCCCTTCTTCGCGCGGGGCGCCCTGGCGGCCTTCTCCTTCGTGGCCGGCGGCTTGGCCTCGACAACGGCCGCCTTCGCCTTGGCCGGTCCCTTGGCGCGGGCACGCTTGGCCTTCGCGGGGGCCGCTTCCGGCTCCGCCACGGCCACCGGGGCCGCGGCCGGAGCCGCCACTTCGACCACGCCCACCGAGAAGAGGTCGGCGGGAGGGCTGCCCGCACGCGAGGCGCCACGCCCCCGGGGGGGAATGCCGCGCGGGCCCATGCCGCGTTGCGCCGGCGAAGCCGGTGCGGCAGCGGCCGCGGTGGCCGCCTGCGCAGCCGCGGCACGGTTCAGTTGCTCCGTGACCGGGGCGACCTGCGACGGCAGCGCCACTTCAAAGTCGTCCCCGCGGCGCCGGAGGTCGATGATGTCCGCGTCGTGGGCATCGCGCAGCACGCGGTTGAAGAACCGGTCGTTCAGGCTCTCGCTGTCCCGGCCGAGCAGCTCGAACGCCTTCCGGCGCAGCGCGGAGGCCGCGACCGAGGCATCGCCCTGCACCATCGCCGCCGCGGCGCGCCGCACGAGGTCAAAGGCCTCGTCCCTCGTCAGGCGCTCGCCGCCAAGGCCGATGTCGTCCTGCGGAGCCGGGCGAGGTGCGGACTGGGGCCGCGGGCTCGCCACGGCCGGCGATGACGCCGGGGTGTCCCCCGTCCGGACCGCGGGTTCACCCGACGCCTCACGCGGGTGGCTGGCCGCCGCGTCGCGGGGCTGGCCCTCACGCTCCCGGCGATCGTCACGTCCGCGACCGCGTCCACCGCGGCGTCCGCGCCGTCCACCGCGCTCCTCGCGCTCACCGTTGGTGGCGGGGGCGGCGCTGGGGACAGCAGCCGGGGCGCCGGGGCCGCGTGGAGACGGAGTGCCGCCGGTGCCGGCGCGCGCCGCTTGCTCGGTGGGCGCCACCTCCAGCTGGCCGTTCTCGAGCTTCTTGACCTTGAGCAGCCCCTGGGCCGCGGCTTCCTGGCAGAACTTGGAGAACTTCGACATGCTCAGGTTCTTCTCGTCGAACTGAGGGTCGATGTCCTGCATGACCTGCTTGAGCCGGTCCGACCGCATCACGTCGCCGTTCTTCACCATGCGGTTGATGGCCTCGACCACCAGCTCCCACGGGTCCCACTTCACGACCTCTTCCTCGCTCTGCTTCACCAGGCCCGCGAGCGCGTTGTAGCTGTAGTACTCGTCGCAGTTCATGACCAGCAGGTCGCTCGACGACTCGCGGATGCCGACGCCGATCACGTACTTCCCGTACTCCTTGAGCTTGGTGACCATGCTCGCGAAGTCGGAGTCACCGGACAGCAGGATGTAGGTGCCGATCTCGGGGCGCGTGAAGACCAGCTCGATGGCGTCGACGGCGAGGCGGATGTCGGTCGCGTTCTTCTTCGACGAGCCGTACGCCGGGGCCATGATCATGTCGATCGACGACTCGGCCAGCGGGACGATGTACTGGGGATAGCGCCGCCAGTCGGCATAGGCGCGCTGCACCGCGACCTTGCCCTTGATGATCTCGGAGGAGAGCAGGCTCCGGAGCTCGGCCGCGAGGTCCGAGCGGATGCCCATCGTGACGTTGTCGAAGTCGATCAGGAGGGCCGCGTTAGGTGCATGCTGGTACGGCGGCGGCGGGAGCGTGACGGAGGCGGCGGACGTGGCTTGCGGGCCCCGGTACAGGGGCGCGACCGGCGCGCGCGTCGGCGCGTGCCTGGTCTGACGTGGGTTCATCGGTTGGATTGGATGGTGTTGGTGAACCACTCGCGCCACGGCGCAGGCGGTCCGCGAGGCCATCACCAGGCGCGACCCGAAAACACGGGGCTGGCGACGCTCAGTATCGGAAGCGCACCGCCCACCCGGGGCGGTCCCTGGGATGGGTTCACGCGCGGCCGGAAGACGGTATCCGCGCGAACCGTCACTCACGCACACCGACTCGCCGCGATGACTCGCGGGGACACCGATGGCGCCAGCGCTTCGGGAGGTGGCCAGGGGCAAAGCCCCGGGTCGGCCACTTCGGCCCGAGCGGATGGGGAAATCTAACAGGGTTGCGGGTGACGGGTAGCGGGGGGATTGGGTCGCCGGTCGTCTCCCGTGGCCCGCCCCCTGCCCTCACTGCATTCAGACGCCCATCGCCTTGATCACGACCCGCTTCGCCCGCTGGCCATCCCACTCCCCGTAAAAGACCCGCTGCCAGGGTCCGAAATCGAGCTGCCCGGCGGTCACCGGAACGATGACCTCATGGCCCACCGTCAGCGAGCGCAGGTGGGCCGCCGCGTTGTCCTCGCCCGTGCCGCTGTTGTGGCGGTAGTGCGCCGGGTCCCATGGCGCGATACGATCCTCCAGCCAGTCGAGGATGTCCTTCCAGAGCCCCGGCTCGTGGTCGTTGACGAAGACACTGGCCGAGATGTGCATGGCCGACACGAGTACGAAGCCCTCGGAAATACCCGCCGCGGCACGGCACTTCTCGACGTCGTCCGTGATGTCGATGATCTCGTGGCGCTTCTTCGTGGTGAACGTGAGGTAGGCCGTATGGGTGCGCATGGTATCTTGAAACTCGAGTTGAGAGTTGAGAGTTGAGAGTTGGGAGATGGGAACAGGCAATGCCGCGCCAGGCCCCGCGGGCACCAGATGGCCCGGGCAGCGGCACCTACGGAGCGTAGCATCAAGACCGCATCGATGTGCTGACAACCCTCCCCTTCCGGTCCCGACTCCTCGCGATCCTCGCCGCGCTGGCCCTCGTGCCGGCGATCGTGGTGACGATCGCGTGGTCGGTTGGCATGGGAAGGGCGCTGCCGCTCATCGGGGAGTCGGCGGCTTGGGAACGCGTCGCCGGCAGCGGCTCCCGCGTCATCGAGGCCCTGCGACCCGTGGACCTCACGCCTGCGCAGCGCGAGGCCCTCCAGGCGCACGAACGGGAACTCGGCCAGTCGCTCACCCAGGCGCGCCGCCTCGAGTTCATCGTCGACCGATTCGTGCCGCTGATGGCCGCCGGCGCCATCATCGGTCTCCTCATGCTTGCCGTCATCGTCTCGCGCGTTGCCGGCCACCTCAGCCGCCAGCTCAGTCGCCCATTGAACGAGCTGGTCGGATGGACCGAGCGCATCGCCAACGACCAACCCCTGCCGGAGGCCGCCCCGGTCCGCGGCGCCCCGGAGTTCGAGACGTTGCGCCGTCGCATGCGCGCCATGGCGGGCGAGCTCTCCGAGGGTCGCACCCGCGCCCTGGAGGCCGAGCGGTTGCGTGCGTTCCGCGAAAGCGCGCGGCGCTTCGCCCACGAATTGAAGAACCCGCTCACCCCGATCCAGTTCGCGCTGGCCCGGCTCGAGCGCGAAGCGCCTCCCTCGCTCGGCGATGTCGTCGAGGTGCTGCGCGTCGAGACGACCCGCCTCGACCAGATGTCGCGCGCGTTCGCGCAGTTCGGCCGGTTGCCCGAGGGCCCGCCCTCCGATGTCGACGTCGGGGAACTGGTCGGGTATTCAGCCCGCGCGACGCTGCCGCCGGATGTCGCGATGGAACTCGACCTTCCCGACGGGGAGGTGATGATCCGCGGTCACCACGACGCCCTGCAGCGGGCCCTCGCCAACGTGCTCCTGAACGCCGCCGATGCCTGCGGTCCCCGGGGAACCGTTCGCATCTCGGTCGCCAGGGACGCCCTTCCGACGGGTCCGGCGGTGCGCATCGACGTGCGTGACAACGGCCCCGGAATGCCGCCCGAACGAATCAAAACCCTCTGGGAACCGTATGTCACAAGCAAGCCGGGCGGAACCGGGCTGGGCCTGGCTATCGCGCGCCAGGCGATCCTGGCGCATGATGGAAGCATCGCCGTTTCCTGCCCCGAGGGAGGGGGAACCGTCGTAACCTTCGTCCTCCCCGTGGCGCCGGCCTCGCGTCCCGCAGCCTGACCCAGGATCTCGCACCCGTGAACGAAGACATCATCATTCCCATTGCCGGGATGATCACCGGGATCGTCATGGTCCTCGGCATCCCGCTCGTCCTCGTCCAGGCGCGCAAGCTCTGGGTCCGTGACTCGCATGCGGCGTCCCGCGCCTCACCGGAGACCGACATGCGGCTCGAGCGGATCGAGCACGCGATCGATGCCATGGCGGTCGAGGTCGAACGGATCTCCGAAGGCCAGCGATTCGTCACCAAGCTCCTGGCCGACCGACAGGAGCGCGTGGGGATTCCGGCGTCACACCAGCAGCCCGGGAACTGACATGGCCGTCGGACCGGGTGAGGTGATGGTCGTCGGGATCGTCTTCGGGACGATCAGCCTGTCCGTGCTGACCCTGGCACGGATGCGCATGCGGGCATCACAGCAACGGGACCAGCTCCCCGACCCCGCGGTCGAGGAGCGTCTGTACCGAATCGAGCAGGCCGTCGACGCCATCGCGATCGAAGTCGAGCGCATGGCCGAGTCGCAGCGCTTCACGTCGCGACTGCTCTCCGAACGCCTGCCTACACCGGAGGCCCTGTCGGGCCCCGACCGAGGTCGCCCATGACGACAGCATCCCTGCAGCAAGCCACGTCCCAGCCGCCGGCCCGCCCCGCGAGCCCCGTCGATGGCGACGAACTCGCGCGCCGCATCCAGTCCGCCGTCGACCAGGCGCTGAGCCAGGCCGGCACGCCCCAGGAACGAACGGTCAACGTCCAGGAAACGATCAGGCGTGCGGTCGACGAGGCCCGTGCCGAGGTGGCCGCCGCGCGCGCTGGGCAGCGGGAGATCATCATCCCGCCGCCGCTGCCCCAGGATGTCATCCCGCCACAGGCGGTCGACATCTCGGTCGCGTTCTTCGTCATGACGGCGTTTGTCATCGTCGGGCTGCCGCTCGCGCGGGCATTCGCGCGCCGCATGGATCGCCGCGGGGCCGGCGCACCGGTGGAGGAGATCGCGCCGCGACTCGACCGCATCGAACAGGCCATTGAGGCCATCGCCATCGAGGTGGAGCGCGTCTCCGAGGGGCAGCGATTCACCACGAAGGCCATCTCCGAGCTTCGTGGCCTTCCGGCTGCCGGCTGGCCGGCCGGCGGGCGCGAGGGCGAGCGGGTGCCCGCGGCCGCCGAGGCAGTCCGCCGGCCCTGACGACTCATCACCGTGCCCACCGCCCTCATCATCGACGACGAGCCGAACATCCGGCGCATGGTGGGGGCACTGCTCGCGACACAGGGTTACGACGTGCGCGAGGCCCCGGACGGTGCGAGTGGCGTGGCCGCGGCCGTCCAGGGGGACCCGGATGTCGTGCTGCTCGACCTGATGATGCCGGGCGCGATGGATGGCATGGCGACGCTCGAAGCCCTGCGCGCGAAGCTCCCCGACCTCCCCGTCATCATGATGAGCGGGCGGGCCGGGCTCGCCGACGCGGTGCGCGCCACGCAACTCGGCGCCCACAACTTCCTCGAGAAGCCCCTCACTCCGGAGGGCGTCCTCCTGTCGCTCGCTTCCGCGCTCGAGTTGCGGCGGGCGCGCCGGGAGACGGAGGCGCTGCGGGCCGACCTGGGACTGTCAGGCGAGATGGTCGGTGCCAGCGCCATCATGCAGCGACTGCGCGAGGTGATCGCCCGGGTGGCGCCGACGGACTCGCGCGTCCTCATCAGCGGCGAGTCGGGTACCGGCAAGGAGCTGGTGGCGGCCGCGATCCACTCCGGCAGCCCGCGGCGGGACCGGCCGTTCGTGCGCGTGAACTGCGCGGCGAGCCCGCGCGACCTGGTCGCGAGCGAGATGTTCGGCCACGAGCGCGGCGCCTCCACCGGCGCCGCCGAGCGACGCATCGGCCGGTTCGAGCTGGCGCACACCGGAACGCTGCTGCTGGACGAGGTGGGCGACCTGGGTCCGGAGGCGCAAGCCAAGCTGCTCCGCGCCATCGAGGCGAAGGAGATCGAACGCCTCGGCGGGTCGAAGCCCATTCCGGTCGACGTGCGCATCATCGCGGCGACGAACAAGGCGCTCCAGAAGGCCGCACGCGAGGGATCGTTCCGTGAGGACCTGCTCTTCCGGCTCAACGTCATCCCGATCGATGTGCCACCACTCCGCGAGCGCCCCGGAGACATTCCCGCGCTGATCGCCCACTTCGCGACGCTCTTCCGCGTGCGGACAGGCCGCGCCATGCCCGACTGGTCTCCCGACGCCGTCGCCCAGCTGCAGCGGCACCCGTGGCCCGGGAACGTCCGCGAGCTGGCGAACATCGTGGAGCGGCTGGTCATCCTCCATCCGGGACAGCGCATAACGACGCGCGAGGTCGCCCAGGTCCTCCCGGGCGCCGGGGACATGCCCGGCAGGGTCCCGGAACTGCCGGCGCCGGGCCAGCTCGAGGCTCCGCTGAGCGAGCTGCTCGACGAGTACGAGCGCCTGCTGATCATGCGCGCGCTCGGCGTGGCCGGCGGGAACATCGCCGAGGCGGCGCGGCGCCTGAAGACGGACCGCCCGAACCTCTACCGCCGGATGAAGCGGCTGGGAATCGCGGGCGACCCGTCAGTGAACGTCATGTGACGACCGGCGGAGGCCGTTGCTCACGAGCCTCCTCCCACTGAACTTCATCGTCGCACCGTGCTGCGAGCACCGAGCGGGTTCCAGTCCAGTTCGCAATCCGCAATCCGCAATCCGCAATCCGCAATCTGCATTCTGCACTCTGATGCGCCTCCTCCTGATCGTTCCCCTGCTGCTGACGGGCGCCGACGCCATCCAGGCCCAGGCGCCCACGCAGGGGCCGCCCGTCCTCGAGGTCCGCGACCTGCGCGCGGTGCCTCGCGATGTCGCGGACGACGTGCAGCGCCTCTTCAACGCGCGGGAGACGCGGCGGGTCACGGGCGACTTCACCGTGTCCTCCGCCAGCGTGATCGAGGGCGACCTCGTGGTGGTGGGCGGGCACCTGTCGGTCAACGGCACGATCGCGGGCAGCGTGGTGGTGATCAACGGCGGGATCCAGGTGCGCGATGGCGGGCGTGTGGGCGGATCGGTGACGGTGATCGGCGGCACGTTCGCGACGATCGCCGGCGGCGAGGTCACGGGCAGCGCGCGGGCATACCCGGAGCGTGTGGCGGTCGATGCCGGCGAGGGGGTGCTCGTGGTGCGCGACGAGAGCGACGACGAGCGCTGGTACCGGAGGCGGATGACGCCCCGCAGCGGCTCGCACAGCGACCTGCGGCTGGTGACGGCGCGAACGTACAACCGCGTCGAGGGATTGCCGCTCCTCATCGGCCCGCGCGCGTACCGGGATTTCTCGTGGGGACGGGCGACCGTCGATGCGATGGGCGTCCTCCGCAGCGCCGACCGGTTCGAGCTCAAGAGCGAGAATCTCGGCCACCTGTTGCGGCTCGAGCTGCAGGTGGGTGGATCGCGTGGCATTCGCCTCACCGGACGCCTGGAGGATGTCGTCACGCCGGTGGAGGACTGGCACCTCTCGGACCAGGAGACGGGACTCGCCTCGTTCCTGCTCCACCGCGACTTCCGCGACTACTACAACCGACACGGCGGGTCCATCGCGGCCACCGCCTTCGTCGGCGACAACCTCGACGCCAGCGTCACGTATTCCGACGAGAAGTGGTCCACGCCGCTGGCGCGAGATCCCTGGTCGCTGTTGCGCGACAACCAGGATTGGCGGTCGAACCCGGTGCTCGACGCCGGCCGATTCCACCTCGTGCGTGGCGCCCTCCGCTTCGACACGCGAAACGACGCAGCCGATCCCTGGTCAGGCTGGTTCGTCACCGGGGAGTACGAATACGGCGTGGGGAAGATCTCGGCCTACGGTCCGACGTCGCGCTCCATCCGCGACGTCAACCCGACGGGCCGTAATGCGTACGACCGCATCCTCGTCGACGTCAGGCGCTACAACCGTATCTCGGCGGAGGGCCAGGTCAACCTGAGGCTGGTCGCCGGCGGCTGGCTGAGTGGGGACGACCTGCCCCTGCAGCGGCGCTTTGCGCTCGGGAGTGCGGGCACGCTTCCCGGATACGACTTCAGGCAGGTCCTGCCCGGCACCGACATCCTGACCTGCGCCGGCGCGCGACTGGAGGGAGCTCCGGGCGGGATGCGGTCGCCCGAGGGCATTCCGGCGCAGTGCGAGCGATTCGTGCTCGGGCAGGTGGAGTATCGCGGGGAGGTCGGGGGCGACCTGTTCGGGATTCTCGACCAGGAACGGCGCCGGCGGCGGTTCGGATGGGGGCGGCGCGCCGAGTGGGTTGTCTTCGCCGACATGGGGCGCGGGTGGCTGGTGGGTCCGCGGACGGGTGACCTGCAGTACGGACCGGGATCGTTCCCCGGCCTGGCGACGTTCCGCGCCGACGTTGGGCTGGGAATCCGACTCGACGATCTCGGCCTGTACGTGGCGAAGTCGATCACCGACGCGCGGACACCGCTCAACTTCTTCGCCCGCCTCCAGCCGCGGTTCTAGTGGTGCGACGCGCGCTCGTGTTCGCGGCGTTGGTGCTGGCGCAGCCGGTATCCGCCCAGCGGCAGCCCCGCCTGGAGTTCACGCTCCCCGAGGCGGCCGTCCTGGCGAAGGAGGGGCCGCAGGTGCGCGCGCTCGACGTCGTCTCCGACGGTGAGACGCAGAACCTGCTCGAGAGCGGGTTCCCGGCGCGCCTGCATTTCCGGGTCGAGCTGTGGTCGGCGGGGCGGGTGTTCGACGCGCACCGGCGAAGCGTCGAGTGGGACCTGTTCATCTACTACGACGCGCTGGGCAAGCGGTATCGCGTGGTGCGCGTGGAAGGCGACGGCGACCGGGTCACGTCGGCCGGGCAGTTCACCACCTTCGCGGAGATGGTCCGCGAGGTGGAGCGCCCGATGCGCGTCGCCCTGCGGGCGAACACGCAGCGGAGCCGCCAGTACTACATCGGCGTGCTCGACGTGGAGAGCATGTCCCTCACGGACCTGGACGAGGTCGAGCGGTGGCTTCGTGGCGAGCTGCAACCCGCGGTCCGGGGTGACGGGAACCCGGGGACGGCCCTGGGTCGCGGGATCCGGCGGGTGTTCGTGCGCTTGTTAGGCGCGGAACGGCGGAACCTGCAGGCGAGGTCGAGGACCTTCGTGGTGCGGTGACGGAGCGGTCGGCGCGTGCCGACCCGCGCCCCGCTACCCGCCGAGTCGCCGGCTCCGCCGGTGTTCCAGTCCCTCGAGCTGGTGCAGCACGCCGGTGCCATAGAACAGCCGGATGTACCGGGCCTGGATCGGTGTCAGGCGCCGCACCGCCCAGCTCAGGTGCACGAAGTGCGGCTCGGCCGGGTTGGTGAGCGGGTGCATCCCGATCTCGGACGGCAGCTTGTTGCCCTTGCGCGTGTTGCAGGGGCTGCAGGCCGTGACGACGTTGGTCCAGACGTTGGTGCCGCCGCGCGAGAGTGGCACCAGGTGGTCGCGCGTCAGCGACTCCCGCGGCCGCAGCTCGGTGATCGACCGGCCGCAGAACTGGCAGCAATAGCCATCCCGCGCAAACAGGAACGTGTTGGTCACCTGGCGGCGGAACCTGCGCGGGACGTGGATGAACTTCGTCAGGCGGATGACCGCCGGGCGTGGCAGTTCCAGGCGCTCGGACCGGACCGGACGCGCCAGGTCGGCTTCCACGATCTCGGCCTTGCCGTCGATGACGAGTCGCAGTGCACGCTTGAGCGGCACCATCGTCAGCGGCTCGAACGACGAGTTCAGGGCCAGGCACCCTTGAACCACTGGGACTCCAGTTGAGAGTTGAGAGTTGAGAGAGAAAGGGAGTGAGACAGACTCTCAACTCTCAACTCTCAACTCTCAACTCATTCTAACATCCCCGTCAAAATCGGGCCAAGGGCCGGGGGGCCCTAGCGCACTGCGGTCGCCACCGGCACCGCGGTGAGCCAGCCATGCCGGTCCTCGATCCGCCCCTTCGCGATACCCATGAACTCATGCTGCAGGGCGCGGGTGATCGGGCCCGGCTTGCCGGCGCCGACGGGCACCCGGTCCACCGTCCGCACGGGGGTGATTTCGGCGGCCGTACCACAGAAGAACACTTCGTCGGCCAGGTACAGCATCTCGCGCGGGATGGTCATCTCGCGGACCTCGTGGCCGAGGTCGCGGCCGAGCCGCATCACCGTGTCCCTCGTTATGCCGTGCAGGATCCCGGCCGAGATCGGTGACGTGTACAGCACGCCGTCGCGGACGAGGAACAGGTTTTCTCCGCTCCCCTCCGACACGTTGCCGAAGGCGTCGAGCGTGATGGCCTCGTGGTAGCCGTCCTGCCGGGCCTCGATCTTCGAGAGCTGGGAGTTCAGATAGTTGCCCGAGGCCTTGGCCATGGTGGGGTACGTATCCGGCGCGGCACGCCGCCAGCTCGATACGCAGGCATCGGCACCCTCCTCGTAGGCCTGGTGGCCCAGGTACGTGTCCCACTTCCAGCACATGATGAACGTCTCGACCGGGACGCCGATGGGGTAGAAGCCCATCTGCTCACCCGTCCGCAGCGCGATCGGCCGGATGTAGCAGGCGGTCAGCTCGTTCGCCGCGATCGTGTCCACGGTGGCCTGCACCAGGTCATCGATCGAGTGCGCCATCGGCATGCGATAGATGCGGCAGGAGTCGTGCAGCCGCCGCATGTGGTCGCGCAGCCTGAAGACGGCACCACCACTGGGCGTTTCGTACGACCGGATCCCCTCGAACACGCCCGACCCGTAGTGAGCCACGTGGGAGATGACGTGGATGTTGGCATCCTCCCAGTTCACCAGGGCGCCATCGCGCCAGATCTTCGCCGTCCGTCCAGAGGCGCGGTCTTGCATAGCCAATCTCCCGGGTGCAGGTCGTCGAGCGGGACGACGAAAGGTAGTCCCGCCCCCGGCCACCCGGCCAGCGCGCTAGCTGTCCGGCGAGGCAAACCGACGCAGCTCCGCCCCGGCTGCGCGGACGGTCTCGAAGTCCCCGGTGATCTCGCGCACGAGGCGACCGTCGCGCACCAGCACCTCGCCGGCGACCATGACCAGTCGTGCCCCGCGGCCGGACGTGGCGAAGAGCAGCGCCGATTCGGGCTCCTGCACGGGCTGGGCATGGATCGCGTCGAGAGGAAACGCGGCCAGGTCGGCGGCCTTGCCGACCTCCAGTGACCCGGTCTCCGCGTCCAGGCCGAGCGCCCTGGCGCCGCCCAGCGTGGCGAGCTCCAGCCCCTGCGCCGCCGGCAGCACGTCCCAGGTGCCACGACGCGCGCGACCCATCAGCAGCGCCAACCGCGCCTCATCCAGCAGGTCCATCCGGTTGTTGCTGGCCACCGAGTCGGAGCCGATCCCCACGTCCACGTTGGCGTGCAGCAGGCCTTCGAGGTCGGCGATCCCGTGGCCCAGCTTCGCGTTCGATGCCGGACAGTGCGCCACCGCGCAGCCGTGCGCGGCGATGCGCCGGATGTCATCATGGCTCGCGCGCACGCAGTGAATGAGCAACGGCCGGGCGTGCAGGACCCCGACGCGATCGAGCAGCGCGATGGTCGACGTGCCGCGCGGCGCGACGTCGATCCCGCGCGCGCGAAGGGCGTCGGCGAAGTCGCCGCGCGCGGCCGTCACCAGGAGATGCTCGGCCTCGCTTTCGGCGGCGTGGATTGCCATCGGCAACCGCTCGTCGATCGACAGGCGCGCCGCGCCGGCAAAGAGGTCATCGCTCACCGAGTATGGCGCGTGGGGCGAGATGCCGGTGCGCACCAGCGTGGAATCCTGTGCGCGCACCGCGGCGACGCGCGTCGCGAGTTCCCGGAGCGACCCGGAAGCACGGTCCGGGTCCGGCCCGAAGACCTCGAGGTACATCACGCCGCGCACGCGCATGTCGCGCATGGCCTGGTGCGCGACGCCGGATTCGCAGGTGTCCGCGTAGGTCGTGATGCCCGCCAGCAGGCCCTCGGCAATGCCGAGGCGGGCGGACGCGAGCAGCCGACCGGCGTCGAGCACTTCGCGCCGCGCCTTCGTCAGGCGGATGATCCACCGGCGGAACGGGAGGTCCTCGAGCCATCCACGCATGGCCGTCAGCTCGAGGTGGGTGTGCACGTTCACGAGACCGGGCACCAGTGCGCAGTCCCCGAGCTGCACATCGACCGGCGGCGCGCTGGTCACCGGACCGACGAAGGTGATCCGGCCATCCTCAACGGCGACGGCCCCGTGCTCGATCGGCGGACGGGACACCGGCAGCACCCAGCGCGCGGAGTAGACGATCATCGCCTGCCGCTGCGCTGGCGGCGGGACCTCACTCCGGCTTGCCGCGTGGCGGCCGTCGTCCAGGTGGCGGCGGAGGCGGCGGGGGCTCCCGCCAGGCCGCGTTGCCCAGCGACCCGCCCGATACGCCGCCGCCGCAGGTGCGCTGCGGCTCCGTGCCAGGGAGGAAGTATTCGATGTAGGCACGATCGGCGCATTGCGGCGCCGCCAGGAGCCCCGTCAGCGAGTCCACGCTGCGCGCGACAACGGACGCCGGCTTCGGCCAATCCGGGGGCGCCGGCTTCCGCCGGTACACCTCGATCATGAAGTCGGTGTACGCCGGCGCCGCGAGCCGTCCACCCTGCGCATCCGCCATGATCTTCTTCGGCTTGTCGAAGCCGACCCACACCCCGGCCACCAGGTCGGCCGTGAAGCCCACGTACCAGACATCCGCGCCGTCGTTGGTGGTCCCCGTCTTCCCGCCCGACGGGACGCGGAATCCCCGGTTCCAGACCCGCCCCACGGCCGTGCCGCGCAGGACCACGTCCTTCAGCATGTTGACCATGATCCAGGCCTCGGGCGATCCCAGCACGGCCGCCGAGTCGGCCTGCGTCTTCCACAGTACGTTGCCTTCCTGGTCCTCGACGCGGAGGATCGCGTTAGGCTTCGTCCGGGTGCCGAGATTCGCGAAGGCGGTGTAGGCGCCGATCAGCTCGATCGGGTAGACCTCGGCCGAGCCGATGTGGATGGACGGGTACGGCGGGATGGGCGTCGTCAGGCCGAACCGCCGCGCCATGTCGATCACGTTGTGCTCGCCCAGCTCCATGCCCAGCCGGATGGCGATCAGGTTGCGGGAATCGTACAGCCCGCGGCGCATCGTCATCGGGCCGAGGAACTTGAGGTCGTAGTTCTCGGGGGTCCAGTCGGTGCCGTCCATCTGCGGGAGGCTGAGTCGCGAGTCGTCGATCAGCATCGCCGGCGACCGCCCCTCATGGATCGCCGTCGAATAGACGATCGGCTTGAACGTCGATCCCGGCTGGCGCAACGCCTGCGTGGCCCGGTTGAACTGCGAATCCCCGTAGTCGCGGCCCCCGACCATCGCCCGCACGCTGCCGTCGCGTGGGTCGATCGCGACGAAGGCCGCCTGGATATAGGGCGATTCAGCGCCGCTGCCCTGGTCCCGGTTGCCGCGGGCCACGTATTGCTCGTAGGTCAGGTGGCGGAAGTTGCCGTACTGCCCGCCCTCGATCGCGCTGAGCTGGCTCTCGACCGCGCGTTCCGCCGCCGCCTGCATGTCGAGGTCGAGCGTGGTGTAGACCTTGAGGCCCTGGTCGTACAGCCGGTCCCCGAAGTGCTCGTAAAGCGTCTGGCGGACCCACTCCGCGAAGTACGGGGCGATCTCGCCGGATTCGACGCGACGGGCCAGCGCCAGCGGATATGCCTTGGCCAGGCTGGCCGCTTCGGTGGTCACTTCACCCTCACGACGCATCAGCTCGATGATCGTGTTCCGCCGCTGCACCGCGCGGGCCGGCGAACGGCGCGGGTTGTAGCGGGTCGGGGCCTTGGGCAACGCCGCCAGCGTCGCCGCCTCGGCGAGGTTCAGGTAGCGGACCGACTTGCCGAAGTACCGCTGCGACGCCGTCTCCACGCCGTGCGCGCCCGAGCCGAGGTTGATCTGGTTCAGGTACAGCTCGAGGATCTTGTCCTTGGGATATCGGCGCTCGATCGACCGCGCCACGCGCGCCTCGCGCAGCTTCCGCACCAGCGACGCCATCACCTGCGAGAGCGACCCGCTGCGGCGCTCGCGCGTGATCTGGTCGGGGAAGACGTTGCGGGCGAGCTGCATCGTGATGGTCGAGAAGCCCTGCTCGAATGACCCCGCCATGACGTTGCGGATGGCCGATCCCGGGATGCGGAACCAGTCGATGCCGCGATGGCTGTAGAAGCGCTTGTCCTCGGTGACGATGAACGCGTCCTGGACGATTCGCGGGATGTCGTCCAGCGTCGCCAGGGTCCGGCGCTCGAGACCGAGTTCGGCGACGAACCGGCCGTCGATCGCATAGAGGCGCGACGTCTGGCGCGGCTGGTACCGCTCGAGCACCTCGATCGACGGGCAGCGCGATCCCCGGCACACCAGGTTCCAGGCCGCCAGCGCGATCCCCAGCCCGAACATGATGCCGGCGGTCATGACGTAGCCGACCCCGCGGAGGAGGCGCGGATAACGGCTCGCGAGCGCGGCGAGGCGGCCCTTGCGGGAGGGGGTGGGCTTGGGGTCAGTCATCGGAATGGCGACGCTCACGAAAAGTAGCATCCGAGACGAGGGAGGTGGGACCGTCCACCGATGATCGCGGCGCTTTGCGCGCTCCCAGTCTCCCGCCCGGTGTCACCTGTCTGGTAGGTTGGAGCATGTCTTCGTTTCTCGAGGAACTCGGCTGGCGCGGTTTGCTCTACCAGGACACGGAAGGCGCGTCGGAAGCGCTCGCCGCGGGCCAGGTCACCGCCTACTGCGGGTTCGATCCGACCGCCGACAGCCTGCACGTCGGCAGCCTGGTCCCGATCATGGGCCTCGTACACCTGCAACGCGCCGGGCACCGCCCCGTCGCGCTGGTGGGCGGTGGAACCGGACTGATCGGTGACCCGAGTGGCCGGTCGACGGAGCGCCAGTTGGCCGACCTGTCCGTCATCGCGTCCAACGCCGAGGGCATTCGCCGCCAGCTCGAGCGATTCCTCGACTTCTCGGGCCCGGCGGCGGCGCAGCTGCACAACAACGCCGACTGGCTCGTTCCGCTGGGCGCGGTGGCATTCCTGCGTGACGTCGGGAAGCACTTCAGCATCAACTACATGCTGGCGAAGGACTCGGTGAAGGCGAGGCTGGAGGACGGGATCTCCTTCACCGAGTTCGCCTACATGCTGCTGCAGGCGTTCGACTTCCTCGAGCTCAACCGCCGCCACGGCGTGACGATGCAGATCGGCGGCAGCGACCAGTACGGCAACATCACGGCCGGGATCGAACTCGTCAGGCGCACCACCGGGGTCCCGGTCCACGGCGTCACGCTGCCGCTGGTGACCAGGTCCGACGGCAGCAAGTTCGGGAAGTCGGAGGCCGGCAACGTCTGGCTCGACGCGGCGCGGACGTCGCCGTACCAGTTCTACCAGTTCTGGGTGAACGCCGACGATCGCGACGCCGCGAAGTACCTGCGGTACTTCACGCTGATGGGCCGCGCGGAGGTCGAGGCGCTCGACCGCGCGATGGCCGAGCGACCGGAGTCGCGCGCGGCGCAGGCGGCGCTGGCCTTCGACGTGACGGCCCGGGTGCACGGGGACGAGGCGGCGCGCAGCGCGCGCGACGTGTCGCGCCTGTTGTTCGACCGGAAGGCCGACCCGCGGTCGCTGTCGCCGTCGGCCCTGCAGGTCCTGCGGGCGGAGATCCCCTTCCGGCGGCTCGCGGCGAACCGCGACGTGTCCCTCTCGTCAGGCAGCGAGGTGCGGGCCTCGGTCCTCGACATGCTCGTCGAGACCGGGCTCACGAAGTCCCGGGGCGATGCGCGGCGGCAACTCCAGCAGGGCGGCGTCTCGATCAACGGGCGGCGGCTTGGCGCCGAGGAGCAGTTCGTCGACGGCAACGAGGCGATCGCCGGCGCCTACTTCCTGCTCCGCAAGGGCGCGCGCGACATGGCCCTGGTCGAGCTCGTGTGAGGCGGGCAGGCCGCAGGCGCGATCGGTTGACGCACGCCGGCCCGCTCCACTACTTCTAGCCCGCGATGTCGCCTGTTTCCCTGCAGGACCAGCTGCAGCGCGCCCTGGGAGCCGCCTACCGGATCGAGCGCGAAGTCGGCGCCGGCGGAATGTCGACCGTCTTCGCGGCCGTCGAGACCTCCCTCTCGCGCCGCGTCGCCATCAAGGTCCTCCAGCCCGAACTCGTCGCCGAACTCTCGGCCGATCGCTTCGCGCGTGAGGTGCGCCTGGCGGCGTCGCTGCAGCAGGCGAACATCGTGCCGCTCCTGTCCGCCGGTGTCGCGGGCGACTTCTCGTACTACACGATGCCGCTGGTCGACGGCAGCTCGCTCCGGGCGCGCGTTGCCACCGGGATACCGATCCCGCTGGCCGAAGCGGTTTCCATCCTGAAGGACGTCGCGCGGGCGCTCGCCTACGCGCACGGCGCGGGCATCGTGCACCGGGACATCAAGCCGGACAACATCCTCCTGTCGGGCGGAACGGCGGTGGTCTCGGACTTCGGCATCGCGAAGGCCATGGATGCCGCGCGGGAGAACGCCGGGAACACGAATACCATCACCAGTCCGGGCTCCTCACTGGGGACGCCGGGATACATGGCCCCGGAGCAGGTGGCGGGCGACGTGGTCGACCACCGAGCGGACATTTACGCCTGGGGCGTGGTCGCCTGGGAGCTGCTGGCGACGCGACACCCCTTCGCGTCGCACACGACGCGCCAGGCGATGCTCGCGGCCCACCTGACGGAAACACCGCCGGCGATCCGCGAGCACGCGGCCGAGGTACCGCCGCCGCTGGCCGCCCTCGTGATGGCGTGTCTCAACAAGGACCCCGATCACCGCCCCCAGTCGGCCGCGGAGTTGCTGGCCGTGCTGGAGGCAGCGGCGACGCCCTCGCAGAGCCCGGCGCGGCCCACCACCTCTCCGAAAGGCATCGTGGCCGGATTGCTGGCGGCGGTTGTCGTGGTGGTCATCCTGGTTGTCAGCCTGCCCAGGCTCGGCCCCGACGGAGCCGGGACCACGGTCGCAACCGACGAGCGCCCCTCGGTCGCCGTCCTGCCCTTCGAGAACATCGGAGGGGACACGGCGCAGGAGTATTTCGCGGATGGACTGACCGACGAGCTGGCGACCGCGTTGGGCCGCATCCCCGGCCTGCGCGTCGCGGCCCGCTCTGCCGCGTATCGCTACAAGGGACGCCGCGACATCGACGTCCGCCAGGTCGGCGCGGAGCTCGGGGTCAGGTACCTTCTGCTTGGCAGCGTCCGGCGCAGCGGCCAGCAGCTCCGCCTGTCGGCGCAGCTGACCGGATCGACCGATGCGGTCGAGATCTGGTCGGACAGCTACAGCCGGCCCGCGGACGACGTGCTCGCGGTCCAGGACAGCCTGACGACGGCCATCACGACGGCCCTCGGTGCACGTCTCGGCCCTGGGGCGGCGTCGACGACGGCCGCGAGCATGACGACCCGGCGCGGCACGACCAGCCACGAGGCCTACGACCTGTACCTGAAAGGGCACTATTACCTGAACCGGCGGCGCCCCGGGCTCGAGGGGGCCGTCGCTGCGTTCGAAGCAGCCATCGCGCGGGACCCGCGCTTCGCGCGCGCCTACGCGGGGATCGCCAACGCGCTGGCGCTGCTCACGTACTTCGGCGACAAGCCTCTCGAGGAACAGCGGGTCATCGACTACGCGGGACAGGCGCTGGCCCTCGACAGTACGCTCGCCGACGCCCGCGTCGGCCTGGGCATCATGCACATGGCGGTCGGCCGGTTCGCGGTGGCCGAGAACGAATTGAGGGCAGCCATCGCCATCGAGCCGCAAAACGCGGCGGCGCACTTCCAGCTCGGCCGCTGCCTCATGTATGTCGGACGGCTGGATGAAGCGGTGGAGGCGTACGAGCGGGCGAAGAGCCTCGAGCCGTACCAGGCGACGACGGCCACCTGGCTCGGGTTCACCCTCGCCTATCAGGCTCCCGAACGGGCGCTCTCGGAAGCCACCCGCGCCTGGGAGCTCGATTCATCGTCGGCGGTCGTCCAGATCGCCGCCGCGATGACGGCGCTCGATGCCGGCCGGCCGGCGGATGCACTGCGCATCGTCCGCAGCTCCCCGACGCGCAACGTCATGAATACCGGTGCCTTCGCGTACGTGCTGGGGAAGGTCGCCAGCCCGGACTCGAGCCGCGCCACCATCGCCGAGATCGAGGCCCGGGGGTCGGCCCGCTGGAATGACCACATCAGCCTGGCCGTTGCCGCTCTCGCCATCCCGGACACGGCCCGGGCACTCGACGCCCTGGAGAAGGCGTACGCGCGCGGCGAATCCGCCACTGCCTGGTGGCCGCTCTGGGCGCGGATGTTCGACAGCGTGCGGGAGTCGCCGCGGTTCATCGCCCTGGCGCGGCGCGTGGGCGTCGAGAGCGCCGCGATCACCCGGCCTCGCTGAGCCGGACCGCCACTCGTCAGGCCAGGGCCGCGAGGGCGCGCTCGATCTCCGCAGGGGTCGTGTAGAAGTGGGGCGCCAGGCGGATCATTCCTTCGCGGAGCGAATGCGGGATGCCGGCTGACGTAAGTCGCGCCGAGGCGGCCACGGGATCGGCAACCTGCACGGAGACGATCCCGGCACGCCGGGCCGGATCGGCCGGTGTCACCAGGGTCATGCCGGGCCGGCGCGACGCCCAGTCCACGATCTGCGCCGTTCGCTCGGCAATGAGGGCGTGCACCCGCTCCCACCCCACCGATTCGAACAACGCCATCGACGCGTTGAAGCCGGCGAACTCCTGGAACGGGAGCGTGATCACCTCGAACCGGCGCGCGTCCTCGAACCAGTTCAGCTCGTAGTCACAGAGCCGCGTGAAGTCCTCCGAGTTTCGCACCGCCATCCAGCCCACGACGTGCGGCTCGAGCTGCCTGACGAGTTCGCGCCGGACGTACAGGAACCCGGTGCCCCAGGGGGACAGGAGCCACTTCTGGCCGCCGCAGGCCAGGAAGTCGACGTGGCAGGCATGGACGTCGATGGGCGCGGTCGCGATCCCCTGGATGGCGTCCACCACGAACCAGATGCCGCGCTCGCGGCAGGCGGCGCCCAGCCGCGCGAGGTCGAGCTTCAGGCCGGTCTCGAACGACACCCAGGAGACCGACAGCACGCGCACCCCCGGCTCATCGAGCGCGCGGAGCAGCGTGGCCTCGTCCGCCAGCCGGCCGGCGTTCGGGACGCGCCGGTACTCCAGCCCGCGACGCCGCGCGAGCGCCATCCACGGGTAGACGTTGGCCGGGAACTCGCGGTCGGGCGTGACGATGACGTCGCCCGGCCGCAGCGGAAGGCACGACGCCGCGACGTTCATGCCGTACGTCGTGTTCACCATGAGCGCGATCTCGTCCGGCGTCGCACCGATCATCCGCGCACAGGCTTCCCGGGAGCGGGCCAGCACCCCGAACTGGTCCGCGCCGCTCACGCGCCACGGCTCCGCCCGCAGCCGATCCCACTCGCCAAGGGTCCGCACCGTTCGCGCCGGCAGCGGTCCGGTGCTGGCGTGGTTCAGGTAGGCGATGCTGCCGCCTTTGGTCCACGGGAACTCCTCGCCCCGCAACCCATCGAGGTCCGGTTCGTCGCTCATCGGCCGCCACCTCCCGCACCGGCGAGCACGGGATCGCGCAACTCGGCGGGCGTGTCCGGCGGCTGCCG
Source organism: Gemmatimonadaceae bacterium (assembly GCA_030835125.1). Classification (GTDB taxonomy): domain Bacteria; phylum Gemmatimonadota; class Gemmatimonadetes; order Gemmatimonadales; family Gemmatimonadaceae; genus JABWBJ01. Next base: position 111,261 of record JAUQWM010000044.1, on the reverse strand, counting down.
CTTCCAGCGGCGATGATGCCAGAAATACTGGCCGGGATACCGGCGTACCCAGCCCTCGAGGATGGCGGTGTAGCGCGCCACCATCGCGTCCACGTCGGCCTCGCGCTCGCCCGTGTCCGGGATCTCCACCGGCGTCACCACGCAGCGGTACTTGCCGCCCGGCTCCCGCACCGCCGCCACGAAGAACGTGGGCAGTCGCGAACGCATCGCGAACACCGCCGGGCCGCGCGGCGTCTTGGCCGGCCGGCCGAAGAAGGGAACGAAGGTCGACGCCAGGCCCAGCACGCCCTGGTCGGCCACGAAGGCTACCGCGTGGCCAGCCCGGAATGCGCGGGGCGTGCGCCGCACCGCGTCGTGGTCGTGCACGACGATCATCCCCGCCCCCTCGCGCGTGCGGGTGACATACGCGTCGAACAGCGGGTTGTTCATCCGCCTGACGATCACCTCGATCGGCACGCCCCTGGCGGCGACATAGGCGCCGGCCAGCTCCCAGTTCCCGAAGTGGCCCGTGATGAGGATGATGCCCTTCCCCGCATCGCGCGCTGCCTCGATCGCCTCGAACCCCTCGGCTTCCCCGAAGAGGTCGAGGATGCCTCGCCGGCCCATGCCGGGCAGCAATGCCGTCTCGATCAGGACCTCGCCGAAGTGGGCGTACGCCTCGCGCACCAGCGTCTTCACCCGCCGGTCATCGGCGTCGGGGAAGGCCGCGGCGATCTGCCGCTCGACCACGTTCCGCCTGACGCCGAAGGGCGAATAGCCGAGGCGCCCGAGCCAGCGCCCCACGGCCCGGGCGACGCCCAGCGGCAGGACCTGGAGCACCGAGAGAATGCCGCGTCCCGCCACATACTGCACCCAGTGGCGGAGCCTGGGCTTCACGTTCCGGGCCACGCGTCCCCTCCATCGCGCCGGTCCAGCGCCCACAGGCAGGCGTACTTGGCCGCCACGCTCATCGCCGCGAGCGCCGCGATGACGACGCCGTGCGCGCCGTCGCGCCACCCGGACCGCCAGACCAGCGCCGCCACGAATCGCGCCGGCGGACGCGACACCACCGACCAGGCGGACGCCCGCCGCCCGCGGGCGTGGTGCTGTGCCGCCCAGTCGTGGCTGTATCGTCCCAGCTTCTCGAAGTACTGGCCGAGACCGGTGTAGGGACGGTGGAGCAGCGGCTCGGCCAGCGTTCCCGGCTCGGTGGCGGTGACGACGTGCTCGTGCACGGGGCGCTCGTCGTACCGCAGGTGCGCACGGAAGAGGCGCACCGGCCGGTCCCGGTCCCACCCGCCATGGCGGATCTCCCGGCCCAGGAACCAGTTCCGCCGCCTCACGCGATACGCCTCGGCGGCGGGCGACGCCACCCGCCGGGACACCTCGTCGCCTAACGCCGGTGTGGCCCGCTCATCGGCATCGAGGACGAAGATCCACGGGTGCGCCGCCCGGGCAATGGCGGCGTTCCGTTGCGCGCCGATCGAGCGGAACGGGTGGCTGAACACCGTCGCCCCCGCCTGCCGCGCCACCGCCACGGTGTCGTCGGTCGAGTCATTCTCCACCACCAGCACCTCGGCGGCCCACGACACGCTCTGCACGCACGCGCCGACCTGGGCGGCCTCGTTGCGCGCCGCGATCACGGCCGTGACCGGGACGCGCGCGCCCGTGGCCGCCGTCATGCCGCCTCCCCGCCCCGCGGGAACTGGAGCGCGTGCAGGCGGTGGTAGGTCCCGCGCCGTGCCAGCAGGTCGTCGTGCGTCCCGCGCTCCACCAGCTTCCCCTGCTCGAGGACCAGGATCTGCGTGGCGTGCGCGATCGTCGAGAGCCGGTGCGCGATCACGAACACCGTCCGGCCGCGCAGGAGCCGCTCGATCGCCTCCTGGACCAGCCGCTCCGATTCCGTGTCGAGCGCCGAGGTCGCCTCATCGAGGATGAGGATCGGCGGGTCGACCAGCAGGGCCCGCGCAATGGCGATGCGCTGCCGCTGCCCCCCCGAGAGCCGCGTTCCGCGTTCGCCGAGGACCGTCTCGTACCCCTGCGGCAGTTGCATGATGAAGTCGTGCGCGTTCGCGGCGCGCGCGGCGGCGACGACCTGCTCGTCGGTGAACCGACCCGCGGTGCCGTAGGCCAGGTTGCTCCGCACGGTGTCGTTGAAGACCACCGTGTCCTGGCTCACGATGCCGGTGAGCGCGCGCAGCGAGGGCAGGGTGATCTCCCGGGTGTCGACCCCATCGAAGAGGACGCGGCCCCGCGTCGGCTCGAAGAAGCGCGGCAGGAGGTCCACCAGGGTGGTCTTCCCCGCCCCGCTCGCGCCGACGATCGCCGTGACGTCGCCCCGCCTGGCCGCGAACGAGACGTCGTCGAGGACCGGCGCCTCCTCGTAGGCGAACGAGACGTGGTCGAACTCGATTCCCTGCGACAGCCCGGACACGGTGCGGGTGCCCCGGTCCCGCCCGGCCTCCGATTCCGCGTCCAGCACCTCGAACACGCGCTCGGCGGCGGCCAGCGACTGCGTGGCCACCGTCGGCACCTGCGACAGCTGCTTGAGCGGCTGCAGCATGCGCAGCGTGAGGGCCAGGAAGCCGATCAGCGTCTGGCCGTCCATCGTCCCCCGCTCGAGCACCTCGCGGGCGCCGAACCAGAGGATGATCACCGCCACCGCCGTGCCGACCGTCTCGGTGATCGGGAGCGCCAGTTGCCCCAGCCGCGACACCCGCATCATCCCGCGCGCATACCGGTTGCTCGCGTCGCGGAACCGGGCGTCCTCGTACTCCTCGCCGCCGAAGGACTTCACCAGCCGGATGCCGCTCACCGCCTCCTGCACCACGGCCGTCATGTCACCGAACTGGTTCGACAGCTTGCGGTGCCCGCGCCGGAGCGATCGCAGGATCGGCTGCAGCAGGCCGATCAGCAGCGGCGCGATCACCAGCGCCAGCAGCGTCAGGCGCCAGGAGATGCGGAACAGCACGATCATCGACGTGAGCACGACCGCGGCACTCTGGATCGACCGCGTCACCGCCTCGGTGATCACCGCCTTGGTCTGCTGCGTGTCGTTCAGCACCCGCGCCAGGAGTTGCCCGGTCTTCGTCCGCGTGAAGAATGGCAAGGGCAGGCGCTGCACGTGCGCATACAGCGAGTTGCGCAGGTCCCGGGTCACGTACTCCTGGAGCGAGGCGCCCAGCTGGCTGCTCACCCAGACCAGCAGGTTCTTCGCCACCACCGCCGCCATGATCAGCAGCAGGATGTTGCGGAGCGATCCCATGCGATCCGACGCGTCGAGGAAGCGCCCGATCAACTGCTCCTGGATCTCGGTCACCGGCCCCGCCTGCGGCAACCCGAACAACGCGCTGAGGAACGGGATCAGCAGCGTGACCGTGAAGACGTCGAGCACGGCCGCGACCAGGTTGCACCCGATCGTCCCCGCCATGCGCCACCAGTGGGGGCGCAGGAAGGCGAGCAGCTTCCGGTACAGGCCGGCCCGCGGTCGGAGGTCCGGAATGGGAGCCGCGCTCACGCCCATCTCACCGCGCTCCTCGCCCCGCTCATTTCGGCGTCAGGAGCGCGAGGGGCACGATCACTTCCTCCGGCGTCACGCCGCCGTGGAGGAAGGACCCGCGGTACCGGCCCTGGTACTCGCGCAGCTTGGTGGGATACACGAAGAACGTGTCCCCCACCGCGAGCAGGGTGTTGGCGCCAAGGCCGCGCCGCGGCAGCCGCAGGCGGTCGGCGTTCTGGAACAGCAGCGCGTGCTCCGCGCGCTCGGCGCGCAGGTCCTCGCCGAACTTGTAGCGCAGGTTCGCGGTCGCGTCCCGCTTGGCGAAGACCGTCGCCGGGGTCGCGCAGTGGATCGAGCCGTGATCGCTCGTCACCACGACCGTGATCTTCCGGCGCGCCGCCTCGCGCAGCAGCGACCAGAGCGCCGAGCGCTGGAACCACTGCAGCGTCAGCTGGCGGAGCGCGATCTCGTCGCGCGCGACCTCGTACAGGATCGCGCTCTCGCTGCGCCCGTGGGTGAGCAGGTCCACGAAATTGAAGACGAACGCCGACACGCCCTCGTGCCCGATCGCGGTCGTCATCCGCCGCTCGAGGTCGTCCGAGTCGCCCGGGGACGAGATCTTCTCGTACCGCACCGAGGCCGAGATGCGGAGCTCGCGCAGTTGCGCCTGCAGGAGGTCCTTCTCGTGCGCGTTCAGCGTCTCGTCGTCGCGCTCGCCCCACCAGTCGGGGAAGCGTGCCGCGATCTCCCCGGGGAACAGGCCGCTGAACAGCGCATTGCGCGCGTACGGCGTGGCGGTGGGGAGGACGGCGAAGTAGTGCGTGGTCTCCAGGTCGAACATCGGCGCGATGACCGGTTCCAGCACCCGCCACTGGTCGAGCCGGAGGCAATCGACCACCACGAGGATCACGGCCGGGTCCCGCTTCAGCACCGGCAGCACGAACTCGCCGACCACGTCGATCGAGAGCGGCGGCCGGTCCCCCTCGAGGTGCGCCAGCCAGGCCGGGTACTGTCGCTGCATGAACGTCGCGAACTCGCGGTGCATCTCGGGAAGGAGGCCGCGGAGCGACTCGTGGAGGCCCCGCTCGCCGGCGTCGACCAGGTCGATGTCCCATCGCACCAGCTCGTCGTAGCGCTCGATCCACCCGCGCCAGTCGAGGTCGTGATCGCGCTCCAGCTCCAGCGACCGGAAGCGCTCGACGAAGGCGCGGGCGACGGCCTGGCGCCGGAGGTTCGCCCCGTCCAGCAGCTTCGTCACCACCGACAGCACCTGCCGGGGGTTCACCGGCTTCACCAGGTAGTCGCTGACCTCCGCGCCTAACGCCTCGCGCAGGGTGGCGTCGTTCTCGCTCTTGGTGACCATCACGACCGGGAGCTGCGGCGCGATCTCCCGCACCTCGCGGTACGCGTCGAGGCCGCGCTTGCCGGGCATCTGCTCGTCCAGCAGGAGCACGTCGTACGACCGCCGCCGGAGCATCTCGACGGCGTCGTCCGCGTTGGTCGCCACGGACACCTCGTAGCCCCTGTCGGCGAGGAACAGTCGGTGCGGTTCGAGGAGCTCGGCCTCGTCGTCTACCCACAACACCGACCTGGGCGGCTGCCCGAGCTTCGCGGGAAGCGGCATGTCACGAATGTAGTGGCGACGGCTGCGTTTGCCGAGTGGCGGCGGACGCCTAGATTCCGGCGGGTGAACCCGTTGCCCCCGTTCGCGCTTGCCGCACCTGGCTTCCCCTTGCGGGCACTGGCCGCGCTCGCCGCGCGGTCTGCGCTGGGCGGCCCTCGGGAGGTCCTGCTGGCGGTGATGCAGGCCGCACGGATGGTCGAGGGGGCGGCGGGGCCCCATGCGCTCCCCGAGGCGCAACGGCGGGCGCGCGCCAACGCCGCGCGGTCCTGGCTCTCGGCACTCGCCCTCCCCGCCACGCCGCGACTCACGATCACCCGGGCCATCGAGGCCAGCGCGGGAACCAGTCGCGAGGCACTGGCCGATGCGTGGGAAGCCGTGGTGCAACTCGTCGCGCCCGGGGCCGACCTGGCGGCGCGCGCCGAACTGCGCCGGGTGAGCAACCATCTCGCGCCGGCGGTCCCGTGACGACGGCCGGGGAATCGACCCCGCCGGCCGAGGCGGCCGCGCTCGTGCCCGCTGCGCTCGGCGGCGACGCGTCCGGTCCACCGGTCGTCACCGGGTTCCCCAGCCTCGACGCGTTGTTAGGCGGAGGCCTGCGCCGCGGTGACCTCGTCGTGCTGTCCGGCGACGTCGGCGTCGGGAAGTCCGCCCTCGCGCTGGCCATGGCCCTCCGCGCCAACGCCGCCGGTCACCCGGCCGCCTACCTGGGCGGCGAGATGGGTACGGCGCGCCTCATGGAGCGGGCCCTGGCGATCGAGGGCCGCGTGCGGGTCGACGACCTGCGGCGCGGCGGCCTCACCGACGAGGCCCACGCGGGGGTCGCGGCCGCCGCCCTCGGGCTGCGCCGGCGTCCGCCCCTCTTCGAGGACCTGCGCGACGCCGGCGTCGAAGGGGTCTCGGACTTTCTCGCCATGCACCTCGGCGTCGACCTCACCATCGTCGACCCGATCCAGGCGCTGGCCCGCGGGGCCCTTCCGCTGGAGGAGGAGGTGGCGGATGCCGCCCGCCGGCTCAAGGAACTGGCGCTGCGGCGGTCGACCGTGATCCTGGTGACCTCCGGACTCCGCGAGTCGCCCGCCGGGCGGTCCGACCAGCGCCCCGTCCTGCGTGACCTGGGCGGGCTTGGTGCCTTGCGTCACCACGCCGACATCGTGCTCGGATTGTACCGCGAGGAACTCTATGCCCCCAGTCCGCATATCGAAGGGGCATCGGAACTCTCCGTCCTGAAGAACCGGAACGGTCCGATGGGCTTCGTCGACCTGTTCTTCTACAAGCAATGGCTGCGCTTCGAGGATATGGTGGAACCGGGCACGTGAGACGGGAGACGGGAGATGGGCGATGGGAGGGAGACCATCCCCGCCCCGCACTCCTGATGGCGGTCGTGCTGGCGGGCGTCATCAGCGCGTGTTCGCCTCCCGTCTCCCGTCCGCCCGCTCCCGTCCCGACGCCGGCGCCCGCTCCTGTACCGGCGGCGCCCGTGACGCCCGCGCCGCGCCCGGCCCTGGGGACCATCGCCGGCGAGGCCGGCGCGCTCTGGTATCACGTCGTGGGCAGCGGCCCGGACACCGTCCTCGTCCCGTTAGGCAGCTGGCTCGACCCGGCGCTGGCGCCGCTCGGTGACCGCCACACCGTCGTCTTCTACGACCCCCGGCACCGGGGACAGTCCCACGGGCTCTCCGATTCCACGCACGCCACGTTCGAGGGCGACGTCGCCGACCTCGAGGCGATGCGCCGCGCGCTGGGGATCTCGCGGGCAGCGGTCATCGGCTACGACTACTACGCCGCCGTCGTATCCGCGTGGGCCGCGCGACACCCGGACGTGGTGAGCCGCCTGGTGCTGCTCAGCCCGATCGAGCCGCTGGACAGCCTCGCCCGGGCGTACAACCCGCCCGAGCGCCTGGCCCGGCTGGATACCGTGGCCGCGCGCGCGCTGGTGAAGGCGCGGGCCGCGGGCCGTGACACGACCGACCTCGCCGGGTATTGCGACGCGTTCTGGCGCGTGAACGCGCGCCTGTTCGTGGGCGACACCGCGCAGGCCGCCGGGATTCACGCCGAATGGTGCCGGCTGGCGAACGAGTCGCCGGCGCGCGTCGCCCGGGCGGCCGGGCTGGCGCTCTCCTCGTTAGGCGAGGGATCGGACCTGGGGAGGATGGCCGAGGGCGTGACCGCACCGACCCTGGTGATCCAGGGGCGCCGCGACCTGGTCGCGAATCCCGACGGCGCGCGGGAGTGGGCGCGCCGCATCCCGGGCGCCCGGGTGCTCACCCTGACGAACGTCGGCCACCTGCCGCACCTCGAGGCCGGCCCGCAGGTGGTGGAGGCGATCGCGGAGTTCCTCGGGGGGCGGTTTCCTCCCAGGGCCACCCCGCCGTAGGAGGGCGGACCCGCCAGGCATCGCGCGGAAGCACGAGCGCCCGCGCCCGCGGCACTCTGCAATCCGCAATCTGCACTCTGCAATCTGCCCTCTGCCCTCTGCCCTCTGCGCTCTGTCGACCCTCAACCTCCTGCCTATATTTGACTCCCGCCCTCCACGAGCAGGCAGCAGAGCCATGGCTGGTCACAGCAAATGGAAGCAGATCAAGCACTACAAGGCCGCCACCGACGCCAAGCGGGGGGCCCTGTTCACGAAGCTCATACGTGAAATCACCGTCGCCGCCAAGCAGGGGGGAGGCGATCCCGACGGCAATCCCCGCCTCCGTACCGCCATCGACGCCGCCAAGGCGTCGTCCATGCCCAAGGAGAACATCGAGCGCGCCGTTAAGAAGGGTACCGGCGAGCTCGAGGGCGTCGATTACGTCGAGGTGCTCTACGAGGCGTTCGCGCCCGGCGGCGTGGCGCTCATGATTCAGGCCCTGACCGACAACGCCACCCGGACCGTGGCCGAAGTGCGGCACAAGCTGTCACGCGGCGGCGGGAACATGGGTGCGACCAACTCGGTCTCCTGGATGTTCGAGCGGAAGGGCCAGATCTACCTCGACGCCAGCCGCTTCGAGGAAGACCCGACGCTCGAAGCCGCCCTCGAAGCCGGCGCGACCGACTTCGCGCGCGAAGATGACCAGTACGTCGTGAGCACCGACGTCCCGTCGTTCCACGCGGTGAAGTCCGCACTCGAGAAGAAGGGCATCGTGGCAACCGAGTCCGAGGTGGCGTGGATCCCGAAGCAAACGGTGGCCGTGGCCGGGGCGGACGCCGAGGCCGTGCTCCGGCTGGTCGAATCCCTCGACGACCTGGACGATGTGCAGAAGGTGGATGCCAACTTCGACATCGATGCCAGCGTGATGTCGGGCCTCGAGTCCTGACGCGTGACGCGTGACGCGGAAGTTCCCGTGGCGCATGGGCCGTGGCCGGTGGCCTGCGGCCCGTCGGTCAGGGAATAGCGCTTGCTGGTCCTGGGCATTGACCCTGGCACCGCCGTCACGGGGTACGGCATCGTCAGCGACGACCGGGACGAGGACAGCGCCCTCAGGCGGGGGCCGGCCGGCCTGGGCATGCGACTGGTCGAATGCGGTGTGATCCGCACGCAGCCGCGGGACCCGCTCCCCGCCAGGCTGCGGGAAATCCACCAGGGCGTGTCGGAACTCATCGCGCGGCATCGGCCGGCACACCTGGCGGTCGAGGATGTCTTCTACGCCCGCAACGTGCGCACGACCCTGGCCCTTGGCCACGCGCGCGGTGTCATCCTGCTGGCCGGCGAGACCGCCGGCCTCTCCATCCACGAGTTCGCGCCGGCCGAGGTGAAGAAGGCGATCGCGGGAACCGGCGCGGCGACCAAGGAACAGGTGCAGTTCATGCTCACGCGCCTGCTTCGCCTTCGCGCCGCGCCCGAGCCTTCCGACGCCTCCGACGGCGTGGCCGCGGCCGTAACCCTGTTGTTGACGGGCCACGTCGCGGCGCTCGCCAACGGCAATGGGTCACCTCACCAGCGCCCGGCAGGCGCGCCGCCACGGCGGACGCGGTGATCTCCCAGCTTCACGGCAGGCTCGTCACCAGGGACGTCGACCGCGTCGAGGTCTCGACGGCCGGCGGCGTGACGTACGAGCTGGCGATCCCGCTGGGCACCTTCGAGTCCCTGCCGCCGCGCGGCGACGCGGTCACGCTGTTCACGCACCTGGTCGTGCGCGACGACGAGTGGTCGCTCTACGGCTTCAGCTCGGCCCGCGAACGGACCGTCTTCCGCCGGCTGCTCGAGGCCACCGGCGTCGGCCCGTCCTTGGCGTTAGGTATGCTGTCCCGGTTCAGCGCCGACCGGCTGGTGCGGGCGATCCGGGAGAAGGACGTGGACACGCTGCAGACGGTGCCGCGGGTCGGACGGAGGAAGGCGCAGCAACTCGTGCTCGACCTCGCCGACAAGCTGGATGACCTGTCGAGCGATGGCACGCCCGGCACCATGCCCACGGCACCGGGTGCGGACCACGCCGTCCGCGCCCTGGTGTCGCTGGGCGTTGCGCCGGCGGACGCCGACAAGGCCGTCCGCGAGGCGATGGCCGCCGGCGGCGCCCCCGGCGCCCTCGCCGCGCTGATCCGGGACGCCCTGGGGAGAACGAGGAAATAGGCCGGAGGCCGGAGGCCAGAGGCCAGAGGCCAAGAAGCAGTGCCGAGTCACGAGTCACGAATCACGATCCCCCGATTCCCGACGCCCATGCCTTCCCAGCGAACCTCGACCTTCACCGAATCCGTCATCCGGGAGATGACGCGCGTGGCGCACCAGCACGGCGCCATCAACCTCGCGCAGGGTTTCCCCGACTTTCCCATGCCGGGGCCCATGAAGGACGCGGCGGCGGCGGCTATCCACGGCGACGTCAACCAGTACGCCATCACCTGGGGAGCGCCGTCGCTGCGCCTGGCGATCGCCGAGAAGTACCGCCGCTGGTACGACTTCCCGGTCGACACCGAGACCGAGATCACGGTGACCTGCGGCGCGACCGAGGCCATGGCCGCCGTCTTCCTCGCCCTCGTCGACCCCGGCGACGAGGTCATCGTCTTCGAGCCGTTCTACGAGAACTATGGCCCCGATGCCATCCTCGCCGGTGCACGGCCGGTGTTCGTCCCGCTGGAGCCGCCCGACTGGCACTTCGACCGGGACCGCCTGGCCGCGGCATTCACCTCGCGCACGAAGGCGATCATCGTCAACACGCCCCACAACCCCACCGGGCGCGTCTTCTCGCGCGAGGAACTGGGCTTCATCGCCGAGTTGTGCGTCGCCAACGACGTCTGGGCGTTCACCGACGAGATCTACGAGCACATTCGTTATGCGGGGAACCACCACCTCCTCGCCGGCTTCGAGGGGATGCGCGACCTCACCGTGACGATCTCGGGCCTGTCGAAGACCTTCAGCTGCACGGGGTGGCGCCTCGGGCACGTCATCGCCCCGCCGGAGGAAACGGTCGCGATCCGGAAGGTCCACGATTTCCTCACCGTGGGCGCGCCCGCCCCGCTCCAGGAAGCCGGGGCCGTCGGACTCGCGTTCGGCCCGGACTACTACAACCAGATGGCGCTCGACTATCGCGGCCGGCGGGAGTTGCTCTGCTCCGCGCTGCGCGACGCGGGCTTCCGCTTCTCGGTGCCCGAGGGCGCCTACTACGTCCTGGCCGATTTCTCGGCGCTGTCCCAGGAAGACGACCGGAGCTTTGCGCTGTGGCTGGCGAAGGAAGCGGGGATCGCCACCGTGCCCGGCTCGAGCTTCCACGCCACGCCGGGACTCGGCGGTCACTACGTCAGGTTCGCCTTCTGCAAGAAGACGGAGACCCTGGAGCGGGCGGCAGAGAGGATCCGGGAGATCGCGACGCGATAGGCATCGGGCATCAGGCATCGGGCATCGGGCATCGGGCATCGGGCATCGGGCATCAGGCATCGGGGCAGCTTTGACCAACTCCAGCGCGTGAGCTTTACAGTCTAAAGTACTTGACAGATTGGGGCGCTTGGCGGAACTTTCTGCCATGAACGACGCGCAAGACGAGAACAGCATCGAGCCGGGCGCGATTTCGGGCGCGCAGGGGCGGCTCTGGATTGCGGCGGCCACGGTGGCGGGGCTGGGAGCCTGGATGCTGTACGATGCCCTGCCGGGGCTCAACTGGCTGCTCTGGACCAGCGCGGCCGTCGCCGGACTCGTGGCCTTCGCACGGCGGAGTGGTCGTTCGCGAGGTTCCATCCTCACCATCGGGGCCGCGCCGGTCGTGCTGGCCGGAGCGGCAGCGGTGACCGCGAATCCCGGGATCTGGGTGGTGATCTGCCTCGCGATCGTCTTCTTCCTGGCGATCCTGATGCTGCTCACCACCCGCGCGTCGCTGCAAATGATCACGGTGCCATTCGTCGCGCTCGCCCCGCTGGTGGCGCTCAAGACCGCGGCGATCCATGCCATGCGTCGCGGCATCGGGGCCACGAACCTCATCCGCTCCACGCGCGCACGGGAATGGGTCCGGGGACTCGCCATCACGCTACCGGTGTTGCTCGGCTTCGCGCTCCTGCTTGCGGGAGCCGATCCCATCTTCGCGGGCTGGCGGAACGCCGTCCGCGACCTCATCGCGAGCTGGGAGTTCGTGCCGCGCGTGGGCTTCTTCGCGGTCCTTCTCGTGATCGTGCTCGGCGCCTATGCCCATGCCGCCGTCGCCCAGGTCAGTCCCTCCCTGCCCGCAGGGAAAGGCCCCGATCGCTGGCTGGGATCGACAGAGCGCCTGATGCTGCTCGGCGGCGTCGCCGCGCTGTTCTGGCTGTTCCTCGCCGTCCAGGTGGGATACCTCTTCGGGAACCTCCCTCGCATCGCCGCTTCCGGGGTGACGTTCGCCGAGTATGCGCGCCGCGGCTTCGGGGAACTGTCCATCGTCGCGTCCGCCAGCGCGCTGCTCATCGTCGTCTCGGAGCGTTATGGAAGCGGCGATGAACGCCGGCGCATGCTGCGTGTCCTCACCTTCGCGGTGATCGCCGCGGTCTTCCTCCTGCTTGGTTCCGCGTTTCGCCGGGTCTGGCTCTATGAGGTTGCCTACGGATTCACCACCGCGAGGCTGTACGCGCAGGTCTACATGGGAGGCGTGGCCGCGGGCCTGGCCGCGCTGTCCCTGGAAGTCGCCGGTGACTTCGACGCGAGCCGACTCTTCCGTCGGGTCGCTTCGGCCGCCACGGTCCACTTCATCGCGCTCGCCTACTGGAACCACGAGGCCTGGATCGCGAGGCAGAACATCGACCGCTTCGCGACGACCGGACAGCTCGACGTCGCCTACCTCGCGAAAGGGCTGTCGATGGACGCCATCCCGGCCATTGGGGAGCGGCTCTCCTCCCTCCCGGAACCGGTTCGCGCCGAACTCCGTCTCGCCGTACGGGAGCGGTACGCCACGCGCGAGGAGCGCCTGCGAAAGGCCTGGTTCGAGTGGAACCTCGCCACCCGCAGGGCACAACGGGCGATCGACACGAGCTTCACCACTCCCTGACGGATCGGCGCGGCGGGACGGCTGCCAGTCGTGCCGGCGGGCGCGATGCCTTACGCGCGCTTCCTGATCAACTGCTCGTGCGTCCGCTCGGCAACCGGCTCGAAGGTCCGGTTCAGCACCTCCGCGACGAACCGATTGGCGGGCATCGGCCGCGCGAAGTGGTAGCCCTGCCCGAGCATGCAGCCGAGTGAGCGCAGTCCGTCGCGCTGCTCCGGGCGCTCGATGCCCTCGGCCACCGTCTCGATCTGCAGGGTGCGGCCCAGGGCGATGATCGCGCGCGCCAGCACCGGGTCCTCGTCCTCGTTCCCGACGGCGTCCACGAAGGTGCGATCGATCTTCAGCACGTCGATGGGGAACTGCTGCAGGTAGCCCAGCGACGAATAGCCCGTGCCGAAGTCGTCGATCGCCAGGTTCAGGCCCAGCCCCTTGAGTGCGCGCAGGCGCTCGAGGGTCGCGCCGGAACGGTGCATCAGCACGCTCTCGGTGATCTCGAGGGTCAGCGCCCAGGGTTCGAGCCCCGAGTCGTTGAGCGCCTGCTGCACGTCCGTCAGCAGCGACGCATCCTGGAAATGCCGCGCCGAGATGTTCACGCTCATCTGGAGCGGGCGGCGCCCGCCGTGCCGCAATCGCCAGTCGCGCGCCCGCTCGCACGCCTCGCGCAGCACCCACCGGCCCAGCGGGATGATCAGTCCCGTCTCCTCGGCCAGCTCCACGAAGCGCGTCGGCGGCACGCTGCCCCGCGTCGCGTGGTGCCAGCGCACCAGCGCCTCGGCCCCATGGACTTCGCCCGTCACCAGGCTCACGATCGGCTGGTACTCGATCTGGAACTCGCGATGCTCGACCGCCAGTCGCAAGTCCGCCTCCAGCTCCAGGCGCTCCATCATCTCGTCGTGCATCGACCGTTCGTAGATCGCGAAATGTCCCTTGCGGCGCGACTTGGCGAAGTACATCGCCAGGTCGGCGTTCCGGAGCACATCGTCAGGCGTGTCGCCCGGCTCCACGGAGGCGATGCCGATGCTGACGCCGATGAAGACGTCGCGGCCGCTGACGTTGAACGGCGCGCGAATGGACGACGAGATGCGTTCCGCCACCACCACCACGTCGGACATGTCGTCCAGGTCCTCGAGCAGGACCGCGAACTCGTCCCCGCCCAGCCGTGCGATCGTGTCGCCGGGCCGCACGCAGATCGTCAGGCGCGCCGCGGCCGCCACCAACAGCTCGTCGCCGACCGCGTGTCCCAGCGAGTCGTTCACCTTCTTGAAGTCATCCAGGTCGAGGAACAGCACCGCCGCCGGGTGGCGCCCGCGCGGCGAGCGCGCCACGGTGTGCGCGACGCGGTTCAGGAAGAGGGCCCGGTTCGCCAGCCGCGTGAGTTCGTCGTGGAAGGCCTGGTGGGCCAGGCGCGACTGCAGCGTGCGCCGCTCCGAGACGTCACGGGTGTTGACGACAAACCCGCCGACGGTCGGTTCGCTGAGCAGGTTCGTGGCCGTGTTCTCGGTCCAGAGCTGCGAGCCATCGCTGCGCTGCAGGCGCCAGTCCTGCACGGCGGGCACGCCCTTGACCTCGCGCAGGTGGAGGAAGAAGCGATTGGCCTGGGGCCGATCGTCGGGATGCACGTGGTCGATCAGCCGCGTCTCGACCAACTGCGACACGGCCAGGCCGAGGACCTGCTTTGCCGCCGGACTCGCATACCGGATTGTGGTGTCCGGATCGACGATGAGGATGACGTCGGAGGAGTGCTGGACCAGGGAGCGGAAGCGCGCCTCGCTCATGCCCAGCAGGGCGACGTCGTCCTTCACCGCCGCCACGCGCCGGATCAGCAGGAGGAGGACCATCGCCACGGCGACGAAGGCGATGCCCCCAGCGACGTTGCGGCCGCCCGTCTGCGCCAGGAAGACAACGGCGGCGGCACCCATGATCACCGCCTGGAGCCCGCCTTGCGGGATCCTCGCCAGGATGCGCCCGGCCGGGTCGGTGCGCATCGCCCTGGCTTCCGCGCCCGGTCGCGACCGCCATCCGCGCCAGATGGCGCGCAGGCGCGTCAGCGAGGGACGACGGAAGGAACGCCGGGTTTTCTCGAGGGGAGGCAAGCGACTGGCGGTGGTGGACGATGCGCGCCCATGGCCGCGCGCTGATCAGGCACGTGGCATGGGGTTCCCACGGGCCGGCGCTCCCACGCGCAGACCTGCATCGAACGACGCGCGGAGACTACGGCGGTCACAATCGACCAATCTGGTCTTCGGACTCTCTTCGGGGTTATATTTGGCCCCGTCAGGGACCCCGTTTACCACGCCGGAACGCCGCATGAGCCGCGAGATCACCACGCCGGACGAACTCCCCGAGGAAGGCCCGGTCGAGCTGACGCTGCGGCCGCAACGGCTCTCGGAGTTCATCGGGCAGGAGAAGGTGAAGGAGAGCCTTCGCATCTACATCGACGCGGCCCTGTCGCGGCGTGAGCCCCTGGACCACACGCTGTTCTTCGGCCCCCCCGGCCTGGGCAAGACCACGCTGGCCGAACTGATGGCCCGCGAACTCGGCGTCAACATCCGCGCGACCTCCGGCCCGGCGCTCGAGAAGCCGGCCGACCTGGTGGGCACGCTCACCAACCTGCGCGAGGGCGACATCCTCTTCATCGACGAGATCCACCGGCTGCGACCCGTGATCGAGGAGTTCCTGTACCCGGCGATGGAGGACTTCCGGATCGACATCCGGCTGTCGGAGGGTCCGCGGGCCCAGACGATCACGATGCCGGTAGAGCGGTTCTCGCTCATCGGGGCGACGACGCGGCTCGGCATGCTGACCCCGCCGATGCGGGCGCGCTTCGGCATCGTCCAGCGGCTGAACTACTACCCGGTCGAGGACCTCGACATCATCGTCAGGCGCACGGCCGACGTCGTGAAGGTCGCCATCGACCCCGAGGGCAGCCTCGAGATCGCGAAGCGCTCGCGGGGCACGCCCCGCATCGCCAACCGCCTGCTGCGGCGGATCCGGGACTACGCGCAGGTGCGCGCCGAGGGACGGATCACCAGGGCGGTGGCCGAGACGATGCTGCAGATGCTGGACGTGGATCACTTCGGCCTCGATGACATGGACGCGCGCATCCTGCGGGCGATCATCGAGAAGTTCGACGGCGGGCCGGTGGGGATCGCCGCCATGGCCGCCGCGGTGGCCGAGGAGGCGGAGACGATCGAGGAAGTGTACGAGCCGTTCCTCGTGCAGAACGGCTTCCTGCAGCGGACGCCGCGCGGACGCGTGGCCACCTCGCTGGCGTACCGTCATTTCGGGTACGCGCCTAACGTCCGCGAGACACAGGGCTCGATCTTCGAGCCGTAGGAAGTGGGTTGCGCAGCGTGCCGATTGCTGCGGGCTGCTGCTGCCGCAGCATGCCCCAGCCCCAGCACCAGCCCCAGCAAACGCAAGCAGGCCCAGTAAGCAGCAATCAGCACGCAGCCCAGCCTTCCCGTTGAAGACCTCTTTATTCGATTACCCCCTCCCCCGCCACCTCATCGCCCAGTCCCCCCGGGACCGGCGCGATGCCAGCCGTCTGCTGCTCGTCGACCGCTCGTCAGGCACCTTCGAGCACCTCCAGTTCGCCGACCTGCAGGACCTCATCCCCGCCGGCGACGCGATCGTGCTCAACACCACGCGCGTCTTCCACGCCCGGCTGCTCGGCACGCGCGATTCCGGCGCACCCGCCGAAGTCTTCCTCCTCCGACCCACCAGCGAGCCGGCGCAGTTCGAGGCGCTCGTCAGTCCCGGCGGCAAGTTGCGGCCGGGCCGCGTCGTGCACGTCGCCCCGGGGTTCGACGTGACCATCGAGGCGATGACCGACCGCCGGACGCGAATCGTGCGCCTCCAGGCGGACCTGCCGGTCGAGCAGGCGCTCGAGCGGTACGGCCACGTGCCGCTCCCGCCCTATATCGACCGCCCGGATGCCCCGACGGATGAGGAGCGATACCAGACCGTCTACGCCCGCGAGCCGGGATCGGTCGCCGCGCCCACCGCGGGCCTGCACTTCACCCCGGAGCTGCTCGAGACCCTCGCCGCGAAGGGCGTGCGCCGCATCGACCTGTTGCTGCATGTCGGTGCCGGCACCTTCAAGCCCGTCGAGGTGGAGGACCCGTCGCAGCACGTCATGCACCACGAGCACTACGAGGTCAGCGCGCAAGCCGCGGACGCCTTCAACGAGGTGAGGGCCCGTGGCCAACACGCCTGGGCCGTCGGCACCACGACGACCCGCACCCTCGAGACCGCGGCCTCAGCCGAGGGGTTGTTGCGGCCGGCGATCGGCGAGACCAACCTGTTCATCCAGCCCGGGTACCGCTTCAGGGCCGTAGACAGACTGGTCACCAACTTTCATCTTCCGCGCTCCACGCTCCTGATGCTGGTCGCGGCGTTCGCCGGGTACGACCTGGCGATGGAAGCCTACCGCGTCGCCCTCGCCAATGACTACCGGTTCTACTCGTATGGCGATGCGATGCTCGTGCGCTGATTGCAGCCACCCAGCGGCGACCCGGTGAGCGGATTCTCGTTCCGCCTGGAGGCGACCGCGGGCAGTGCACGCGCCGGCACGTTCACCACGCCCCATGGCGCGGTGAATACACCGGCCTTCATGCCGGTCGGGACCCTGGGCACCGTGAAGGCCCTCGACCCCGAGGACCTCGTGGCAGCCGGCGCCGGGATGGTGCTCGCCAACACGTACCACCTGCACCTGCGCCCGGGCGACGACGTCGTGCGCGACCTCGGCGGACTCCACCGGTTCATGGCGTGGGACCGCCCTATCCTCACCGATTCCGGTGGCTTCCAGGTCTTCTCGCTCGAGGGACTGCGCAGCGTCGACGAGGATGGGGTCGAGTTTCGCAGCCACATCGACGGATCGAAACGCCGGTTCACGCCGGAATCCGTCATCCGCATCCAGCAGAACCTCGGCGCCGACGTGGTCATGCAGTTCGACCACGTCATCCCGGGGCAATCGACCTTCGACGCATCGAAGGATGCCTCCGAGCGTTCCATCCGATGGCTGGAGCGCTGCCTGGAAGAGGTCCGAGCTCAGAGGTCCGAGGTGGACAGGGAACTTCTCACCGTCGAGTCCCGATTCCCGAATCCCGATTCCCGCCAAGCGCTCTTCCCCATCGTCCAGGGCGGCATCCACCGCGATCTCCGGCGCGACGCCGCGCGCGCGATCATGGCGATCGATGACTGGCAGGGCGTGGCGATCGGCGGCTTGTCCGTCGGTGAGGCAAAGCCGGACATGTACGCCATGCTCGAGGTCCTCCATCCGGAGCTTCCGGCCGACCGGCCCCGCTACCTCATGGGCGTCGGGTTCCCCGAGGACCTCATCCAGGGCGTCCGGCGGGGGGTGGACCTGTTCGATTGCGTCGCGCCCACGCGCATGGGCCGCAACGGAACGGTCTTCTCGCGGGAAGGGAGGCTCAACATCAAGCGAGCCGGGTACCGGGCCGACCCGCGACCCATCGACGAGTCCTGCGACTGCACGGTTTGCCGGCGCTTTTCCCGCGCTTACCTGCGGCACTTGTACGTCTCGGACGAGATCCTGGGGCTGCGCCTGCTCTCGCTTCACAATGTACATTTCCTCGGGTCCCTGATGCGCGGCGCGCGTGCCGCCATCCAGGCAGGCGGCTTCGACGCCTGGGCCACCGAGTGGCTCGACCGCCTGGCCTCCGGTCCGGAACCCCAGACATGACCCCGACGTTCGCCACACTGCTCCTGCTCCAGGCCGCCCCAGCCGGCCGGAACCCCATCATCCCCCTGCTCATCCAGATGGGGGCGATCTTCGCGATTTTCTACTTCCTGATGATCCGCCCGCAACAGAAGCAGCGCCGCCAGCACGAGGAGCGGCTCCGGAACCTGCGCAAGGGCGACACGATCGTCACCGCGGGTGGCATCGTCGGGGAAGTGGTGCACATCAAGGAAGCCGGCGGCGATGACGCCAAGGCCAGGACCATGGAAGACCACGTCACCATCAAGTCGGCGGAATCGCGCGTCGTCGTCGAGCGCGGCCGCATCGCCCGGGTGACCGGTCCCACCGGAACAACGGGGCCGGCGGCGTGAGCCTGCTCGCAATCCACGTCCTCGGCTCTCCCGTGCTGCGCACGGAGACGACCCCGGTGGCCGGGATCACGGATGACCTGCGGCGCCTGGTGGACGACATGTTCGACACGATGCGCGCCGCCCAGGGCATCGGGCTGGCCGCGCCGCAGGTGGGACGGCTCGAGCGGATCGCGGTCGTCGATGTCGACAAGGACCCGATCGTGCTCATCAACCCCGAGATCATCGTCGAATCGGGAACCGAGCGTGCCGAGGAAGGCTGCCTCTCGATCCCCGACATCTACGGGGACGTGACCCGCTCTGCCCAGGTGACGGTCCGCGCGATGGACCTCGACGGGAAGGTGTTCGAGCGCGAGGCCAGCGACCTGCTGGCCCGCGCCTTCCAGCACGAAATCGACCACCTGCACGGCAAGCTGTTCATCGACTACCTCAGCTTCCTCAAGCGTCGGGGCGTCATGGCGCGCTGGGAAGACCTGAAGGAGAAATACCCGGGCCAGCGCCGCATCCTCGCCCGGGCGACCATCCCCGGGAGCGACGAGGCGTCCCACCGGGACGAGATCCTGTGAGATGCGCATCCTCTTCTGGGGCACCCCGGACTTCGCGACCCCGCCGCTTCGGGCGCTGATCGGGGAGGGGTGCGACGTGGTCGGCGTGGTCACCCAGCCGGACCGCCCGCAGGGACGCAGTCGCAGCGCAACCGTCGCTCCACCGGTGAAGGCGGTCGCGATCGAGGAAGACATCCCCGTCCTGCAGCCCGAGCGACCGCGCGGTGAGGAATTCGTGGCGGCGGTGCGCGCCCTCGCGCCCGACCTGTCGGTGGTCGTGGCCTACGGCCACATCCTGCCGAAGGAAGTCGTGGACCTGCCGCCCATGGGCACGCTGAACATCCACGCATCGCGCCTGCCCCGCTGGCGCGGCGCCGCGCCCATCCAGGCCGCCATCCTCGCCGGCGACGCCGAGACCGGTGTGTCCATCATGCGCATGGTCCCCGCGCTCGACGCCGGCCCCGTGCTCCTCCAGGCCCGCACCCCGATCCTCGATGACGAGACCGGCGGCGAGCTCACCCTCCGGCTCTCCGAGCTCGGCGCGCTGGCGATCGTCGAGGCGCTGACCCTCATGGCGTTAGGCGACACGGCCGGCACGCCCCAGCCGGACGCCGGCGTCACGTATGCGGGCAAGGTCACCCGCGAGCAGGCGCGGCTCGACTGGACGCGCCCGGCCATCGAGGTCTCGCGAGCCATCCGCGCCTACGATCCCGCCCCCGGCGCGTTCACCGTGCTGGGGGATACCGAGGTCAAGCTCTTCGGCGCGCGCGTAGCCAGCGACGCGGCGGGCGATCCCGGCGTCGTGGCCGCGATCGACGAGATGGGTATGCTGGTCGGTTGCGGCACGGGCAGCGTCCGCATCGCCTACGCCCATCCGGCCGGTCGCCGGCGGCTGGCCTCGCTCGACTGGGCGCAGGGCCGCGGCATCGCGGTCGGGGACGCATTCGCGACTTGATCCGGCGCCACCCGAGCCTCGGGTCCCTGCCCTCTCCCCTATCTTTCAGGGCATGACGGCCGGCGCGCATGCACGGACAGCCACGATGGTGACGGACTCGCGGGTCGCTGCCGCCGAGATCCTCGCCGACCTGCGGGACGGCCTCCTGCTCGATGCCGCGTTCGACCGCCGCACGGTCACGCTCGACGCCCGCGACCGGCGCTGGACGCAGGAACTCGTGTACGGCCTGCTCCGGCGGCGTGAGGACCTGGATGGCGCGCTCCGGCCACGGGTGCGTGGCGGCATCGCGCGGATCCACGCCGACATCACCGACCTGCTGCGCCTCGGCGTCTACCAGCTGCTGTTCATGGGCAGTGTCCCGGCCTACGCCGCGATCGCCCAGACCGTGGAACTGGTGAAGCGGCGCCACGGGATCGGCGCCAGCAAGCTCGCCAACGCGGTCCTGCGCCGCATCGATCGCGAGCGCGCCAGCCTCGACACGGCGGCCGTCGAGGAGGACGAGGTCGAGCGCCTGGCGCGGCAGCATTCGCACCCGCAATGGCTCGTGGCGCGCTGGGTCGCGCAGTTCGGGACCGGGGACGCGGAACGCCTGCTCGAGAGCAACAACCGCGAGGCGCCGGTGATCCTGCGCCCGTGGCGCGTCGACCGGCGCCAGCTCGACGCGTCGCTCGAGCGGAGCGGCGTCACGGCCGGGGACGCGCCCCTCGTGCCCGACAGCGTGCGGCTGCCCGCCGGCACGGCCCTCCTCGAGCTGGCGGCGTGGCGGCAGGGCGAGTGCTTCGTCCAGGACCCGGCGGCGACGCTCGTCACTCGTTATGCGGCGTTCCCGCCTGGCGTGGTGGCCGGCGACCTCTGCGCCGCACCCGGGGGCAAGACCCTCGAGTTGTCCCGCGCCGCGTCGTTCATCGTGGCGGCCGACCGCGCCGTGTCCCGGATGCGTCGACTATCCGACAACCTGCGCCGGCTGGCGGTCGACAACGTCGGGGTGGTCGCGATGGACGCGGCGGTCCCGGCGGTCAGGCCGCTGGACGCGGTGCTCCTCGACGTGCCCTGCACCGGGACCGGCACGTTTCGCCGTCACCCGGACGCGCGGTGGCGCCTTCGTCAATCCGACCTCGCCATCCTCGCGGCGACGCAGGCCGACCTGCTGCGCGCCGCCGCGGGGTGCGTCAACCCGGGCGGGCTGCTGGTCTACAGCACCTGCTCACTCGAGCCCGAGGAGAACGACGAACAGGTGGATGCCTTCCTTGCCCGCCATTCCGGCTGGACCGTGGAGCCGCCGCCGGACGGCACCGTGCCTGATGCGGTGATCGACCGCGGGCGCCTCCGGGTGCTTCCGCAGCGCCACGGCACCGACGGCGCCTTTGCCGCGCGCCTGCGCAGGGCGGCGTGACCGACGCGGACCGTCCGGACCCGGTGGACGGAGCGGAGCCGCCGAAGCCGCGGCGCCCGGCGCGGCCGCTCACGCCGTGGCAGCGGCTGCTGCGCACCCATGCCATCATCGGCGGGGCCGCGTTCGCGGTTGCGTGGCTCCTCGTCGCCGTGCTGGTGTTCCCCGACACCGGTCCCGCCCCCAGCGTGTCGGTCCCGCTGGTGGTCGGACTCCGCTTCGAGGAAGCCGAGCGGAAGCTGGCGGCGGCGGGGCTGAAGTCGTCGTTAGGCGAAAGCCGGCCGTCGAACACGGCGCCGCGGCGCTACGTCATCGCGCAGACGCCGGCCGCCGGCTCCACCGTCGGCCCGGACGTGGTCGTGAGCCTCGACGTCTCGGCGGGACAACTGCGCGCCCGGGTCCCGAACCTGGTCGGCATGACCCGCGACGACGCGGTCGCCGCGCTCCGCACCGCCGTCCTCGAGCTGGGGGAGGTCGTCGAGCGCCCGGGCAACGAGGCCCGCGGCACCGTCATGTCGACCGACCCCGAGGCGGGACAGCAGGTCCCCCAGGGAACGCCGGTGGGGATCGTGCTCAGCGCCGGTCCCACCCAGTTGCTGATGCCCGATGTCGTGGGTCGCGAGCTGTACGAGGTGCGCGCCACGCTCGAGCAGCTGGGCCTCCGCGTCAGCGAGACGATGTATGATTCGACCAGCGTCATGCCGGCCGGGCTCGTGATCGCCCAGGTCCCTTCCGCCGGGTCGGCCGTGACCGCGTCCGACCTGATCACCCTCCGCGTCTCGGGGCGCCCGTGACCGTTCGCATCGCTCCCTCCGTCCTCAGCGCCGACTTCGGCCGGCTCGCCGACGACATCGCCCGCTGCGAGGCCGGCGGCGCCGACTGGATCCACGTCGACGTCATGGACGGCCGGTTCGTGCCGAACCTCACCTTCGGCGCGAAGGTCATCGAGACCCTCCGCCGCCTGACGACGCTCCCGCTCGACGTCCACCTCATGGTGGTCGAACCGGAACGCTACTTCGAGACCTTCGCGGGAGCGGGCGCGTCCGTGCTGACGATCCACCAGGAAGTGGCGCCGCACCTTCACCGGCAATTGCATCGCATCCGCGAGCTGGGCTGCCGCGCCGGCGCCGCCATCAATCCGTCGACCCCGGTGGAGTCCCTGCGCGACGTGGCCGGCGACCTCGACCTGCTGCTGGTGATGAGCGTGAATCCCGGCTTTGGCGGCCAGAAGTTCATCGAGGGATCGCTCGGGAAGATCGCCCGGGCGCGCCAACTGCTGACCGCCGTGGGCTCGGGCGCCGTCCTCGAAGTGGATGGTGGCGTGTCGCGCGATACGATCCGCCAGTGCTGGCGCGCCGGCGCGGACACGTTCGTGGCCGGGAATGCGGTCTTCACCGCCCCCGACACCGCGGCGGAAATCAGCGAACTCCGTTCGCGCTGCTCGGAGATGGCCTGATGTCGCGCGGCGGCGTGATCGCGTCGATCGCGGTCGTCGTGTCCCTGGGAGCGCTGGCCTGGGGCGGCACGCTGTCACCATCGGTGTCCGCGGTGGCGCCGGGAGCGCCCGCTCCCGACTTCGCGGCGGTCACGCTCGACGCACAACCGGTGACGAAGGGGATCGCGGACTACCGGGGCGACGTGGTGCTGCTCAACCTGTGGGCCACCTGGTGCGGCCCTTGCGAGTGGGAGATGCCCGGCATCGAGTCCCTCCATCGTGACTTCGCGCCAGCCGGGCTCAAGGTCGTGGCCGTGGCGGTTGATGACCCGCCCTTCACCCAGCGCGTGCGCGACTTCATCGCGCGGAAGGGCCTCACGTTCGAGGTCCTGCACGAAGGATCGGGGAAGATCGAGAACGACTACGAGGCACGCGGCATCCCGGCGACCTACCTCATCGGACGCGACGGCCTGATCCGGAAGCGCGTCGCCGGTGCGTCGGACTGGAACTCCCCGGCGAATCGCGCCCTGGTGGCGGAGCTGCTGAAACTCCGGAAATAGGAGACGGGGGATGCAGCGACCACCATCACTCGGCGTCCCCGCATTGCCGAGTCACGAGTCAGGACGCACGTGTCAGGTATCGCGATGCTGATCCTGGGCATCGAGACCTCCTGCGCCGAGACGTCGGCCGCCGTCGTCGCGGGCACCGGGAACGCGGTGACCCAGCGATCGCTGGTCATCCTCTCGCAGGACGTCCACCGGGTCTTCGGGGGCGTCGTGCCGGAAATCGCGTCGCGCGCACACGTCACCGCCATCGTGCCCGTCGTCAGGCAGGCACTCGCGGATGCGTCGACGACGCTGGACGACATCGACGTGGTCGCGGTGACCAACGCGCCGGGACTGGTCGGGGCGCTCCTGGTGGGCGTGAGCTACGCCAAGGGGCTCGCCCTGGGAGCCGGGAAGTCGCTCATCGGCGTCCACCACATGGAAGGACACCTCTTCGCCCAGTCGCTCGAATATGCCGACGCGGTCCCGCCGTTCACGGCCCTCCTCGTGTCCGGCGGACACACGCTGCTCGTGGACGTTACGGCCTGGGGTGAGTATCGGGTCCTCGGCGCAACACGCGACGATGCCGCCGGTGAGGCATTCGACAAGGTGGCCAAGCTCCTCGGGCTCCCGTATCCGGGCGGACGGCACATCGAGCGGCTGGCACGCGACGGTGACCCCGGCCGCTTCCGGTTCGCGCGCCCCATGCTGCGACGGAACCAGAAGCCGGGCGATGAGGATTTCTACGATGTGTCGTTCAGCGGACTGAAGACCGCGGTACTGCTCGCGGTGCGCGAGTCAACGGACCTCGAGCGGGACGCGCCGCACCTCGCGCGCGGCTTCCAGGACTCCCTGGTCGAGACGCTGGTGGAGAAGGTGTACCGCGCCGCCGAGCAGCACGACCGGCGGCGGGTTGTGCTTGGCGGCGGCGTCGCCTGCAACCAGGCGCTGGTCGTGGCGATGAAGAAGCGACTGGCCGAGGCCGGCGCCGAGGTGTACGCTCCATCGGTCCGGCTGGCGACCGACAACGCGGCGATGATCGCGCGGGCTGGCCTGTTTCACGCTGAACGCGGTGAGCGGGACGGTTGGGAGTTGAATGCGTTCGCTTCTCGGGTGTTGGGACGGGGATGAGACTCCCGGCACCAGCCCGAGCACACAGCAAGCTGGCCCAGTAAGCAGCAATCAGCACGCAGCCCGACCCCATGCCAATTACCCACCATCCCTTCGTCATCAACATCGGGCCCCTCGAGCTCACGGGGTTCGGCCTCGCCGTGCTCATGGCGTTCGTGGTCGCGCAGATCATTTCCCAGCACGAACTCCTGCGCCAGGGACACCAGAAGGAAGCCGATGCGATCCCCGACCTGATCCTCGCCTCCGTCATCGGCACCCTCATCGGCGGGAAGCTCTACTACTCGGCGCTCGTCGTGCACGACTGGTCGGCGCTCTTCTCGCGGGCCGGGTTCGTCTTCTGGGGCGGGTTCATCGGGGCCGTCACCGCCGTCTGGCTCATGATCCGGAAGAAGGGACTCTCCTTCTGGCGATTCGCCGACATCGGCGGCATCTCGATCGCGGCGGGATACTCGGTTGGGCGCACCGGATGCTGGGCGGTCGGCGACGACTATGGCCGACCGTGGGATGGTCCGCTCGCCGTCATGTTCCCCGAGGGCCAGCCACCGTCCACCGCGGGCTGGATGTTCCAGGACTTCGGCATCCCCATCCCCGAGGGGGCGACCGCGAACACCGTGCTCGCCGTCCACCCGACGCAGCTCTACGAGACCGCGCTCGGCTTCCTCATGTTCCTGCTGCTGTGGCGGTTCCGGAACCACCGGCGTGCCCCGGGATGGCTGTTCGGGATGTACCTCGTCCTGGCCGGTGCCGAGCGATTCCTCATCGAGTTCTTCCGGGCCAAGGACGACCGCGGCTTCATGGGGTTCACGCTCGCCCAGGGCATCGCGGTCGCCTTGGCGATCGCGGGAATCGTCGTCATGCAGATGCGCCGGACGGGATCGGCGACGCCGGTGTCCCCCCGGGCCGCCTGACCGAAACCGTGGCATCGGGGCCCTGTCCGGATGCAACGAACGGAGCGACGCCATGAACCTCGACTACCTCAGGCTGCTCCTGGACTTTCACTACTGGGCGCGTGACCGGGTGCTCGAGGCGGCCGGCGCGCTGACGCCGGAGCAGTATGCGCGACCGATGGGGAACAGCTTTTCTTCCGTCCGCGACACGCTGAATCACGTGTACCTGGCCGAGTGGATCTGGCACGAACGCTGGAACGGGATCTCGCCGACCGCGTTTCCGTCGATCGACCTGCCTGACGTCGACACGCTGCGGCGACACTGGGGGGAACTGGAATCGAAGGTCCGCGCGGACATCGCCGGTGCCGGCGAGGCCGGGATCGCCAGGGTGGTCCCGTATGCGTTGCTGAGCGGCGCGGCCGGCGAGTCCACCGTGTGGCAGATCGTGACCCACGTGGTGAACCACGCGACGTACCATCGCGGCCAGGTCACGACGATGCTGCGGCAGCTGGGCGCCGCGCCCGGCGCGAGCACGGACCTGATCGCCTACTACCGGACGCTGCGTTAGGCGGGCCGGAGAAACAACGAGGACGCCGGGGCCATGCTCGCCCCGGCGCCCTGTTGCGCCGTGTCCGGAGGATCCAGGCGGCAATGCCGCGAGAGCCTCAGGCTCCCGATTTCCGGACCAGCGCCCGATCGAGGGTTTACTGACCTCGACGGTTCACCCCGCTCGTTGGCGGGACTGTGCAGCGGGGCGTTGCTCGCAGCGCCTTCGCACTGTGCTCCCTGCTTCCCTGGGAGAACCGGGATCATGTTGCCCGGCCTGCTTGGGGCGTCGTGTTGGCTTCGCCCCGCCTGCACGCTCAGTATTCAACAACTCCGCGATTCACGCAATACGCCGATGCCTTACAACCAGGTGCGAGTTGGGAGTTGCGAGTTGAGAGTTGAGAGTGCGTTGAGAACCGAGGAATCAGGTGCAAACGCGAATCACGAGTCACGAGTCACGAGTCACGAGTCACGAATCACGAATCACGAATCACGAGTCACGATTTCCGATTCCCAACCTCGTCTCGATGCGATCCAGCCGCTCCAGCACATTGGGAAGTTCGCCGCCATTCACGGGCACCGTCGGCAGCGTCACCGAGCGCTTCGGCCAGAACGTCTTCAGCAGCGCGAATGCAAACAGCACCAGGAGCAGCAGCTGGGCCAGCAGGGTCTCCACGCTGGGGAAGATCCCCATCGGATCGATGTGCGGCCAGCCGGGCAGGACCGTGATCCCCACCACCCCACCCTCCTGCAGCTCGCGAATGCCTTTCCCCATGAACACGAACGCCATGTAGTACAACAGCACGCTCGTGACGGCGAAGAACGGGCGGAGGGGGATGCGGACGCCGTACTTCCAGAACAGCGTGAAGATGACCGCGAGGATCGCGCCGCCCACGAGGACGCCGGCCAGCAGGGGCAGCAGGATCCCGGTGCCCTCGTTCAGCAGGGCCTGGTAGAACAGGGCCGTCTCGGCGCCCTCGCGATACACCGCCAGGAACGCCACCAGCGCCAGTGCCGTGCCGCCGCCATGCTGCAGCGCCGCGTCGACCTTCTCCCGGATGAACTTCTGCCACTTCGCCGCCTCGACCTTCGAGATCAGCCAGTAGCTGACCGAGAACAGGACCGCGACGGCCACCAGCATGGTCGCCCCCTCGATGACCTCACGCGTCGCCGGCAGCGCCCGCAGCGCCGTGGCCATGATCACGGCCGTCAGGGCGCTCGCGCCTAACGCCAGGAGCACGCCCACCCAGATCGAGCGCAGGCGCTCCCGGTGGCCGGTCTTGACCAGGAACGCCACCACCGCGCCGATCACCAGGATCGCCTCCAGCCCTTCCCGGAGGATGATCAGGAGGGACTGGAGGAACGCGCCCCACCCGCTCGCCGGCGGCCCGGTCAGTGCCTGGACACCCGGAAGGCCCTGCTCGATCGCGTTCTTCGAGCGATCGGCCCCCCGCAGGTCGCGCGCGGAGATGGCGCCCTTGAAGTCGGCGAAATGCCGCTCGAGGGCCGCCACCGTTCCCGGACTCCGCGCCCGCGCCGGAGTCTCCAGCGGTTCGAAGGCGATGTAGGCATCGAAGGCGTGGTCATCCGCCTCCGACTGGCGACCGGCCCGCACCGAGGCCATCGCCGCCTCGAGGTGCCGCATCACCCCGCGGACCGTCGAGTCGGGACTCGACCCGCCGGCAGAGGTCGCGCCGGGCGCGTCGAGCGCCGACAGCGAACGCACCCAGGCGACCAGCCCGCGCATCTCGGCCTCGGTGAGGTCCCGCGCCGCGGGCATCGCCGTGCCGGGCACGCCGTCGCGTGTCGCGGCCACGATCTGGGCATCGCTCCGTTCCGCCTGCCACGCGAACGACGACAGCTCGCGCGGAAGTCGCGACAGCGACGCGCTCATGGGTCCGTTCGATCCCCCGCCCACGCCGTGGCACGACGCGCAGCGCTGCACCCACACGCCCTCCCCGACCGCCAGGCCGCTGTCGCCGGGCTGCCGCAGCCGCACCAGCCAGGACACGATGCTCCAGCGGTCGTCGGCGCCGAGCTGCTCCGCCCAGCCGGTCATCGGCGTCCCGGCGATCCCCACCGACACGATCCGGTACATCAGCGCCGGCGGCACGTCCGCCATCACTGCGGCGCTGCCTATCGCCGGCGGCGGCGGGACCATCCCCCGGCCCGCCTCCCCGTCGCCCATCCCCCGCGGCCCGTGGCACGAGGCACAATGCAGCGCGTAGAGCCGCGCGCCGGCCGCCAGGTCCACCGGTCGCGTCGGGAGGTCGAGCGCGGCATCCGCGCCCAGCGCCGCGAGGAAGGCGTCGCGCCACCGGTCCAGCGCGCGCGGCGGCACGCGCCGGTTGACCCCCGCCCAGATCGAGTCGAGCGCCAGCCGCGCCGAGTCGGCGCCGGTGCCGCTCATGCGCTGCGCCGCCTCGCGCGCGGTCCCCAGGAACGACACCGCCTCGTCGAACTCGAGGCTCGAGATCAGGCGGCCGGACGCGTCGACGCCCTTGTCGTACTCGGCCAGCGCCACGCCCACGATGTCAGCCACGCGCTTGGCCGGCCGTCCCTGCGCCGATACGCCCGAGGCAGCCACCAGCGCGATCAACGTCGCCAGGATCAGGCGCCGTGTCCCATTCAGGATCATCAGGATACGTAAGGTGAGAACGATTCTCAGTGTTATCCCGAGTGAATTTATCGGCAGCACGCGATCATCGCTACGGTGCGGACTCGAGCACCACGAACGCGGTCGCCAGGTCGTCGCCATGGGATAGCGAAACCCACGATTTCGCCACCCCGATGACGTGTGCCCGCGCCTGCGCCCGTCCGTGCAGCAGGAGGCTGGGCCGCCCGATGTGGTCCAGGCGGACTTCCATCTCCCGCCAGCCGATCCCCCGCGCGTCCTCGCTCCCGCTCAGCGCCTTGAACGCGGCCTCCTTCGCGGCGACGCGCACCGCGAAGTGGCGCGAGGGGTTGGCCATACCCTCGCAGTACTCACGCTCGGCATCGGTGAACAGGCGCCTGAGCGCCCGCTCACCCTGTCCCGCGAGCAGCGAACGAACTCGGGAGATCTCCACCAGGTCGACGCCGATGCCGATGATCATCGAGATCCGGGAAGGAGGCGCGCGACGCCGGACCACCCACGGTCCGCCTCGGCGAACACGCTCGCCACAGCGGTGACCCAGTCGCGCCACGCGGAAAAACGAACGGGTTCCGCAGCGCCGCGGAAGACCCGGGCGGTTGTCTCCAGGGCCTCGAGGCTGGCGAAGAACGCCGTCATCGTCTCCTCGAGTTCAGCCTCCAGCGCGCGGCGATCGGGCAGGCTCACCGGGTACGCCTCCTTCGCGATCGCCTGCAGGGCGAGATCGATGCGCTCCCGCAGCGCGCGGGCATCCAGCGCCGCAACGCGCGCGTCGAGGTCGGCACCTTCCTCGAGTCGCCTGCGTGCCTGGACGAGGGGCGCCATGAACCGGCCCTGCGCATCCGCCGGGCCACCACGCCGCGAACCCAGCAGGCGGTGTCCCCTGGCCAGTTCCGGGAGCGGGCAGGCCCGGGCCACCAGCGTGACCCAGGCGTCCTGGAGCCCGCGGGCTGCCTCGATCGTGGCCGAGTCGGCGCCGGCGTGGATCGAGATCGCGCCGGTGCGCCACCCCCCGCCGTCCAGGTCCGCATACCGCACCCGCACCGACCCGCCGGGCGCGTCGATCGTCAGCGTTTCACTCGTCAGGCGGAGTTGCCCGGGCCCGGTGATCGCCATCGGGCCCCAGCGCCCGACCGCCGTGGCGAAGGGAACCTCGACCTCGGCCTCAGGCATCGCCGGCCGCGAAGGGGTACTCGCCGCGCGCCTCGCGATCGCAGATGGCCGCCCGTTGCCCGGTCCGCGCCTCGAAGCGCTGGATGAACTCGAAGAGCCGGCCAGCCGTGAACGCATCGCGCGGGATCCCGGTGGCCGCGATCGCCGCCTCGATCGCGGACTCGGTGCCCTCGACTTCGAGCAGCGTGTCCATGCGCGCGAACCGCTCGAAGCGGCAGGTGGCCTCGCCGAGGCGCAGCACCTGCACGTCGCGGTCGATCTCGCGCGTCACGACGTACCCCAGCGCAGCCAGGACGTGTGCCATCGCGTCGCCGTCGCCCACCGTGACGCTCGTCTCGTCCCGGTGCTTGTAGCCGCGCTCGACCGTCGCCGCTCCCTTGAAGTCGATCGACGACCGCGTCCCGCCGGCCTCGCGCCACGTGCGCAGGCGAAGGACCGTGTCGCGACTCGCCAGGCGGCGGTCCGGCAGGTCGTAGCGCCGGTCCTCCAGCCGCCCGCCGGCGACGGGCACCGCGTCCGCCGCGAGCAGCCTGGCCAGGCAGGCCGGCTCGTCAGGCACGACCGCCTTCAGCTCCGTCTCACGCATCGATCGCGCCCAGCACTGCCTCGGTGTCGCCAAGGTCCGCGAAGACGGCATCGGGGCCGTGCTCGGCGAGCGCCTCCACGGCATAGTGCCCGGTGGCGACGGCAATGGCCCGGGCCCCCACCGGCCGGCCGCAGGCGATGTCACTCGGCGTGTCGCCGATGATGACCATCCCCGGTCCCTCCACGTGGATCCCTAGGCGTTCCCGCGCGCGCTGCTGCGCGATGCCCGGCAGGGCCGAGCGCACCTCGTGGTCTGACCCGAAGGCGCCAATGGCGAACCGGCTGAAGGCGATGCCGGCGGCGGCGAGCTTGCGTTCCGCGCCGGGCTCGAGGTTACCGGTCAACAGGCCGACGGTGCAATGCGCGCGATGGATGAGGGCATCGAGCAGCTCCACCACGCCGGTCAGCGCGTCCACGCGGGCGTCGGGGGCATCCAGCTCGCGGTGCAGTCCCGCCACGTAGGTCTCCAGCACGAGCGGCATGCGCGCGTCGATCGTGGCGTCGTCGAAGCCCGCGCCGCGCATCAGGTCGCGGACGATCTGGCGGTCGGTCCGGCCGTCGTAGCGGTAGGCGGGCGACCCCGAGGTGCCGAAGACGACGCGGAGCGCCGCCTCCATCGCCCGCCGGCCCGCGCCATGGCTGTCGAGGAGCGTCCCGTCGATGTCGAACAGGACGAGGCGGTGCGGCGCCGGGCGGCTCACCCGGCCTCCGGCTCGTGGGCCGCCGTGCGCGCGATCAGCAGGCCCGTCATGATGAAGAGCGCCCCCGCCAGCTGCCAGGCCGTCGGCAGTTCGCCTAACGTCGCCCAGGCGACGGTCATGGCGAGCAGGGGCTGCATGTTCGAGTACATCGACGTATGCGTGGGCCCGAGCGTCTTCACGCCCTGGTACCAGAACAGGTAGGCGATGACCATCGCGCCGATGGTCGAGTAGGCCATCGCCCAGTAGAGGGAGGCGGGGAGCGCCCCCCACGGCGTGGCGGCGATCGCCGGCACCCCGGCCACGAGCGATACGATGCCTCCGCCCAGCATGGTGTAGGCGCCGACCTGGAGCCCCGGCACCCGCTCGGTCAGCGGCTCCACCAGCACCGAGAACAGCGCCCAGCTCACCGCCGACGCGAGCACGAGCGCGCCGCCTAACAAGCTGTCCCGCCCGCCGCGGCCGGTGGCGGCGCCCAGGACCACGCACGCGACCCCGACCAGCTGCAGGCCGATGCCCGACCACGAGCGGCGGCTGAGGACTTCCGTCCCCCGCAGGCGTCCCAGGATCGCGGCCAGGGCCGGCCCGGACGCGAGCATGAGCACCGTCGTCGCGACCCGGGAACGCGCCTGGCCCAGGATGAAGAAGACCTGGTAGATGCCGTTGCCCAGCATGCCGAGCACGACCAGCCGGATGGCGTCCTGTCGCGCGATCGGACCGAGTCGCATGGCCCCGGCGATACCGAACTGCAGCACGGCCGCGGCGGGGATGCGGACGCCGTTGTACGCGAGCGGGGTGACGAGGCGCGTGCCGAACTTGAGGACGCTGTAGTTCACGGCCCAGATGAGGGCCATGGCGACGAGCATGGCGTCGGTGAGGAGGATCGTGCGGCGGCGAGATTTCACGGGAGAAAGGTAGTAGTCGACAGGCATCAGGCATCAGGCATCAGGCATCAGGGGCCGCACATCCTCCGAGCACCGGGTTCCCCCTGATGCCTGATGCCTGATGCCCGACCCCTGTTACTATTCCTGATGCACGTCTCCTTTGCGCTTTTCGCCGACGCGGCGAACCTCTCCCAGGAAGGGAAGCTCAATATCCTCGGCGTCTTCGACGCCGTGCAGGTCGGCACGCTCCCGGCCGTCCACCCCCGGGCGCACCTCGTCGTTCGGCTCAAGGGGAACCGGACCGACATCGGCGTCCACACCATGATGCTGCAGTGGATCGGCCCGTCGGGCAACGAACTCTGGAACTCGGGTGGCCAGATCGAGATCACGCCGCCGCCGCCGACCGTGACCGAGATGGACTTCCCGCTCATCGCGCCGGTCGACCTGCCGATTGACACCGCGGGTGGCTACGTGATGCGGATCTCGCTGGACAACGAGCAGCGCGCCGACGTCAAGCTGCAGGTACGCGTCGGTGCTTCCCCGCTCATGCCCGCCAACGAGATGGTAAGCTAGCGTCAGGCTGCGTGTTGATTGCTGCGTGCTGATTGCTGCGGGCTGCTGCTGCCGCTGCGTCCTCGCGCTGGCGCTGGGACCAATGGGGTCAGACCCCATTGCCGGGCGCATTTGCCCTGAAAAGCGGAAGGGTGCCGGGCCCGGGTGCGACCAGCACCCAGCCCCAGCACCCAGCCCCAGCCCGCAGTCCCAGCAGCAGTAGGCAGCAATCAGTACGCAGCCCTGCCCCAGCCCCCTACCGGGGTACCTCCCCGAATCCCTCCATGCGCTCCACGCGCAGCTTCTGCCGATAGGTCTGTCCACCGACCGTCAGGATGACCATGTAGTCACCCGGGGGTGCCAGCGGCGCAGCACCGCCACCAAAGCCGCCTCCGCCCCCACGCCCGCCGCCGCCGCCACCCGACAGCGCGGACAGCCGCTGCGCGATCTCGCCCTGTCCGCCGCCACGACCGCTAAAGGCCGGCGCGCCACGCGGGCGCATCAGGGTCGCCAGCGCCTCGGCGCCGCCCGGGAACTCATCGAACGGACCAGCCGCGGCGCCACCTGCCCTGCCGCCGCCGGCGCCGCCACCGCGGGCGCCAACGATGTCACCTTCACCCGGCCGGTCAACCCAGCCCGAAGGCTGGGCACCGCCACGACCCCCACCACCACCCCCGCCCCCGCCGCCACGTCCGCCTGCGGCCACCTGGCCCGAGAGCAGGGCCTGGCGCATCCGGTCGAGCGCAGCCTGTGGCACGGCGCCGCCGCGGCCGACCGAGTCGAAGATCGCGTTGATCCGACGCGCCACGTTCGTGCTGTCCCGGAGCTGCGACGGGCCTAACGCGACCCGCACCGGCGTGGCACGGCCGCGGAAGTTCCAGGTCACCTTGTGCAGCCCCGGCGTGGCGGGGCCGGTGACGACCGCCACGGTGTCTCCGGCGGCATCGGCGATAAGGATCGACGCCGCCGGCCCGCCCCCACGGCCTCCCCGGCCACCGGCACCGCCGCCACCGGCCGCGCCCGCGGCCCCGCTGCCGACGCGGTAGGAGATCTCGGCACCGTGCGGCGGGCTGGGCGA
The DNA here is from genome assembly GCA_030835125.1 of Gemmatimonadaceae bacterium. Lineage (GTDB taxonomy): Bacteria > Gemmatimonadota > Gemmatimonadetes > Gemmatimonadales > Gemmatimonadaceae > JABWBJ01. The sequence goes on along the minus strand of JAUQWM010000044.1, from coordinate 77,633 downwards.
CTGCCACGTCTTGTGGCCGATGCCGTATCCCGCCTCGCCCAGGTTCCCGACCTCCCCGTAGTCGTACGCCACGCGGGGCGCGAAGAGGTGCGCCGCATCGGCCAGGACACGCTGGTTCAGGGCGACCTGCTCCAGCGGGTTGATGTCGACGATCCAGAAGCTGCGCCCGTGCGTCGCCGCGATGAGCTCGCGGTCGCGCGGGTGGATCTGCAGGTCGTACACCGGGACGTTAGGCATCCCGGTCATGAACCGCTGCCAGGTCTGGCCACGGTCGAGCGACGTGTAGACCGCCCGCGAGGTGCCCAGAAACAGCAGGTCGCGGGTGCGCGGGCTCTCGCGGAGCACCCGCGCGTAGTCCGCCGGGCTCTCCTTCGGGAGGTTGTTCACGATCGACCGGAAGCTCTTGCCCCAGTCGTTCGTCACGTAGACGTACGGCGTGAAGTCGTTGTTCCGATGGTTGTCGAAGGTCACGTAGAACGTGTTGTCGTCGAACCGTGACGCCTCGAACTTGCCGGCGTAGAGGTCGCCGGCGGCGATGCCCGGGAAGCGGGACATCGGCACCTGCTGCCAGCTCTGGCCATCATTCTGCGTCAGCCAGATGTTGCCGTCGTCGGTGCCGGCCATCAGCCAGCCCGGACGCCGCGGCGATTCCGCCAGCGCCACCACCGTGCCGTACGTCTCGGCGCCGGTCGCGTCGCGGGTGATGCCGCCCGTCTTCGTCATCGACGTGTCGATCTTCGCCCACTGCTTCTTGGAGAGGTCGGGCGAGATGGGCACCAGGTCGTCGCCCCGGTACGTCGACTTCAGTACCCGGCTCCCGCCCATGTAGAAGACGTCCGGATTGTGCGGCGAGAGCAGGAACGGCGTGTTCCAGTTGTACCGCATGCTCCACTCGAGCGAATCGGCGACCTGGCGCTGCCGCATCTCGGTGAGCATCCGCTGCATCTCGCGGGTCGCCGGGCGCGTGGTGTCGCCGCGCACCATCATGATGGAGTCCTCGAGCTGCAGGTACCGGGGACGGTAGCCCGGCTTGGCCAGCGGCGCCCCCACGCCCGTGCGCAGGTCGGTGCGCTGGACGTTGCCGCCCTGCGACTCGGTCCAGACCACCCACGGCTCGCGCGGATGCTGCTGCGCGTAGAAGCCGTCGCCGCCGGTCACCATGAACCAGTAGCTGTTCTGCAGGTTGCCGTTCTTGCGGCGGCTCGGGCCGCACCACGACCCGTTGTCCTGCGCGCCGCCACAGATGTGGTAAGGCACGCGATAGTCGTAGCTCACTTCATAGAACTGCCCGATCGGGAAGTACTCGCCGAAGTCCCAGGCACCGCCACCGTCCCACGTGATATAGACGCCGCCGTCGTTCCCGATGACCATGTGCTCCGGGTCGCCCGGATCGATCCACAGGGCGTGCGTGTCGATGTGCACATCGCGGGCTGCCTCGCGGGCCGTCCGGCCGCCATCGTCTGAGACCAGCATGGGCGTGGACGTGAACCAGACGCGGTTCGGCTTGGTGGGATGTACGCGCACCTGGTTGTAGTAGAACGGCCGCACGTTCGTGGGATTCATGTGCTCCCAGGTGGCGCCGCCGTCCTGCGTGCGATAGAGCCCGTTCTTCAGCTGCTGCGGCGGCTGGCCGGCCCGCGTGTTCGGCATCGAGTCGGCCTCGACCATCGCGTAGACGATCTTCGAGTCGCCCGGGTAGATGGCGATGTTGATGCGCCCCTTGTGCGTTTCCGGCCACCCGGTGCCCTTCACCTCCGTCCACGTGGCGCCGGCGTCCGTCGACCGCCAGAGCGCCGACCCGGGGCCGCCCGACTTCAGGAAGTACGGCCCGCGGATGCGTTCCCAGCTCGACGCCCAGACGATGTCCGGGTTCGACGGGTCCAGCGCGACCTCGATGAAGCCCGCGCGATCGCTGATGAACTTCACCAGCTTCCACGTCTGCCCACCGTCCTCCGTCTTGTAGAGGCCCCGCTCCGGGTTCGTGGCCCACGCGGCGCCCAGCGCGGCCACGTAGACGACATTTGGGTTTCTCGGGTGGACGACGATGCGGCCGATATGCTGCGTCTTCTCCAGCCCCATCAGGCGCCACGTGATACCGCCGTCGGTGGACTTGTAGACGCCCGCGCCCGGCTCGATCGAGTTGCGCGAGTTCGGCTCACCGGTGCCTGCCCAGACCTGCATGGTGTCCGAGGGCGCCACCGCGACCGCACCCATCGACATGACGGGATAAGTGTCGAAGGTGGGCCGGAACGTCACGCCACCGTTGGTGGACTTCCAGACGCCACCCGCCGCCGGCGCCACGAAGAGCGTCCGGGATGGGAACGGGATGCCGGTGATGTCGGCGATGCGGCCTTCGAAAACCGCCGGCCCGACGCTGCGCCATCGCATGCCGGCCAGGGTGGCGGAATCGACGGCTTGCGCGCCAAGCACCGCCGGGGCGGCGAGGAGCGCCGCGGTGAGGAGTCGTGAAGCAGGAGAGATTCGCATCGGTGAGATGGGGACTGGAGGGGCGAGCCGCTTCAACTTGAGCCTACGATTCCACGAGCGGAAGTGTTGAGACCCGCGATCGGCTGTCTCTCAACTCTCAACTCTCAACTCTCAACTCTCAACTCCTGCCTACCGCGGCCACAACCACCCGAACACCCCGGCCGTGAACAGGCCGAACACCAGGCCGTCGATGGCCGACATCGCGAGGGCCCGCCAGGGACGCCCAAACCAGATGGACTCCGGCACCATGCCCAGGATGTAGGACATCGCGGACACCGCGCCCACCATCCGGAAGACCGCGAGGTAGTCCGCGCCGGCACCGAGCGCGTGCCAGGCGACATAGGCCACCAGGAACGACACGGCGACGTTGAACAGGAGGGACTGCACCATCATCGGGCCCATCGCCGGCATCCCGTTAGGCACCACGGTGATGTAGGCACGCGGACCCTTCTGCATCCGCTCCGCCATCGCGGGATCCTTGAACACCGAAGGGTCCGGGGCCCACGGCATGGCATACTGCCCCGGCGCCGGGGGGTTGGCGCGCATCGCCGCCTGCACGGCATCGGAGTCAGGCAATCCCCGCCAGTCCTTCTTGTGGTGTGGCATCGCGGTCCACGCGATCGCGGAGAGAATGAAGACCACTACGCCACTCACGACAATCGGGAGCCACAGCTGCGTCAGGAACTCCATTGCATACCCTCCATCAGGTCAGAGGTCGGAGGTCGGAGGTCAGAGGCCAGAGGCCAGAGGCCAGGGGCCAGGGGCCACCAGTCACGAGTCACGAGTCACGAGTCACGCCAATCTGACTGCCCTCTCGATCGCGGCTTCCAGCACGCGGACCGCCAGCGCCTCCACCTGCACCAGCGGAAAGCTCAACCCCTCGTGCGGACACAGCGAGAAGACCGTGTCGCCATCGAACGATGTACCGGCCGGTGTGATGCGCCGGTGGAACGCCCCGGCCGCCGCCCCAGCCAGTTCCATCACCCCGGTCCGGGAAAGTGCGGCGTTCGTGGCAACCACCGCCAGAGTCGTGTTCTGCCCCTCGGCATGCGCCGCGCCCTGCTGCGCGGCCGGCGGCGACGCCGCCCCGTGCGCCAGGACTCGCGCGGAGTCGAGGAAGCGTCCGTTCGGCATCCGTGCCCCGGCGATGATGGCGCCAGTGCCATCGCGAACGTCCCCGAACGCGTTCACGACCACTACCGCGCCGACCATCAGGCTGTCGACCTGCTCGAACCAGCACCCCACGCCGCCTTTCATCGCCCCCTCACGCCCGGCAACCTTCCCCACCGTCGCCCCGGTGCCGGCGCCGACGCTCCCTTCCGCAATCCCGGTGGAGACTGCGCTGTCGCAGGCCCGGTACGCCATGTCGGGGGTGGGACGCGCGTCCGGGCGGCCAAGCGGCAAGAGGTCGAAGATCACCGCCGCCGGCACGATCGGCACGACCACGCCGGCCATCGCGACGCCGCGCTGCCGCTCCTCCATCCAGCGCATCACCCCGGCGGCGGCATCGAGGCCGAACGCGGAGCCGCCGGTCAGCATCACGGCGTCGACGCGATCGGCCAGGCTGGTCGGCGTCAGGGCGTTGAGCTCCCGGGTCCCGGTCGCACGGCCGATTATGGAGTGCCCGCCACGCCACGGCCGCTCGGCATGCCTGACGACCGTCACGCCGGTCGCGCCCTCGGCGTCGGTCGCGTGACCGACCATCAGGCCGAGGGGACGAAAGTCGACGCCGCTCACCCGTTCCAGGGCGCCTGCACTTCGTTCCGCGCCGCGCACCGCCGGCAGAGCGTGACGCCCTTCATCGAACAGACCTGGCAGATGAACGTGCCGCAGCCGTGGCAGGGATAGCCCTCGGAGGCGCGCTCCTCGTTGCCACAGGCACGGCACTGCATCGCGTCACGTTCGCGTAAGTCGGACACAAGACCCTGGGTCAGGCTGCGTGCTGATTGCTGCGGGCTGCTGCTGCCGCTGCGTGCTCCGCGGAATCCTGGGTGCCCCAGCTCCAGCAACAGCCCGCAGGCCCAGCAACCAGCAATCAGCACGCAGCTTCGCCTTCCGCTGGAATTAGTTACGGCGCGTCACGTGGCACAAGGACCGTGATCGCCCTCGGCGCCACCACGATCTCGATCGGCGTCGTCCCCACAATCTCGCCATCGGCCTGCACCGCCACCGGCGGGTCGGTCGAGATCCGGAACGTCCTTCCGCGCACGAACGCCATGTGCGGCGTGCTGCGGAAATCGCGGCGTAGCAGGCGCCAGAACACCGACACCACGTCGGCGAGGCCCTCGGGCCGGAACAGGCACAGGTCCAGCTCCCCATCGTCCATGCGCACGTCCGGCCCGATCGTGAATCGGCCCCCCAGGATCGAGCCGGCGTTGGCCACCATCGCCATCACCACGCGCCCGCGCGCCGGAACGCCGTCCACCTCCACGGTGACATCGATCGCGTCGACCCTGAGTGCGGCGCGTGTGGCAGTGATCGCATACGACAGCATCCCCAGCACGCGCTTCTGCTCCGTCGTCGTCCGCTCGATCATCGCGACGTCCACCCCCACCCCGGCCGCGAAGGCGAAGTACCGCCCGTCAGGCAGTTGCCCCAGGTCGATCGGACGCCGATCGCCGGCGAGCAGCGCGCGAACCGCCTTGCCGACGTTCTGCGGCACTCCCAGCGCCCCGGCCACCAGGTTTCCCGTACCGCCGGGGAGCACCCCGACCGGCACGTTCGAGTGCGCCAGCGCGCTGACCACTTCCATCACCGTGCCATCGCCGCCAAGCACGAAGACCGCGTCCCACGTCTCGGTGCGCGCCAGCAGCACGTCGCGCGCATGACCGGGGTGTCGCGTCGTGATCTCGCGTACCTCCACCCCCGCGTCGAGGAAGGCGCGCAGCGCGGCCTCGCGATGCCGCAACCCGCGACGCGAGCCGGGATTGACGACCAGCAGGACACGCTCGATCAGCGCCGCCACACCCGGAAGAAGTCGAAGCCGACCTGCTTCTTCGCGGTGCTGAACCCGCGCTCGCCGATGCCGCAGACGAGCTTGTCGAACGACGGCTCATACGCGAACGCCACGCCGCTCGGCGAGGTGCGCCCGAACCGGTACTCGACCTTCGCGCCGAGGCCGGAGAGCAGCGGAGGCGCCCCGGTCGTCGAGTTCGGGTTGAACAACTGCCCCACCTGGCACAGGCCCGACGTCAGCGACACGAACAGCCGGTCCGAGACCTGGCGCCCGACGGCCAGTTGCGCCCCGCCCAGCGAGTACGGGTCCGCGCCGCCGAGCCCCTGCCCCGACGTCTGCAACTGGACGAAGTCCACCAGGCCCGATGCATAACGAGCCGCGAACGACCCGGCAAAGCTCGTCGCCGTGTTCAGCAGCAAAGCCATGGCGCTGTTCGTGCCGCTGCCCACCGAGAAGCTCGGCTGGTCGAACAGCACGTAGCTGAGCAGGTCGGACTGGGAAAGTCCGAGCAGCGAGTCCGCGGCGTAGAGGTCGGGGCGCGGGTCGTCGAGGGTACCGGTGATCCGCACGCCGACGCGCACGTCGTTGCGCCCGCCGTACGTCGAGTTGATCACGCGCGAGGTGTACACGGCGCGGATGTCGAGGTCCGGGTTGAAGCCACGGTCGCCGTTGAAGCGCAACGTCCCCGACTCCACCTGGAACGTGCGCTGCAGCGGACTCACGTTGAGCCGGTAGGTGCCCCGCTCGGTCTGCAACTCGCCGGTGAACGCCAACTGGTTCGTGGAGAAGGTCGATGCCGTGTCGACCGTCAGGCTCACCGAGCCTGCCAGCTTGATGTTCGCGTCCTGCGACCGCAGCCAGACGTCCGGACCCATCGCCACGCGGACGTTCTCGGCAGACAGGCCGCCCAGGAATCGCGTCGCCGGCCCCGGAAGGAAGCCGAGCCGCCCGACCGAGACGCTATCGATCCCCAGCTCCCGCCAGTCCTCGAGGCTGAACAGCTCCTTGTCCGACGTCTCCGGCAACGCGATGGTCCCTTCGTCCACGTAGACCGTCCCGGTGCCGACCGACAGTCGCTCGTTGCCCTTCCAGGCCACGTCCGCGGTGACCATGAGGTCGGCGACGGTGCGTGACAGGCCGATCGCGTGGAACCGCCTGGCCACCATCTCCAGGTCGAAGCCGACACTGTCCCTGTGCATCGGATGCGCCACCCAGCCTGAAGCCCTGAACGTCCCGTCCTGCGGACCGGAGATCATGAACAGGGTGTCGATGCGCACCGTGTCATTCAACGCCACCAGGTCGGCATTCAGCGACCGGATCGTGATGCCCATGCCCGGCAGCGTCATCACCCCGGAGTCGACGCGCAGCGAGCCATTGAGGAGCGCGCTGCCGGGCAGGCCCGCCAGTTCCGCGTCGACGATGAACGTCCCGCGCGCCCGGCGCACGGCCGTGGTGAACGACTCCAGGATCGACAGCCCGACCCGGGGGCTCCGCACGGCGACCCGCATCGTGTCCTCGATCACTCGCGTGTCCAGCGACACGAGCGCCAGGTCGATCGGGTAGTTCGCCGTCATCGTCAGCACGGTCGTGTCCGACTCCACGATCCGGGCTTCGCCGCGCACCCGGCGGTTCGCGTACGACCCGCTCATCGCCACCTGCGCGACTTTCACGTTCCCCGCGGTCACGGCATTGAGCCTCGCCGTCGCCGCCATCCGTGGAAACTCCCGCGTGCCGGTGACATCCAGCGACGCCGTCAGGTCCCCGCCGAGCGGCACCTCGGCCTGCGCGACGAGCGACACGTCGGCCAGGGGCACGGCTTCCACGAACAACCGGGCCGCGATGGGCATGCTGTCGGGCAGGTTCGCCGCGAAGAGGATCCGTGCGTCGCCGCTCGATGCCAGCACGACCGTATCCACCGCGATCAACGAAGGCTCGACCCGGATCGTCGCCGGCCGCTGCATCACGAACCGCTTGTCCTCGAGCAGCAGCGTCAACGAGTCCATCCGTACGCTGGTCGTGTCGCCAAGGATGCTCACGGCGCCCACCGAACGAAGCACCGGGCCGTTGATCTCGGTCGCCAGCACCGAGTACCCCCCGGACTTGCCGTCGGACAGGTCGACGTCCCCGTCGACTTCGGAGAAGCGCACCCCGCCCAGGGTCAACGTGTCAGCTCGCAGGTTGACCGACCCGGCCATCGCCCCCGTCACGTTGCGGAGGTTGGGCGTCAGGCGGACCTGTCGCGCCTGCACGCCAGGGTACATGAATCCGCGCGCGATCACCACGCCACCGACGTCGAGCGAATCCACCGATCCCACCAGCGTCAGGCGGCCGTCCACCGACCCCACCAGCGAGTCGGTCGGCGCGATGTCGACGTAGCGCCGCACGTCCGCCAGCGACTCCGCCAGCATCCGGATGGTGAGGGAATCGCGCACCCCCTTCGCCAGGCCCAGCCCGCCTGACGCGACAAACCGCGCCGCGCCCGTCTCGAGGGTGTCCTCCCCGAAGATCTGCATCCGGCCATCGGCGAAACGCACCTGCACCCGCGCGCCCTCGCGGACGAGCACCGAGTCGATCCGCGACCGGTCGAGGGCGAGTTCCGTCGCCCCGACCAGGTTGGCCAGCGAATCGCCGCGCACCGCGATTGTCGCCGACCCCGTCAGGTTCGTCGTCGGCGTCACGGCGGTGTCGAGCAGCGTGCGCAGGTCCAGTCCCTCGAAGCGCAGTTGCCCGTCCACTCCGTAGCCGCCGAGCGAGTCACCATCCACGCGCCCGTCGTACGCCAGCAGCCCGGCCGGTCCGCGCAGTTCGGTAGTGATCGACAAATCCTGCGTCGTCCCCTGCAGGCGCAACGGGCCCGTGTACTCGCCTTTCAGCGGGATGCGGCTGTCGGTGTATGCGCGCCCGAACGTTGTGAACGAGAACGGCTGCGCCGTCATGGCCACGTCATACGTCGTGGTCGAGTCGCCGAACGTCACCCGTCCCGCACCGACCATCCGCGTCGCCGGGCCGGTGCCGTCGCTGTGGGTGAGGTCGGCGTTGCGGAAGCGGACGTCGAGCCACGAGGAGTCGAGCGTCGCGCGGCCCGCGATCATCCCGTTCAGCCGCGGGAAGGTCGGCATGAGGAACTGCAGCGTTCGCAGGTCGAGCTGATCGAGGTTGACCTGCAGGCCGTTGAACACCACCTGCGACGGCTCCAGGATGTCCATTACGCCGCGGAGCTGCCCGATCGTCACCGCACCCGGCACGTTCGCGTCGCGGAAGACCAGGTCCGACGTGTCCACGACGAACGCCGTCAGCGGCCCACCGGTCGCGACGAGGGAACCGCTGATCGTCCCGCGCCACGGATACGGGAGCGGCTCCCCCGCGAGCTGCTCGACCAGCTTGAAGTCGAGTGGCTGCGCCACGAGGTCTATGTCCTTCATGATCATCACCGGCGCCCCGACGCCGAACGTCATGTCGCCGCGGAGGCGAGAGTCCGTCGAGCGCACGTCCATGTCCGTGATCACGTAGTCGACGATCCGTGGATCCCGCTCGGAGACGATCTTCAGCTTCATCCGACCGCCGCCCGAGGTCGGCAGCGTGGGATAGATCCACGCGATGTCGGCCAGCGAGACCGTGTCGGACTCGATCGTGAGGTCGAACCGTGTCGGCTGCCCGGGGCCCCACCAGACCTTCCCGGTCGCGTTCGCCGCCGAACCGGGCAGCTCGAAGTGCGGGATGTCGGGCCAGATCGAGTCGCCCTGGATGCGAATGAACCCGCGCACGTTGCGGAACTTGAATGGCGGGTAGCTCTCGTCGATCGACAGGGTGCGCACCGCGAACTTGCGGCCGCCCGGCTGCCGATCGTCGAGGCGCGCCGAGTCGAGCTCGATGTGGCCGCTCGTCCACCGACGCGTCTCATAGAGCGTCGAGCCGCTGCGCCACATTACCCGGTCGGTGCGCTGGAGGTTGAACGTGGTGACGCTGTCGCGCTCGGTCCTCGTCAGGTTGCTGTCGGGGCTCCAGCGCTGGGTCAGCGTGATCGACGCCGAATCCACCACGACGTCCTCGAGCTTGATGAACTGGCCCCACGCCTGGCGCGGCGCCTGCTGTGGCGGTCCCGGCGGCCCGGAGGGGAAGATGCGGCGGAAGTTCAGCTCCCCCACCGAGTCCTCGAAGATGTGCGCGTGCAGCCGGCCGATCCGGACCTGGCGGAGGAGGAGGCGGCGGTCGAGCAAGTCCCGGGGATCGAACGCCAGTTGCAGGCGCGCGGCGGCGACGAAGACCGAATCCTGCCGGTCGCGAATCTCGATGGTATCGAGACGGAAGCCGGTGAAGATCGATCCGTCGATCCGGCCGATGTGCATCGTCCCCTGGATCCCGTTGTTCACGCGACCGACGACGAACTCCACCAGCTTGTCGCGTCCCCAGTCGGTGCGCGTGAGCGTCGCGACCCCGATCACGCCGACGCCGAGCACGCTCACGACGATGATCGCGAAGGCCAGGAAGACGCGGCGCCGGCGGCTCATCGTCAGAACGGCTGGCCGATGGAGAACTGGAACGTCAGGCGGTTCCAGAACGACTTCCCGTACCGGGGCGCGTAGGTCGCGGGACAGTCACCCTCGTCCACCTGGTGCGCCGGCACTCCCGGCTCCGCCACGCGCACACGCAGCGTGTTTCCCGGACTCACGCAGATCAGGTTGATGCCCGTGTTGTCGGTGACGTAGGCCGGTCCGGATGACCGGCGATACGGGTTGTAACCCACATCCACCCGGATGGGCCCGACCGGCGTGAACAACCGGATCCCGACGCCCGGCGTCACCTGCACGTCGGCGAAGTTCACCCCCGTGCCGGCGCGCCCGCGGTTCCAGACCTGGCCGGCGTCGACAAAGACGGCGAACTGCAGCAGCTCGGGGTACGCCGCGCTTCGCAGCCGCAATTCGGCGTTGGCGACGATCACGTTGTCACCGCCGGTCGGCACCGTGCGCTCGCCCACCAGGTCCGGGTCGGCCCGCCAGTACTGCAGCGTGTCGTCCCCGGGGATGGCGACCTCCGCGAAGCCCACCGGCACGTAGATCGCCGGGCCCATCTCGTTCTGCCGGAAGCCGCGCACGCTGTTGGGACCACCGGCATAGAGCCGTTCCTGCAGCGGGATGAACGTCGGCGTCCCGGTCAGGTTGAGCCGCGTCCCCAGCACCGTGCCCGCCCGCAGCCGGAGCACCAGCGCGCCGCCTAACGCCTGGTGGTACGAGGTGGCGTCGAAGGTGGCGCGGTTGAAGCTGGCGTCCCGCGTCGCCCCCACCGCCGGCGACGCATGGCGCAGGTCGAGCCGGACCACCGACCCGCTGCTCGGGTTGACGATGCTGGCCACCCGGCTGCGGGTCGCCGCCCAGCCCACCGCCGCGCTGCGCGTCAGCCGCTGCAGGCGCTCGCGGACCTCGGTCTCGCACACGTTGAACACCGCGCAGAAGAACGCGGGCTGCGCCGCCGTCCGCCCGTACTCCAGCTGGTACGACCACGTCATGGGCAGTTGCGTCCCGATGCCCTGCTGCACCGAGGCGATGACGCCGATCGGCGTCTCCCGCAGGTATGCCTTGAACTCGGAGCGGCGCTCGCTGTACACCGAGAGCGACGGCACGATGCTGAGCCCGAACAGCGCGGCCTGCGAGATCGTCCCGCCCACGTAGTAGTTGAGCGTGTCGCTCACCTCATCGTTGAGGAGCTCGCTGGTACACAGGCTCTCCGCCCACTCCGTCGGCGAGGACGTGCCGACCTTCGAGACCCGGGTGTTCAGGTCCAGTCGACGCAGGCCCAGGAAGTTGTAGTTCGTGTAGTTCACGCCCGCGCGCAGGCAGTCGAGGTTCGCCCATCCCACGGACGCGCGCAGCGCGAGTAGTTGCGCCTCCGCCAGCGAGACGGTGAGGTCGATCAGGCTGTCCGGCTTCCCGGGAGTGTGGAGCGTGTCGATCGTGACGAACCGGAACGCCTCCGTGAGGAAGAGACCGCGCTTCGCGCGTTCCAGCGCGCTTTCATTATATAGATCGCCTTCGCTCACCCCGAGCGTCGCACGGACCCGGTCGGTGTCGATGCGCGACGACTGTCCCGGTGACGGGATCGGCGTCGGGATGATGATCTCGCCGATCCAGGAGCGCGGCCCGGGATAGATCTTGTACGTGACGCTCGCCTTGTGCTCGGCGACGCGCTGCTCGAAGTCCCGGAGGATTTCTGCCTGCGGATACCCCCGGTTCGCCAGCCGCCGGCGGATGGTGTCGCGCGTGGCCTGGACGACGGCGACGTCGAAGCGGTCTCCCACCTCCAGCGGCAGGTCGTCGAGGTACCGGGCCGAGTCGGGCACCTGGACGGTGGGATCCCAGGCGAAGTTCACCGAGTCCATCACCATCGGGGTGCCCTCGACGATGGCGAACTCCACCCCTACGCGACCGGCGCCTAACGTCTTGATCAGGTAGCTGACCTGGACGTCGGGGAACCCGGTCCGCCGGTAGTAGTAGTCGAGCCGTGCCGAGTCCTCGACGACGGCCAGCGAGTCGAGGCAGTAGGACTGCCCGACGCCGATCGTCCGGCGCCAGATCGTCGACGAAGTGGTGGCAATGCCGCGCTCGAGCGCGTAGTCGGTGTGGGTCTTGTTGCCGCTGAAGCTGACCTTGCGGACTTCGCGGTCTCCCGGGCTCCCGCAGCTGATCTCGGCGCGGCGCTGCGCGGCCGCCGTGGTTGCCAGAACCGACAGCAGGGCCGCCGCGAGACAGGCCGCCCGGGGCATCGTCACGCGATTTCGACGAGGACCGTGCCCGGGCCCCGCTGCTTGGCGCGACGCTTGACGTCGGCGGCGCGCATGCCGAGGTGCTGCAGGTTCACCCAGCCGTCCGGCCTGACGAGGAGGACCGCGGTGGAGAGGCGCGCCAGCGGAAACCGCCGGACCTGCCCCTCCCGATCGACGCCGGTGAACGAGCCGGCCTTCGTCGCCTCGTCGCCGACGGCGCGCTCGATGACTCGCCTGGCGCGACTGGTGCACTCGGCCACGAACGCCTCGGCCCGGCCGGGCGCCGTCAGGATGATGAAGTCGTCGCCCCCGATGTGACCCACGAAATCCTTGCCGTCCTCGCTGCCAACAGTGGCACTCGACTCGCGAATGGCGGCGCCGAGTCCGCGGATCACCTCGTCCGCGATGGCGAAGCCGAAGGTGTCGGCGAACGGCTTGAAATAGTCGAGGTCGAGGTAACAGACGGCGAACGACTCGCTGCGCTCGATGCGGTTCTGGATCTCGCGATCGATGGCACGACCACCCGGAAGGCCGCTGGTGGGATTCCGGTCGGACTCGCGCTGGACGAGGCGCAGCAGCGCCTGGACCCTGGCGCGCAGTTCGCGCGGGTCGAACGGCTTGGCGAGGTAGTCATCGGCCCCGGCGGCAAAACCCTCGACCTTCGACTCGACGGTGCTCTGTGCGGTGAGCATGAGCACCGGAATGCGCGCGGTGAATGGATTCGTCTTGACCCGGCGACAGACCTCGAAGCCGTTCATCCCTGGCATCGCGTGGTCCAGGATGACGAGGTCGGGTTCGCGCGCCTGGATGGCCGAGAGCGCGGCGTGGCCGTCCTCGACCATGGTGACTTCGTGGCCCGCGGACCTGAAGAGGTCGCGGAGCATGAGGCGCATCTCTTCGTTGTCGTCGGCGAGGAGCAGGTAACTCACGGACTTATCGGAAGATGCGCAAGGTATGGTTGGCGGGGATTCGTAAGTTCACTGGACGCTTACGGTTGGTCAACTGCATCCGACCCCGGGTGGAGCGGTTCTTTGTGATGCCGGGCACGAGTCGGCTGCCTGGAAGGCCGGCACTTCTTCGCGCCGCCGGTCGGGCGACCCCGTCCGTGTCGCACACGGACGCGCGACCCATTCCGCGCCCACGGGCAGGCAGGGCAGAGCCCGTTGTGACCATCCGTTCGCAATCGTTTCCCGCCGCCTACCTCACTGACACAGCATCTCGACACCGGCGTACGGATCTTTTCCTGATTCGAGTGTCCTTACTTCGTTAGGCCGTGCCAGGGGAGCACGGCCCGTCACCCCCAGGAGGGCACCGTGCAACCACGCTTCCGTCTGCTTGCCATCCTCACCCTCGCCGTGCCGATCGTCGCCTCGGCACAAGGCGGGACCATCACCGGTCGTGTGACCGACCGGACCACCGGGACGCCGATCCAGGACGCGCAGGTCCTCGTCGTGGGGACCCAGCGCGGCGCCCGCACCGACGACGCCGGGCAGTATCGCATCACCAACGTTCCCGAGGGTCCGACCCGCGTCCGCGCCCTGCGGCTGGGTTACGAAGCCGGACTCACCACCGTGACGGTCTCGTCAGGCGGCACGGCCACAGCCGACTTCTCGCTCCAGGGGACCATCGCGCGGCTCGATGAGGTCGTCGTGGCCGCCACCGGCGAGTCGGAGCGGCGCCGGGAGACCGGCAACTCCGTCGCCACCATCAACGCCGACGCCATTCCAAAGACGGCCATCAACAGCGTCAGCGACCTCCTCTCGTCACGGGCGCCGAGCGTCACGGTGACGGCGACGTCAGGCACCACCGGCGGCGGCTCGCGCATCCGGATCCGCGGCTCGAACTCGGTCTCCCTGACCAACGAGCCGCTCATCATCATCGACGGCGTCCGCGCCATCGCCGATCCGGGCGGGAGCACGATCAGCGTCGGCGGCCAGAATCCCAGCCGCCTCGACGACCTGAACCCCGCCGAGATCGAGACCATCGAGATCATCAAGGGACCGGCCGCGGCCGCCCTCTATGGCACCGCCGCCGCCAATGGCGTCGTCCAGATCACCACCAGGCGTGGCCTGTCGGGCAGGACCCGCTGGACCGCCTACGCCGACGCCGGTACGCTCGACGAGACGACGGCCTATCCGGCCAACTATCAGCAGATCGGGACCAACGCCGGCGGCGGTCGTGTGGCCCGGTGCTCCCTGCTCCTCCAGGCGGAAGGCCTGTGCACGCCCAAGCCCGACTCGCTGCGTTCCTACAACCCGCTCGAGGACAACAGCATCTTCGTCACCGGCTACCGTGAGCAGTACGGCGCCAGCGCCGCCGGGGGCGTCAACCTCCTGCAGTACTTCCTCAGCGGCGACTTCAGCCGCGAGCACGGCGTCTACGCCAACAACGTCGCCCGGCGGGTCAACCTGCGCTCGAACCTGAGCGCCGAACTCGCCAGCGACCTGACCGCCGCCGCACGGCTCGGCTACGGCTCCAACCGCCTCGAGCTGCCCCAGAACGACAACAACGACCAGGGCCCGCTCGGCAACGGCCTGCTCGGTCGCGACCCGCTGACGTCGCCTAACGGCGGGTACCTGTCGTTCCCGAAGGAGGTCTACAATCAGATCACCACCAACCAGTCGGTCGACCGCCTGACGGGCGGACTCGAGGCGCGCTGGCAGCCGCTCGGCTGGCTGCGCGTGAACGCCGTGACCGGCCTCGATTACGCCGGGCGCACCGACCAGTCGATCACCCCGCCGGGACTGATCCCGGATCCGGATCGCCGCGCGATCGGGAACGCGACGTCCAACCCGTACTCGCTCTACACGTACACGAGCAACGTCAACGCCACGGCGACGTACCAGCTCACCTCGGACATCGAGGCCTCGAGCGCCGTGGGCGGTCAGTACGTCGGGGAGCGGGTGCGCGGCACGCAGGCGTTCGGCGAGGGCCTGGCCGGCGGCACCGGCTCGGTCGGCGGCACCACCAGCGGGTTCGCCGTCGCCGCGCAGAACAGCGACGTGATCACCATCGGTGGCTACGTGCAGCAGCAGCTCGCCTGGCGCGACAAGGTCTTCCTCTCCGGCGCCCTCCGTGGCGACGACAACTCCGCGTTCGGCCAGGACTTCAGCTTCATCTACTATCCGTCGGCCAGCCTGTCGTGGGTGATCGGCGAGGAATCGTTCTTCCCACAGAACGACTGGCTCAGCTCCCTGCGCCTGCGCGCGGCCTATGGCCAGTCCGGGCAGCGCCCGGGCTTCCGGAACGCCATCACGTTCTACACGGCGGTGGCGGTGAAGAAAGCCGGCAGCGACGTGGGCGGGGTGCAGATCGGCGCGCCGGTCGGCAACGCGAGCCTCAAGCCGGAGCGCTCGGCGGAGTACGAACTCGGGTTCGACGCCGGGTTCCTCAACGACCGGATCACCTTCGAGGGGACGTACTACGACAAGACCACCGAGGACGCGCTCATCCTGCGCAACCTGCCGCCCTCCAGCGGCGCGGCCAGCCGCTATGAGAACCTCGGCAAGGTGACGAACAAGGGCATCGAGGGCACGGTGAACGCGCGCCTGTTCGACGGCCGCACCCTGCAGTTCGACCTCGCCGTCTCCGCGTCGAAGAACCGGAACAAGCTGGTACGCCTCGGCCAGGACGTCGACACCATCTTCTTCGGGCTCGGCGCCAACAACGGCGACTTCATCCAGCGGCATGCCGAGGGTCACCCGTTAGGCGGCTACTGGCAGCGCGCGCTGCTCGGGTTCGACGACGCGAACGACGACGGCATCATCGGGCCGAGCGAAGTCACGCTCGCCGACGAGGCGACGTTCCTCGGGCAGCCGCTGCCGCAGACCGAGATGAGCATCACGCCGGCGCTGACGTTCCTGAAGTACTTCCGCGCCTCGGGCACGCTCAACTACCGCGGCGGCTTCAAGGTCTACAACTCCACGGCGCAGTTCCGCTGCGCGGTGTTCCTCAACTGCCAGGGCGCCAACGACCCGTCGGTGGGACTCGCCGAGCAGGCCCGCATCATGGCCAGTGCCCGCGCCAACTTCGGGCTCGATGCCAGCGACGCCGGCTTCGTCGAGGACGGCACGTTCTGGAAGCTCCGTGAGGTCTCGCTGACCGCCACCGCGCCGTCGTCCTGGGCGCGCCGGCTCGGCGTGAGCGACCTGGCGCTGACGGTCTCGGGCCGCAACCTGGCCACGTGGACCGATTACACCGGGTTCGATCCCGAAATCAACTTCAACGGCACGTCGAACTTCAGCACGGCGGAGTTCCTGACGCAACCGCAGGTGCGGTACGTGACCATGCGACTGAGCGTCGGGTGGTGAGTTAGCGCAGGGCGCAAGGCGCAACGCGCAAGGAGGGTGGTTCGCCACCTCTTGTGCGTTGAGCCAGTGCGCTTCCTCGACTTCAAAACACTTTGCGCCTTGCGCTGTGCGCCTGGCGCTTCCCTCGGAGTGAACCATGACCGTACGCAGACTTCAGATTCCGCTGCTCGTGCTGGCGCTGGGCTGCTCCCCCGATCGACTGCTCGATGTCTCCGATATCGACGTCCTCGACCCCAGCACCCTCAACACCAAGGGCGCGTTGCCGACGCTCCTCGCCGGTACGCTGTCCTCGTTCCAGATCGCGTTCAGTGGCGCGGGGGACCTTTCCAACGGCGGCCACGAGGGCATGGTCAACATGTCCGGCCTCCTCGCCGACGAGTACATCCATGCCGAGACGTTCCCCGACCGGCAGGGGGTGGACGTGCGCAGCATCGCCCCGGGCAACGGGTCGGTGAAGGGCGTGTTCTTCGACCTCAGCCAGGCTCGCGCGTTCGCCGACCTGACGAGTTCGCGCTACAACACGTTCGACCAGGGTGTCGACGGGCATTCGGAGACGCTCTCGCTCGCCGGGTATTCGTACCTGATGTTCGCCGAGAACTTCTGCTCCGGCGTCCCGTTCAGCACGCTGACGGACGACGGGGTGGACTTCGGGCAGCCGCAGACGCGTGACGAGATCCTCGCCATCGCGCTCGCCAAGTTCGACTCGGCGCTGACCTTTGCCACCGCCAACAGCAACGACGAACTGGCGGACCTGGCGCGGGTCGGCCGGGCACGGACGCTGCTCAACCAGGGCCAGTACGCAGCCGCCGGTTCGGCGGTGAACACCGTGCCGACCGGGTTCGTCTACGCCATCCAGGGCTCGACCAACTCGGCACGCCAGAACAACGGCGTCTGGAACTACACCGTGAACTTCTTCGGCTTCAGCGTTCCGGATGCGGAGGGGACCAACGGCATTCCGTTCCTGTCGGCGAATGACCCGCGCGTTCCCTGGGAGGACACGGGCGAGGTGGGCTTCGACGGCGAGACGCCGTACTTCATGCAGGGGAAGTACCCGGTGAAGGAGTCCGACACCCCGCTCGCGTCAGGCATCGAGGCCCGCCTGATCGAGGCCGAGGCGGCGCTGCAGGCCGGGAACAACACCGGCTTCCTGTCGGCGCTGAACACGCTCCGCCAGGGCGCCGGGATGGGCTCGCTCACGCAGCCTGGGACGCAGGCGGCGCGGGTGGACCTGCTCTTCCGGGAGCGCGCGTTCTGGCTGTACCTCACCGGGCACCGGCTGAGCGACCTGCGGCGGCTCGTCAGGCAGTATGGCCGGGCGCAGGACGCGGTGTTCCCGACGGGGACGTACCACAAGGGCGGCGCCTACGGGAGCGACGTCAACTTCCCGGTGTCGTCGGACGAGCGGAACAACCCGAACTTCGAGTCGTGTATCGACAGGAACCCCTAGGTCTGAGGTCCGAGGTCGGAGGTTCGAGTGGCGCGGGGCGACAGCTCCGCGCCATTCGTGTCTGCGAACCCGTCGATCGCGTCCCGTTCGTCTTACTGTCGCGCTGCCGTGAAGTCGTAGACCCGGCGCACCTCGCCGACGATCGGGTTCGGGAGGCACGGCAGGAACGTTGGTGCTCCCTCCGAGCACAGGATGTGTCCCACGAACGAGAGCGTTCCTGCGAGGCTGCCGTCAGGCAGGGTCGTGGCGTCGATCTCCAGGACCATCATGACCGGACTGGGTTGCGTGCCGGAGCTCGTGCGCGTCCCCAGCGCCTTGACCGCGGCGCGGCCCGTGTACGTCGGCGTCGCCCCGGTGCCCTTCACAAAGGTGTTGACGTAGTTGACCGGATTGCGGGGGAAGCCGAAACCGAAGCCGGGGACGAAGGCCGGGAACCCGGTGGTTCCCAACAGCCCGGCCAGCACGCTGGGGCCGCGGGGGAAGGTCAGGTACATCGCGGCCGTCCCGTTCGGCTCCTTCAGCGCCATCAGCCAGTCGAACAGGATGGTGAAGTCGTTCGGGTGGTAGTAGCGCGCCAGCGCCGGGGCATTGGCGGCGCGCACCTCGATGATCCCGCCGCCTGGCCGGGCCAGGAGCGAGTCGCGGAGCTCCCATTCGGTGAGCCGGTACGACTGCACCAGGCCCGCGATCCAGCTCGCCTGGTGGGACCCGGGCAGCGTGTTCGTGTAAGAGCGCTCGGCGAAACTCGTTATGCGCCACTTCTCGCCCGTCACGATCGTGACCGTGCTCGTGGTCTTCGCGACCAGCGTGTTGGCAGGATCGCGCACCTCCACGGTCACCGTGAAGGTCCCGCCCGTGGTGAAGGTGTGCGTCTTCACGCTGTCGCCGGTGACGGTCTGCACGGCCGTGCCGTCGCCGAAATTCCAGACGAACTTCCACGTCGGGCCCGCCAGCCCGCTCGTCGACGCCGTGAATGTGTAGGCGGTGTCCGCCTTGCCGGTCAGGGTCAGCGGGAATAGTCGCAGCTTCCCCCGGATGACCACGATCGGCCGACCGTCGAGGAACCTCCGGTCGCCGTCGACCACCCTCGGCGCCTGTGCCATCGCGAACAGCCGATGTTCACCCTCGGGAATATGGACCCATGCTTCCTGGCCGCCGTCGAGGAACGCACCGGCTTCGTTGGTGATCACGGCGTCGACCAGTGGCACGCCCTGGGTCTGGTCGGAGAGGGCGCAGGCGTCACAGCGGGCGCGCATCTTCAGCGTGTCCGCAGCCAGTCGCACCGTATCGCCCATCGCGGCCCAGGTTCCGGACAACGAGTCGAACACCTGGAGCTGCGGCTTGGGTAACCAGTACTGCCCCGGGTGCTTGGCGACGAAGTCGGCCCACCGGAGGTGCAGGTGGTTCATCGTCACGTAGGAGGAAAGCCCGAACGCCGTCGCCTCTGTCATGGTGTGGGGGTTGTCGGTCGCGCTGGGGCGCAGTTGCAGGGGCGTCAGGACGCCGTCGTGGAACGTCATCGTGCGCCCGGCTCCCGGGGTGTTGGGGTCGGCATACGCGACGCTCACCGCGTTGGCGGTGGACGTCGCCTCGTAGGCGACGACGGCGTGGGCACCCGACGCGCCGTAGAGCTGGATCATGACCGGCCGCTGCGTGAGCTTCAGGTTCAGCAGGATCCACGTATCGGTGAGCCGCGACACGCGCATGCCGTTGCCCTGCGCCTTCAGCTTGATCTGGTCGCGCTGCTGCTGCGTGATCGGCATCCGCACGGACATGTCGACCTGGGCGGCGCCGACGAGATGGATGCCATCGACGTTGTCGAACGGATTCTGCGGGTCATGATCGTACCGGCCGAAGAGCGGCGGCGCGCCGCTGGCTCGGAGGAAGTAGTGGTAGTACATCGCCATGGCGGACATGCCCCAGCAGTTGCCGCGATGGCCCTGGTAGTCGCCGTAGTTGATGAACTCCCAGTCGTCCGTCCCGGGCCGGAAGGACGACGTGAAGGTGCCGAGCAGCTTCGCCTGCGACAGCTTGACGAAGACCATCTTGACGTCGCCGAACGGCACGGCCGCCGCGGACGCCACGCGGATGACCGTCCTGAAGGCGGTCGGTATCACGCCGGGGATCGGCACGAGCTGCGCCGCCACGTGATAGGTCCCGAAGGTCGCCGACGTGTCGGTGCGGGCGATCAACTCGATCCCCTCGAGGTGCCCGGTCGCCTGGTCGAAGAAGAACGGCGCGACCACCTCGTCAGGCGCGGCCCGGATCGGCAGGGTGATCTCGAGCAGGCTGTCGGCATAGCCCTGCCCGTTGCCTATCGAGTACACCGGACTGGCGAGGCTGAAGTCGGGCGGCAACGGCACCGGGATGGTCGAGTCGGCGGTGACGGTCCACGTCGTCGACGTCGGATAGGCGCCGTCAGGCACGGTGACGGTCACGCCGCTCAACGGGTCGCCGGGACGCGTGTAGACGAGCGTGCCGCCGGTCTGGGGCATGGGCGCGCTGCCTAACAACTGCCGGACACTCGGGAACTGGCCGCTGGCGCGGAACTTCACCGGGGTCAGCGTGCCGCTCGATGCCCTGAGCACGTTGTGGCCGGCGATGACGCCGAGTCGCCAGTCCCCCGCTTCGGCGACCCCGCTGGCCCCGGCCGTCACACTCGGCGTCGAGACCGTGCCGCCACCGGAATCGATCACGAAGGAGACCACTGCCCCCGCAACGGGCCGGTTCGACGCATCGCGAACGATGACCGCTGGACGGACGCCAAGCAGGGCGCCGGGCTCCGCCGTCTGCGCGTCGCCCGCGTGGACCGTTATCGATGCGGCGACGGGAGGCGGTGGTGGCGGTGGCGGGTTTTGCGGTTCCGAAGGCGAATCCCCGCCTCCGCAGGCAGCAACCACCACGAGACCCACGACCAGCAGGCTTGCGCGCATGACCCCTCCCGAAGACGCCCAGGAGAGCCCGGCGCAGAACACCGGCACTTCGGGTCACTTCACCAATGGGGTCAGACCCCATTGGTCCCAGCCCCAGCCCCAGCCCCAGCCCGCAGCCGCAGCAGCCCCAAGCAGCAATCAGCCACGCAGCCCGCAGCCCTCAGTCCCTAAAGGTCCCTTTTCCTGAACACGAGGAACGTCACCAGCACAAAGACCCCGATCCACGCCAGAGGCAGCCCCACCAGCTTCATCATGTCCGCGTCCGCGGTGACCCGCGCCTGGCCCAGCGAAGCCGCGACCGCGTTCAGCCGCTCCACATGCGCCTCGTGCCACACGTTCGGGTTCGTCGGGCCCCGCAGCGCATTGACCGGCAGGTACGGCACCACCTTGTTCGCCAGGTCCGCGCTACCGAAGCGACGCAGGAGCAGCCCGATCATCTGCTCCAGGAACGCGAAGTACAGCATGAACACACCGATCGCCCCGCCCGTGCTCCGCAGCAGCATCGCCAGCATGAACGCCATCGCGGCGAATCCCAGGCTGCCGAGGAAGAAGCCCGCGAAGACCTTGAGGTCCCCGAGGGACACCAGCGGCGCACCAGGATCGGGCGGCGGATAGACGGCCCGCGGCCGCTGCGCCCGCGCGTCGCGCAGGGCCTGCCGGAGTGCCGCTTGTGTCGAGTCTGCCTGTCGCGACACCAGCACGCGCTGCGAATCCGTGGCGGTGCGCACCGTTGCCAGTGCCTTGCGCGTCGAGTCGGCGAACGCCGCATGCGTCGCCGCCTGCTCGGCGCTGGACGGTGCCGACGAGGGCGCCAGCGTGGAGGTCGGCGTCGCCCCAGTCACCCGCCCGTAGATCGTCACCCCCGTGGCGACCGCGAACGGCACGATGGTGAAGGCCAGCGCGACCATCGTCGCCATCAGCCACTTGGCGGTGAAGAATTGCTCCTTCGACAGGCCGTCGATCACGTTCTGTCGCGCCGTGCGCCATGAGAACTCGCTCGTCACCAGCATGACGATGGTGAGGGCGAGGAAGAACGCCGGCATCGGGCCCATCTCGCCGGCCGCCATCGCCCACGAGTACGGCGCGACCAGGGGCGCGCTCACGCCGCGACGGCCGCCCATCAGCTCACTGCCCATCGCCACCGTGGACAGGAAGGCCAGGAATGCGAGCGCCACCCAGAAGGCGCGGCGCTTGACCGTCTTCAGGTACTCGATGCCGATCAGGGACCCGATCTTCATGCGGCACCTCCCACGGCGTCCTTCGCGGTCGCCTCGATGAACACATCCTCGAGCGTTCGTTTCTCGACCGCCAGGTGCGAGAACGTCACGCCGCGCTCGTGGGCAAAGCGATTGAGGGAGGCCAGGTCGTCATCGGCCAGGTGGACGAACAGTCGGTCGCCCCGCTCTTCCGTCCCGGTCGCCGCCGGGTACTCGGCCACGATCCGCCGCAACGCCGCGAGGTCGTCCGACGCCACCGACGCGACCGTGGCACCGGCGACCAAGTCACGCACGGCGCTCTGCCTGACGACCTTGCCGCTGCGAAGGATCGCCACGTGGGTGCAGGTGCGTTCCACCTCGTTGAGGAGGTGGCTGGAGAGGAAGATCGTCGCGCCCCGCGCGGCCAGGGCCAGGATGATCTCACGCACCTCGCGCATTCCTTCGGGGTCGAGCCCGTTCGCCGGCTCGTCGAGGATGATCAGTTCCGGGTCGCCAAGCATCGTGGCGGCGAGCGCCAGGCGTTGCTTCATGCCCAGCGAGTACTTGCGGAAGGCATCCTTCTGGCGACCAGTGAGGCCCACGATATCGAGCGCTTCACCGATGCGGTCCTCGGCCACGCCCTTGATGCGCGCGGCGACGCGGAGGTTGTCGCGGCCGGAGAGGTACGGGTAGAAGTTCGGGGTCTCGAGCGTGGCGCCGATGCGCCGGCGGGCCGCGTGGAGTTCGTCGCCGCCGTCGCGCCCGAACATGCGGAAGGCGCCGCCCGAGGGGGTGATGATCCCCAGGAGCATGCCGATGGTGGTGGTCTTGCCGCTGCCGTTGGGGCCGAGGAAGCCGAAGACCTGGCCTTTTTCGACGGAGAGCGAGACGTGGTCGACGGCGGTGAGCCTGCCGTATCGCTTGGTGAGCCCGCTGGTCTCGAGGATGGTCATGGAGAGGAGAACGGGCTGAGGGGAGCGGAGGTTTCGGGGGAAGGATTTGATACCGCCTGCGTTGCAGGGATGGTGCTCCAGCAAAGGCACCGTGCGATCCTCGGCGTATGTTCGCTTGTCATTCACGCCGAGCCGAGCGTACGCTATGGGCATGCCTGCGCACCAAGCGGAGTGGACCGCCGACATGGCGCGTGCACTCCCCGACGACGGGAACCGGTACGAAGTGCTGGACGGAGAGCTTTTCATGACTCCGGCACCGAGCTATCGCCATCAAGCCGTATTGGCAAGGCTCTACGACGTGCTCTATCCCTATGTGGTGCAGCATTCGCTGGGATGGACGCGTTGGTCCCCCGCGGACATCGAGTTCTCGCCTCGCCGAAGGGTTCAACCCGACCTTCTGGTCATTCCCGACACAGGTCACGGCGAACCCGAGACGTGGAAGGAAGTGAAGGCGCTGCTCCTCGTGGTTGAGGCGACGTCGCCGTCGACTGCCCAAGCCGACCGCGGCAAGAAGGTCACGATCTACCGTGGCCAGCGGATCCCCGAGTACTGGATCCTGGACGTGGATGGTCACGTTGTCGAACGCTGGCGTCCCGACGATGACCGTCCGGAGATTCTTGCGACGACGCTCGAGTGGCAGCCCGACCCACGGATTGAACCGTTGAGGATTCACCTGCCCGACCTGTTTGCAGCGCGGACAGGCAGGAAGATCCAGGGCCCCATCGAGCCGCGACCTACATAACGCTCGGCGCCCGCTACGGCACCACCGTCACTCCCACGCGCGTCGGAACCGGGGCCGGCGCGAACACGCGATCGTGCGCATCCCCCACCGGAACCACCGTCAGGGACCACTCACCCGGCGTCGGCCAGATCAGGCTGATCACGAACTCCTTCGAAGGATCGAAGGTGCAGGTGCCCTTGCCCTGCCCCGACAGCCAGGTACAGGCCGCGTTGCGCGACCGATCCGGAACAGGCGTGGCTCCGCCGGTCCAGCTCACCTGGTAGGTCACGCGATTCGCATAGGGATAACACGTCGGCATCTTCACCCGGTGATCGCTCCGCTTTCCCGCGACTGACGGACCGGCACTCTGCACAACGGCGACGAGCGCGTTCGAGCCGCCGGGCGCGAGGTCGCGGAACCAGAGGTGCTTTTCCTCCATCAGCTTCTGGCGATACGAGTCGCCGACGATCTTGCCAAGCACCAGCGCCTCGGCGCGGAGTTCGACTCCCCAATCCAGGTCGGCGCTGAGGACGTGATTCTCCTGACCGGTGGAGGCACCGCCTGACGACTGTGACGCGGTCGCCGCGCCGCATCCGGACGCCATTCCCAACAGGTAGGGCTGGGGGCCGGCGCGCGCGCTGAGCGCCTCGTAGTTGAAGTCGAGCTGCAGGGCGGTATAGATCGCCGGCTTGACCGTGACAGTACCCTGAATCTGGGCGCTCTCGTTGGTTGTGGTGGCCGCGGGCTGCCTGTTCGACCTGGCGGAACATCCGCTGCCGCTGCAGGAGAACGAGAAGTGGGTCGGATTGGAGTTCCTGATCTGGAAGCCGCCTTCGGCCTTGCCATCGGCACTGACCTGGATCTCACCCTCGATGTAAGCGCTGACGTCCATTTCGGCGACCGGCACGCCGGCGATCACGATCGGGAAGACCTGGATCGGAATGACCGGTCCGCCCGTCGGCGGGATCGTGAAGGTCTTGTCGAAACTCCCGGTGGCCGACACGCTGGCGCTGAGTTCCTGACCAACCGTCAGGGACCCGTTGGCCGAGAGCGACTTCGGGCGCACCGCGAAGGGCAGGCACGGGATGTAGAACAGGTCGAGCCGCGCAGCAACGTCCGATTGCATCGGGACGCCGATCGTTGCGCTACCCGCGGCGGTCCCCTGCGCCGAGCCCTTCGACTTGCCCTCCGACAGGTTCACGGTCATGGACGGGGCGATGGAGAAGCGGACGGGGAAGTCGCCCGTCGAGATCGTCCGCTCGGTGAAGCACGCCAGCGATGTCTCCCACGCGTCGGCGAGAGTCTTCTCGGCGTCCTGCCATTCGTCGACGGCGTGGTCGTAGGTGCGTCTCCACTCGTCGGTCGCGGCCTGGCCGGCGCAGTCCCACGAATCGTACCAGTTGCCGCACTTCTTCTCCTTCGGTTCCGTCGGCTTGACGTTGTCGGGAACCGGGTGCGCGGCGATCCACTCGCGGGCGAGTTGGGTGTTGACGATGTAGTGATCGGACTGGCCTGATGGGACCCGTCGAACCAGCATCTCGAGCACGCGTTTGGCCCCGTCGGGAAGGCCGGGCGCTTCACCGACGGCCTTCAGCCCGCGCAGATAGAGGACTTCGCTGTTGACGGTTCTGCCGGCGACCTGGGCGGTCATTCTGCCGGCCTGGAATCGACTCGCTGCCCTCACGAGCTGGGTGACCCTCGGCTGCGGAGCACCGACGGTCACGATGGGCAACGCGTTCACCGTCGCGGCGGTAATCGCCATCGCATCGGCGATCCGGCCCGCTGGTTGTGTGGGCGTCGCTCTTCCGGCGGCAGGCTGCGGCGGAACAGCGGTGGTCGCAGGCGCGCGCGTAGGAGCCGGTGCGACCACTGGTGGTGTCGTGGCGGGCGTGCGCGACGGTGGTGTCGCGGCTGGCGCGGCCGGTGCGCGGGTGATGGCGCAACAGGCCCTGCGCCCGTCGAGCGACACCTGCTTGCCCGCGAAGTTGGCATAGACCGCCTGGCCCACGCGCAGGGAAGCCAGTGCCCGCGCATCGGCCATCTTGAACTGGAATCCCTGTCCGTTGGCGGTGACCCTGGCGGTCACGATACCCGTCGCCACGTCGATAGCGGTGACGGCGCAGCAGGGAGCCGCCGGCTGCTGAGCGGGCAGGCGTGCTGACGACAGCAGGACAATCGCCGCCAGCGAGAGGGCGAGTTTCATGACGTGGCGTCCTCCTGGAATCAACGTCCGGGGGAGGTGCGCTCCCCCTGGTCCTGCGACGGCCGTGTGATCCTCAGCTCGCGCGTGTTGTTGCCCTCGCGATCCTCATCGACCTCCTTCCGGAAGTCGGCGGTGAGTTCCACGTCCGTGTGCGCTCCCGGTGCGAGCCCGGGGAGGTCGAGGCACGACGTGATCGGCGCCGCCTGCTGGTTCACGTCGCGGACGAAATCGATCGGGACATCGATGATCCGGCCGGTGCTCGTCCCCGTCCCCGTGGGCGTGCGATACGACATCCGCAGCACGCTCGGCGGCACCGGCACGTTAGGCGCGAACACGCCCTCGCGATTCCAGCGCAGCGTCGCGCACAGCCGGAACGACTGACCGTCCTGCGGCGCCGTGATGACGTTGCCGAACCGATCGGTCAGGGAGACGTCGGAGAAGTTGAGGTCCGGCTGGACGATCTTCCTCGAAAGGACGTCGTAACGCTTCGAGACGCCGCCGTAGGACGCGGTGACCGTGACCCTGGTATCCGAATTGCCCGGGATCGACTGCCCGACGAGGCTGATGCTGCTGGAATCGGAAGGTATCGTCACCGTGGGGGGCACGACCATCCGGGCCGGATTGGCGCTGGACAGCTGGATGACGGCGCCCCCGGGTGGTGCGCTCCCCTTCAACGTGATCGTGAACGGGTTGTCGCAGCAGGGCCAGGAGTTGTCGATATCATCCAGGACCGTGGCACCGACATCCACGGACACCGGGAGGATCTTGTCCTGCCACATGGCGACGACCTGCGCGGACCGGTCCTGCGCGACTCCCCGGGCAACGATGTCGAAGGCCGCAACGGTCTTGCCCGGCTCGAGCACCACCGACGACGGGATCCTCAGGACCTGGGAGTTGGTCGTCTGCAGGGAGACCTTCACCGCTCCGCTGGATGCGGGTGGTCCGGTGAACGTGACGGTCGCGTGCACGACCTCTCCCCCAACAACCTTCGTCCTGTCGATCACGAAGGTCGTCATCGCCGGTGCCAGGACGTTGAGGGTTGCCTGCTTCGGCGCGACACCCTCTGTCCACGCGGAAATCGTGACCGGTGTGGTCGACACCACCGGGACCGTGACGAACTTGACTTCGCCGGCCGTCTGGTCGGTGGGCACCTGCACGCGTTGCACGTTGAACTGGGCCGGGTTGTTGCCAGACACCAGGACCGGCATGTAGCCCGAACGCTGTCCATTCAACGCGACCGAACCGCAGCGCTCCACGCAGGGCGCGGGTCCGGTCAGCTCGACGCGGAGCACGGCCTCCTGGCCGCCGGTTGCGCTCCAGCCGGATCCTCCCTTCACCATTCCGGGTGCCCTGCTCCCCACAAACGAGACGGACTTGACCGTTGGCAGTACCGCGATCGGGGCTGGTTCGGTTCGGGCTGGGGTCCGGGAGGCGGGTGGCGCCGCCGGGGGAGGTGTGGCTGGGGGTGCCACGTCAGGCGCAGCGGCCGGCGGAGCGGATGGCGGTCTGGTACGCGAAGGTGGTGTCGCGGCCGATGCGCTTGGGCCGCTCGTTATGGCACAGCATGCCCTGCGCCCGTCCAGCGATACCTGCTTACCCGCAAAGTTTGCGTACACGCCCTGCCCGACCCGAAGCGACCCCAGGGCACGCGCATCGGCGACCTTGAACTGGAAGACCTGGCCGCTGGCCGTAACCTTGGCGGTCACCATGCCCGTCGCGGCGTCGATGGCGGTGATGCCACAGCACGGAGCGGCAGGCTGCTGTGCGCCGGCCGGCGCGAACGACATCGCGCTGACCACCGCCACTATGGTCGCGCACTTCATGGCGTTCCTTCCTTCTGCAGCGCTGCCGCTGTGGACTCCTTGAGCGACGTGGCGGCACCGCCAAGGCGCGTGAGGGCCGCCAGCGCCGCTTCCTTGTTCGTGGCGCTCTTGAAGTCACGCAATGCACCACGGAGGTCGGCGAGCTGGGACGGCATCGTCGTGAACATCCGCAGTCCGGCGACGAGGAGGTTGGTGTTCCTGAAGCGGCTGATGAACTGCGGCAGGTTCTGGGCGACCAGGCCGAGCGCGGTATTGAGCCGGCTGAACGACTTCTCGCAGCACGCGGTCACGAATGGGGACGGTGGCGTGACGTCCTGGGTGAATCCACCGGCGTCGGGACTCGAAGCGACGGCCGGCGGCGCGCCCACCGATGCCGCGGACTCGGGAAGTTGCTCGACGGCAGTCGTGAGATCCTGGACGAACGTGGCCACCTCGGGCACCTGCGTGGCGAGCGGTGACCCGAACGACGGCATGACAGGTCCCGCAATCGATGATGCCGGTACGCGCTGCGCGGTTGGCACCACGCTATAACGGAACACCATGCCGTGATCGCCGACGACATAGGCCCGGTCGCGACGCGGAAAGCTCCACGCCCGCGGCGTCGTTGGAAAACGGAACGCGCGCGAGTTCCAGCGGTTCCCGCCATCGACCGTGAAGCTCATCTTCTCGTGAAACTCGAGCGCCCAACCGACCTCGGGGTCAGCAAAGATCAACTTGCTGTAAGTCCCCACGCTCGCGACCAGGCCCTTCCAGGTGGCGCCCCCGTCGGTGGTGCGCGACAGCTTCCCATCAGTGGTTCGCACGACCCCGGTGTTTTCGTCCGTGAAGAACAGGTCGGTCGCCCCGACCACCTCGGGATCACCGGGGCCGAGGAAGAAGCGCCAGGTCTCACCGGCGTCCTCGGTCTTTGCGAGGATCGGCGGGAACGCGCACGGACCGACGCACTTCGTGGTCGCGACCAGGTATCCGACCATCGGTGAGACAAACTGGATACGCGTGACGCTGCAGCCGATCTCGCGACTGAGTCCGCCGACGGTCGCCTTGATGGAGCATTCGGCGACCGGCTTCCATGTCTTGCCGCCGTCACGAGTCTTGAGAATGGTCGACGGCACGCTTCCCATCCCGAGGAATCCCGCCGCGACCCCTTCGGTCGGGGTACTCATCGCCAGCGCATGGATGTACTGCGGGGCGGCGCCGAGATTCTCCCACGACTCGCCATCCTCGGTGCGGAGGATGCGCGTGGAACTGCTTCCGGCTCCACCGAGCACGGCCCAGCCATGGGTCTCGTCGAGGAAGCGCAGGAGTCGGACCGGTGGGTCGGCGGATTGCGGATCGCCGCCCATCTGCACGGACCACGTGGCGCCGGCGTCCTTCGTATGGAGGATCGTCCCCTTCGAACCCGCCACCCATCCCCGGTCGACGGTGACGAAGAAGACTTCACGCAGCTCCAGGTCTTCCGTGAAACTCACCGGCTCCCACACGCCCTTGAATGGCGGGGGTGTGGCCGGGGTTTGCGCGGCGAGCGGGCCTGTCAGCCCGACGATCAGGCCGAGCGACGTCCAGCGACGTCGCGTGCTGCGGAGGATGGAACGAAACGGAATCGCCATACGAGCGGCCTCTCGGGAAGTCACGGTCTTCCGTGGGTTCCCGAAGGCCGTCAGGCGTTACACGGGAGGACTGATGGCGCTGACGAGAGAATTGCGCGCTGACGGGCCAAGCCTCGCGGACGTCGGTCAGGGCCTCCGCGCGATGCGCTGGAAGAAGATGGCCTGGCCGCTGAAAACACCGACCGGTGCCATGAATGGCTCGTACGGCGGCCCACCGTTCTGGTCCAGCGCCTTGGTCAGGTTGTCGAGCTCGGAGTGCAGGCGGAAGTAACCCGGACCGGCTTGCGGGTACGGCGCGGTGTACCAGTACTGACCGGTGAAGTTGCCGCTCGCATCCATGTGGCACGGATTGGCGCTGGTGGGGCCGACATCGGCCTCGAGGGAGCGGGTGGCGCCGTAGAACTGGTTCTGCAGCTGCCAGTGCGTTGGAAGATTGGGATCCGGGTTCGTGTACCAGCGCTGCTTCGTGTCGTTGGTATTGGTCGGTGACGCCTGGCACTTGAAGGTCACCGGGTCGACCGACAACGAGTGGCCGACACTCTGCAGCCACTGGCTCGAGATGCGGTAGAAGTAGAGGGGGTCCATCTCCACCGTGGTATACGCGATCTGCCCCGGGTTCCTGAGACGCTTGCCGTAGATGTCCTTGAGGCCGTTCGTGTACGCGAAGACGTAGTCCGTCGCCTCGTTATGCAGCACGTAGTACCTGTAGGCATTCGGCGACGGTTGCCCAACGACCTGCGGCGGAACCACCGCGCCCCCGCTCACCTGGAGGTAGACGTTACCGATCGTGAACGTCGACAGGTTGATCGGGTTCGAGAACGTGAGGACGTTTGTCGTCTCGATGCTGTGGTGGGTCACCGCCGGCGACGTGGCCGCCGTCACCGTGAACGGCGTCACGATCATCACCGACACATTCCCCGAGACGCTGCCGGGATTGACGACCGGCGTCGCGGTCAGTGTCACCGCTCCGGCCCCGACCCCGGTCACGTCCAGCCCACCCGTACCACTGGTGGTTGTGGCCAGGTCAGCCACGGCACACGCCTTCGCGACGTTCGGCACGGGGTCTCCAAACACGGCGTTGCTGCACGCGGTGCCGCCCGAGAATTCCCCATAGGCGAACGTGTTGTTCGCCCCGTAGCGAACCATCTTCGTCCCCGCGAAGGCGCAGGTCCCGCCCTCGACCGCACACGAGGTCCAGCCGCTCCCCGGCGGCACGGTCGCACGCGCCATGTTCGACACCGACCAGCGCACGGCGCGCCCGCTGAGCACCTGGTTCTGCGCACCCCGCAACACGACGCGGGCGAGGCCGTCCTCACCGACCGCGAGGAACGTCGAGTCGTGCGTCACTGTGACCGAGGCCACGGGAATCGGGAACACGTTGACCGTGACACCCAGGCTGATGCCTTCACAGGTCACGGTGACCAGCACGTCGGTGATATCCGCCAGGGAGGAGACGACCGTGAGCGTGGTCGTCATGCCGGGCGACGTGACCGTCACCACTGGCGCCGAGGAGCTCTGCCAGGTGCATGTCCTGTTCACCAGTGGGTTGCTGCCGGCGTCGAGAGGGACGACCGTGACCTGTCGTGCGGTGCCCGCCTCCGTGGCCGGGATGGTGAACGGCTGGATGGACGCCACCGGCGCAGGGCCCGTCACCGTCACCGTCGTCGATCCCGTCCGGTTCGGGGCCGCAACCGATGTCGCTATCACGTTCGCCGACCCGTTTGCCAGGGCCGTGCCCAGTCCGTTCGTGCTCACGCTCATGACGGACGGATTGCTGCTCGTCCAGACCACGGCCTTGTTCACGGCCCCACTCACGACGGCCGTGAACTGCTGCGTGCCACCAATGGCGAGCGATACAGGCCCCGGCGACACACCGACTTGCACCGACACGCTCACGCTGATCGACGCAGACTTGTTCGGAGACGCGGTCGATGTCGCGGTCAGCGTCGCCGTGCCGGTCCCCATCGCAGTTGCGAGTCCTCCCGCTGTCACCGACACCACCGACGGGGCGCTCGAAGTCCAGCTCA
Organism: Gemmatimonadaceae bacterium; assembly: GCA_030835125.1. Taxonomy (GTDB): domain Bacteria; phylum Gemmatimonadota; class Gemmatimonadetes; order Gemmatimonadales; family Gemmatimonadaceae; genus JABWBJ01. The sequence goes on along the minus strand of JAUQWM010000044.1, from coordinate 46,213 downwards.
CCGCCTGCGACACACCGCCGCTGACCGTGGCGGCGAGTTGCTGCGACGCACCCACGTCGATCGCCGATGGCGCACCGGTGATGCTCACCGCCACTGGCGCCACCACCGTCACCTGGACGTCGGCGAAAGCCGTGGTGCCGTCGGTCTCGTCGCGATCGGTCGCCCTGACGGTGGCCGCTCCCACCGCAATGCCGGTGACCACTCCCTGGCTCGATACCGCGGCAACCAACGGGTCGGTGCTCGACCACAAGCGCTTCACGGTGCCGCACTCTGGGGATTCTGTCCCGGTCGCCAAGAGCGACGCCGTCTCGAACACCTCGATCGTCACCGACGACGTCGCCGCCGCGACAGTGAGGACACATGGATCATCGGGTTCACCTGGGTTGCTGCAGCCGACCAGCACAACCGCGGTTGACGAGACCACAGCCGCCCAAATCGCACGGCGAACGCGCATCAGCGAGACGCCACGCAGCAAGAGGTGCGCGCTCATGGAATCACCAGGGTCAGGGTCTTCTTGATCGGCGTGGGCGCCCACCCCTGCAGCCGGGCAGGTCCCACCTCGAAGGTGTAGCTCCCGGGCCCGGTGCCCCCGGGAACCGTGAACGGAACCCTCAGGAGGCAGAGCGGCGTCCCCTGGGGGACCAGGTGGTCCGTCGTGACACCCGTGAAGGGATTCTTGACGCTGACGGTCACGCCGCACATCGCGACGTGGTTCTCGTCGTCTCCACCAAACCACAGGTAGTACGTCTGGCCGGCAACACCGCCGGTCAATTGAAAGTTTGTGCAGGTCGGGGAATCGGCGATCGGGCAGGACCCGGTCGGCGCAACGCAATGCAGGTTGTAGTTGAACGAAGCCGTGGCGTCTCTCGTCAGGCACGCGCCCACACCGACCGTCCCGTTGACGACCTCGAGCGGGACGTTGATCGGTGCCGCATTGACGTACCCCGCCTTCGACGCCGGGCCGACCACGACGTTGTAGGAGCCCGGCGCCTGGTTCGCCGGCACCGTGAACTGGAACAGCGTGTGGTGGTTCACGGTCGTGACCGGAGTGAGGACTGCGCCCGTGAAGGGATCGTGCACCGTCAGCGAGTACCCCGTCACCGACGGCGCCCCCGGCGGGGCCACCTGTACCCAGAGGTATTGGAGCAACTGGCCCCGACTGGCGTACTGCGACACCGGGGGCGATGGGCAGCGCCCGCCAACTGGCTGGTTGAACGTGATGCAGGCAAAGAGTTCCAGCCCCGGCTGCGTTACCGTCAGCGGCACCTGCGCCGATATGGTCGTACCCTTGATCGTGGCCTTCAGCACGCCCGCTCCCGCCTGCAACCCGGTCACCACGCCTGACGTGCTTACGCTGGCGAGGCTGGGCGGCGAGACTTCCCAATCGACCCCCTGCGGCGTGATGCCGATGTCGAAGTTCCCCAGGATCGTGCTCGCGTGCGGCGTGACCGTCGACTGCTTCGCCACCTCCACCGAAACCGACGCGGGTGCCAGTGAGAGCTTGGCGAGCGCCCCGCTGGCCGACGCGAGGGCGTGGTCCCAGATCCGCAGGCGCACGGGCTCCCACGAGGCGTGGAACCCCAGGACGTCAATCTCGGCGCGCGCGAACGCCTCCAGCAATGCCAGGACCTCGGCGTTCCACTCGTAGTTCGAGTTTGCCGAGATCGAGGCCTGCACGGCTGCGTCGACACCGCCGGAGAGCTCACCCCGGCCGAACACAGTCAACAGGAGCTTGGCTTCCATCCCCAGGCGGACCCCGGCCTCGCCGCCGATCGAGTACGTGGGCGCGTTCTGGGTGAAGGAGTTGATCGGGTCGAAGTGCCCCTTGAACCCCTGCGCCTCAGTCCACGTGAAGCCCGCATCCACACCGCTCTTCACATTGATCGGCCGGGAGACGGTCAGTTGCGCACTGGCTGAGGTTTCCGCATACACCTCCAGCACCGCGAACAACCCGACGCACAGCATCTGGCCAGCAAAGCACTGACCCCGCAACGGAATGTTGGCGATCCGCTTGCGGCCCATCGGGATCTTGAGCGGCACCGCCAGCCGACCGCCCGACGTGATCGCCACTTCGGACTCGATGGCCCCATCGAGTTCCACGCCAACGACCGTCCCGAAATCGACCCTGTCGAGACAGATCCCGGTGGAGAAGCAGGGATTGATGTCCAGCTTGAGTCGCCACGAGTCCGCTCCGGGCTTGAGCTCGCTGCCGGACCTGACATTGATGGCGCCGGTCAGCCGGACGTGCGCCTCCAACCCCTGGATGCTGCCGCCCGACTCGAAGATCAAGTCCGCGTTGCTGAAGAGCACGCGTCCGCGATGGTCAATGGAGACGCCAGGAGGAAGCTGGATGGCGTCCTTGCCGGTTCGCAGCCGCGCCTGCGCCAGTTCGGCCGAAATGTCCACGTTCCCCGACACGTCGATCGTCCCCTGCTGTATCGCATCGGTCAGCCTCGCCGGCACCGTGGACAGGACCACGTTCTGCCCCGAGGACTGCACTGCCGTCACCTTCTGCAGGAAGCCGCCGTCCGTGGTCCCGAACACGACGTCGCCTACGGCGACCTGGCCGCCCGCGCCGGTCGCCTGCATGCGCAGCGTCCCCGCGGCAATCTCCGCGGAGTCCGACAGCACCCTGAACCCCGAGTCGGCCATCACGACATCCTGGCTGACCGCGACCTCCACCACCCGGATGCGCGCGGTGGCCGAGACGCCACCCTGGGCGGTCGCGACGACGACGGCCAGGCCCGGTGACACTGCGGCGAATGTGCCGTTCCCCGAACTGGTCACCACGCTGGGCGTCGAACTGCTCCACGTAACGGGGAAGGCCGAGGACGTGGCACCCTTGCTGTCGATCACGGTCGCCGTCAGCGTGGTCGAATTGCCGACCACGACCTGCACGCTGTCCAGGGACAGGCGCACCTCGGCCGCGACGGTCGGAGGTGGCGTGGGATCCGGCTCCGTGGGATTCTCGGGTGAGCCGCACGCCGCGAGGACGGAAAGGACCAGGACGGCGGAGCTGAGGCGGAGCGATCGGGTCCGGTGACCATGGTTCCTGCGGTTCGGGGACGCCAGGTGTCCGTCGGCATCGTGGCGCCGCCAAAGTGTCGCGCGCTGCTACGCAACGACTATCACTGGAGTCCCGCGCATGGCGCCTGCACGTCCCGTGAGACTCCGGGACATCGCTCAGGCGACCCTCAGGCCACACTTCGACTTCTTCACCCGTCTGCCTCTGCCCCTCTGCCCTCTACCCTCTGCCCTTCACCCTCGCCTCAGATGGGCTCATCCCGAACCGCTCCCGGAACTTCCGGCTGAAGTGCGGCACGCTCTTGAACCCGACGCCGTAGGCGATCTCATTGACGGCGGCGTCCGTCTCACGCAGCCAGCGGGCCGCGAGGTCGAGCCGAGACTCCCAGACCACATCCATAGGAGGGCGTCCGAGGACGTCCTGCGCCCGGCGGTACAGCGAGGACCGGCTCATGTTGAGCGCCACGGCCAGCGCGTCCACGCCGAAGTCCTCGTCGTCCAGGTGCGACTGGATCACGCGCTGCAGGTCATTCACGAACTGCGTCGCCGCCTGCTGGTGCTGGCTGATCGGCGGCGGAATCGTCGGCGCCACGCGCTGCGACTCGCCGAGGCGATCGCGCAAGCGCCGGCGCGACGCGATCAGGTTCCCGACCCGCAGGAGAACCTCGTCGATGTCGAACGGCTTGGTGATGTAGTCGTCGGCGCCGCCTCGCAGTCCCGTGAGCCGGCTCTCGTGCGAGGCGCGCGCGGTCAGCAGAATGACCGGCAGCCAGGCCAGCGATGGGTCGGCCCGGATCGCCTCCAGCATCTCCTGCCCGTCCATGTTAGGCATCATCACGTCGCTCACCACCACGTCAGGCAGGACGCGGCGCGCGGTCTCCAGTCCGGTCACGCCATCCACCGCCTCCACCACCGCGTACGACGCCTCCAGGTGGCGACGGAGCCACGCCCGCAGTCCCGGATTGTCTTCCACGATCAGCACCGTCGGTCCCTCGTTCACCAACTCGTGGGGAGTGGACTCACCTGGTGAGGCGACGGATGCCCCTGACTCCGCCGGCTCGTCGACCGGCGCCACCGCGGCGGGGCCAGCGGCCGGCGCGACCGGCAGGTGCACGACGAACTCGCTGCCCTCCCCCTCCACGCTCGTTGCGTCGATCGTCCCGCCGTGCAGTTCCACCAGCTCTCGCGCGAGCGCCAGTCCCACGCCCGTGCCCTGGTACTGGCGCCGCGAGCTGTCGTCTACCTGGTAGAAGCGCTCGAAGACGCGCGCCAGTGCGTCCGCCGGGATCCCGATGCCCGTATCCTTGACGGCAATACGGACCCACTGCCCACCCGCGTCAGGCGCGACACTCAGCGCGATGGTCCCTCCCTCGCCGGTGAACTTGAAGGCGTTGCCGAGGAGGTTGTTGAGGACCTTCTCGAGCCGGGCCGGGTCGAACGCCATCCGGATCGACTCGTCAGGCAGTGATTCGCGGTACGTGATCCGGCGGGCGCGTGCCAGGGGCTCGAAGCCGCGGCTGATGCGCCGGAGGAATGCGACCACGTCCCCTCCCTGCAACTGCAGCTTGAGTTCACCGGCCTCGAGCCGCGCCACATCGAGCAGTTCCTCCACCAACGTGTTGAGCCGCTCGCTGCTCTGGAGCACCACATCGATCTCGTCCCGCGCCGCGGGTGGCAGCGCACCCAGCCTGCCGTCCTTCAGGTCGCGCAGCGGGCCGACGATGAGCGTGAGGGGCGTGCGGAACTCATGGCTCACGTTGGAGAACATGCGCGACCGGGCGACATCCAACGCACGCAGCTTGTCGGCCTGCTCCGCCACTGTGGAGAGCGCGAGTTCTGTCCTGGTCGTCTGCTCCGTCAGCATCGCGGTCCGTTCCGCGACCAGCCGGTCGAGTTCCTCCTGGCGGCGCAGCACGCTCGCCAGGCGCCAGCGCGCGCCCAGGTATCCCAGCCCGGCGATCCCGATCGCGGCGAGCGCAAGGAACCAGGCCGTCTCACGGAAGCGCGGCGCGACGAACACCTCGAGCGTCGCATCGGTCTCCGATCGCACACCACCGGCGTTGATCGCCGCGACGCGGAACGTGTAGTGTCCGCCGCGGACCCCGGTGTACGTCGCCGTGCGCGATGTGCCGGCGTCGTTCCAGTCCTTGTCGAACCCGTCGAGCCGGTAGCGGAATCGCACGGCCTGCGGGTCCCGCAATGCAATCGCGGTGTAGGCGATCTCGAACCGTCGATCGCGGGCCGCGATCCGCACGGTATGCGCGGCCAGCGAGTCGCGCGGGATCGCGCCGGAGGGAGCGTGCACGGCGCCGACGTGCACCAGTGGCGCCACGTTGTCGAGCGCGATCGCGCGCGCCGGATCAATGATGGCGGCGCCGTCAAAGGTCGGGAACCAGAGCCGGCCTGTGGCATCTCGCGCGCCCGCCCATCCGCTCGTTTCCGGATTGGGGATCCCATCCGCCTGCGTATACGCCCGGCTGTCGACCCGCCCCACGGTGCCGTCCATGAAGGCATGCAGCTGTGCTAGGCTCGCCCGGTGCACCGAACGGTTGCCCGCCATCCAGAGGTTGCCGGCGTCGTCTTCCAGCATCGTCGAGACGACATCCTCGGCCAGCCCGTCCCGTTCGGTCAGGCGACGAAAGACGCTGTCCTTGTAGCGCAGCAGCCCCAGGCCGTAGGTCCCGATCCAGATCGCCCCGGTGGAGTCGATGTGGAGGGAACGTGCCTGACGCCCCGGCCAGAGCGAGTCGCTGAACACGGCACGCTGACCCTCGAAGATCCTGACCAGGCCCGCGTCGGATGGGGTCCACAGCGCGCCTGCCTTGTCGAACGCCAAAGAGCGGATGGACTCGGCTCCGATCGGGATCGAATCGAGGACCACCTTGCCGTCGACGGCATCAGGACGCAGTTGCAGCAGGTCCCCGCCTCCGGCCCAGATCGTGCCATCGCGACGCGGGTCCTCACGGATCAGGGTGATGTAGGCTGGCGTGCGCACCGTGACCATGCCGCGATCCGCACGGCGGCCGATGATAATGGCAGGCGGTGGTGACGTATCGATCGTGCCTTTCAGCCACACGGTGCCGCGGGAGTCTGCCTCGACGGGGTACGGCCAGGCCAGGACAACTGGCGTCGGTCGGTCGGGATCGGCCACCACCGACAGGACACCGTCCTGGTATCGATACGCGGCGCCCCGCGCGTCGGTCAGCAGCATGGACCGGTCCGGTCCACGGGCGATGGCCATGACCTGCCGACCGATCACGCCCTGGGCGGCGCCGAGCATAACGACTGGCTGCTCGCGGATCCGGTAAATGCCCTGCGTGGTGGCCCGCGCCCAGAGGTTACCCTCCCGGTCCTCGATGAGATCGTCGACCACGTCGAGGTCAGGCAACGGCACGCGGGCCACGGGGACCATCGAGCCGGCGACAAACGCCTCGAGGCCCGTCGATGTGCTGACCCACAGTCGGCCACTCCGGTCAACCAGGCGCGGGGTGCGTCCCTCTCCATCGGTGAACGCCGCGATACGCGCTCCATCGGGTGCGTGCACGGTGATGGTCTGCCCGATGCGCGACGCAGACAGAATGTCGCGAGTCGACGGGCGCGTGATCAGCGCCGACGTTGGTGCCGGCGCGGCGAAGGTCAGCCCCAGCGCGGTCACCCGGCCGACCGAATCGCGTTTCGCGTCGCGCAGCCAGAGGTCGCCGAATCGGTCAATCGCCATCAGCGAGCCGTACTCCTCTCCACGCGAGTCCGCGGCGGCAACGTCCAGCGGCGGGGACAGGAGGCCACCGGCAAAGCGGGCCACGACACCGCTGCTCCTGTTGCCCTGGAGCCAGAGCGCACCGCGGCCGTCGCGAACCACGCCGACCCAGATGCCCGGGACCTTCAGTTCGCCCAACCGTCGGTCGCCGACATACGTCGTCAACACCGAGGTGTCGGGCGCCCAGCGAACGCTCAGCACGAACACGGTGTCACCGCCCACTGGGAGGATGTCAAACGTGCGGGCGGGCCGAAGGTCGGGCGGGCCGCCACCGAGGGGTTGGAAGCCATACCCATCGAAGCGAACGACACTGCCGCTGGCGATGAGCCACAGGTGGCCGTCCGGACCGGCGCGAATCCTGGTCACGGCCATTCCCGGCAGGCCCTCGGCGGTGGTCCAGCGATCCACGCGGAAGACGGGTGCGAGCGAGACCGGCGCCTCGCGCTGCGCGGCGGCGTTGCCCGCAGAAAGCACGGAGAGCCCCGCGACGGTGACAATGCAACGGGCGCAGGCCGCGGCGTTCACCGGTGTTTGCTCACTCGGAGTGGGTTCGGGATGAGGGCAGGCCCGGGATCGTCGGTCGGGCCAGTGTAAGGTTGCGCCTCGTGGTGCGGTAGTCGACGAGTCCCATTCAGCTTGACCGGGTGTCCCAGGCGATAGTGGACGGACGCTCGGGTCGGAGTCCGCCGAACTCGCTCACGACGGGTCTGCCCGGGCCGCCTGCGTCGTGCGCGCGACCGCCCCGCCGCACCTCGCCTGCTACATCCCCTTGGCTCGCTCCCGCACCGGCGCGACGCCACTGCTCGCGCGCGGACTCGGGTCTCCAACCAGGATGAAAGGCGCCCAGTAGGCCGGGTGGCTGGTGGCCGAGTCGGCTGCTATCCACCTGCTGCGCACCCGGTACAGCGCCTCCGCGGCGCCGCGTCCACCATGCAGCTCCCGGTAGACATCGGTCATGAAGAGCGACGTGGACCGGTCGGTTACCGGCCACAGCGTCACGAGTGCGCTGCGGGCGCCCGCGGAGAGGAATGCGTGAGACAGGCCAACGACCCCTTCGCCCCTTACGCGGCGTCCGACCGCGGTCTCACACGCCGACAAGGTCACCAGCTCAGCGGTCAGCCTCAGGCCGCGGATCACCGACAGGTCCAGCATTCCATCCGCGAGCAGGAGGCGGCTCTCCTCGGGATCGCGGTCGCTCACTGACGTGTGCGCGGCGAAGTGCAGGTACCGGTACCGCTCCGGCCGGAGCGCCAGCCATCGATCCGAAGTCACGGCGCGTCCGACCAGCAGGTCGGCTCCTTCTTCCTCGTACAGGTCGCGGAGGGTGCGCGCTTCAGACTCGGCGAACGGCAGTTCCAGGCCGCTGCCGGCGTCTCGTGCCACGTCAGGAGAGGGCATGCGCGACGCCACCAGGGCCCGCGGATTTCCCACCGCCAGGATCGCGCGCTCCCAGCGCCCCGGCGAGCCGGACTGCGCGAGCGCGGTGAGTACCGAGGCGGACGGTCCGTAGATGATGCGATGCGTCGCGCCTAACGGCGCAGCGGCCGGGGCCGGCACCAGCACCTCGAGTGGCACGCGCGCCAGCGGGCCATCCACGATGGCATAGATCGTGGTCGATCCCGAGACCGCGAAGGGCTCCAGCAACTGTTGCCAGGACCTGCGGGCCGCCGCCCGCCAGGTCGAGTCGCCAGGACGCTCGATGGCGCGCCGGAGGAAGTCGAGTGTCGCGGCAAGCGAGTCGGCGGACCCGAGCCGACGGCCGCGAAGGGCAGTGCCGGTGATCCACCATCCGTACACGGCGCTGTCACCCCAGAAGACGGAGAACATCGCCACATCCGGCCGATCCAGCAGCCGGGCCCGGATCTCGGCAATCGGAGCGGGCACCGGATGGCGCACCCGCGCTCGCGCGTCCTGCGCGGTATCCCGTTCGAGCGCCGACAGCGAGTCCTGGAGCGCGCGGAGTTCCGCCGCCACCTGCCGCTGTTCGGACGAGTCCGCGCCCGCGCCGGCTTCCTCGGCTCGCTCGCGAAGCCGCTGCTTCAGCGTCGCCGCCGAGGACACCCTGGTCTGCGCGCCTCGCTCGGCCATGACCTCGAGCAGCATGCGTGCGCGGGCGCGTTCGGCGACGTCGAACGCCGAGGACGTGTCTCCCCGGGCGAAGAGGGTCCGGATCGCGCCTTCATAGACGGCCCACTTGGGCTCCGTGATCCCGAGCTTCAGGTCCCCCATCGCCAGACGGCCACGCCAGGACTCCAGCAGGTCGATGCCGTCGAGGAAGAAACGGGATGCGTCGGCGCGCCGCTCCAGTTCGGCCACACGTCCCTGGAGCACCAGCACATCCAGCTCGGCATCCGGACTCCCGAGGGAATCGGCGACGGTGCTCGCGACGCTCAGCAGTCGGCGCGCGGCCGATCGGTCACCCCGATCGATGGCAAGGCGCACCTGCGCGGTGAGAATCCGCAATCGTTCGAAGGCGAACCCTCCACGCACCGCTGGACCAAGGGCCCGATCGAAACTGGCGGCGGCGGAATCCGGGCTCCTTTCGGCCATCGCGATCAACCCCAGGTTGGTCAGCGCGATGACGCGGTAGATCGCGGGAGACCGCCCGTCCAGCGACAGCGATCGTTCGACATGCTCCCGCGCGGCACCGACGTTACCGGCCTTGAGGAAGTAGCCGGCCAGCGAGTTGTGGGCGTATACCATCGACGCCGTGTCGCCGAGGGCGATCGCCGAGGCGAGCGACTGGGTCATCAGCTCGACCGCCTGGTCGAGGCGCCCCGTGTAGGCACGGAGGGCGGCGAGATTGCTGATCAGGTACCCGGCGGTCGATGTGTCCGCGACCTGACGAGTGATCGCCAGCCCTTCCTCGTACGCTTGCGCCGCCTCCGACAGTCGTCCGACGGCCGCGTACTCGACCCCCATGCTGTTGAGCGCACCCGCCAACTGGTGCGGCGAGCCGCCGTATTGCCGCTCGAGCGCGAGCGCCTGCTCGGACTCCGCGACCGAGCGGCGGAACAGGCCGCGCCGGGAATAGATCGTGCCTAACTGGAAGTGCACTCGCGCCTGGAGGTCACCGGCCCCCAACGCGTCCGCCAGTTGCTGGGCAAGGGCGCAATCATCGATCGCCTCCTGTGATTGCCCCAGCCGCGACCGGAGTCCGCAGCGCATCAGCCAGGTCCACGCCTGACGAGTCGAATCGGATCCGGCCAGGAGGAAGGCGTCCCGGATCGCCGTCTCGCTGCTGTCGGTTCTGCCGAGGCGCATCAGGGTCTGGGCCCACCAGACTTGCGCGCGCCACCACCCGGCGGTGTCCTGCGCCAGGGCGAAGGAGTCGCGCAGACGGCGGTAGTGCGGGTGCGCCTGGGAGAAGCGCCGTTCGTCCCGCAGGCTGTCCGCGGCATGGAATGGCGAGACGGGCGCACGGTCTCGACCCGCTTCGCATCCGGTGCCGGCGAGCGCCAGTAACGCGACGACGGTGCTGAATGCGGTCTTCGGCAAGACGGTGCGCATCCGGTCAGCGCTGCCCGGGTGGCCGGAGCGCGATGAGTGGAGAGCGGGCGACCGGACGCCGCAGCATGTCCAACCGCTGGACCTCGAGGAAGAGCGTTCCACCGCCAGCGACGCCAGTGAGCGAGTCCGCGGGGAGCGAGAGCGTGGTATCGCTCATGTCGCGTGTCAGGATCAGCCGTCCATCGGCGGTGAAGAGTCGCACCTGGTACGAGCCCGGCTCGGCAACGGACGGCCAGGCGGCCGTCCAGCGCCCCGCGGCGCTGCCCGTCGCAACGGCGATTGAATCGGCGGGACCGCGGATGGCATCCGGCGCGTCGGACTCGGTCGGGTCGACCAGGCGCCAGGTCCCGAAGACGACGATCGCAAGCGCCGCCGCCGTTGCCAGCGGCCTGACCCAGGAGCGTCGGCGGATAGCGGGCGCCTGGGCCGCTGTACCGGCCAGCGCAGCGCGAACACCCGCGCCGCCCTTGACCAGCGCCCAGCACCGGTCGCAGCCGAAGTAGTGCGCCTCGAAGGCCGCCGCCTCGTCCTCGCCGAGGCGCCCAGCGACATAGAGGCGGTCCAGCTCGCGCTGGTCCACCATCTCGCACGTGATCGGTTGCTGTTCCATCACAGTAGGGTTCCCGCTGGATGCATCACGTTTCACAGCCGCCATTCGGTGAGCACGCTGGCGAGGTGCGCCAGGGCTCGGTGCTTGCGGACGCGCAGGGCGCCGAGGGTCACCCCGAGGCTCCGCGCCGTCTGCTCAGTCGGTTCCTCGTCGAAGTAGATCCGGCGCAGGAGATCTCGATCGTCGGGCCTGAGTTCGGCCAGCGCGGCGCGTACCACTCCCCGGCCCTCCTCGTTCACCAGGACATCGAGGGGTGATGGACCCGGATCCCCCGGGCTCATCCCGACCATGCGCGCCATCGCCCGTTCTTCACGCTCCCGCGAACGGTAGTGATGCATGCACAGGTGCGTCGCCGTCTGAAAGACGAACGCCGGCAGTGCCTCCAGGTCCGCGATGCGGCCACCGCGCAGCGCCTCGGTCACCAGCCGCAGGACCTCCTGCGCGAGATCCTCGGCGAGCGCCGCATCGCCAAGCCGGCGGGCACCGAACATCCGGAGCCTCTCGCGGAACTTCCCGGAGAGGTCTCGTTCGATCGCCTCGGTCACGGATGCGGAGTGGGCCACTGGGGACACGCTGGAGCAAGCGAATCTCCGTTGCGGCGGGACGGGGGGGAAGACCCGGACGCCACGCCGACCTCGGCTACTCCATGCGCATCTTCTGCTCGGTGGAGGGTCGGGCGGCGAGGGCTGCGTTGCTGATTCCGCCCTCGTGCGTTGCATCAAAGGGCACAACGCAGAGGACGCAGGGGACGCCGGGGAGCGCCGAGGGAACCCGCGGGATTGGGGTCTGACGCGACATCGTTCAACCCCTCCTTCGTTACCCCGCGATCCTCGGCGTCCTCGGTGTCCTCGGCGTTCGTGCAGTCAAGGGCACGCGCTTGTGTCGGGGGCACTACCCGTTTTTGAGCAAACGCCGCTCAGTCCAACGCCGCTGCGAAGGACTCGGGTAGGCTGATCACCAGGGGAGGCAACTCGACCTTTGGTTGCCATGTCAGCGGGCAATGGGGTCTGACCCCATTGATGGTGACGGCAGCGCATATTGGCGTGAGTCCGTCACCAGGGGGTGCAATGACGCTGGACCAGTTTCAACAGGCCGCCACGCGTACGATGAACGCGTCGCTCACCGACAGTGAGCGGCTGCTCGACGCGGCGGCGGGGATTGCGGAAGAGGCGGGAGAAGTTCTCGCCCACGTGCGCAAGCACCTCTTTCAGGGGCGGGACCTGGACCAGCAGCGCCTGGCCGACGAACTCGGCGACGTGCTCTGGTGCGTGGCTACGGTGGCGACCTGCGCTGGGCTTTCGTTAGGTGACGTCGCGGCGTTGAACCAGGCCAAGCTGGCGACGCGTCACCCTGACGGGCTCATGTCGCATTGAGAGATCCTGGCGCGCTCGGCGCTCACGGCAAGGGCACAACACGCCGGGGTCGCACGTGACAAGAGCGAAAGGCACAACGCCGAGGACGCCGGGGCCGCCGAGGAGCGCCGAGGATGCTGGCGTGGAATTGATGGGGTGCGCGTTGCCACGATGATGCGATTTGGACCATTCGCGGCATCCTCGGCTTGTGTTCGCTTGCCACCTTCGCCGAGCCGAGCGTACGCTATGGGCATGCCTGCGCGAGAGACCGAATGGACCGCTGAGCGGGTCCGGGCGCTTCCGGACGACGGGAAGCGGTATGAGGTGCTGGACGGGGAGCTGTTCGTGAGTCCGATGCCATCGGCGTTGCACCAGCGAACGGTTGCGAGGCTGTGGGCACTGATCGATGAGTACTGCGGCAGGTATGGAATCGGCGAGGCCATGATGTCGCCGGCTGACATCGCGTTCTCGAACCACCGCTTGTTGCAGCCGGATGTCTTCGTGGTTCCGCTGAACGAGGGTCGGTTGATCCGCTCGTGGGAAGAAATCAGGTCACTCCTGGTCGCGGCTGAGATCATCTCGCCCTCGACCGCGCAGGTGGACCGTGGCGAGAAGCGTCACATCTATCAGGACGAACGGGTTCCCGAGTACTGGATCGTCGATCTTGATGCCAGGATCATCGAACGCTGACGCCCCGGGGATGTGAGACCGGAGGTCCTCGGCGAACGGATCGTGTGGCATCCCGTCGCGACGGTTCCTGCGCTGGAGATCGACCTTGTCGAGTACTTCAGGACGGTGCTCGGCTGATGGGCAACCGGTGAGGCGAACGGGGTCACGCTGAACGAACTGCACGAACGCCGAGGACGCCGGGGCCGCAGAGGAGCGCCGAGGACGGCAACGGCGATCCCACCGCACCGCAGTAGCCTTCCGTTTGTTTTACTCGGCGATCCTCGGCGGACTCGGCGTCCTCGGCGTTCGTGCAGTTCGGGAGCGGGCCTGTGCGCCGCTATCGTGATCGCGGCAGCATGAACCGCTGCACGTACTGCAGGTCGTCGTCATCCACGCGGAGCACGTACACGCTGGCCCGGCCGAAGCCCAGGAACCGGGCGCGCTGCTGGAGCAGGACGCGATGCGCGACCTGGCCGGAGCGGTTGATGAGGTCGAACGTCGGCGGGTCGCCGGCGCGCGTGGTGCGCTTGACCCAGAGGATCCCGTCGGGCGCGAACGTGACCGCGCCGGTGAGGAAGGGCGTGAGCACCTCGGGCCAGTCGGTCGGTTCCGGCGTCGGCATCCTGATCGCGGTGATGGTCTTGCCGTCGGCGCCGGTGAACGAGGTCGGCCCCGGCCCGCACGGTGGCTTCTGGTCGTCCCGCCACAGCTGCTTGATGGCATCATCGACGCGCACCGGCGTGAATGCGTTAGGCTTTCCGGTGGTGCGGACCTTCGCGGGGGAGATGAACTCGACCCGATAGTCCTGCGGGTGAACCAGCGCGACGGTCCCGTCGAGCGCGACGGCCCATTGCGTGCCGGTGAGGAATGGCGGTGAGCTCTCCGTCATCGATATCGGCCCGGGCTTCCCGAGCAGCCCGAAGAAGACCATCGTGTCGCGCTTGCCGGCGCGGAAGTCCCAGCGCTCCACCGCCACCGACTCGGCGCGCTCGCGACCGCTGGGGCCCGCGAAGACCCCGCTCTGCCTGGCGTAGAGCCGTCCGCGCGCATCGCTCGCGGTCACGTTGAAGCCGCCGGTGGAGAAGACCATCGATCCGGTGTTGACGCTCACGGACGGGATCGGGTCGAACGTGCGGACCGGTTTCGCGTCCGGGCCGAAGATGAGGAAGTGGCGGTTGCCCGGGTCGTAGAGGACGGTGCTGTCCCCGATCGAGAACATCCCCGCGGGCAACCGGTATTCGCCCGGGCCTGAGCCGGTGCGACTCACGGGGGCCATCTCGCCCGTGCGGAGGTCGAGCAGCTTGAGCAGGCGTTCGCAGCGTTCGAGCACGATGACCCGCCCGTCGGGGAGTTCGCGCATCGTGCTGATGTTCGTGAACCCCTCGGGGAACTCGGCGTCCGGCCTGGCCAGCGTGGTGACGGGAACGTTCTGCGCGGCGGAGGCGCCTGGCGCGAGGGCGATCAGTGCGGCGGCGAGGAGAACACGCATGGGCCACCCGTGGATCTGGGGATGCCCAATGTTGGGGTGACCGGTCAGGTCACACAAGCTCGAGGATCGCCGCCCTCAGGCAGCCGCACCGGAAGCGTCATGTCTTCCGGGACGAACGCGTTCCCGAGCCTTGGATCCTCGATCCTGATGCCGGAATCGCCGCGACCGTGCGAGAAGGTCGCTTCAACGGTCCGGAGGACTGGTTCGACGGTGCCGACTGTAAGGTAGCTGTTGACAAGACTTTAGCCGCCGGTCGCCGGCGCGCTCCCGTCGTCGGGGCGAGGATAAATGAGCGGACAGACGCACTCGATGAGCGGACAGATGCTCACAGTGGGCGGACGATGGCGAAAAGGCGACGCTGACGAGCGCACGCGGTCGCCTGACGGACGCGACGTGCGGCCGTGAAGGCGGCGCCAACGATCTGAACGGACCGACATACGATCTGCAGCGCGCACGCGGTCGACTGTCAGACGCGTCATGGTCAGCGGAGGGTCGCGACAAGTCGCCGGAAGGCCACGCAGGGCGACCTGACCGGCGCGACCGGCGACCTGACGGCGGCACTCGACGGGTGGAGAGCAGCCCTCCGGTGATGTTGCGGCCAGTACCGATCGAAGGACGAGCCGTATCGATGCCCTGACCGGCGCAACGGCTCACCGGAACAGCGCACCAATTGATCGGTCAGGCGCGCGCGATGATGGGGAGGGCGCGCACGATCGCCTGCCGGACCCGCCACGATGAGGCTGACGGGCAAAACGTGCGAGCGGACCGCGGCGACGCCTCTTCTGACTGCACCACGATTCGATGTTACCGCGCTTCAGTGCCTTCTTACCGCGCTTCGGTCCAGGGTGACCGGCGGAGAGACCGATGTGACCACGACTCGGTCGATGGTGTCCGTCGCCCGATCCGCCCGGATGGTCAGCCAATGAGGTATGCCGACGCCTGGAAGCGTTAAGTTCTCACCCGTGTGCGACATGAACACGGAGCCCGGTGTGTGCCACTGTCCGCGGAAGGCCGAACCGGGGGACCACTCAGCCCGAACGGCACCGGTGATGCGCGTGGCGGCCGCCACAAGCCTTCGCGCGGCAGTTGGGAAGCGATGCGCCTGACGAAGGTGCCGGCGCTGCTGGCGATCGTTGCGCTGCTCGCTGCGCCGGTCGTGCTGGAGGCGCAGTCGAAGTGTGGTGTCCTGCGCTGGCCCGTGAAGATCGCCGAGGATCGGGATGCTGGCGCCATCGACACGGTCCCGATCAGGACGACGGTGGCGGAGCTGCGCCGCCTGCCCCGCCCCGCGGGTCCGTTTCCGCACTCCAACCGGGTCGGGCCTGTTGAGCTTCGGACATATGTGCTGCGGGCGCGGTTCGCGCGCGCGCGTGACCAGGACGATTCCGACATTCACCTTCTCCTCCGGGACCTCGAGGTAGAGGACGCGACGCTGGTTGCGGAGATTCCGAGTCCGGAGTGTGTGACCAACCCGCGTCACAAGGTGCTGTTCGAGGAGGTGCGTCGTGCCTTGCGCGGCGTCCCGCGAGACGGGGTCGTGGAGATTGTCGGAGTCGGCTTCTTCGATACCGATCACGGGCAGTCCGGCATGGCTGAAAACGGGATCGAGATCCATCCGGTGTTTTCGCTGCGGGTGATCGGACCATCGCGGCCGGCGGGGTTGCTCTCACCGATGCCGTTGAGTGCGCAGCGTGACAGTGCCAGGGCTGACTCGAGTTCACTGGCGCTCGCGGACAGTGTCTGGATCAACCCGCGGTCAAACGTCTATCACTGTCGCGGGACTCAGTGGTACGGGCGGACG
The DNA here is from genome assembly GCA_030835125.1 of Gemmatimonadaceae bacterium. GTDB lineage: Bacteria > Gemmatimonadota > Gemmatimonadetes > Gemmatimonadales > Gemmatimonadaceae > JABWBJ01. The sequence goes on along the minus strand of JAUQWM010000044.1, from coordinate 30,001 downwards.
GTCCGAGGTCGGTTCGCGCCTGAGCGTGAGGCGCTGGCCGCTGGCGCGCGGCCGGCGGGTGGTCGCCGTTGCAGCATCTGACCACGGTCGCCAACGACCTCGCCAACTGGATCACCCTCAGGGGACAAGCACGGCCTGCCGACTCCCATTGCCAGAAACGTCCCCGGATGGTCGCGAATGGTATTGGTGGTTACGCCTTGATGGGCGCGGGTTAACGTATTCCAGCAGCGGAACCGAATTTGTCACAGGTCCATGCGATTTTTTTTTGGTTCTGACTGTTTGCACGAATCCGAGTCTCGCACGGACTGGATTATCCCAACCTAGTCGCGACACGTCCGTCGGTCACCTCAGGAGATCCGTCAAATGTCGTACTGGCGAATGCAGGTGCATCCGGGCGACCCGACTGACGCGGTGAAACACACCGTCAGTAGTCTTTCCGCAGGCTACATCGGGCTGGACTTCGTACGAGACGTTCCCGACCTGCTCACCATCACCCAGGACGATCTGCCGTCAGACCAGAAGAACTACTGGGCGTTTGCGCATGAGATGAAAGTCGGCGATCACGTTCTGGTCTTCGCTCATCATTTCCCACTGGCTTTGGTGCGTGTCGCCGGAGAATACAACTACATCAGATCCATCGCTCCGGAAGTCGGAGTCTGGTTTCGACACTTTCGCAGAATCTCCGACGTGTCGTACTACGCGGACTTTGTGACGAATCCGCAGGAATGGGAGCGGTTGGTAATGACAGCGACGATAACACCACTTCGGAAGGACTCCACCGGCTCTTACCAACTGATCCAGCGATGGCTGGGCATTCAACGATAGATCAAGTCAATGGCATCGAATCAGTTAGGGTGGATCGCGAACTATATCTGGGGCATCGCCGACGACGTCCTCCGGGACCTCTACGTCCGCGGCAAGTACCGCGACGTCATCCTGCCCATGACCGTGCTCCGCCGATTAGACGCGGTGCTCGAGCCGACCAAGCAGGCCGTGCTCGACATGAAGGCCTCGCTCGACAAGGCCAAGATCACGAACCAGGACCAGGCTCTGCGCCAGGCCGCAGGCCAAGCCTTCTACAACACGTCCAAGTTCACGCTACGCGATCTCAAGGCTCGCGCGAGCCAGCAGCAGCTCAGGGCCGACTTCGAGGCCTACCTCGACGGCTTCTCTCCCAACGTCCAGGACATCCTCGAGAACTTTGAATTCCGCAACCAGATCCAACGGCTCTCCAAGGCCGACGCGCTGGGCACTTTGATCGAGAAGCTTCTCTCGCCCGACATCAACCTGAGCCCGCACCCGGTGCGCAACGGTGACGGCTCGTTGAAGCACCCCGGCCTCGACAACCACGGCATGGGGACCATTTTCGAAGACCTCATTCGCCGTTTCAACGAGGAGAACAACGAGGAGGCGGGCGAGCACTGGACGCCGCGCGATGCCGTGAAGCTCATGGCGAAGCTGATCTTCCTGCCCGTTGCCGACGCGATCGAATCGGGCACATACCTGCTCTACGACGGCGCCTGCGGCACGGGCGGCATGCTGACCGTGGCCGAAGAGACGCTGCAGGAGCTCGCCACCGCGCACGGCAAGCAAGTGGCCACGCATCTCTACGGCCAGGAGATCAACGCCGAGACCTACGCCATCTGCAAGGCGGATCTTCTGCTCAAAGGCGAGGGCGACGCGGCGGACAACATCGTTGGCGGGCCGGAACACTCGACGCTCGCGAACGACGCGTTCCCGTCACGCGAGTTCGACTTCATGCTCTCCAATCCGCCCTACGGCAAGAGCTGGAAGAGCGATCTGGAGCGCATGGGCGGCAAGGACGGCCTCAAGGACCCGCGCTTCCTGATCGAGCACTCGGGCGACCCGGAGTACTCGCTCGTCACCCGGTCGAGCGATGGCCAAATGCTCTTCCTGGCGAACATGCTCTCGAAGATGAAGGACGGGACGAAGCTCGGCAGCCGCATCGCCGAGGTGCATAACGGCAGCTCGCTCTTCACCGGCGATGCCGGCCAGGGCGAGAGCAACATCCGCCGCTGGATCATCGAAAACGACTGGCTCGAGGCGATCGTCGCTCTGCCCCTCAACATGTTCTACAACACCGGCATTGCCACCTACGTCTGGGTGCTGACCAACCGCAAGCCCGAGAATCGCCAGGGCCGAGTGCAACTCATCGACGCCACGCAGTGGTTCAAGCCGCTGCGCAAGAACCTCGGCAAGAAGAACTGCGAGCTCTCGGACGAGGATATCCAACGCATCTGCGACACGTTTCTCTCGTTCAGGGAGACCGAGCAATCGAAGATCTTCCCGAACGCCGCCTTCGGGTACTGGAAGGTCACGGTCGAGCGGCCGTTGCGCCTCGTGGGTATCGATCCTCAGCGCGCTTACACGCCCAAGGAGATCAAGGGGCTCAAGGAGAGCGCCCAACGCAAGGACGATGCGCCGCCCGTGATCAGGAAGATCCACAAGAAGGGCACCGCGCCCGACCCGCTGCGCGGCCTCGTCGAGACTAATGTCGGCGGCAAGCCCGCGGTCGTCGAGTTCGAGCCGGACCCGGACCTGCGCGACACCGAGCAGGTGCCGCTGCTGGAAGAGGGCGGCATCGAGGCCTTCCTGCGCCACGAGGTGCTGCCCCACGCGGCCGACGCCTGGTACGTGCCCGACGGCGTCAAGACGGGCTACGAGATCAGCTTCACCCGCTACTTCTACAATCCGCAGCCGCTGCGCACCCTCGAGGAGATCCGCGCTGATATCCTAGCGCTCGAAAGAGAAACTGAGGGACTCCTCGCAGAGATCATTGGTCCACCAACCGTCTGAGGTCACACGTGGCACAACATGACGTCCGGGCGCGCGTTGATACGAAGGTGATCGGCCACAAGGATTTGGCGATCACTGTGAAGCGCAACGGCGAGAAGCTCGGCACTTTGCTCATTAGCAAGGGCAATATCGAGTGGCTCCCCAAGGGCAAGTACGTAAACAAGAAGCGCCTTACATGGGAACGATTCGCCGACCTGATGGAAACGGAGGCGCGTTCAGTCAAGGCGAAGCGCTGATGTCCACTCAGCGTTACTCGGTCACTCCCCACCCCATCGAGACACTCCTTACCTGGGTCAAGTCGGGCGAGATCGCTATCCCCGAGATTCAGCGCCCCTTCGTGTGGGAGGCGACCAAGGTCCGCAACCTCCTCGACTCGCTCTACCAGGGCTACCCGGTTGGCTACCTGATCGCGTGGCGCAACCCGACGGTGAAGCTCAAGGACGGCACATCGTCGGCCGGCAAGCGCATCCTGATCGACGGACAGCAGCGCGTGACCGCCCTGATGGCGGCGCTGCTGGGCCGTGAGGTGCTCACCAAGGATTACGAGACTGTCCGCATCCGCATTGCCTTCCACCCCCAGGACGAACGCTTCGAGGTGGCCAACCCGGCCATCCGCAAGGATGTGGCCTGGATCGAAGACGTGGCCCAGGTGTTCGCGCCCGACGCGAGTCTCACCGAGCTGACCGACATCTACACCGAGAAGAACCCCGCCGCGGATCGCAGGCGGGTCTCGCGCGTTCTGGAGAAGCTCCGCAAGACTATCAATAACCATGTCGGTGTGATCGAGCTGGCCGACGACCTCGACATCGAGACAGTTACCGAGATCTTCATCCGTGTGAACTCTGCAGGCACCGAGCTGTCTCAGGCCGACTTCGCCATGTCGAAGATCGCCGTTAACGAGACCTACGGCGGCAACTTGCTCCGCAAGGCCATCGACTACTTCTGCCACCTCGCGGTAGCCCCCGAGTTCCTCGCCCGCATCGAGAAGGGGGACAAGGCCTTCGCCGCTTCCGAGTTCCTGCCACAGATGCGCTGGCTCAAGGAAGTGAACGACGACATCTACGATCCGACTTACACTGACATGCTCCGCGTCGCATTCACGTCCGAGTTCGGCCGCGGCAAGCTGCAGGATCTGGTAGCGTTGCTCTCGGGCCGGAACTTCGAGACCAAGCAGTTCGAGGAGGCGATTGCGGAGCAGTCTTTCGGCAGACTGAAGAAGGGCGTTTTGGCTTTCATCAACAAGACGCACTTCGACCGGATCACAATGATCCTCCGCTCAGCGGGTTTCGTGACGAGCGATCTCATCGGCGGCCGGAATGCGGTCAACTTTGCATACATCCTCTACCTGCGCGGCCGGGCGGAGGGCATGGGAGCGGCGGACCTCGAGCGGTTGGTTAGACGCTGGTACGCGATGTCGATTCTGCGAAGTCGATACACCGGTAGTCCCGAGACCGCATTCGACTTCGATATCAGACAGGTTGCGGCGCGGGGACTCGCTACGTATGCCGCCTCAGTGATCGACAACGAGTTGCCCGCGAGCTTCTGGACTGGGATGCTCCCGCAGCTCATGGACACGTCATCCATCAACAGCCCGTACTTCCTTGCCTATCAAGCAGCGCAGGTTAAGGCAGTAGACAAGGGATTCTTGTCTCGGGACATCACGGTGGTCGACCTCCTGATGAATCGCAGCGACGTGCACCACGTCTATCCGAAGAAACACCTGAAAGGGCAAGGCCTCGCACGTGGACGCTACAATCAGATCGCCAACTTTGTTTTGGCCCAGAGCGAGATCAATATCGCAATCGGCGACAAGCCACCCGAGAAGTACTTCAAGGAGTTGGCCGACCAGGTGAACGGCGGCAAGAGGAAGTACGGCGGCATCACGGAGCAGGCCGACCTGCGCGCCAACCTCCGCGCAAGCTGTCTCCCGGAATTGATGCTCGATGGCAGGATCCCGACATACGACGACTTTCTCGAGGAGCGCCGCAAGCTCATGGCGCTCAAAATCAAAACCTGGTTCGAAGCCCTGTGATGTTCTACCGTTTCAAGGCATATCCGACGATGAAGGGCTCCGGCATGCCATGGCCGGGAAAGGTGTTGACTAAGGGCGTCGAGATACCAAGAGGGGAGCCGTCGTGGCACTAGAAGAGCTCATTGTGGCGTGGAGCCAGGAACGCCCCGCATGGCAACGCGAGGTCATGCGTCGGGTGGCAGCCGCTGAGACGCTCTCCAGCGACGTTTACGATCGCCTTGTCGACGACATCTTGAACGGGAAGGTCATTTCGACGGGGCAGTTCGGACTTCAGCAGCTACCACAGACCGCTTCGAAAGACCTCCCGGTCTGCCTTCTGGCGATTGAGAAGCATGAACACGTGAATGCGCTGGCATCGAAGGAGCCTCTGACCTTCGAGCCGCAGGGCCTGACAATTGTGTACGGCGACAACGGGAGCGGGAAGTCAGGTTACGCTCGGCTGCTGAAACGCATTACTCGGGCTCGTCACCGAGAGGACGTTCTGACGGATGTCTTCCGCGATACGTCTCTGGTGCAACCCACAGCTGCGCTCTCCGTGCGGATCGGCGACACCCAAGAGTCCGTTGCCTGGCCTGAGTCCTCCCGTCCCGAGTTGCAGCGTATGCTCTTCTATGACGCCGCCTGCGGCAGTACCTACATCGCGACTGAGTCGGACTTCCCGTACCGGCCGTCCGCCCTGTTCGTCATGGACGGCCTTATCGAGGCGTGCGTGGCCGTCCGCGCGCGTATCGATACCAGGCTTGCGGAGAACAGCGCTTCAGCCATCCGGTTGCCGATCGTGCCCGAGCAAGTGCGAACTAGCGATGCCGGCAGGTTTCTCTCCTTCCTTTCATCGAGTTCCTCGGTCGACAGGCTCGACGCGCTAATCACGAGCTTCGCAGCCTCCGAGGAGACGATCGAGGAACTCAAGAACCAGGAAGCATTGCTGCGCTCCACCGACACGACGAAGGCACGGCACCAACTCATCCGGCAGAGCGAGAAGCTGACGGCGCTACGCAGTCACATTGAGAGCCTTGATGCGGCCGTGGGTATCGCAGTTCTGGCCGACCTTCAACATGAACTGACCGCGCTCAAGACTCTTGAAGATGCGAGTTCCTTGCTTGCGCGGTCCCTGGAATCGGAACCGCTCCCTGGCGTTGGGAGTTCTCCCTGGAAGGCGTTGTGGGAGGCCGCAACACGCTTCTCGAAGGAGCACGCCTACCCGAACGATGATGTCCCGTTTCTGGGAGATGATTGTCGATGCGTTCTGTGCCAACAGCCGCTGGGCACTGAGAGCCGCGATCGTTTCGTTCGGTTCAACAAGTTTGTCAGCAACGATACCCAAGTCCAACTGCAGACGGCGAAGCGCGCCTACGAGCAAAGGGCGAAAGTCATGCGAGAGATGGCCGTCTCGCCGGACTCCATCACGAACAACCTCGTGGACTTGGACGGGACGTATGGCGACGTCGTCGCCGACGTGCGCCTGCTTCTCTCCAACTACGAGGCAGCATGCGAACGCGTGCGCGAGGCACTGGCGAATCAATGGGAGCTTCCCCGAATCGCAATCGAGCACGGGACAGCCATCAACCGCCTCACCCAAGCCAGCGATGCCGCACAAGCAGCTGCCGAGGAAATCGGGAACCCAGAGGGGATTCAGAAACAGCTCGCCGCTCTAACCGCGAGGCGGGCCGAGCTCGAGCTTCTGGAGCAGGTCAAGAAGTCGCGGTCGGCCATCGTGAAGGAGATCGCACGCTTGAAGGAGCGCGAGGCGCTGGAGGCCGCCAAGAGCGCTGCGGCGACGACGGGGATCACAAAGAAGATCCTGGAACTCTCCGAGGAGAGCATTACCGAGGTGGTCCGAGACTCTTTCACGAGAGAGACAGACAGGCTTCGGCTCGAACGGGTGACGATTGCCCGTACTCGTGCGGACAAGGGAGCCCTGCTTCATCAGCCAAAGCTCGTCGGGGCACGCCAACAGGCTACGTTGCCAAGGGTGTTCAGCGAAGGCGAGCGGACTGCGCTGGGACTCGCGGCGTTCTTCACCGAGGCTCACCTCGATGACTCGAAGTCAGCACTCATCCTCGATGACCCCGTGACATCGCTCGATCACATCCGTCGTGGTCTCGTGGCGACCCGGCTTGCAGCGCTCGCCGAGATTCGACAGGTAATCATATTCACGCACGACGTGGCGTTCGTAGCAGACCTCAAGCGCGAGGCCGGTGCCAGGGGTGTCATGGTTGCGGAGCGGTCGGTCATGAGGAGCCGAGCGGACGAGCGTCAGCCAGGTGCCTGCACCACGAAGCACCCATGGAAGGCGAAGGATGTCCCGGCGCGTCTCGATGAACTTCGGCAGGAGCTCAGCCGAATTAGGCGGGACAGCAGCGCCTGGGACGAGAAACAGTACGAGGAAGCCGTGGCCGTCTGGGCCGGCAATTTGTCTGAGACCTGGGAGCGAATCTTCAGTCAGGAGATCGTCGGACCAGTTCTCGCGGAAGGCGGCCTAGAGGTACGCCCGGTGATGGTGAAAGTCTTGGCTCGCTTCTCCGACGAAGATCACCACGAGTTCGAGGGCAGCTATGGCCGGGCATCGCAGTGGGCGAAGCGTCACGACAAGAGCGCGGCCGTGAACTACGTCGCCCCCGACATCGAGAAGCTCGACGAAGAGCTGCGTTTGGTCGACAGCTGGTTCAAGCGCGTCAAGGCATACAAGACATGATCGTCGGCCTCACGCCCTATCGCGCGATGAAGGACTCCGGTGTGCCGTGGCTGGGGGAGGTGCCTGGGCATTGGGATGTCCTGCCGAATCGCGCGGTCTTCACCGAGATCAAGGAGCGCGATCACCCTGATGCCGACATGCTTTCGGTGACGATCACCAAAGGTGTGATTCGACAGAAGACCTTGCTCGAAGACAGCTCGAAGAAGGACAGCTCGAAACTGGAGAAGTCCGCTTACAAGTTCGTCCGGCCCGGGAACATTGCTTACAACAAGATGCGCGCCTGGCAGGGAGCCGTAGGGGTTTCCGAGTACGAAGGGATCGTGAGCCCGGCATACGTGGTGCTGCGTCCGCATGCAGGAGCCGTGCCCCGCTACCTGCACTATTTGCTTCGCACTCCAGCCTTTGCGAAAGAGGCCGAGAGATGGTCCTACGGGATCACGTCGGACATGTGGAGCTTACGGCCCGAGCACTTCAGGATGATCTACTCGTGCCTCCCGCCCCTCGCCGAACAGGCCGTTATCGTCCGCTTCCTCGACCACGCGGAGAGGCGGATTCGACGCTACGTCCACGCCAAGCAGAAGCTGACAAAGCTGCTGGAGGAGCAGAAGCAGGCAATCATCCACCGCGCCGTCACCCGCGGCCTCGACCCCAACGTCCGTCTAAAGCCTTCCGGAGTGGAGTGGCTGGGGGATGTCCCGGAGCATTGGGAGGTACGGCGCGTGCAGCAAATCACGGATCCGAATCGGCCCATCATGTACGGCATCGTTCTTCCCGGGCCGAACGTCGACGAGGGTGTCTTCATTGTGAAGGGTGGCAACTGCGAACCTGGACACCTCCGCCCGGAGTTGTTATCGCGAACCACATTCGAGATTGAGTCACGATACGCGCGCTCACGGTTGGCGGAAGGAGACATCGTGTTCGCAATTCGAGGTGGCGTTGGGGCCGCCGAGTTGGTCCCGCCGGAGCTTGTGGGAGCTAACCTGACACAGGACGCCGCTCGCATCGCCGCGAACGCACGCGTCAATCCGCGTTGGCTTCTACACGCCGTTCGGGCTCCGATTTTTCGCGAGCATGTGAAGTCGCGAGTGGTCGGCGCGACCGTGCGCGGGATAAACATACGCGACCTTAAGCGTATTGAGCTTGTGGTCCCACCGGCTCAGGAGCAGACCCAGATAGTCGAGCACCTCAAAGGTGCCACGCGGGACATCGTCGCCGCTTCCGACCGAGCCCAACGCGAAGTCGACCTCCTCCGCGAATACCGTACCCGCCTGATCGTCGACGTGGTGACCGGCAAGCTCGACGTGCGCGAGGCGGCGGCGCGGATGCCGCACGAGGCCGAAGAGTCCGAGCCGCTCGACGAAACCGAAGTCGAGAGCGACGCGGAAGAAGCCGCCGTTGATGACAGCGACGGCGTGCCCGATGAGGCCGTGGTGTGACAGGGCTCTTCAGGGAGTTAGACCGCAACGCCCAGCGTGGGAGCAAGCCGCGCTGCCACCTGCTTACAGACGGTTCTCCACAGGTCGTCGCCAATAAGCTAACGGCGTTGGCTACGCCATTCGCGGTCGTCGCTCCATCAGATCAATGGATGCCGCAGGGTTTCACCGTTACCGCAGAGGCGGAGCTGGACAAAGCAGAGCGCCTGCTCGACCGCGCTCACAGGGGACAGTTGGTGGATTGGTGGCTTCCGAGTAATCGGCATGGGGCCAGGACACCGAACTTCGACATCGCAAGTACGTGCATCATCGATGGCAAACGCGGACTGCTGCTGATCGAAGCGAAGGCATACGATCAGGAGTTGATCAAGGAGGCTGCGGGTCGCCATCTGCCGAAGGACGCTTCTGAGGACAGGAAGGCGAGTCACCCGACTATCGGGCTGGCGATCGAGTCGGCGCGGGCAGGCCTGACCGCGGCCACCGGTCACCCGTGGGATATCTCCAGGGACAGCCATTATCAGATGTCCAACCGGTTCGCTTGGAGCTGGAAGCTGACGCAGCTCGGCATCCCGGTGTGTCTCGTCTATCTCGGCTTCTTGTGCGCCGACGAGATGGCTGACAAGGGTGATCCCGTTTTGACGGCCGAGGCATGGACGAGACTGGTGCTTAGCCATAGCGCGAGCCTGTTCCCGCCGGAAATCTGGGATCAGGCCTGGACAGTCAACGGGGTACGGTTCGCTCCGCTCATCGCCACCGCGATGCAACCGCTGCAGCGGGGACACACGTGAGCCCGACCGACACCTCGGAACGCGGCCTCGAGCGGTTGATCTGCACGGCGCTGACCGGCGCGTCCTGCGATCCGGGCACCGCCGAACCCAACACGGTCCGCGAGCGGCCAGCGACCTACGGCGCGGGCTGGATCTGCGGTAATCCGGGCGACTACGACCGCGAGTACTGCGTCGACATCGCCCAGCTCTCGGCCTTCCTGCGGGCGACCCAACCGGAGATCTGCGACGCGCTCGATCTCGGCCAGGAAGGCCCCACCCGGCGCAAGTTCCTGGCACGCCTGCAGGGCGAGATCACCAAGCGCGGAACCATCGACGTGCTGCGCCACGGACTCAAGCACGGGCCGCACCACCTCGACCTCTTCCACGGCACGCCCTCGCCCGGCAACGCGAAGGCCGCCGAACGCTACGCCGCCAACCGCTTCAGCGTCACGCGACAGCTTCGCTACAGCCGCGACGAGACGCAGCGCGCGCTCGACCTCGGCCTGTTCATCAACGGCCTGCCGGTGGCCACCTTCGAGCTGAAGAACAGCCTGACCAAACAGACGGTCGCCGACGCTGTCGAGCAGTACCAGCGCGACCGCGACCCGCGCGAGCGGCTGTTCGAGTTCGGGCGCTGCGTGGTGCACTTCGCGGTGGACGACCACGAGGTGCGCTTCTGCACACACCTCAAGGGCAAGGGCTCGTGGTTCCTCCCCTTCAACCGCGGCTGGAACAACGGTGCCGGAAACCCGCCGAACCCGGACGGCCTCAAGACCGACTACCTGTGGAGGCGTGTGCTGACGCGCGCGGGGCTGACCGACATCCTCGAGAACTACGCGCAAGTGGTCGAGGCCAAGGACGAGAAGACCGGCCGGAAGGAGTCGGTGCAGATCTGGCCGCGCTTTCACCAGCTCGACGTCGTCCGTCGGCTGCTCGCCGATGCCGCCGTGCTTGGCGCGGGGCAGCGTTATCTGATCCAGCACTCGGCCGGAAGCGGCAAGTCGAACTCCATCGCCTGGCTCGCGCACCAGCTCATCGGCCTCGAGAAGGACGATGCGCCGGTCTTCGACTCGATCCTCGTCGTCACCGACCGCCGGATCCTCGACCAGCAGATCAAGGACACCATCAAGCAGTTCGCGCAGGTGGGCGCCACCGTCGGGCACGCCGAGCACTCGGGCGATCTGCGCAAGTTCCTCGCCGAGGGGAAGAAGATCGTCATCTCCACGGTGCAGAAGTTCCCGTTCATCCTCGACGAGATCGGCAGTGAGCACCGAGGGCGGCGCTTTGCGATCGTCATCGACGAGGCGCACTCGAGCCAAGGCGGCCGCACCTCGGCGGCGCTTTCGCAGGCGCTCTCGACGGAAGGCGCGGGTGAGGACGACGAGACCCTCGAGGACAAGATCAACCGGCTGATGGAGGCGAAGAAGCTCCTGCCCAACGCGAGCTACTTTGCCTTCACCGCGACGCCGAAGAACAAGACGCTCGAGATCTTTGGCGTGCCTGAGCCTCAGGGCGATGGCACCGTGAAGCACCGGCCGTTCCACAGCTACACGATGAAGCAGGCCATCCAGGAAGGCTTCATCCTGGACGTGCTGAAGTACTACACGCCCGTTGAGAGTTACTACAAGCTTGTCAAGAAGGTGGAGAGCGATCCGGAGTTCGACACCAAGAGGGCGAAGAAGAAGCTGCGCCGGTACGTCGAGAGTCACGACCACGCCATCCGGCTCAAGGCCGAGATCATGGTCGACCACTTCCATGAGCAGGTGCTGGCGCTCAACAAGATCGGAGGCGAGGCGCGAGCAATGGTGGTGACGAGCGGTATTGAGCGCGCAATTCAGTACTTCCACGGCTTTCGCGAATACCTCGGAGAGCGGAAGAGCCGGCACCGGGCTATCGTAGCGTTCTCAGGCGAGCACGACTACGGCGGGGTGAAGGTGACCGAGGCGTCGCTTAACGGTTTCCCATCCAGCCAGATTGTCGACAAGATCCAGGAGGATCCGTACCGGTTCCTGATCTGCGCCGACAAGTTCCAGACCGGCTACGACGAGCCGCTGTTGCATACGATGTACGTGGACAAGATCCTCTCGGGCATCAAGGCGGTGCAGACGCTTTCGCGCCTGAATCGAGCGCACCCGAAGAAGCACGACGTCTTTGTGCTCGATTTCATGAACGACGCTGACACGATTCAGGAGGCGTTCGCCGACTACTACCGGACGACGGTGCTCGCCGAGGAGACCGATCCCAACAAGCTGCACGATCTCAAGGCGGCGCTGGACGGCTACCAGATGTATGCGCCGGCACAGGTTGACGAGTTCGTGGGGCTCTATCTGGGCGGGGCGGATCGGGACCGCCTTGACCCCATCCTCGACGCCTGCGTAGCGGACTACCGCGAGCGCCTCGGCGAGGACGATCAGGTGGACTTCAAGGGGAAGGCTAAGGCTTTCCTGCGAGCCTACGGGTTCCTGTCGTCGATCCTGCCCTACAGCAACGCCGAGTGGGAGAAGCTCTCGATCTTCCTGACCTTCCTCGTGCCGAAGCTCCCTGCTCCGGTCGAGGAGGACCTGTCAAAAGGCATCCTCGACGCGATCGACATGGACAGCTACCGCGTGGAGAAACGGGCAGCCGTCGCAATCCAGCTACCTGACGCAGATGCGGACATCGAACCGGTACCGACCACCGGCGGGGGGCACAAGCCTGAAGCAGAGCTGGATCGGCTATCGAATATTCTGAAGGTCTTCAACGATCAGTTCGGGAACATCAGCTGGTCGGACCGTGACCGTGTGCACAAGCTGATCACGCAGGACATTCCGAATCGCGTTGCTGCCGACACGGCGTACCGGAACGCGAAGAAGAACTCGGACCGGCAGAATGCTCGGGTCGAGCACGACAAAGCGCTGTCACGAGTCATGACTGCGGTACTCAAGGATGACACGGAATTGTTCAAGCAGTTCGTGGACAACGAGGGGTTCCGTCGGTGGCTGGCGGACACTGTATTTGGACTGACTTACGGCTAGCTGGCCTACCGTCACAATCGGCGCCACCACCAAGGCACAACCGAACAGCACCGGCGACCGGTGGGTGAGAGCACCCTCGCCCTGTTCGGGGCGCTTGGGGACGTTGCCGACCTCGGGGCGCGCCCGTGGCAACTCCATTCATTGGCATCCGCAGAGATGACACGCGAAGGCCCGAGTCACCCAGCCGAACCGAATCCAACGGAGGATCATTTGCTCGAGATCGCATTAGCGGGCGAAAGACGCATTGATGACATCCTCGAGAAAGCGCTCGGCAACGCAACCATAAGGGCCCAGCTCTATCGGCGAATAGGCTGGCCGGAAGAGGCTGATTCAAGCGCTGCGGTCCTGGTCCGCAACGAAACCAGTGGCCACGGAATGCACAAAGGTGAAGACGACGTTCGGCTATTGCTGGATGGCGCGCCGCGTGTCCTCTTCGAAAACAAGTTTAACTCCGACTTCCAGCCGCGTCAGGGAGCACGGTACAAGGAGCGTGCCAGGTGGGCCCAGGAACGCTCGGGAGGACGACCTGTCATTACGATCCTGACAGCTCCCGAAGGCTACCTGACTCGGAAGAGATTTCATCCGGAGGCACGAGCGTTTGACTTTCGCTTCAGCCTACGAGGGGACTGGATGGACCTCGTCGCACGGGCTGAGTCTCTCGATCCCGCAATCGCCGCCGTCCGGGATGTCCTAGCAGAGATCGAACACGATTTCGCAATCTGTGCGTTTCAAGGTGTAAAGGGGAAGTTCCCTGAAGTCCACGACGCGATCTGGCAAGCACTAGCCGGGTCACAGGGATGGTATCAGGTGAACGGCAACGAGGGCGACTATGTGCATGTTCACCACGAGAGCACGTCGGCCTACTGGTTTCAATACCGAATCAAACCCGGCGAAGTGGCCGTGGAGGTCAAACACAGCGGATTTCGATTCACACAAGCTGCAATCGCTGACGCGCAGGCACGTGGATGGCGCCTGAGTCAAGCTCGGCGCAACATAGTCGTGACCTTGGGAATGCACTTCACGAGTGAGGACCGCACCACGATAACGCCGCAACGCGCTCAGACGGCCGCGAGTGCCATGGATGCGCTGGTTGCCTGGATCAATTCGGGAGAATGGCTCGAGAGCGCTGCGTCGACGGGTCCGTCCCAAGGCTAGCCGACTCAACTGGGCCGGACGGCTGATCGGATGAGACGAGGGTTCGAACGGCGGGATCCTGCCCTTGGATGCGACAATCCCAGTCGCCCTCTCGCCATGGTGGCCGATTTTGGGGTTGGGTCCAGAGCTTGGGTCGGCCGCCGACGCCGCGCACCGGGATCCCAGCGGCTTTCCGATAGGCGCCGGCCGCTTCCCGGCGGATGCCGGTGGCGTCCCTCAGCGGAGGTGTCCACCGACTCCACGACACCGCACACGCTGGACTATTCTGCTTCTCCCAGCGACCGTCGCTCCCCCGTCACGAGGTTGAGCTCCTCCATCAGAGTAACACCGGAGATAGGCTGGACCGCTTCTCTCGGCACCATCCACGTATTGCCTGGGCGCAGCGATTCGAGCTGGTACATCGGGCCCTTGGGCGTATACCTAAATGCGATGACACGCACCTCACGTGACACCTCGTCCAGCAGCACGGCTGGCTGGTTTGCAGCAATAACTCGGACGATATCAGCGGTTGGGTCCTGCGGTGCTTCCTCTTCCTGTCGATCGGAACGGCCGACGCGTTCAGTTCCTGCGACCAGGCTGGCAAGCAACTGAATCCCGCGCCCAGATTCGTCCCGAGCTCCGCCGCTAATCATGGTCCCGCTCGCGTCGAGCTTAAGGGCGAACGCGCACACTTCTTCAAACCGTTCCGCGAGCTGCTGCGTGAGTCTGAGGCTTCCATGCGTGGCGTCGTAGATACAGACTCCTTGACACTCGGTCGCCCAGAAGGCTGACGGCTTGGTATGAAAGAGGCCGACGCCGATGTCGCGCATCTCGATCCCGCAGAGAGCTGCAAACGCCTCGAGAACAGCCTCACCAACAGCGAGGTTGACTGAGCGCGGCTCATCGAAATGCCAGCATACGCCTGTGGTGTCCAGCATCCGTTGAAGGGGCCGCTGCGCGAAGGGCGAGCCCGGACCATAGACGTGAACCTGTTTGTTCGGACCACGTTTCTCGGTGAAACCCACTACGCGTTCACTCACCTGCAGCGGAGTCTCAACGATAAAGCCTCGCCCCGATCGCTTTCCGTTGAGGAAGCCTTGAAGCCGAGGGAATACCATGTTCTGAAGAGTCGCGCGTGTCGTCCAGCGTTTCGTTCCTTTGACCGCCACTTCGCCGGCCCTGTAGTTGACTTGGGTAACGCGATAGGGACGTGCCATGTAGTAGTAGATCGCGCCGGGAAACGCTTCCCGGAGCACCTGGGAGAACGTCACCGTTCCGAGGGATCGAGCACCGATGAGGTGCTCTCGAACCACAAACCCCTTCTCGATTCCACTTCGGACCGGGAACTCGTAGTGCGGCCCGGCCTGACCTCGCTGCTTCAGGTGGTAAAGGTCCTCCGCAACCGCTTCGACGGGGTTCAGCTCATTCTCGAGCATTTCGTTGAACGGCGCCGGCAGCGAAGACAGGCGCGAACGATCTGCGCGACCGCCAAGACCGGCAATCTCGTGGGCAGCGCACAGAGCCTGGGTGTACTGCAGGTAACGATTCTGCAGGTAGAGCCAGCCCGGTTCGACGGCTCGTCTCAGGTATCCCCTCAATCCATCCGGCTGGGCACCAACTGTTCCGCGGGAGTCGATCAGGACGCATACAGCCGGATTGCGACGACCCGCACGGCCCACTCGCTGCCAGAACGCCTTCACGGTTGGGGGGGAATCGAGAAGGATCACAATGTCTATCTCGCCGACATCAAGTCCCAATTCGAGGGCGCTGGTGGACACGACTCCAGCCAGCGTGCCTTCAGTGAGGGCCCTCTGGATCCCCTTGCGATCCTCCTCCTCGTACCCCGACCTATACGGCAACACGCTACGTTCGGCGTCATGAGCATCCTCGGGCCCCTCGTCTTCCGACTGGTCAGAAGTCGCCGCCCCCCGTTCCGATGCGGCGACAATTTGCTCTACCATTCTCCGAGAATCAGCGAATGCGAGAAACCTTCCCATGCCACGGCTCGCCAGTTCACGAATCAGGGTAACGGTGTTGTCAAACGACTTGTCACCGCCTCGAACGAGCAGGATGCTCTTTGACGGGCGTGGCGCACCATCGTCCCCGTCATCCACCACGACGAAGTCCCGACCAGTCAGGCGTTCGAGCAGCGAGGCTGGCTCTCCGATCGTCGCCGTGCTGGCAATCACCCGGTCGATCGCGGACACAGCTAACAGGCGACGGATGAAGTACGCCATGTTAGTGCCAAACACGCCATCGTACACGTGCGCCTCGTCAAGGACGAGCATCCGGACGGAATCGAGGAATGGTCGGATGGGAGCCTGTGACGCGCGACTCATCATCCAGGCGTGGGCTACATCCGGGGTCATGAGGACAACACGGCACTCTGTCAGTGTCTTCTCACGAACATCCATGGGAACAGCGCCGTCGATATAGCCAGGACGCAACGAGAGGGTCTCCAGGAATTTTCTCCACTTGTCGAGTTGGTCCTGGATGAGTGCCTTCGCGGGATACAGGCAGATGACCTTTGCGTTCGGATCGCGAAGCAACAACTCAGCTGCCCCCGCCATGAATACAAGGCTCTTCCCCGATGCGGTCGACGTGGTCAGGCAGACGTCACGACCCGCACCGAGATGGTTGAGGGCCAGGGCTTGGTGGGAGTACAGCCCACTCGGGTACAATGCCTGCAGGATTTGTCCAAGCGGTCTCGCCAGGTACGGTGGAGTTCCGGCATAGCGGCCCTGTCTCGCCCCAACGTGCTCGGTCTCTTGAAGCAGGAACCCAGCATCCTTGACGACGTCCCGTACTCGGCTCTCCAACGACTCTCGCTCATTGTTTGGCTGCATCTGTCTTCGCTTCGTTCCCTGGATGGATATGTGGCGTTTCCCGGCAACACGACATGTCGCCTGGTTACCGCGTCAGTGAGTTCGCTGTAGGCCCGCTGCTGCCGCTGCCTCGATCGCACGTTGAATTGCCGCCCTGCCCTTCCCGCCGCACCCTCGCCATGGCTTCCTCCCGCATCGCTGGCGCAGAGTGCGTCCCAGTTGTGTGCGCATTAGGTAGATGAACACGACCGCGTCGGCCCTTTCCACTCGTCGCTCGAACTCACCCACGTAGTCGCCCCAGTTCGAATTCCAGCCGGTGTGCATGAACTCAACCTCCAACCACTTTGCCCGCTCCCGGTAGTCCTGAGTGATCGGCTCGTCGTACTGCCGCTGTGTCTCGTTCCCACCTACCACGAGAACAGTCACGCCGCGAGGCGGTGGCGTTGACGGGATATCCTCGGGCACGAGCCCGGAGCCTTCCAGCCTGACTCGAAGCTGTGCGATCCCGAATTCATCCCTGTTGGGGTATGAGCCAAGGCGCTCCAGTATGTCCAGGGCGCGCCCATGTGCCTCAGGCCGCGCACTCGCAACCACGCGGTGAAACCTTGCGATCAGCAGATGTGCCGCAGAGCCATATTCAGCAAGGCCCTCAAGCTGCGCAACGAGCGCCTCGTCAATCTCCTCCCGCTCCCAGACTGCACTGAGGTTTCGGTTGCTCTCGAGAAGGGAACAGAACTCGACTGCGCCGGCACCCTCGAAGGCGAGGCCTTCGAGCTGAGCCAGAGTGTCATCGGCCCTGTCGTAATCGAGTCGAAGGAGGAACATCGCCAAGGCAGTGCGGCAGTCCAGCGCCCGCTCTTCGGAAGTGCGGCCCTTCGCCACGGATCGGGTGGAGAAAGCTTCGGCAACGACCTTCGACTTCTGCACGTTCTCGTCGTTCCGAAGGCGATCGAGAAGGGTGGTTCCGCCGATCTCGAGCAGCCGCTCGATGAGGACGATCGTTCCAGCGTCGCTTCGGAGCGAGAGTCCGGCAATTACTTCACCAGCGTAGCGATCGGGTAGTCGCTCACCCGCTTTCAGTGCGTCTACGATGTACTCCGCGGCGCGCTCCAGCCGGAGCTTGTTGGACTCCAGGTTGGCGCAGCGCGCGACGGCGAGGTGAAAGTGGGCTCGCCGCAGCAGGCCGCCTGGTGCATAGCGGCTCTGCTCCTGGTCGAATGCCTGTATGGCCGCGGTGAGATGTGCCTCTGCCTTTGAGTACTCGCGCCGGGCCAGTTCTGCCATCCCCTTGCAGTAGCGGGCGTGGGACGAGGTGGAAACATCGAGGACTTCGCCCTCCGAAAACCGGCTCCAGCCCCTTTCCAGGGCTTCGCTGACAGCGGTGGCATCCTCCGACGTCGCCGGCAGGCGCAGGTCCGCAAGCCGACGGAACCCGGCCTCGATGAGTCCCAAGTCTGCCAGAGCCATAGCCCGATGCTCCTCATCCTCACTTTCCACCAAGCCAAGCAGCAGGTCACGCGCTGCCTCGAGCTGGTCCTGCTCCCTCAGGCACTGAGCAAGCCGCCGCGACAGGCTGGCGCGGAATCCGGGATCCACACCGCGCTCGGTGGTCAGGGTCGTCCACAGCTTCTCAAGTAGAGGCAAGGCTTCCGCGAAGCGCTCGGATTTCGTGAGATCTGCCGCATACTCCAGGACCATCTGGGCCAAGTCGTGGTTTCGCAGCAGGGAATCCCGTGATAGAAAGAGATCCAGCTCGCTACTCAGGTCACCCTCGATTAGTGCACCGGCAAGAATGGGAGCTGCCAATGCCGAAGGTCCTTGACCGGTGTCTCCCAACTCGCGCACGTCTCGCCGCTCCTCGAACAGGGCGCGTAGCTCGTCAGACGCAGTGCGTCGCGATAAGCCGGAGACATAGCCGGCGAGGTACCAACGCATGCGAGAGCGATTCGACGCGGGAAAGTCGGAAATGACTCCGCGCCGTCGCATTGAATCGTTCAAGCCGAGATGGAAGTAACTCTGGTGGCGCGACGCACTGAGGTGGACCAACTCATCCAGAATGATCTCGAGTTCATGCTCATCGGGCGCGTCCGTGATGCCTTGCACGGACGCGACGATCCGAAGGATCAGCTGATCATCCAGTGCCGACAGCTTGGCAGTCTCACCTGCGACCAGCGGTCGCGCTGGAGCGCGCCATTCCCCGGTGGCCGCCGTTAGGTCCTTCGGTTCCGGCGTTGGTGAGGCCTCATACAATTCTGCTGCATTCTCGGCAACTGCGGATGGTCCGTTGTTGGAGGGAGTCGAAGGCGCGATGCCTGCAACCAGGTCCCTCGCCAAGCCAGGGAGAACAGGCGCTAGCGCCGCCCACTCCCTCGGATACATGGCGACGAGCGATAGCAGGTAGATCGCCATCTCCCTGGTGGGCTGGGCGCGCCATGCGGTAAGCGCCCCAAGCCTTACAGCGTCAGCGTCAATCGCGTTGAGCGATTCCCGTACGCCGTCCAATAGAGCGCCATCGCGATGCTGGACTCCGATCGCATCGAACAATGGCGCCTGAAGCCGGCCGAACAGTGGTATGTGGTGCTGCCGTACCACACCTTCAAGCACCGTTCGCGAATCGATGTCCCCAAGGCGGGACGCCTCCGCGCAGAGGCGGTCTACCGGCCAGGAAAGTACAGTCGATGGCCTGAAGCCCCGCAGCCCGTTCGCGACGGCGCCCACGAGCAACTGGCGGTTCTCACGTTGCCCCCTGGCGTCCGCTGCTTCCGCTTGTCCTAACCAGGCAGACAGCGCCGCCGCCCGTTCCTCGGTGGTGAGGGCGGACCAGACTTGCCTGAGCGAAACGTCAGGCGATGCCTCCAAAGCCCTGAGCAGACGACCAAGGCCCTTGTCATTCCCCTGCCCCATATCGTCTCCCCCACCGTTCTCAGTTGAGAACCTGAATCTGTCACACCCCTGTGACGGCGCCAGAATGCGTCCGCTGAGAAGGGACCGCCAGCGCTGCTGCGGTCTTGTCACACCCCCGCGGTACGGTCGTTGTCGCACAATGCATGCCCGTCCCCACACCGGGGACGTTTCTGGCAAGCGGTGACCAACCTCCGCGGAGGACCTGATGCTGCGCAGTCTCCTGCTCGTACTTCTCGCATCCGTCGCACTCGCGAACAACGCGAGGGCCCAGAACCCATCCAGCCGCGAAGGGTTCTGGTTCAACATCGGCCTCGGCAGCGGATCCCTCGGCTGCAGCGACTGCACTGACCGCATCTCTGGTCTTAGCGGGGGCATCGCGCTCGGCGGCACGGTGAGCAAGACCCTACTCATCGGAGTCTTCTCCAATGGCTGGAGCAAGAGCGAGAGCGGCGCTACGCTCACCGCCGGCACACTCGTCGCCGGAGTCCGTTGGTATCCGTCCGAGACCAACGGCTTTCACTTCGTGGGCGGCCTCGGACTCGGCTCCGTCGACTTACAACTCAGCGGCTTCGGAAGCAACCGCGAATCGGGCGCAGGCGCGCTCCTGGGACTCGGCTACGACATCCCACTCGGGAGCGCCGCAAGCCTCACTGCCTTCTGGAACGGCGCCGCGGTGACCTTCCAGGACGGGGACGCGAATTTCGGCCAGATCGGCCTTGGCATCACGATCCACTGAGGAAACGCCATGACGACGCCTGGAATGCGCCTGCTGGTCATCGGCGCCACTTTGCTCCTCTCGGCATCGACCGCAGATGCACAGTATCGTCGCACCGCCGGCATCATTGCCGCGCACGCCGCGTCATCGAGTACCGTCACGTTGCCAGGTTCATCGCGGCTGCTCCGGTTCCTCTCGGTCGAGTGCGAGGCGGACCGCGCGCGGGGCCGGGAGGCTGCAGGGCACAACCACAGCGGCACGGGATGGATGGTGGGCGGCGTCGCCTCGGGCGTGGTCCTTGGCCTGATCGGCACGGCCATCATTACGGCAGTTGCCGCCTCGAGCGACGTCCGCCCCTACGCCACCCCCGAAGGCGTGGAGGGCGCGTGCTACCGCGAGGGGTACTCGGCCAAGGCGAAGAGCATGAACACCACCGGTGCACTCGCGGGTGGACTGATCGGGACAGTCGCGTTCGTCCTGATTTACGTGTCTGCAACAAGCAGCACCACGTATTGACCTCGCCAATAAGGGCACGCAGACGCGCTGGAATGAGGTCCGTGAAGTGGACATGTCCGTGCTTGTTGCACGACCCGACGCCGGGGTCTTTGCCGAACTCGCTGATCCAACCGCCTTCTCGAGAGCGTTCGTACTTGACGGCGCTGTCAGTTGGCCAAGTGGCCAGGACCTCGCTCCTGACGCCATGCACGACGAGATCGCGCGCAATGGTCACTGGGTGTTGGACTGACCGGTTCGCTCACAGATCATCAGTTCGTCGGGGCCGGCAAATAGCCCGGAAGGTTACGCGATCTACCCCTCAGCGATCCTCGGCGACCCCGGCGTCCTCGGCGTCCTCGGCGTCCTCGGCGTTCGTGCAGTTTCCAGGCAGTGGTCCCGCGTGCTCACCGTGGGAAAGCGAAAGGCACAACGCAGAGGTCGCGGGGGGCGCCGAGGATCGCCGAGGACATCTGACAGCAACCCCGTTCCGACCCAATCCTCTCAGCGTCTCACACGCACCGTGCTGCGTGACTCTGATGGAGGACGCGATGCGAGGATGACGCGCGCGCTGCACCTGCATGGCATCCTCGGCGTATGTTCGCTTGCCACCCTCGCCGAGCCGAGCGTACGCTATGGGCATGCCCGCGCATCAATCCGAGTGGACCGCCGAGATGGCCAGGGCCCTGCCCGCCGACGGCAGGCGCTACGAGGTGCTGGACGGGGAGGGGCAGCCGAGCACCGTGAAGAACTTCTGGAGGATTGGATCCTATGCTCCACGAAACAGGCGCCGAAGAAGATCCCACCGCTCGAGTGACCAACGTTCCGTATGCAGTTACTCATGTGTCGGTGCGTCCGGGGCATCGGCTGCACGTTCGATTCATCGATGGGCTGGAAGGCGAGGTCGACATGTCCGCAATGGTCACCTCCCCTGACGCCGGCGTCTTCGCCGAACTCAGCGACCTTGGAGCGTTTTCGAGGGCTTACGTAGAGAACTACTACGTAGCCTGGCCAACGGGACAGGACCTCGCCCCCGACGCGATGCACGACGAAATCGCCAGGAACGGTCGCTGGATCCTGCGCTAGCTGTCCCGCGCAGCGCTGGCGCAGTCACCTCGTTTCCGGCAGCATCCTCGTGCGCAACACGCGATCGCCAAGTTCGATGCGGTCGACCACGTCCATCCCGCCCACCACGCGCCCCATCGACGTGAAGCTGCCCTCGTTGTGCGGCTGTACCGTGTGGTTGAGCGTGTAACCCGGGCGCCCGGTATCGAGGCCAGCGCTCGCCCAGCTGAGGTTCGCCCGCGTCAGTCGATGGCGATTCACCTCGTCGCGCTGTAGCGGCGCCCCGGCGATGCCGCGCTGCTGGTCGACGAAATCAGGAACCACGCGGCTGAAATCGGTTCCTGTAATCGTGCCGGCGTTGACCATGCGCACGAAATTGTCGACTGCTATCGGCGAGTCTCCTGGATAGAGCTCGATCTCTATTGTGCCACGGTTAGTCACCCACTCCGACCGTGGATGCGCCTTTCCGTTGTAGTCGGGCACGATCCACTGCTCGACGATGCGGCGATAATCGGCATCGGTCTTTCCAGTTACGATGGCGCCGCGTCCACCACGACCCCCACCGCCGCCACCGCCACGTCCACCGCGGCCACCGGCGCGCCCGGCAAGGGAGTCGAACAGCGCGTTGTACGCCGCACGAGCGGGTGTGCTCACCAGGGTCGCCGAGTCGCTGCGCAGGGAGTCGAGGGCGATGCGCACGCGGTCACCCATGCCTCGGAGGTACGTGACGGCGGCCGAACGACACTGAATCGACGTGTCGCGTGACATCGCGACGGCGGCATTGTACCCGTCACCCGGAGAGAGCGTGTTGATCGACGCCAACGCAACCGACCGGGCGGCACACGATGGCCCGGAAGACGCCGCAGCAATGAGGCGCGGGACTGTCATGCCGGCGAACGACCGATGTGCCGCGAGCGCTTCGGCGGCAGTGACCGAAGCCCAGGCGTCGGGATCTTTCAGACTCTCTCCTACCGCCAACACCGACGCTGAATCCGGATGAGTGCCCAGCGCGCGTAGCGCCTCGGTACGCACCGTGCGGTCGGGATCAGCGAGCAGGGCGCGCAATCGCGCGCGCACGGCGGCTGGATCGAGCCGCGCGGTGTCGACCTGGGCCCAGGTGAGTCCGCGCACCGCCCAGTTGCGAACAATGACTTCGGGGTCGGAGGTGAGGCTGAGGAGCGTCGCCACCATGGACGGATCACGTGGCCGGAACAGCGCCCACGTTGCGCGCCAGCGGACCTCGACGTCGCGCGACGTCGTCCAGCGAGCGACGGGCGTGAAGTCCCCCCTCGGGTGACGGCCGACGGACAGCAGTGCTTCACCGACGAGCGATGCCGATGCGTTCTCGGGAGCACCAGCAAGGAATCGCAGAAGGGCCGTTCGCGTGGCGGGCGTGCGAATCAACCCGAACGCGCGCGCCGCCTCGGTCGCGACACCAACTGGCGTCCTCGGGTTCATCAGGAGGGAATCGAGCCAGCCGATGGCCGATGAGTCATACAGTTGGGCAGTCGCGAAGACAACGGTCGCCGCAACCGCTGTGTCCCTGTCTCGTCGTGCGCTGCGTAACAGCGCGCGCCCAGCGGGATCCATGATCCTGCCGATCGACAGCGCGGCTCGGCGCCGTACCTCGGGATGCCGGTCGCGGAGCATCCGGCCGAGCGCGACGGAGTCGAAGCGGCGATGGTCCTCAAGGCTGAGGAGCGTCGTTATGTCGCCGATCTCGCGATCGGTGAGCGGGGCGCGTTGTTGCCCAGGCAGGGCGAGGGGGCTCAGCCCCACCGCCAGAGGCAGTAACAGGAGTTGTAGTCGCATCCGTGAGAAGGTACGGTGCTGGTCAAGCTCGTGTGGCCGAACGGTGCGGACATTGCCCCGGGGTACCTGTACGAACAGGCACGGGTCGCAACCTGACCCCACGAACCACCCTACTGTTCTGACTCGAGCCGTTCGAAGTCGGGATGATCGAAGATCGGTGACCCTACCCCACTCACCCGGTCACTGAAGGCACCAGCGAACCGCGCGATGATCCGATTCATCTTCTTCACTTCGCCCAAGGTGGCGTCGCGATCTCGTGACGGCCAGTAGCCGGTCTCGTCGCGCACGATAACGTTGATTCCCAAGGCAATCGCGTCGTCAAGCAGTGCGACCATCCTCTCGTGGCACTCCAGGAAATACTCGTCGCCGAAGACTGACGCGAATTGTGTCTTGCACCTGCAATACCAGAACCACTCGTGGTTGCCTTCTGCGTTTGCCGTGCACTTCAACAACCCGATGGATGCCGGTTCACATCCGCGCCCGGGGTGGACGAGGAATCCTCGCGCCGATCCCAGCTCGACTCTCGCCCGCCCTTCCTGGCTCGCAAAGTGCGACACGATTTCAGTGAGGATCCGAAAGCACTGGTGCCATTCTTCGACCGCCCCCTCGCTCCACGTCATCATGCCGGTCATGAGCGGAAAGCCAAGCGACTCTGCGCGGCCATGTAACCGCCGCGAACCCGAGCATCACGTTGTCACCAAGCGCCCCCTGTCCCCAGGGAGGACCACCGTTGACAACGTATATCCCATAGGATACACTTGCTGGAGGTCAGAGAAACTGAACGCTATTCGACCTGGTTCGAGAATCTCCGCGATTCGGAAGCGCAGCGGCGAATCCTCATCAGGCTTCGGCGGCTCTCACTCGGGAACCCCGGCGACGTCGCGCCGATCGGCGAAGGCGTCTCGGAATTGCGCATCGATTACGGACCAGGGTACCGCGTCTACTACACGATGAGAACGCAATCCGTTGTCATCCTGCTCGCAGGTGGCGACAAGCACACACAGAAACGCGACATCCGGGATGCGCTCGACCTGGCCAGGACCCTTTGACCAAAGCGCCATGCCACGTAAGCCAACAAGGACGCGCGTCTGGGATCCGGCGCGATACCTCACGAATGACGCCGAGGTCATCGCCTACCTTCAGGCCGCCCTCGAAGAGGGTGACCCCGCCCTCATCGCAGCGGCGCTCGGCGACGTCGCGCGAGCGCGTGGAATGACCACTGTTGCAAAAAAGGCCGGCCTTGGACGCGAGAGCTTGTACAAGGCGCTGTCGCCCGGAGGCAACCCGGAATTCGCCACCGTGATGCGGGTCATCCACGCGTTGGGTCTCCGCCTTCGCGCGGTTCCAGTGGCACGCTGATTGGCCGACGCCAGAACTCGGTCACCCTTGACGGCTTGAACGAACGAAATGCACAACGCAGAGGACGCCGGGGTCGCCGAGGGTCGCCGAGGAAGGGCAATGGGGTGGGGGACCCCAATCACCTGCGACGACGCGTCAGCGCTGCCCCCGGCGAGCCACTTCGACCAGTCAACTCAGTGTCTCCCATGCACCGGTGGGCGCCAGTGAATCTGATGGGGGACGCGATGCGGGGAGTTCTTCGACTCGGCTCTTCGGTGACGCAACCCGCGCACCAGCAAAAGGCACAACGCAGGGGACGCCGGGGCCGCCGAGGAGCGCCGAGGAAATGCAATGTGAACCGCGGCAGTTCGGCAACTGCGAGAGGCACACCGACCTGCGCCGTTCACACCAGCTCCATCAGGTATCCCAGTCCCGGCGCAGCCGCCAGGCGGGCGTCGCGCGTTACCAGCTTCGCCCGCAACCCTTCGGCCAGCGCAACATACGCGGCGTCGTACGCTGTCAGGTTCTCACGATGGGCCCACATGCGCTCCAGCAGCGGCTCGTGTGCATACCGCCTCAGCGGAAACGCCGCGAGCACATCGAGCGCCTGTCGGGCGCGGTCGGCATGCAACTCGCCGCGGAGCACGAAGCGGCGAAACACCTGCGTCACTTCGACGTCGATCAGGTGAGGTGCGTGGAACGGCTCCTGCCGGTCCAGGAGCCGCCCGCCGATCACGACGCCGTCCTTGGTCTGCAGCAGGATCTCGATGACGACGGACGCATCGACGACGATCACCGGCTGTCTCGCTCGGCACGAACGGCGTCCGCCGGCGGCTCGCGCAAGTCCGTCCGCGACAGGCTGGCGAGTCGCGTGCGTAACTCGCTTGGCGTCAACTGAGCCGCCGTCCGCTCCAGTTCCTGCTGGAGATAGTCGGACAAGGTCATGCCTGCCAAGGCGGCACGGGCGCGCAGGCGCTTGTGGAGGGCATCAGGAACGTTGCGAAGCTGTATCATCTTGGACATGTGGAGAACATGTCGTGCATGTGCACAACATGTCAAGGCACGAGGGCTCGAGGGTGCGTCATATTGATGCGGTGGCGTCACCCAGCCGTCACCCCGTTCAGGCCATCCGCAAGAGACCGACTGATCACGCCTGATCCCGAAAGGCACAACGCAGTAGCTCGACCGACGAAACAACGAAAGGCACAACGCCGAGGACGCAGAGGGCGCCGAGGGGCGCCGAGGACTTCATGGGCGGATGTACTCGGCGATCCTCGGCGACCCCGGCGTCCTCTGCGTTCGTGCAGTTCTCGGCCGCTTACGTCGCATCGGAGTCGGCATCAAAGCCGTTGACGACGCGCTTGATGCCCTGCCGCATGTGCCGAACGTTGAAGTTGAGCAGCAGGCCGACCGGCAAGTCCGAGAGTCGCAGGTACGTCAGCAGTTGCGCCGCATGGAGCGGGACAAGGTGCTCCACGGCCTTCACCTCGACAATCACACGGTGATTGACCAGCAGATCGAGTCGAAGCCCGGCCGCGATGCGGTGGCCGTCGAACTGGATCGCCACGGGAACCTGGGTGACGACGTCGCAGCCCGAGCCTCGCAACGCATGCGTGAGGCACGAACTGTAGACACTCTCGAGGAGACCTGGACCAAGTTGCGAATGGACCCTGAGCGCGGCACGAATGATTGCGCCGGTGAGATCGTCAGTTTTCATGTCGGTAACGGTGCGGGGGCACCGTCACGCCAGCGTCACATCTGTCCTCGGCGCCCCTCGGCGCCCCCGGCGTCCTCTGCGTTCGTGCAGTTCCCGGGCCAGAGCACGGAGCCGGTGCTGGTCCTCAGGCTCGTGCGCCGTCACGCGCCAAGGGCAGCGCGCTGAGCGCAACCTCGGCAAGGTCCAGCCGGCTCGCATGGTCGATATCGATCCCGGTGATATTGCCATCGCCGTCCAGGTCGATCACGACGCCGGGTGACACCTCCCGGCTCTCGACACTCGGACCGGCCGAAAGGTCGATGTAGAGCGAATCCGTCTCTTCGTAGTACGCGATCTTCATGGCCGGAAGCCCCGATCGAGAAAGGCGTTGTGAATCGTGTCCCAATGTCGCGAGATAACCCCGCGCACGGTACCGCCCGCCTGGCGACCATGCGACAACGTGAGGTCAGGCGATCCCCGATAAGTCCGGGTAGGGACGCTGAGTACGCGCAGCACACCTGGTCCCTATCCTGACTCAGGCGGGGGAACGTCTGCGGCACCATGCTGCCGCGATACCCCGACCGGCAGCGCGGTGAACCAGTTCGGCGCCGCGTCCACACGGAGGGGGTTCCCATGAAAGACATGACGAAGGTCGCCAGGGAGAAGGCCGCCACGGCACTCAAGACCGCGAAGGTCGCCGCTGCTGACGGGTTGGACGCCGCGAAGGAGAAGGGCGCCAAGGCACTCGACGTCGCGAAGGACAAGGGCGCCGACGCAAAGGAGATCGTCGAGAAGTTCGCTGACCGTGTGACCGGTCGCGACGTAGAAAAGCGCAGGAAGGTGATGGCGATGGCGGCCGGTGCTGCGGCCGTGGCCGCGACCGGCGCGGCAGTCGGGATCGCGATGACCCACAACCGGAAGGGCGGGCGGAAACGCTGACAAGTGCAGAGTGCTGATTGCAGATTGCGGAGTGAAGATCGCAGGAGCGGACGGAGTCTACCCTGCCCTTCCTCCTCTGCGTTACTGCAATCAGGGGCTTACATCCACTTCTCCGGGTAGCCACTCTGGCTGAGGAAGGCTGCGGGGTCGCGCACGGCGAGGATCGCGCGGATCGCTGAGCCTTTGTCGGCAGCGCGGTCGTAGAACGACTGCGCTATGCGATAGCCCATGAAGTAGCCGAGGTCCTTGGGGCGCCTTGCCTGGTCGGTGGACGTGAACCAGCCGGTGCCGTCCACGCCATTCATCCTGGGCTGGAACTCCGCCCAGAGTTCGCGCTCCCGCTCGGGCGATGCAAACACCCAGGCGTGGACGTGCGCGTTGATGTTCATCCCCGAGATCTTCTCGCCCACAAAATCGGCAATCCCCTCGCGAAGCGACTGCGCCAGCAGCGAAGCGCCCTGCACCTGTTGCTGGTAGTGCACGAGTTCATGGGCGACGATGCCGGGCAATTCGTCAACCGGACGAAGGACTTCGCGTAGCCAGTCGCCCAGCCCGGCGAGCGACGCCGAGTCGGTCCGGCCGTACATCTCGGCGCCGATGAGCAACCCCGCGTCCGACGTCGTACCGCCTGACGAGAGCCGACCGACGAGGAAGTACACGTCGGGAAAGACCGCGTCGGGATGGAGGCCGGCCAGCTTCCGGAAGGACTCGCGGATGGCCGGCGTGAACTCGGCCACCCGGAGCGTACTCGCGCGCGCGGCGCCGTAGTAACGTGCGGCCCGGTCCACGGTCTGACCCAGCGTGGCCGCGTCCTTCAGGCGGAGTCGGGTCCAGTCCCGCAGCCCCGCCGTGCCTGGCCTGAGGTAGAGCGAGTCGAATGCCGCGGCGGTGCCGAGTGTCCCGCGTGCGTCAAAGGCCTGCCAGAATCGCGGGATGTCCTCGGTAACGATGCGCGCACTGTCAGGGTCGTGGGACTGGCCAAGCGCATCAACAGGCCATGCGGCGAGGAGCGCCAGGAGAAGACGCGCGATGACAGGGCGCACGTGGCACAGTGCGGAATTCATGCTCCGGATTCCTGCGAACAACATTGGCAAATAGTCCTGTTCATTCAGTGACCTGCAATTTGCGTCGCGCATCCTCCATGCCAAAGAGGGCGGCGATGCCGGTGCTCACCAGTTCGGGGAAACGAACTGTCACACCCCGTTCGTACCGTTGCTCCATCATCGGACCTTCCCGCCGGCAGTGCCAGCATCGACCACCTTTGTTCAACCAGCACTATCCATCGCAAGTTGTCGCGCAGGAGCCGGACCTGTGGTGGTCGCTCGCAGCCGGCCTCCTGGGTCTGGTCCTGATTGCCCGGGTGTGGCTGCGCAGCCGCGCGGCCACGCAGAGCGAGTCTTCGGCAAGAACCGATACGGTGCCCCATGACAAACGATGACAACTTGAAGGAGCGACTGGCCACGCTCGCATCGTACGTGGAGGTATTCGAGCGACCAGGGTTCGTCTTCGGCGAGCCTCGCGGCCTGGAGGAGATCGCGCCCGGCCAGCTCACAATGCCCTGGGTCGCATTGAGCGAACCCGCCGGCGCATTCGTGGAGGCGGCGTACGACGCCGGGTGGGTGATGAAGGACTTCGACTGGCCAGCCTGGAAGGAGACCGCCGAGGCATCGTTGCTGCTGGACCCGGAGGTGATCGCGACCGCAAGTTGCGTTCAACTGGCGAGGCTGCTCACTGCGCTGATCAGGGGCGAGCGCTTCGCCGAAGGTACACTGTCAGGAGCATTTGATCGCGGAATCCTGACCGCGATCGTGCGGCGCGCTGAGGTACTACTCGTGACTCGTGATTCGTGACCCGGCGGTGCACGTTCGGCTTCGTGTCACATCTCACAGGCACTATTGACGCCGGGCGCGGGATGCCGACATTGGCTGCAGGATCCTCATCATGACCACTACCAAGACCTCGCGCTGGCTCAACCTCGTCGCTTTCCTCCTCCAGTACCGGTTCCCGGTCACGCGGGAGAGGATCTTCGCCCAAGTCACCGGCTACGAGGACGGCGAGAGCGGCCGGCGCAAGTTCGAGCGCGACAAGGAAGAACTCCGCGCACTCGGCGTCGACATCGAGGCTGTGCCGCTGCCTGACGCGGCGGGGGACGAGCCCGCGACCGGCTACCGGCTCCGCCCCCGCAGCGCCTACCTGCCCTACCTCGAACTCCTCGACGAACCGGCGACCGACAAGCCCTACCACGGCCTCGACCGCATCGTCCTCACCCGCGCCGAACTGGAGATCCTCGACCGCGCGACGCATTCCCTGATGGACCACCGGG
>JAUQWM010000043.1 GCA_030835125.1 Gemmatimonadaceae bacterium | reverse complement strand
CTCCGCGAAGTGCAACACGTTCACGCAGTACGCGTGCATCGACGAGCAGGCCGCGGGCAGGTACAGCTCTCGCTCGTCGACCTCGGCGAGGTACGCGAGCAACGCGGCGGTGGTCTCCCGGTCCCTCGCGACCAGCGCCGCGAGCTCACCGAGCAACGTGTCATCGGAAACCTGGTCGAACGTGAACGCGCGCATGACTTCCTCTACCACGCACTTTTTCGGCCTCTCAGGATGCGCTCAGACGCACGCGACGACCTCCGGAATCGCGAATCGACCCGACGAGCGTTCTCGTGCAACCAGCGCGAACCTGCGCGCACCAGCACGCGATCGAACGCCGGTTCTCGACGACGCCCCTCGTGCGCCTCCGACAGCTGTCAAGAACTTTCGAACGACGTGTCGTAGCACAGCGAAAATGTCACCCCTCATCGGCACAGCAAAAGTGTCGCTACTCGTCAGCATCTTCCTCATCGTCTGAGACCTGCTGATGCTCTCGTTGCAGTCGCTCACGCTTGCTGAAACCCAGCTCGGTGCGCGAGCCGGGCACAGGGCTCGTCGGGCGCTCCCCTTCGCACCAGGCGATGCATTTCCCGCCGAAGTGGATCCGGTACTGACCGGACAACAGGTGCTTCACGGTCACCGCTTGGCCGGCGTAGTTCCCGTTCGAACGCGGGATGTCGAGCACTCGTCCGCCGACGCGAACGGTGTTGCTCTTCGAGACCTTCTTCACGTACTGCAGCGCGCACAGCTCCAGGAGGAGCACGTGGTCCGTAGGGGCACGACGCCAGGCGGGCTGTGCTTCTGCAGCGGGTAGAGCGAAGAGGCGGTTGTGCTGGGGCAAGTACGCGCGCAGCACCTTGTTGGCCTCTCCGCGTGTCGAAGCGCCGGCCAGGCGCAACTCGGCTACCAGGCGGTCTTGCAGCGTTCCCCATGCCCGTTCGATGCGACCCTTGGCCTGTGGCGATCGCGCGTAGATCACCTCGACGCCGAGATCGTCGAGCGCTCGCTTCACGTGGGTCGGCTCTCGGCGGCCGGCGAGCTCTTCCTCGAGACTCCAGCGTTTGTCGTTGCGGCTCAGGCTTCCGTGCCGGTCGCCGTAGACCGTTTGGGGAATTCCTCTCTCACGGAGGACGTCGCGAAGAACGCGGAGGTAGCCGACGGTGCACTCGCGCTCCGTGAAATGCGCTCCCGGCAGGATCTCGCTCGTCGCATCATCCACGGCCGCCATCAGGCAGAGCACGTCACCGCGCCCCTCGAGCCAATCATGGGTGCTGCCGTCCCACTGGATCATCTGGCCCGCCTGCGGCCGCCGCTCGCGACGTGAGCGATGCTTGGGAGGACGCCGTACGCGAGGCGAGCCCACGCCGGCATCGCGCAGGATCCGCCGCACCGTCTCACGCGGAAGCGTGATGCCCTCGATCGTGTGGAGCTTGTCGGTGAAGTGGTGGTCATTGAAGCCCTCGTACTTCTCGCGCCGAAGCTCGACGACGTGCTGCCGAACCTCATCGGACACCTTGTTCCCAGGCGCACGCCCCGTGTTGCCGTGAACCAAGGCCTCGGCGCCGCCGGTCGATACGCGTTTCAGAATCCGCTGCATCTGTCGCTCGGACCGGCCAAGGCTCGCAGCTGCCTCTGAAACCGTGATCTCGCCGCGCCCGATGCGCTCGATCAGGCTCATCGTCCGCCATTGGCGCTCGCTCATTTTCATCAGCCCTTCCTAGGCCGACTTGAACGACATTTTCACTGTGCTGTTGGTCGGACAAAATCCCTGACCTGCAACAGAACATTCGAGCGACGTGTTCGTGATTCTCGATCGCGTGCGACTCGTTTGTCCGAAATGCGGACAGTGCGTCGCGCGCGCACGATCCGCCGTTGCCGTTGCCGTTGCCGTCGCTGTCGCCGTTGCCGTTGGGCTCACGATGCGCGTTTGCCATGGACTCCAGCCGCGACGCCAACGTTCCGCAAACGCAAGCATCGCGCGGCCTGGCGCGCGGCGGCTCCCGCGTTCTCCCCATCGTCCGCCGCACGCTCCGCCATCTGCGCCTTCGCTCCACGATCGTCATCTCGTCTAGCGCGCTCCGCCGGAGGGGGCGGCCGGCGCGGGGGACGCCGGGTCGCGAACGCGTCGCGCATGGGACGTGACCGACGCGGCCACCACCGCCCGCGCCATCCGAACCTCCACCTCCGCGGCGGGACCTCGCGCCACCACCACCGCCGGCGCGGCGGGCGCGTCCCGTGCGCG
>JAUQWM010000042.1 GCA_030835125.1 Gemmatimonadaceae bacterium | reverse complement strand
GCTCCTCGGGCCTGCAGTCGGCCCGGGCCGACGTCTCCACCGCGACGCAGGAAGCCCGGGCCCTCTCGCACGAGATCGGCGCCCTCCTCGACGCGATGGCGGAGATGCGGGCCCTCTAGCCAGGCCCCCGGCCGTGCGGCGACGCACACCGGCGGTGTGACGGCCGCTGTGACACCACGGTGTCGCGCGCGCCTGATGCCGTAGCTCACGGCCGGGTGGTGAGCGGTCGCGCCGCGCGGCGGCCGCTCCAGGTCGAGCTTGGCTGCACTCCGGCGCGGGTGTCCCGCGCGCGGTGCACCCATCCCGACATGCGTTTCCTCGTTCGATCCGTGGCTCTCGTCGCGCTGATGGCGGCCGCGACCCCCGCCGGCGCGCAGGCACGATCCTCCGTTCCGCGCGACCAGTCCATCACCCTCGGCCTGAGCAAGGGCGCCGGCGCGCTCACCTGTCCGTTCTGCACCGGGACGGGAAAAGGCGGCGTGGCCGGGTTGCTCGCGGTCGACCGGTCGTTCCGTCGCGGCGTCCGGCTCGGCCTCGAACTGGACTGGTGGATGCACGCCGGGGCCGGTGACAGCCGTTCGGTGATGGCGGCCATCCCGATGGTCCAGTTCTATCCGGCGCCAGCGGGCCCGCTCTTCTTCAAGGTCGGCTTCGGCGTGTCGCGGTTCTCGGCGACCTCCGACGAGGAGGAACTGCGCACCACCGCGCCCAGCGGGATCATCGGCCTGGGATGGGAGTTCCGGCTGTCGTCGCACACGCTGCTGGTGCCGTATCTCAGCTGGCTGAACGGCGCCGGCGGCAACATGCGGCTCAACGGCGCGCACGTCACGGACTTCGGCGGCGTGACGCTGCTCCAGTACGGCGTTGCCTGGTCCAGGCGTTAGGCAGCGGCTCACCATACCCTGATGAGGCATCCCATGCACCGGTTCCGTCCGATCTCCGTCCTCGCGGTCCCCTCCCGGGTCCTCCTCCTGGTGGCCGCGCTCGGGTGCGCCGAGAGCACCGCCCCCGACATCGCCACCGCGCCGCCGGCGCGCGCCTTCAGCACCTGGTCGCCCGGCCCCGGTGAGACCTGCACGAAGGACCAGCACGACCGCTACTCGATCGTGGGACCGGATGGCAAGCGCTATCCCTCGTGGCACCCGGCGGTCGACCCCTCGGGCTGTACCTTCGGCCATGAACACGGGCGGGACCCGCGGGGGTCCGACCTGTACCAGGCGGTGGGCCCCATCCCGTTCGGCTACGCGAACGAGCAGCTCGACATCTGGGATCCCGCCAACCCCCGCCACGAGGACCATGTCGGCCACAAGGTGGAATGGGAGAACGACATCGCCATGCGCGTGGACTCGGACGTGGCCTCGCCCCTGTTCGACGTGCGCTGCGACGTCCTGGTGAAGCTGCACCAGGGCACCCACTCGAAGGACGCCTTCACCAACAACGTCCACGAGCTCGTGTACCACATCGCCTGCAACGATGGCACGTCGATCCATGCCACGCTGCTCACGGCGATCGGCAAGCCGGGCGAGTTCGTGCGGTCGTGCGACAACAACACCCACATCACCGTCGGGCCTCCCACGCCGCTCAATTCGCCGCACGGCGGCGGGCAGCGCCTCATCCCGGATCGCGAGTGCATCCTGGAGCACCTCCTGGTGGGCAGCACGCGGAACTCGAACTTCAGCGCCGCGCTGCACGAGAGCTGGCAGACGTCGAACGCCATCCGGCGTGAGGACGGGCACGTGCTGGCGTCGTTCGACCCGTACTTCCAGGTCCCCATGCCGAGCCGCTACTACGATCCCGCCGCGGGCCCGACGCTGGTCGGCCGACCGATGGACATGTGCTACGCGACAGAGGCGAACGGCGACCGGGCGCGCGGCGGCGCCTGCGCCGACGTCACCGGGGGCGGGCAGGTCGCCGGGATCACGTGGGATGACCCGCGCTCGCCGTTCAACGGCGTGAAGCGGAAAGTGGACATCAACGGCAATCGCATCCGGAACGCCGACGGACCCGCCGTCTGGTACACGGATCCGTACGGGCGCCACGGCCAGGAAACGGCGTTCCCCGGCAGCGTGCGCCAGG
The DNA here is from genome assembly GCA_030835125.1 of Gemmatimonadaceae bacterium. Taxonomy (GTDB): domain Bacteria; phylum Gemmatimonadota; class Gemmatimonadetes; order Gemmatimonadales; family Gemmatimonadaceae; genus JABWBJ01. The sequence goes on along the minus strand of JAUQWM010000042.1, from coordinate 115,575 downwards.
TGATCTCGCCGATCAACACCGCACTCGATCCGCATGGCCCGACCATCGGGCAGGCGCGCAACTACGGCGGTCCGGGGGTGCGCGCACCGAACTGATTGCGCACCGCCACCGCGGGCATCAGCTTCCGGTCGGAGTTCGTCCCGTGGCCTTCCGACCGGTGTGCTCATGCCCAGATCCGTCCTGCCAGCCGTCGTTGCGCTCGTCGCGTTCACGCTCGCCACGCCCGTCGGCGCGCAGGGCACCCTCGATCCCGCTGCGCTCGAGGCAGTCGCCTTCCGCTCGATCGGCCCCGGCTTCGTCACGGGCCGCATCGCGGACACGGAGATCGACCCGCGGGACCCTAACGTCTGGTATGTCGCGACCGCGTTCGGCGGCCTGTGGAAGACGGTCAACCGCGGGCTGTCGTTCGAGCCGATCTTCGACCAGGGGCCGTCGTTCTCGCTCTGTTGCGTGGTGATCGACCCGCGCAACTCGAACGTCGTGTGGCTCGGCACCGGCGAGAACCACAGCCAGCGCAGCGCGCACTTCGGCGACGGCGTCTACAAGTCCACCGACGCCGGCAGGACCTGGAAGCGGGTCGGGCTCGAGTCGTCGGAGCACATCGGGAAGATCGTCATCGACCCGCGCAACTCGAACGTGGTCTACGTGGCGTCCCAGGGTCCGCTCTTCTCGGCCGGCGGCGAGCGCGGGCTGTACAAGACGACCGATGGCGGGAACACGTGGAGCGCGGTGCTCACCATCAGCGAGAACACCGGCGTCACCGACCTCGTGGTGGACCCGAAGAACCCCGACGTCCTGTATGCATCGACGTACCAGCGACGCCGGCACGTCGGGCAGGCCATCGGCGGTGGGCGTGAGGCGGGCATCCAGAAGTCGACCAACGGCGGCCGCACGTGGTCGCGGCTGACCACCGGCCTCCCGCGCTGCGACGTCGGGCGGATCGCCCTGGCGATCGATGGCCGCCGCTCGCCGACGGAGCTGTATGCGCTGGTGGAAGCGCAGGGCGGGCAGGGCTTCTACAAGTCGACCAACGGCGGGAGCAGCTGGACGCGCTACGGCAAGCAGGCCGTCGCCGCGGGTCGGGCTGGCGGTGGCGGTGGCGGGGCCGGTCGTGGCGGCGGCCGTGGCAACGCCGTGGCCGACAGCCTCACCACGCACTGCAGCGGCGCGTCGGTCGCGATCGACTCGACGCACACCTGGTTCAGCAACGGCACCGGCCAGTACTACTCCGAGCTCTTCGTCGACCCGGCGCGGCCGGGCACGATGTATTCCGTGGCGACGAACATCTCGCGCTCCACGGACTGGGGCAACACGTGGAGCAGCCCCGGGTGGGACCAGGGGCAGCCGACGCCGTCGTTCAATCCCGTGCACGTCGACCATCACGACCTGACGTTCGACCCGTCCGACCGGAACCACATCCTGTTAGGCAACGACGGCGGGTTGTACGAGACCTACGACAACGGCGCGACCTGGCGCTTCTTCGCCAACCTGCCGGTGACGCAGTACTATCGCGTTTCGGCCGACAACGCCAAGCCGTTCTACCGGGTGTGCGGCGGCACGCAGGACAACTTCTCGATGTGCGGCCCGTCGCGGACCGCGAACCCGTGGGGCATCCGCAACAGCGACTGGTTCATCGTCGCCGGCGGCGACGGGTTCCAGACCCGCTTCGACCCCGAGGACCAGAACTTCATCTATGCGGAATCGCAGAATGGCGGCCTGTCGCGGTTCGACGTGCGGGAGGGACGCGGGACCGGCATCCGGCCGAACCCGGGCCAGGCGGTGGCCCAGGATGACGAGAGCGGCGGGGCGGCCGGTCGCGGCGGGCGCGGTGGCGCCCCCGATTCGACCGCGGGACGTGGCGGCGGTCAGGGACGCGCGGGTGGCGGAGGACGTGCCGGCGGACCGGCGGACCGGTGGAACTGGGACGCCCCGATCATCGTGAGCCCGCACCTGTCGACGCGGCTGTACTTCGGCAGCCAGTTCCTGTACCGCAGCGACAACCGCGGCGACAACTGGGTGCGCATCAGCCCGGACCTGTCGCGCAACCTGAATCGCGATACGCTGCCGATCATGGGCAAGGTGTGGCCGGCCGGGTCGGTGGCGCTCAACGGTTCGACCACGGCCCTGAGCAACATCGTGACGATCGATGAATCGCCCGTGTTCGAGGGGCTGATCTGGACCGGCACCGACGACGGCCTGGTGCAGGTCACGGAGGACGGCGGGAAGACCTGGCGGCGGATCGAGGATTTCCCCGGCGTGCCGAAGCACACGTATGTCGCCGATGTGTTCGCGTCGCCGCGCGACGCGAACACGGTGTTCGTGGCGCTCAACAACTGGCAGCGTGGCGACTACAAGGCGTACCTCGTGCGCAGCACGGACCGTGGCCGCACGTGGAGCAACATCAGCGGCAACCTGCCGTCCAGGCACGACGTCTGGTCGGTGATCCAGGACCACGTCAACGGCAACCTGCTGTTCGCCGGGACGGAGTTCGGGGTGTTCGTGAGCGTGGATGGCGGGGCGGCCTGGGTGCCGCTCAAGGGAGGTCTGCCCTCCATCCAGGTCCGTGACATGCAGGTGCAGAAGCGGGAGACGGACCTGGTGATCGCGACCTTCGGGCGTGGCTTCTACATCCTGGACGACTACAGCGCGCTCCGCGAAGTCACGCCGGCGGCGCTGGCGGAAGAGGCGCGGTTGTTCCCGCTGCGGCATGCGTACTCGTTCAACGCGACAGGACTCGGTCCGGCGGGCAGCGCGGGGATCGGGGCCCTGTCGGGCAATTACCAGGTGGCGAACCCGCCGTCAGGGGCCGTGTTCACGTACCACGTTGGTCGCGCGTTGCCGGCGGACGCGAAGCTGGTGCTGACGATCACGAACCAGGCCGGCCAACAGGTGCGGCGGTGCGAGCTGGACAAGGCCCCGGGCATGCGCCGCGTTGCCTGGGCCCTGGTGCCTGACGCGCCGGTCACGCCGGGTCGCGCCGGCGGCGGGGGCGGGGCGGCCGGCGGACGGGGCGCCGGCGCGCCGGACAGCTCGGCCGCGGGTGCGCCGGGCACCGTGCCGCCGTGCGTGGGCGGGCCCGGACGCGGCGGGCCCGGGGGCGGGGGCCGGGGCGGCTTCGGCCAGCGCGTGCCTAACGGCTCCTACACGGCGTCGATTGGCCGCATGGTCGGCACCACGGTGACGCCGATCGGGCCATCGCAGGCCTTCCTGGTGTTGCCGCTGCCGCAGTAGCGCCGGCATCGCGTCGCCAGCCGGGAGCGCACGTCGGCGCGTCCTGCCCATGGGCGCGGGACACGCCGACGCCGGTAGGGGTTTGCCGTCACCGCGATTGTCTCTTCGCGGGTGACGGGGAGTCCCCTGCCAGCATGGAGTGACCCGATGACAGCAGCCCGCGGGATCCGGAATCCGGCCTGGAGAGCGACCGTGCTTGGTGTGGCGATCGCCCTCACCGGCGCATGCTCGTCTCCCTTCGGCGGCGACGAGGAGGGCGACATCCTGCTCCGCGTCGCGAACGAGAGTCCGGTGACGTTCGATCGGACCTTCGTGCACCTCCCCGAGGATCAGGTCGAGTTCGGCGCGCTGGCGGCCAACCAGGTGTCCGACTACGTGCGTGTCTCCGCGGCGTACCGGTACGCGTACATCCTCGTGGAGGTCGGCGACACGGACTACGTGCTGCAACCGATCGACTACGTCGGTGAAGAGCCCCTTGGCCCGGGGAAGTACACCTACGCGCTCGAGCCGTCGACGACGCCGGGATACCTGATATTCAGTTTTCGAAAGGACGACTGAGCGGCCGATCGCTGTGCGGACTGGCGTGGTCCCGGTCAGGCGACACATTTGTCGCTGACCCTCAGCGATCCCGGCTCAATGACCAGGCCATTCCTCCGGCTCGCGTTCGCCGCGACCGTGACCCTGCCGCTCTCGACGCACCAGGAATCGACGGAGCCGCTCTGGCGGGACGTCGAGGTGATCCGCACCGGGCATGGCGTGCCGCACATCCGGGCCCGGACGCTTCGCGCGGGCGCGTATGCGCTTGCCTGGGTTCAGTCGGAGGACTACGGATCACGAACCGCCATGACCATGCTCCGCGCCAGCGGCAACATGGCTCGCGTGTTCGGCCACGACAGCATTGAGAGCGATTTCGGGGCGTGGCGGGACCGCCAGCGTGTCGCGGAGACGTATCACCGCCTCGAGGAGCCGACGCGTGACGTCTATGAGGGGTTTGCCGCCGGCCTGAACCGGTTCGTTGCGCTGCACCCCGACCAGTTCCCGCCGGGAATGCCGACGTTCAGCGGCTACGACGTGGCCGCGCAGGACATCGGCGGCACATCGGCCAGCGCCATCCGGGCGTACCAGCGACTGCTCGACCAGCCCCGCCGGGACACCGCGCGCAGGGTGCCTGACGAGCCCGCCCCCGCGGCGACCGACAACGTTGGCTCCAACGCCTGGGCGTTCGCGCCCAGCCGCACGAAATCGGGCCGGGCGATCCTGTTGCGGAACCCGCACCTCAACTGGGATGCCGGCTACTACGAGGCCCACCTCACGGTGCCTGGTGTCGTCGATTTCTACGGCGACTTCCGCATCGGCGGTCCCTTCCTCGTGATCGGCGGGTTCAACCGGTACCTGGGGTTCTCGACGACCAACAACGCCCAGGACCTGGACGAGCTGTATGCCCTCGACGCCGATCCGGCGACCACGGACCATTACCTGTTCGACGGGCAGTCCATCCCGATGCGACGCGAGCTGGCGACGGTGACGTTCCGCAACGGCGACGCCATGGCCACCGAGACGCGCGAGATGTGGAGCACGCCGCTCGGGCCCGTCGTCCACCGGGCGAGCGGCAAGGTCTACGTGGTGAAGGCTGCCGGCGAGGGCGACTACCGCGCCGGCGAGCAGTTCCTGAAGATGATCCGGGCCACGTCGCTGGCCGAGTGGAAGGACGCGATGCGGATCCGGGCGCGCATGACCTCCAACTTCACTTACGCCGACCGCGCTGGGAACATCTACTACCTCTGGAACGCGGCCCTGCCCGTCCTGCCGCACCCGTCGGGTGGCGACTCGCTGGCGATCGCGGCCCGCGACACCCGCGAGGTCTGGACCCGGTACGTCCCCTTCGATTCCCTGCCGCAGGTCCTCAACCCACCCGGCGGGTACGTGCATAACGAGAACAGCTCCCCGCACTGGACCAACCTGCGGGCGGCCCTGGACACCGGCAACCCGTACCCGAACCTCGAGGCGCCGTCGCTGTCGTTACGCAGCCAGCACGCGCTCGAACTGGTCGGGGGCCGGGAGAAACTCACCCTCGAGGACGTGGTGCGGCGCAAGCACAGCTACCGCATGCTGCTCGCCGATCGCGTCAAGCCGGATCTCGTTGCTGCGGTAAAGGCGACCAATCCGTCGGGCGACGTCGCCGCCGCCCTCGCGCTCCTCGAGCGCTGGGAGAACACGTCCGAGCCGGGCAGTCGTGGCGGAACCCTGTTCGAGGTGTGGTGGCAGCGGTACGCGCAGGGCCTCGCGGACTCGCTGCGGTACGCTCGCCGCTGGACCGCGAGCGATCCGACCCGGACCCCCGCCGGCCTGAGCGACCATGCCCGGGCTGCCGACGCCTTCGCCTGGGCCGTCGGCGAGGCGACACGTCGCTACGGCCGGTGGGACGTGACCTGGGGCGAGGTGCACCGCGTCCGCCGCGGGGGCGTCGACGTGCCGGTCGGCGGCTGTGCCGGCGCGTTAGGGTGCTTCCGGGTGCTCAACTTCTCGCGCGAGCCCGACGGCAAGCTGGCCGCCAACGGCGGGGACGGCTGGGTCCTGGCGGTCGAGTTCACCGACGTGCCGCGCGCGTACTCGGTCCTGGCCTACGGCCAGAGCCCGGATTCCCAGTCGCGGTGGCACGCTGACCAGGCCGAGCGCTTCGCCCGTGGGGACCTCAAGCGGGTCGCCTTCGCCGAACAGGAAATCGATGCGCAGGCCGTCCTGCGCTATCGGCCGGGTGAGCGACCGGACTAGCGCTGCTTCCGGGCAAGCCGTCGCGCCACCGCCGGGCTGGTCAACTCCCGGAGGGCGTCCTTCCCGATCCAGCGCGGCGTCGGGTCGGCAGACTTCGCAAGGCGCTTCGCGACAGCCACAGCCCGACGGTGAAGCGCCAGGTTTCGCTTGCCGATCGAGCGCAGCGCCCAGTTCACCGACTTCTTCACGTAATTCCGCCCGTCGCCGGCTTCGCGCTCGATCAGGGAGAGCCCCAGGATGAACGGCGCGTCAGGCGCTGCCTTGTCGTGAATCGTCAGGCTGGCCAGCATCGCGAATGCCGCGCGCTTCACGAACTCCTCCTTCCGGCCGGCCCAGGACCGGACCATGGCCCACGCGTAGGGCGTCCGGTCGAAGAGCACGAAGGTGGCCGTGTCGCACACTGCCCAGTTCTCGAACGACTTCGCCCACCGCTCCATCTGCGCCGGCGTCACACGCCCGGGGTCATCGACCATGGTCGCCAGCATGCGGGCCTCGTACCAGCCGGTGCGCCAGAGCGCTGCCGCGAGCTTGTGATCCTTCCCGAGCTTCCGGGCGAGGGACTGCATGGAGCCCATCGAAACACCGAAGACCTTCTCGGCCACGATGCCGTATCGTGCCATCCCGTCCCGGTTCTTCTTCGACCCGCGACGCTCGAGCCAGCGAAGGGCCATGGCGACATCCTGCTCGACGTCCCGGGGCGTGTTCGTCGATCCGGTGCCCTTCGTGCGTTTTCCGGCGCCCCGTTTTGCGGTAGTCACTTGCGGCCGAGGTCGCCAAACAGCGAGAGCAGTCCGGCGCGGAGTACCGTGCGTTGCACCTCATCCGAGATCACCCGTCGCGCTTCAATAAACAGCGCCGGCTGAATCGGCCCGCTTCCGCCGGTGCGGAGACGCAGGCCTGCCCCGACGTGGCTGCCGAACCGGTTCGTGTTGTAGCGTCGATCGAGAAACAGCGTCCCGAACGTACTCGACAGCGCATGAACACCAACACCCGCAAGGACATACGGCGAGGCCGCTCCATCCGGCGAAGCCAGCCAGACCGCGCTCACGTCGACGCTGAGGTCCAGGTAGTGCCCGGTGTAGGTCGAATCCTCGAGCTCGACGAACTCGGTCAAACTGGCACGGACGAGCCCGACGTCCCCCTGGAGCCGCACGGATCTTCCCCGCAACCACCCCAGGTCGAGGAACCCCCCGATCTCGGCACCGGTGCTCGAGCGCTCCAGGCGGGCGACGCCGCCATACAGGCCGATGGCTGATACGGCCGGAAGGCCGAGGTTCGTGCGCGGCAACGCCTGGGACCTGGCGGCGGAAACTTCACAGGTCACCAGGAGTCCCCACGCGATAACAATGGTCCGAGCTGCGCGTCTCATCAGCGGCCAGGGACATTCGATGGTCACGGGATGAAGCTAAGCGGAGCCATCAGCCGGCGGGTATCGCCCGGTCAGGTGACGAAACCGCCCCTTCGGGTGTCGGATGACAGGACCGGCGCCGTTCCGCTCCCGGCGCGAGATTCCAGCAAGGTCCAGTTTGGTGTGACATGAAGCCTCGACGTATCCGACGATTCGCCATCGGCACAGTCATCGCGTTCCTCGTGATCGCGGGGACTGGCGCGTGGCTGACCCGGCTTGCGTCGTCGGCGCGCGAGCGCGAAGTCCGGCGGCACGCGGACGTCAGTATCGCGTTTGCGGATTCGCTGGAACGTGTCCTCGGCGAAAGGAAGCCGAGCGAGATCACCCCGGCCGAAGCGACCGCCTCGCTATACCTGTCCAGGTTGCGCCTCGGACTCGGCAGTCCATTCCGGCTCATCGATCAGGCATTGCGCGATCCCTCCGTCGCCCCGGTCGGCACCACTGCGCTCGCGGAGGCGATGCTGGCCCGTACCCTGGTTGGTGCCGCGTACGAGCCGCGCGCGTCCGGGCTCGACCTGGTCGACCCCGACTGGCGAAGGAATGCCGTCGGCACGCATCACCAGGCGATCATCGACAGCGTCGTGGCATCGACCGCGGATCCACGCGTCGGCGAACTCGCGATCCGGCTTGCCTATCGATTGGCGACGGCGTCGGGGGCCCTCTCGCGACGGGCGCCAGAACTGGCCACCGCGGCGGCGGCGCAGGCGCGCGATCGCCTCCTGGCGATGCGGGACGCGCGGGCGATGCTCGGTGCGGCCAGGCGCGATGGCGTCGCACGGTTGTCCCTCGTCCGGAGCTGGCGGGACTCGCGGCGCTTCGAGGTCGAGCGACCGGTCATCGCCCCGCTGACGGCGGATGGCGAACGCGAGGCCGTGGCGGAGCTGCCGCGACTGGTCGCGCGGATCGAATCGCTCTCGAGCAGCGACGCCGACGTTCGCCCCGTCGATCCGCCCCACGGGCGGAGCGGCAGCGACGCCCTCGCGAGTCGTATGGCGACAGTGGCGTCCTCGCGCGATCTCCCACCGATCGCGCCGGTCCTGGTGGCGATCCGCGGGTACAGCGGCCTGCTGCGCTCCACGACCGCCGGCACCGCGGAACGGTTTTCCCGCGCCCGGTTCATCGAGCGATCGTCCAACGAGGAGACGCTGGCCGCGGAATACGCGGTACTGCGGGCGCGGGCGCCGGGAGGCACCGCGGAGGCTGACGCCATCGTCCTCACGGCAGCCGTCGCGCTCAGGCCATACGCCCAGGAGCGCGCGTGGTTGCGGGGCGACAACGCGCCGACCGCGCGCGACCTGCAGTCGCGCTTCGGCATTGCGGTGACGTACGACGCGACCGCGCGCGCGGCATGGAGGCCGTACCTCCACCGGAACCTCGAGACCGCGATCGTCGACATGAAGCGCGTGCTGCCGGGGTTCGACCCGAAGGGACTGCGCATTCACTTCGGCGAGAGCCCGCAGGGCGATCGCGTGCTCGCGATGCACGACCCGATCCGCCGGACGATCTACTTCCCGCCGGTGACGAGCAGCGGCGTCATGGCCCACGAGTTCGCGCATGACCTGGACTGGCAGGCCGCGCGCCGGGAATACGGCGGCACCGGCTGGTACCGCACCGATCACGCGCTGCGGCAATCGACCGACCGGCTGGCCGGCGCGCTCCGCCTGATGGCGAGTGCCCGGATCGACAGTGTGGCGTCGCGTCCCAACGGCACGACCCGCCCGACCGAAGTCCTCGCCCGGAACGTCGACTGGTTCGTGAGCGCGTCGCTGGCGCGGGAAGGGCGCGTGAACGGGCACCTGAGCGCCGCGCAGGATCCGGTGCTCACCGGCTATGCCTCGGCGATCACGCCCGAGGCGGCGCGCGATGGCGGGGCCCCGACGCTGCGGGCCCTGGACGGAATCACCTCGATCCCGGCCGCGACGCGGACGTGGTTCGCGGGACTCTACGGTGCGGAGCGCCGGCTGACGGTGCACGAGGCGGTGCGCCGCGTGCTCGAGGCGCCGCTGGGGAAGGTGAGCCTGGGGGCGCAGCCGGGCTTCACGCCCTGGATGCCTGACGAGTACGAGCGCGCGGCCGGCTTGTCGCCGGCGGGCGCGGCCTGGAGCTGCCTCGTGGACGGGTTTGCCGGCCGGTCGGACAACGCGGGTGCGGTGCGCGCGGTCATGCAGTATGCGGCGGAGTCGCGGGCCCGCGGCGTGGTTCGCCAGTGGGCGGAATTCGCGGAGCGGCGGCCCGAGGCGAGTCCCGCCGGCCTGCGGGCCCTCACCGGCGCGCCGTGGAACCCGGCCCTTGCGGCGAGGACGCTGCGGAACGTGCGGGATGCGATCCTCTGGAGCGCGCTGATGCCGCGGTGGGAGGCGAGCGAACGCCGGTGGGAGACGACGCGCCTCGCGACCAGCGGCTGCTGAGTCCGCGCTCACGGCTGGGCATCGACCGGGAACCAAAACGGGTGCCTGGGCGATATCTTCGGTGACCAGGGCGGGTCCCCCCCGGGTCGATCCCACAGCGAGGAGCCAGGATGCTGATTCGTGTCACGCCGCGCCACGCGATCCCGTCGTCGGAGGTCACTGACGAGTCAGTGTACCGCAACCGGCGCGAGTTCCTGCGCCAGGCGGGGCTGCTGGGTGCGGCGGTCGCCGGTGTGGGGTTGCCGCGGCTGGCGCGCGCGATGGATGGCGCGGGTCCGCAGGGACAGGGACCCGGGAAGCTCGGCGCGGTCGCGATGGGGGAGGACCTCCGCAAGGACCTGACCGACTGGGGCGACGTGACGAGCTACAACAACTTCTACGAGTTCGGGACCGCGAAGGACGACCCGGCGCCTAACGCGCGGGCGTTCCGGGTGAAGCCGTGGACGGTGAAGGTCGATGGCCTGGTGAAGAAGCCCGCGGACTACCAGCTCGAGGAGTTCATGAAGCCGCACCGGCTGGAGGACCGGATCTACCGGCACCGGTGCGTGGAGGCCTGGTCGATGGTGATCCCGTGGCGCGGGTTCCCGATGGCCGACCTGGTCCGGCGGGTGGAACCGCTCCCGTCGGCGAAGTACGTGGAGTTCACGACGCTGATGGACCCGAAGCAGATGCCGGGGCAGCGGTTCCCGGTGCTGGACTGGCCCTACACGGAAGGCCTGCGGCTGGACGAGGCGATGCACCCGCTGGCGCTGTTCGTCACGGGGGTCTACGGGACGGACCTGCCTAACCAGAACGGGGCGCCGCTGCGACACGTGGTGCCGTGGAAGTACGGGTTCAAGGGGTGCAAGTCGATCGTGCGGATCCGGTTCACGGACCGGGAGCCGGCGACGGCGTGGAACAAGGCGGCAGCGCACGAATACGGGTTCTACGCCAACGTGAACCCGGGCGTGGACCATCCGCGCTGGAGCCAGAAGCGCGAGCGGATCATCGGCGGGATCCGCAGCAAGGCGACCCTGATGTTCAACGGCTATGGCGACCAGGTCGCGAGCCTGTACGCGGGGATGGACCTGGCCAAGTTCTACTGATGGAGGCCGGTGCGGCGGCGGGGGCCGTGCCGCGGGGGGGCCCCCCCGCCGGGGAAGGTAAGGGCGCCGCGCCCAGGTCGCGTCATCGTTCCAGCGCACCCCGGATCAGGGCACCGCAGTGGCTGAAGTACCCCGTCATCGCGCTGAGCCTGCTCCCGGCAGCCTGGCTCGCGTTCGCCCTCTGGTCCGACCTCACCCGGAACACGCGCCTCCTCGGCGCCAACCCGGTGAAGGAGATGGAGCACTACCTGGGCGAGTGGAACATCCGGTTCCTCGTGCTCACCCTGGCCGTTTCCCCGCTCATCCAGGCCACCGGCTGGGGATGGCTGATCCGCTATCGCCGGATCTTCGGCCTGCTGGCGTTCCTCTACATCTTCCTCCACCTCACCGTCTACTTCGTCCTCGACGTGGAACTGGACGCGGCCCTGCTGGTGGAGGACGTGACCGACCGGCTGTACATCACGTTAGGCATGGCCGGGTTCCTGCTGCTGGTCCCGCTGGCGATCACGTCGACCAAGGGCTGGATCCGCCGGATGGGAAACCGGCGCTGGAATGCGCTCCACTGGCTCATCTTCCCCGCCGTCGTGCTGGGGATGGTCCACTACTACATGGCCGTCAAGCGGGACATCCGCGAGCCACTGGTCTATGCGCTGATCTTCGGTGTCCTGTTCTGGGCGCGGCTGCGGAACCGCCGCGGCTCGCGCGGCCAGGCCGCCTGATTCGCCGGCGCTGACGTCCGGCCCTTCCAAAAGCCACTCGACGCGGACACACTAACCGGGATGACCTCCGACCCGGCGACCCGCGCCCGACCACACTGGGCCGTGGGCCTGATCTTCGCGGCCGCGGTCCTCATGCTCACCGGGTACGCCCTCGCCTTCGCCGGGGAACGCGGGGCGGCGCCCGGCGCCTGGGCGCTGGTCCTGGGAAACGCCGTGCTGGCACCCGCGGCGATGGCGCTGGGTGCACCGCTGCGCGGGACGAGGGGATCCGTCGTGCGCGGCGCGCTGTGGGCGACCGGATTTGTCATCCTCGTGGCGTTTGCGGCGGCCCTCGCCCTGCCGGCCGACGAGGCCGCCGACTCGCGGCTGTTCCTGGGCTTCCCGCGGCGTGCGGCGATCGTGATCTACGGGGCCGGCGTCCTGCCACTCCTGGCGCTCCCGGCGCTGTTTGCCTGGTCGTTCGACGCGCGCGCGTTCGACGCCGGGAACATCGAGCGCATCCGCGCCGCGCGCCCGGTCGATCGTGATCCCGCCCCGCCTTCGTGAGCCTCCAGGGCGTGGCGGGCACCCAGTCGTCGAGCGTCATCGTGATGGTCGGCGTCGCGTACTTCGCGGTCGTCGCCGCCATCGCGGCCTGGGCGAGCCGGCGGACGCGCACCGCGGCGGATTTCTACGTCGCCGGGCGCGGTATCGGGATCTGGACGACGGCGATCGCGTCGATGGCCGCCACCATCTCCGGCTTCTCGTTCATCGGGGGGCCCGGCCTGCTGTACCGCATCGGCCTCGGCGCCGTGTGGATCGTCCTGCCGCTCTCGGTGACCGCGGCGATGAGCGGCTGGGTCCTTGCCACCCGCCTGCGCCTCCTGTCGGAGGTGCGCGGCGTGCTGACGGTGCCTGACGCGATTGCGGCCCGGTACCGCTCCACCGGCGCGCAGGGCCTGGCCGGGCTGGCCATCGTCATCGCCGTGACCGGCTACCTCGCCACCAACGTGCGCGCGTTAGGCGTGGCGATCGAGGCCGTCTTCGGGCTCGACCTGGCGGCGGGCATCTGGGTCGGGACGGCGATCACGCTCGCCTACTCGGCATCGGGCGGCATCCTGGCCGGGGTCTATGCGGACCTCGTCCAGGGCGCGCTGATGGCGCTGGGGTCCACCCTCGTCTTCAGCCAGGTCCTGCTCGCCGGTGACGCCCTGGGTGGGATCGGCGCCTCGATCCTGGCGGCGGACCCGGCCTTCCTGTCGCCCTGGGGCCACCTGACGCCACTGGCCGCCATCTCGTTCTTCTTCGTCTTCGGGATCGGGACGCTCGGCCAGCCTCACGTGGTCCACAAGTACTACATGATCCGGGACCCGAAGCAGCTTCGCTGGCACCCGCTCATCATGACCGGTTCGATGGTGCTGGCACAGCTGCTGTTCATCGGGGTCGGCCTGGTGGTGAAGGCGCTCGTCGCGCGCGGTGAATTGCCACCACTGGCCCGTCCTGACGACGCGACGCCGGCCTTCCTCCTCGGGTACACGCCCGTGTTGCTGGCGGCGCTGGTCTTCTCCGGCGTCGCGGCGGCCATCATGAGCACGGTGAACGCCTTCCTGAACGTCGGCGCGGCGGCGCTGACCAGGGACATCCCGGCCGGACTCGGGTGGCGCGTGACGGACCCGCTGCGATGGGGGCGGATCGGCACGATCGTCATCGCGGTGACCGGCGCCATCCTGGCGACGGTGTCCGACACGCTGGTGGCATTCCTCGGGATCTTCGGGTGGGGCCTCTTCGCGTCGACGCTCGTGCCGGCCCTCGCCATCGGCCTGAGCTGGAGCGGAGCGACGCGACAGGGGGCGATCGCCTCGATCCTCACCGGGCTCTCGGTGACGCTGGGGCTGGAGTCGCTCGCATACTTCAACGTGTTCGCCTTTCCCGCCGGCGTGACGGCAACGGCCCTGGCCCTGGTGTCTTCCATCCTCGTGTTCATCCTGGTGTCGCTGGCGACCTCGCGGTCCGATCCGGGACCCGACCCCGACATCCGGGCGATCATCGAATCGGCGGGAGCGTAGGCGAAATGCCGGCCAGGCGCGCCACCCGGCCCGCTTCCGCGGTGAAGCCAGCGCCGTTCGATGCGTTCGCGGTGGCTGCCCCCGGGCTCGAGGGGCTCGTCGTGGAGGAACTCGCGGGGCTGGGGATCGCCACCGCGGGCGCCGCCGAGGGCGGCGTGGAGTTCACCGCGACCGCGGGCCAGTTGTATGCCGCGAACCTGCGGTTGCGAACGGCGAGCCGCGTGCTCGTCCGGCTGGCGAGCTTCCGCGTGATTTCGTTCGCCGACCTCGAACGCAAGGCACGACGAATTCCCTGGGAGCGTGTCGTCGCGAAGGGCCAACGGGTCACCCTCAGGGTGACCTGCCGCAAGTCGCGGTTGTACCACAGTGACGCGGTTGGCGAGCGACTGCTGCGCGACCTGCTCCAGCGGGCCGGCGTCACGGGCACGGTGGGACCGCGTGCGGCCGACGATGCGCCCGAAGGCGAGGGGCAGGACGCACAACTGGTCGTCGTGCGCCTGAACCACGACCAGTGCACCGTGAGCGCCGACTCGTCAGGCGCGCACCTGCACCAGCGCGGGTACCGGACGGCCGTCACGCCCGCGCCGGTGCGGGAGACGCTGGCCGCGGCGATGCTCCTGACGTCGGGGTGGGATCATCGATCGCCGCTCATCGACCCCTTCTGCGGCTCGGGGACCGTTCCCATCGAGGCCGCGCTGCTCGCGCTGGAGCTGCCACCGGGACGAAACCGTCGCTTCCGGTTCATGGACTGGCCCGGATTCGAGGCGGGGACGTGGCGCCGGGTCTCCGCGACCGAGAGCGACGCGACCGCGCCACCCCCGCCGATCATCCAGGGTTCCGACCGCAGCATGGCCGCGATCAACGCGGCCACGGCCAACGCCGAACGCGCCGGCGTGCACGGGGTGGTCCGCCTCGAGAAGCGGGACGTGGCCGACCTGGTCCCGCCACCTGACGGGCCCGGGTGGATCGTGTCCAACCCGCCCTACGGGGTTCGCCTGGGCGACGCGGGCGAGACCCGACGACTGCTGGCGGACTTCGGGGCCCTGCTGCGCGAACGATTCGCCGGTTGGCACGTATGCATCCTCACGCAGGACGCCGGGGACCGCGCCCTGGGCATCCCGCTGCGCGCGGCGCTGATCACGACGAACGGCGGCCTTCGCGTCCGGATGCTGCAGGGCATCGTTCCGGCCATGCGTCGCTGACGCCGGCCGGCCACCGGGCCCGGCCGCTTTGCCAGTCATGTAAATTCCAGCCATGTCCCTTCCGATCACTGGCGTCTACAACGACGGGTTCGTCGCTGAACTCTACGAGCAGTTCAGGCAGGATCCGGCCTCGGTCGACGAGTCCTGGCGGCAGTACTTCGCGTTCGCGGAGTCGCTCACCGGGAGCACGGGAGCCGTCACCCGGGTCGAGGCCGACGTCGCCTACCTGCGCCGGGTCGCCGGCGCGGCGGCGCTCATGGACGCGATCCGCATCTACGGCCACTTCGCGGTCCGCACCGACCCGTTAGGCAGGTCCCCGTCGGGGGCGGCCGAGCTGAACCCGGCATTCCACGGCATCACGGAAGAGGACCTGGCCCTCGTGCCGGCACCGGCGCTCGGGTTCGACATGGGGACCGCCGCCGACGTGGCCGCGCGCCTCCGCGCGCTGTACCAGTCCAGCCTCGGCTTCGAGTTCGACTACCTCGAGAACGAATCGGAGCGCGCCTGGTTCCGGCGGGTCATCGAGCAGGAGGAACTGCGCCGCCAGTTGTCGGCCGAGGAGCAGCGCCAGCTCCTCCGGCGGCTCACGGAGGTCGACGCGCTGGAGCGCTTCATCGCGCGGAAGTACGTGAACGTGAAGCGGTTCTCCATCGAGGGGACGGATGCCCTCGTGCCGATGCTCGACATCGCGATCCACGACGCCTCGGTGGGCGGGGCGCGCGAGGTCGTGATGGGGATGGCGCACCGCGGCCGGATCAACGTCCTGGCGCACATCCTCGGCAAGCCGTTCTCGACCATTTTCGACGAGTTCGACGGCAAGCACGCCGACGTGGCCGACAGCGAGACCGGTGACGTGAAGTACCACCTCGGGTTCGAGTCGGAGCGCGTCTTCGAGGACGGCCGCCGCGTCTGCCTCACGCTCGTCCCCAACCCGAGCCACCTCGAGGTGGTCAACCCGGTCCTCGAGGGGCTCGCACGCGCCAAGCAGCGTGCCTACGGCCGCACGTACGGCGCGCCCGACGGGCGTGGCGCCTCGGTCCTGCCCATCCTGGTCCACGGGGACGCGGCGTTCCCGGGCGAAGGGGTGGTGGCCGAGACGTTCAACCTGTCCACCCTCCGCGGCTACGGCGTCGGGGGGACGCTGCACATCATCTGCAACAACCAGGTGGGCTTCACGACCGATCCCGTCGACGGCCGGTCCACCTACTACGCCTCGGACCTGGCCAAGGGCTTCGAGGTCCCGATCGTCCACGTCAACGCCGACGACCCCGAGGCCTGCATCGCCGCCGTGCGGCTGGGCATCGCCTACCGGCAGCACTTCGCGAAGGACTTCCTGATCGAGCTGGTCGGCTACCGTCGCTGGGGGCATAACGAGGGCGACGAGCCCGCGTTCACGCAGCCGACGATGTACCAGGCCATCCGCGCCCACCCCACGCCCCGGCAGGTCTGGGCGGATCGGCTGGTCCGTGACGGCGTGGTCTCGGAGGAAGACGTTGCCGCCGAGGAACGCGCCGTCATGGAGCGCCTCGAGGCCGCGCATGCCACCCGCGAGGCGCCGGCCCCCGGCGAGCCGGACGAGGAGCGGCCGGCCGCGGTGCCGGCCGGCCCCACCGCGGTCCGCGGCGAGTTGCTGATCGCCCTGAACGAGCGCCTCCTGGCGTGGCCGGAAACCCTGCGCGTGCATCCCCGCCTGGCGAAGCAGCTCGAGCGCCGGCGCGAGGCCATGGGCGACGCGGGGGGCATCGACTGGGGGCACGCCGAGGCCCTGGCCTTCGCCTCGCTGCTGGTGGAGGGGGTGGACGTCCGGCTCACCGGCCAGGACACGGAACGGGGCACCTTCTCACACCGCCACGCGGTCCTCCACGACACGGAGTCGGGGGAGACCTGGACCCCGCTGCAGCACCTGCCTAACGCATCGGGCCGGTTCGAGGTCTGGAACAGCCCGCTCACCGAGCTGGGCGTGCTCGGGTTCGAGTACGGCTTCAGCATCGCCCATCCGGACGCCCTGGTGCTGTGGGAGGCGCAGTTCGGCGATTTCGTCAACATGGCGCAGCCGGTCATCGACCAGTTCATCGCCGCCGACACCGCGAAGTGGGGCCAGGATTCCTCGGTGGTGCTGCTGCTGCCGCACGGCTATGAAGGACAGGGACCCGAGCACTCCAGCGCCCGCCTCGAGCGGTTCCTGCAGTTGTGCGCCGAGGGCAACATGCGCGTGGCGTACTGCACGTCGTCGGCGCAGTACTTCCACCTGCTGCGGCGGCAGGCCCGTGACCCGGTGCGCCGCCCGCTGGTGCTAATGCAGCCCAAGTCGATGCTCCGCCTGCCGGCGGCGGCGTCACGGTTGCCGGATCTTTCGCAGGGCGCCTTCCGGCGCGTCATCGACGATCCCGGGGTCGAGCGGCGCGACGACGTGACCCGACTCGTCTTCACCACCGGCAAGCTGTACTACGAACTCGTGGCCGAGGGGCGACCGGGCCACCTCGCCGTGGCGCGCGTGGAGGAACTCTATCCGTGGCCGCACGAGGAAGTGTCGCGGGTGGTGGACACGTACCCGAACGTGGTGGAGATCGTGTGGGCCCAGGAGGAGCCGAAGAACATGGGGGCGTGGAGCTTCGTGGCACCGCGGCTTCGCGCTTCGGCCGGGAACGCGCTGATCATCCGGTACGTGGGCCGGCCGGAACGGGCGAGCCCGGCGGAAGGGTACTTCGCGTCGCACCAGGCAGAGCAGGCGCGGATCGTGGCCGAGGCCTGGGCCGCGCCTAACGTGGCCGGGCTCCGGGCGCCCCGGATGGGGGCAGCACGGTGAGGTCGGAGGGGGGAGATGGGAGGTGGAAGAGGCGCCCCGCTTCTCGCCGGACCCTGCACCGGTGGCTGGTCCTCGGCGGCGCGTGGTTCGCGCTGCTTCCCGGCCCCATGCAGGCGCAGGAGCGGGGCGCGGCGGCGCTCGGCGCGGCGATCCAGGGGCTCGGGGTGAACACCCGCGTCCTCGTCATCGGGGCCCACCCCGACGATGAGGACACCCAGGTCATCGCCTGGCTGTCGCGCGGCCGCCATGTCGAGACGGCCTATCTCTCCCTCACGCGCGGCGACGGTGGCCAGAACGCCATCGGCAACGAGCTGGGCGAGGCGTTAGGCGTGATCCGCACCGGGGAGCTGCTGGCGGCGCGACGGGTGGACGGTGGCCGGCAGTTCTTCACTCGCGCCTACGACTACGGGTTCAGCAAGAACGCGGAGGAGGCATTCACCCAGTGGCCGCATGACTCGCTGCTGCGCGACGTGATGACCGTCGTCCGCTCGTTCCGGCCGCACGTGATCATCAGCGTGTTCTCCGGGACGCCCCGCGACGGGCATGGGCAGCACCAGGCGGCCGGGATCCTGGCGCGCGAGGCGTACGACTGGGCGGCGGATACGGTTCGCGTGCCCCGGTCGGCGACGGCGGGCTTCGGCGCCTGGACCGTCCAGAAGTTCTACCGTGGCGCGAGCTTCCGGCGCGAGAATGCCACGCTGGCGTTCAACGTCGGGGAGTACGACCCGCTGCTGGGGCGGTCGTACGCGGAAATCGCCGCCATCAGCCGGTCGCAGCACCGGTCGCAGGCGTTCGGGACCCTGCAGCCGTTAGGCGTCCGGATGGACTACCTGCAGCGGGAGGCGAGCCGGGTGGCGGCACCCGAAGACCCGAAGGCGGAGCGGTCGCTCTTCGACGGGATCGACACCACCTGGGCGCGGTTCCGGGGCGCGCTGCAGGGTCCTGCGCTTGCGGCCCTGGATTCGTTGCCCGCGGCCATGCGGGCGGCGCGCGCCTCGTACGATCCCTTCGCGCCGGCGGGTGTGGTCGCACCGCTTGGGCGCATCTGGCGGTTGCTGGAGGCGATATGTCCGCCGTCGGCATCGGAGAGCCCGTGCTCCCGGAGCGGTCGGGCCGAGGACTTGACCGATCTCGGAGCCGCGGTGGTCCACGAGCACGAACGCCTCAGTCACGCCCTGGGCCTGGCCAGCGGGGTCACGGTCGAGGCAACGGTCGAACGCGAGCGCTGGGGGACCGATGAGGTCTTCCCGGTCAAGCGGACCATCTACAACCGGGGAACGCGGCCCGTCGAGGTCACGCGCGCCCTCACCATCGCCGGCGGCATTCCCCGCCCCCTGGAGATGCGCCCGGTCGTCATCGCCCCGGACAGCAGCCTAGCGCTCGATGTCGCCGACGGCCTGGGCCTGGGATTCGAGTCGGTGTCGGCACCGCGCTGGCTGGCCAGGCCTCGAGCGGGCGCGATGTTCCAGTACGCGATCACCGGACGCGACGAGGCCGCGTACTCGGGCGATCCCTCGGTGGCGTTCGTGATGCGCGTCGATGGCGTCGGCTTCCTCGTGCAGACGCCCATCGTGCATCGCTACGCGGACCAGGTGCGCGGCGAGGTGAAGCGGCCCGTCGCCGGAGTCCCGGCGGTGTCGGTGTTGCTGGAGCAGGAGACGGTCTATGCGCCCGCGCGAGCACCCATTGAGCGGGACGTGCGCGTGCAACTCAGCGCCGCGGGCACCACACCCCGCGTCGTCGCGGTCAGCCTGCGCCTGCCGCCTGGATTGACGACGGATTCGGTGTCGCGCTCCGTGTCGATCCCGCCCGGGACCGTGGTGACGGTGACGTTCCGCACCCGCGGGCAGCTGCCCGCCGGCCGGCACGTGGTCGAAGCCGTCGCGACCAGTGCGGGCAGGACATTCGCCCAGGGCTACACGACCATCGACTACGAGCACATCGCGCCGCAGCGCCTGTACCGCCCGTCACGACTGACGATCGAGGCGGTCGATGTCGCGGGCGCGACCGGCGCGCGCGTGGGCTACATCCAGGGCGTCGGTGACAACAGCGCCGCCGCCCTCGAGCAGCTCGGCATCGTGGTCACCCGCCTCGAGCCGGAGGCGCTCGCCCAGGCAGACCTGCGTGGCTACCACGCGATCGTCGTCGGTCCGCGCGCGTACGAGTCCCACCCGGCACTGGTCGCGAACAACGCCCGGCTGCTCGACTACGCGCGTGACGGCGGCACGCTGGTGGTGCAGTACGGCCAGTACGAGATGATGCGACCCGGGATCATGCCGTACCCGGTGACGATCAACCGTCCCCACGATCGCGTCACGGTGGAGAACGCGCCGGTCACGATCCTCGACTCCACGGCCGCGGTGCTGCAGTCGCCCAACCGGATCACGGCGCGTGACTTCGACGGCTGGATCCAGGATCGGTCGCTGTACATGCCGCGGACGTTCGACCCGGCCTGGCGTCCGGTCCTGGCGATGAACGACCCGGGGGAGCAGCCGGTCCGCGGCGCCCTGCTCGTGGCGCCCGTGGGGAAGGGCACGTACGTGTACACCACACTCGCCTTCTTCCGGCAACTGCCTAACGGCGTTCCCGGGGCGGCCCGCCTCTTCGTCAACCTGTTGCGGGCGCGCGCGTCCAGCGCCCAGTAGGACGCTGCACGGGTCCGGCGGCCCTTCCCCCGCGGATTCCCTACCGGGCGGCGGAGAGCGCGTACAACAGGTCCACGTAGAACTTCTCGATGGCCGCGAGGCCGGCCACCCGCGACCCCGACTTCGGCTCGATCACCATGTACTCGTCGGGCCCGTGCGCGCCGGAGCCGTGCCCGATGCCGCCAGCCACCATCGGCAGCCCCAGTCGCTTCGTGAAGACGTAGTACGGCGCACTCCCGGCCAGCCGCGGCGCCACGCTGGGCGGGAACCCGTACTTGTGGTACGTGCCGATCGCTGCCCGGACCAGCGGGGCGCTCACCGACGACTGGGCCGGCGGGTAGCCGCTGAGCTTGCGCAGCGTGACGTCCGTGAATCCCTTCGCGTCGAGGTGCGCCCGGATCAGGGCCAGCGCCGAGTCCGGGTCCTGGTCCGGGACGAGCCGCGAGTCGAGCTTCGCGGTGGCCACGTGCGGCAGGATGGTCTTCATCCCCGGTCCGCTGTAGCCGCTCCAGATGCCGTCGACGTTCATCGTGGTGCTGAACAGGTACTCGATGAGTGCGTCGCGCGCGCTCATGCTGTCGATCCACTGCTCGATGCCCATGCCGGCGCGCGAGGCGCTGTCCTGCGCCACCCACTGCGGGAGCATGCCGTTGGTCAGTTGCTGCTCCTCATCCGATGGTGCGCGGATCGCGTCGTAGTAACGGGGCACCAGGATCGTGTTGCCGTCGGGCGACGTCAGGCTGGCGATCGCCTGCGTGAGCCGGAGCACGGGGGAGTCGGTGATCACCTTGTACGAGCCGTGGATCTCCGACTTCACCGGGCCGCCGTGGGGTCCCCCACGCGCCTCCATCTCGAACGCGAGGATGCCCTTCACGCCCATGAACATGCCGACGTCGCCGTCGGGCTCCTGGCTGTTGAACGGGAAGAAGACGCCCGACGCGGTCTTGAGGCGTGCCTCGTACTTGTCGATGACCTCGTTGAAGTGCGGTGACCCGAGTTCTTCCTCACCCTCGGCCACCACCATCAGGTTCACCGGCAGCTTGCCCTGGGTCCGGATGATGGCCTCGAGCGCATTGAGGAAGGCGCGCTCGGGTGCCTTCTGGTTCGTGGCGCCGCGGGCCATGAGCACCTTGCCCAGCGGGCGGTCCACCAGCGCGCCCTCGAACGCGTCCACCGACCATCCCGTGGGCTCGACCGGCTGGACGTCGTACATCATGTAGACGGCGAGCGTCTTCTCGGCGCCGGCGTCGTAGTACCCCCATACGCCGGGGTGACCGGTGGTCGGCACCAGCTCGGCCTCCTTGAAGCCGAGCGCGATCAGGTCGTCGCGCACCAGCTCGGCCATGCGCTGGATGCCGTTGTTCTGGGCGCTGATCGACGGCTGGCGGACCCAGCGCCGCAGGTTCTCGACGTGCGCGCGCAGGTTGGCGTCGATGAAGGCGTAGGCCGCGTCGTGGGCGCCGGTGTAGGGAGGCACCTGCTTCGCGTCGAACGTCTCGGCGGTGGTGACCTGCGCCCGGGGACGCGTGACCTCCGACGACGGTGGAGTGGACGGCTGACAGGCGATGCCTAACGCAACGACGGCCGCGAGACGGGAGACGCGCATGGGTGGGCGGGGTTGGGGGCCGGAGGGAAGGTGCCTCCACGCCCGGCGATGTCAACGCCCGGACCGCCATCCCGCTGGCCGCGGGGCTCGCCCGCCGCGTAAGTTCCGCATCCACCCCCCGCCGGAGCCCTCATGCAGGACGGATCCAGCCGTTTTCGCCAGGTCCTGGTGCGCGTGATGATCGTGCAGGTCGTGAGCCTCGCGCTCCTGTGGTGGATGCAGTCGCACTACGGGCGCTAGGTCATGCACTGGATCAACTGGGCGATCGTGGTCGGGTACCTCCTGTACGTGGTCGTCGACGGGCTGCGGCGGGCGAAGGGGACGCACAACATCGAGGGCTACTTCCTGGCCAATCGCAGCCTGCCCTGGTGGGCGGTCGGCCTCTCGGTCATGGCGACGCAGATGTCCGCGGTCACGATGATCGGGACGACCGGGCAGGGCGCCACGGATGGCCTGCGCTTCGTCCAGTTCTACTTCGGGCTGCCCATCGCGATGGTGATCCTCGGCGTCACGCTGGTGCCGTTCCTGCATGGCGCGAAGGTCTACACCGCCTACGAGTTCCTCGAGCGCCGGTTCGACGCCCGGACCCGCTCGCTCACCAGCTTCCTGTTCCTGGTGTCGCGGGGCATGTCCTGTGGCGCCATCATCTCGGCGCCGGGGATCGTCTTCTCGGCCATCTTCGGCTGGCCGCTGGCCTGGTCGGTGGCGCTGATCGGCATCCCGACGGTGATCTACACCATGTTCGGCGGGGTGCAGGCGGTGACTTGGGCAGACGTCAAGCAGATGGTGCTGATCGTCGGTGCCCTCGTCGTCATCGTCATCTTCCTGCTGGTGCAGCTGCCGGTGAGTCCCGATGGGGCGTTGCGCGTCGCGGGCACGGCGGGCCGGCTGCAGGCATTCGACTTCTCGTTCGACCTCACGAAGCAGTACACGTTCTGGTCGGGCATCCTCGGCGGGACGTTCCTGATGCTCTCGTATTTCGGGACGGACCAGAGCCAGGTGCAGCGTTACCTGACCGCGCGATCGGTGGACGAGGCGCGCAGTTCGCTCCTCATGAGCGCGTACTGGAAGATCCCGCTCCAGGCGCTGATCCTGCTCATGGGCGTCCTGATCTACGTGTACTACCTGTTCCAGCCGGCACCATTGCTGTTCAACCCCGCCCACGAGCGGCGCGTGCGCGAGGCGCAACCGGCGGCGTACCTGGCCCTCGAGGATCGCTACCGCGAGGCCGGCGAGACGCGACGTGTGGCCGCGGCGGCGCTGGCGGAGACCGGGGCGGCGGACGTGGTGGGCGCGCGAGTCTTCCTGGCGGGGGACTCGGCGGTGCAGGCGGTGCGGACCGAGGCACTGGCGCTGGCCGGCCAGGTGACGAGCGAGCCGACGCGCGACGTGAACTACGTGATGCCGAGCTTCGTGCTCAACCACCTGCCGTTAGGCATGGCCGGGTTGTTCATCGCCGCCGTCATGGCGGCGGCGATGTCGTCGATCGCGGCCGAGTTGAACTCGCTGTCGACCGCGACGGTGATCGACTTCTATCGGCGGTGGATGCGTCCCGAGGCGACAGACGCGCACTTCCTCGGCGTGTCGAAGGTCGCGACCGGATTCTGGGGGCTCTTCGCGTGCTTCGTCGCGATTCGCGCCGGGTCGCTGGGATCCCTGATCGAGGTGGTGAACCGGTTCGGCTCCTTCTTCTACGGATCGATCCTCGGCGTGTTCATCCTCGCGATGATCCCGGGCGCGCGTGCGGCGGGCGCCTTCTGGGGCCTCATCGCCGGGATGTCGGCGGTCGCGGCGGTGACGTTCGGCCTCCCGCAGGTGGCGTTCCTCTGGCACAATATCATCGGTGCGGTGGCGGTCGTCGTCGTCGGGATGCTGATCTCTTCAATCGGGAATCGGGAATCGGGAATCGGGAATCGGGACTCGGGTTTCGTGACTCGGGATTCGTGACTCGTGACCCGGCACTTCACCTCGGACCTCTGAACCCGGACCTCGGCCCTGACTCCTCACCGTCCCCACGTCGTCATCGTCGGAGGTGGCTTCGGCGGGATCGAGGCCGCCAGGGCGCTCAGGCGCGCCCCGGTTGATGTCACGCTGGTCGACCGCTCGAATCAGTTCGTCTTCCAGCCGCTCCTGTACCAGGTGGCCACGGGGGCGTTGGCGCCGAGCGACATCGCGGTCCCCATCCGGTGGGTACTGCGATCCGTGCGCAATACGACGGTGCTGGCCGCCGACGTGACCGGCATCGACGCGCAGGCAAAATCGGTCACCCTCGATTCCGGGGTCGCGCTGACCTACGACTACCTCATCCTGGCGGCGGGGTCGCGCCACGCGTACTTCGGCCACGATGACTGGGAGCCGAACGCCCCCGGGCTGAAGACCCTCGAGGATGCGGTGGAGATCCGGAACCGGTTCCTGTCCGCCTTCGAGCGGGCGGAGGCCTGCGACAGCCCGGCGGAGCGCGACCGGCACCTGACGATGGTGATCGTCGGCGGCGGGCCGACCGGTGTCGAGCTGGCGGGGATCATGGTGTCGATCGCCAGGAAGGCGCTGCGGCGCGACTTCCGGCGCATCGACCCGGCGAAGGCGCGCTTCATCCTGCTCGAGGGCGGGCCGCGGCTGCTGCCGGCGTTCCGGGAGCACCTGTCGGCCCGGGCGCTGCGTGACCTCGAGGCGTTAGGCGTGGAGGTCCGCCTCAACGCGGCGGTCACCGGCATCGCCGAGGGCGGCGTGCAGGTCGGCGCCGAGCGCATCGAGTCGCGCACCGTGTTCTGGGCGGCGGGCAACCTCGGCTCGCCGCTCTCCGGGGCGTTCCCCACGTGTGTCGATCGCGCGAGCCACCTGCGCGTGCAGCCGGACCTCTCGCTCGAGGGCCATCCCGAGATCTTCGTGGTCGGGGACCAGGCGGCGGTCACCAACCCGTCGGGGAAGCCGGTGCCCCGGGTGGCGCAGGGCGCGATCCAGATGGGGAAGCGGACTGGCCGGAACATCGCCGACGAAGTCGCGGGCCGGTCACGGAAGCCGTTCCTCTATCAGACGCACGGGGACCTGGCCGTGATCGGCCGCTATCGCGCGATCGCCGAGTTCCCGTGGCTCACCTTCAGCGGCGTTCCGGCGTGGTTCCTCTGGTTGTTCGTGCACATCATGTACCTGGCCGGCTTCCGGAATCGGCTCAGCGTCCTGGTGCAGTGGGGATACGCGTTCTTTACCTGGCAGCGTGGGGTTCGACTCATCCTTCGACTGGAACAACCGGAGCCCACCGGGACGGCAGGCCACGCCGCACGCGGGGTGCCGGGATGACCTCCGATGCATCGACCGTCACCGCATCACTGGAGTGGTACATGCGCAAGCTCGCGGATCGCGTCCTGACGCTGGCGGCCGTGTCACTGGCCGTGGCGAGTCCGCTGACTGCCCAATCGTCGCGCGATTGGCCCATTCACGCCCCCGACCGGCCGCAACCGCGCGTGGTCGATGCCGGTGCTGGCGCCCTGCCGGTGCCGCCGCCCGGCGACGCGATCGTGCTCTTCGACGGTCGGGACCTGTCCCGCTGGATGCAGGGCGACGGCGCGCCGGCGAAGTGGATCGTGCGCGACGGCTACTTCGAGGTGCGTCCGGGATCCGGCGGTATCGTGACCCGCGACTCCTTCCCGGACGCCCAGGTGCACATCGAGTGGATGAGTCCCGACCCGGCGAAGGGCACCGGGCAGAATCGCGGCAACAGCGGGGTGTTCCTGATGGGAAGGTACGAGGTCCAGGTGCTCGACTCGTATGGGAACGCGACGTATCCGGATGGGCAGGCCGCCGCCATCTATGGCCAGTTCCCGCCACTGGTGAACGCGTCGCGGCCGCCGGGATCGTGGCAGAGCTACGACATCACCTTCCACGGCCCGCGGTTCGACTCGTCAGGCAGGGTGACTCGTCCGGCCACGATCTCCGTCCTGCACAACGGCGTGCTGGTCCAGGACCATGTCACCCTCACCGGGCCCACCGGCCACTACGCGCGGCCTCCGTACGAGGCGCACCCGGAGCGGTTGCCGATCAGCCTCCAGGATCACGC
Organism: Gemmatimonadaceae bacterium; assembly: GCA_030835125.1. Classification (GTDB taxonomy): domain Bacteria; phylum Gemmatimonadota; class Gemmatimonadetes; order Gemmatimonadales; family Gemmatimonadaceae; genus JABWBJ01. Next base: position 89,594 of record JAUQWM010000042.1, on the reverse strand, counting down.
GCATCCGGTTCGCTTCCGGAACGTGTGGATCCGGCCGTTGGCCGAGGACGATCTACGCCGGTGACGGATCCGGCGGCGCCGGTGCGGAATCGTTCCTGATCCACCCGGCGACCACGGAGCCGATCTCCTCCATGACGTCGTGGTCGGTCCGGCCGGACTTCTTCAGGACGTGAAAGCCGTGATCGGCGCCCTCGACCCAGTGCATGTGCCATGATGGCTGGACGGTGGTGAGGACCTGCTCCATCAGCGCATGCGTGCAGAACTCGTCGCGCGTCCCGTTGATGCACAGGACCGGCTGGTGGATGTCCGGCAGGTGCTGCGATCGGAGTTGCGCCGGCTTGCCCGGCGGGTGCAGCGGGTAGGCCAGCAGCAGCAGGCCGTCACACGCGAATCCCTGTGACGCCAGAACGGACGCCGCCCGTCCCCCCATCGACCGACCGCCGATGAACAGCCGCTTCGGCGACAGTTCGGTCCGCACCCGTTCGACCACCGCTTCGGTGCAGGCGGTGAGCCTGGGCATGGGATCCGGACGCCCGATCCGCTTCTCACGATAGAGGAAGTTGAACCGGACCGTGTGAAGACCGCGGTCGCGAAGCACCGCCGCCGTGCGCACGACGCCGCTGTCCGCGAGGTTGCCGCCCGCTCCGTGCGCAAACACGAACACCGGCGCATCCGGTGCCGCACTCGGGTCAAACACCGCCGAGGTCTCGTCGGCACCGACGGCGACCTGCCAGCGCAGCGAATCGGCGGGGCGTGATGTCATGGGTCGTGGGACGAAGCGCCCTTGAGAATGCGCGATTCGCTCCGGGAAATGAAGCCGGTGTGCCAAACCCATGACGTCGTCGTGGTGTCGTATCGACGGGGCCGCGGGCGGGTCGAAACTCCACCACCGCTCCAATCGTACAGCCGCTCCCGGGGCCGCGCGCCCCTTCCCGGAATATCGAGGTCTCCCGATGGTGAATCCCCGGCTGGCGCTCCGGACGTTGATGCGATCGCCGTTCGTCACCGTGGTGACGATCGTGTCCCTTGCGCTCGGGATCGGCGCGAACGCGGCCATCTTCTCGTTCTTTGACCAGATCCTCCTGCGACCCCTTCCGGTGCAGGATCCCGACCAGCTCATCAACCTCGGCGCGCCGGGGCCCAAGCCGGGGTCGACCTCCTGCAACCAGTCGGGTGACTGCGAGCAGGTCTTCAGCTATCGCATGTTCCGCGACCTCGAGGAACGGCAGGACGTCCTGGTGGGATTGGCCGCGCATCGCGGCTTTGGTGCCAACCTCGCGTACAAGGGGAACACGTCCAGCGCCCAGGGCGCGCTCGTGTCCGGGTCGTACTTCCCCGTCCTCGGCCTGCGTCCCGCCGCCGGGCGCCTGCTGACGCCTGACGACGATCGCGTCGTCGGCGGACACTTCGTCGCCGTAATCAGCTACGCCTACTGGGAAACGCAGCACGGGCTCAATCCCGCGATCATCAACGATGTCATTGTCGTCAACGGCCAGTCCCTGACCGTGGTCGGCGTCGCGCCGCGCGGCTTCGACGGCACCACCCTCGGGTCGCTGCCCAGGGTGTTCGTGCCGCTCACCATGCGCGGCCTCATGTCGCCCGGCTTCACCGGATTCGAGAACCGGCGCTCCTACTGGGCGTACGTCTTCGGCCGGCTCAAGCCCGGCGTGTCGATCGAGCAGGCCACCACCGCCCTGAATACGCTCTACACGCCGATCCTCACCGACGTCGAGGCGCCGCTGCAGACGGGGATGAGCGAGCAGACGCTGGCGCGCTTCAGGCAACGCGCACTCCTCGTGACCGATGGCGCCCGCGGGCAGAGCAGCGTCAGCGCCGAGGCGACGACGCCCCTGCTCATGCTGTTCTCCATCACGGGCATCGTGCTGCTCATCGCCTGCGCGAACATCGCCAACCTGCTGCTGGCGCGTGGCGCCAATCGCGCGATGGAAATGGCGGTGCGGCTTTCGCTGGGCGCGGGCCGCGTGCAGCTCCTCGGCCAGCTGCTGATGGAGGCGATCATCCTCGCGCTCATCGGCGGCCTGGCGAGCCTGCTCGTGGCCAGGTGGACCGTCGGCCTGATCAACTCGTTCATGCCGATGGATGAGGCGGGTGTGTTCAACTTCCGCATGGACGGATCGATGCTGCTCTTTGCCGGCGCCCTGTCGCTTGGCACCGGCATCGTGTTCGGGCTGTTCCCGGCGCTCCACAGCACCCGCCCCGACCTGATTGCCATGATCCGCGCCAACACGGGCGCGCTGTCCGGAGCGCGGTCCGCGGTGCGCTTCCGCACGACGCTGGTCACGGTGCAGATGGGACTGGCGATGACGCTACTGATCATGGCCGGCCTCTTCGTGAAGAGCCTGGCCAACGTCAGCCGGGAGGACCTCGGCATCCGCGTCGAGAACATGGTGACCTTCGGCGTGTCGCCCGTCCTGAACGGCTACTCCGGGCCGCGGTCGATGAACTTCTTCAACCAGATGGAAGAAGAACTGGCGGCCCTGCCCGGCGTGACCGGCGTGACGGCCGCGATCATTCCCGTACTTGCCGGCAGCAGTTCGGGCACGGGCGTCTCGGTCGAGGGGTTCGAGACGACTCCCGATACCGACAACGGCGCGCGGTACAACGAGGTCGGCGCCGGCTACTTCAGGACCATGGGCGCGACGCTCCTGGCCGGGCGCGAGTTCTCGTCGACCGAGGGGGTCGGGACCTCGAAGGTCGCGATCGTCAACGAGGCATTCGCGCGGAAGTTCAAGCTGGGCACCAATCCCGTCGGCAAGCGCATGGCGACCGGCGGCGCGAACCGGGCGCTGGACACCGAGATCGTCGGCTTCGTGAAGGACGCGAAGAACAGTGAGGTGCGCGATCCCGTCCCGCCGATGTTCTACACGCCGTATCGCCAGGACTCGACCGTCGGCTACATGCAGTTCTACGTGCGGGGCTCGGCAGAGCCCGCGCTGCTGCTGAAGGCGATTCCGTCGCTGGTGAAGCGGATCGATCCCAACCTGCCCATCGAGGAACTGAAGACGATGGAGCAACAGGTGAAGGAGAACGTGTTCCTGGACCGGATGATCAGCACGTTGTCCGCGTCGTTCGCCCTGCTGGCGACATTGCTGGCGGCCATCGGCCTGTACGGCGTGCTGGCGTACACGGTGTCCCAGCGCACCCGGGAGATCGGCGTGCGGATGGCGCTGGGCGCCGATGCGGGTCGCGTGCGCGCGATGGTCCTGCGGCAGGTCGGGATCATGACAGTGATTGGCGGGGTGGCGGGGATCGCCGCCGCCATCGGGCTGTCGCGCCTGGCGGCGTCGATGTTGTTCGGCATGCAGGGGAACGATCCGGTGTCCATGGCCGGGGCGGCCCTGCTGCTGGGCGTGGTAGCGCTCGCGGCCGGGGGCGTCCCCGCCATGCGTGCGGCCCGCGTGGATCCCATGAAGGCGCTGCGATACGAGTGACGCGGGTTGTCCGGCGCGGGTCCACCTTGTTCCTTGCAGTGACGGACCCGCGCCATGACTGAACAGGCTTCCTTTCCCCGCGACTTCTACTGGGGCGTCGCCACGTCGGCGTATCAGGTCGAAGGATCGACCCTCGCCGACGGTGCCGGCCCGAACATCTGGCACCGGTTCTCGCGACTGCCGGGCATGACGGTCGCCGGTGCGACGGGCGACATCGCGTGCGACCAGTACTGCCGCTATCAGGAGGATGTGGACCTGATGGCCGAGCTCGGCATCGAGGCCTACCGGTTCAGCATCGCCTGGGCGCGCGTCATGCCGAAGGGTCGCGGCCGCCTGAACCCGAAAGGCATCTCGTACTATGACCGGCTGGTGGACGCGCTGCTCGCGGCCGGCATCGCCCCGTTCGCGACACTCTATCACTGGGACCTGCCACTCGGCCTGGAAGACAAGGGCGGCTGGCTCAACGACGACACGGCGAAGTGGTTCGGCGACTACGCCGACGTGATGTTCCGCGCGCTCTCCGATCGGGTGGGGCACTGGATGACGATCAACGAGCCCGCGATCGTGATGGAGAAGGGCTACGTCCTTGGCGTCTACGCGCCGGGGCACCGCAATGCCGCGGAGGCGCCGGTGGTGGCGCGTAACCTGCTGCGCGCGCACGGGCATGCGGTGCAAGCGTATCGCGATCGCGCCGATGGCCAGATCGGGATCGCGGTGAACATCCAGCCGAAGTTCCCGGCCACCCAGAGCCTCGCCGACCAGGCCGCCGCGAAGCGTGCCGACGCCTGGCGCAACCTGCAGTTCCTGGACGCCATCCTGCTCGGCACCGTGCCTGACGAGTTGCCGGAGATGTTCGGGCGGGACTGGTGCCCGATCACCGCCGAGGACATGGCGCTCATCCACCAGCCCATCGACTTCGTCGGGTTGAACTACTACACGCGGGTGGTCGTGGGCGACGATCCGGCCCTGCTGCCCACCCGCACGCGGAACATCGAGCCGTCCGCGATCCGCACGCTCGTCGGGTGGGAGGTCTATCCGAATGGCCTGAAGGAGTCGTTACTCAGGATCACGGAGCGCTACGGCCGCGTACCGATCTTCATCACGGAGTGCGGCGCCGCGTTCAAGGACCCCGCGCCCCTCGATGGGGACGACGTGATGGACCCGGAGCGCGTGCAGTTCCTGCGCGACCACATCGAGGCTGCCCGCCAGGCGGTCGAGAAGGGCGTGGACCTGAAGGGCTTCTTTGTCTGGTCCCTGGTCGACAACTTCGAGTGGAACAGCGGCTACACCATGCCGTTCGGCCTCGTGCACATCGACTTCGACACGCAGCGCCGGACGGTGAAGCAGAGCGGACGCTTCTTCGCGGAGACGATTCGTTCCAACGGCGGAGAACTCGTGACGACCGATTCGGAAATCGCAACGCAAGGCTGATTTCCCAATCATCACTCCGCACTCCGCACTCTGCACTCTGCACTCTGCACTCAAGTGTATTCCACCTGCCTCTTCTGCAACCAGGACCTCGGTCGTAACGAGGCGGTCGAGGCGTTCCCGGTCGGGAAACGACTGGCCTTCGACGCGGCCAAGGGACGGCTCTGGGTCGTCTGCCCGAAGTGCGAGCGGTGGAACCTCACGCCACTCGAGGAGCGCTGGGAAGCGATCGAGGAGTCGGAGAAGCTGTATCGGGACGCGCGCAAGCGGGTGGCCACGGACAACGTTGGCCTCGCGCGCCTGCGCGACGGGACGACCCTGGTGCGGATTGGCGAGCCGATGCGCCCGGAGTTCGCCGCATGGCGGTACGGCGACCAGTTCGGAAGACGCCGGAACCGGCAGATCCTGCTGGCCGCCGGCGGCGTCGCCGTCGTGGGTGCCGTGTTCACCGGGATCGCTGCCGCCGGCATCGGCATTGGCGGCTTCGCCTGGATGTTCGCGAACTCCGGGAAGGCCATTGTCAGCGGAAGCCCGGAGGAAGTGGTCGCAAAGATCCACACTAGCTCCGCCGGCCTCGTCCACGTCCGGCGGCGCCATCTCGCCGAGACCTCGCTCGATCGGGCCGACGACGGCCGACTCGCAATCAACCTGCGGTTCAAGAACGGCAGCGCGCGCTTCGAGGGGAAGGAAGCCGAGCAGATCGCCTCGATCGTGGTGCCGAAGGTCAATCGGTACGGCGGCAGCCGGAAGGCGGTCGCGGAGGCCGTCGCCGAGATCGAGAGCCTCGGGAGCGCCGAGGCGTACCTCGGTCACCTCACGAAGCTGTCGAGGGAATACACGCGGCCCCTGGTGAAGCGGAAGTCGCGCTGGGGTCGCTTCGACAGCGGGGGCTCCCAGTCCGGGAACAAGGGACTGTTCGGGCTCCCGGGTCCGCATCGGCTGGCGCTGGAAATGGCGCTCCACGAGGAGTCGGAGCGCCGCGCGATGCACGGGGAACTCGAGGAACTGGAGCGGGCGTGGCGCGATGCCGAGGAGATCGCCGGCATCTCGGACAACCTGCTGCTCCCGACGTCCGTGTCGTCCGCCTTCGACAAACTGCGGGGGAAGGCCTAGTCCCGGTCGATACCGGTGCTGCCGTCCCCCGTGCACTCCAGAACCGGGAGGCCCATGTCCATTCGCCCTGTCAAGCAGATCATCGAGTCCTCGCCCACGATGGAAGGGGCGGGGGTGAAGCTCCGCCGGGCCTTCGGGTTCGGGAAGACCGACGAGTTCGACCCGTTCCTCCTGTTCGACGACTTCAGGAACGAGCGTCCGGCCGACTACCTCGCCGGGTTCCCCTGGCACCCGCACCGCGGCATCGAGACCATCACCTACGTGCTCACCGGCACGGTGGACCATGGCGACAGCCTGGGCAACCGCGGTTCGTTAGGCGCGGGTGACGTCCAGTGGATGACCGCGGGCAGCGGGATCATGCACCAGGAGATGCCACGCGGGGACGCCGCGGGCCGGATGCACGGCTTCCAGCTCTGGGCCAACCTGCCATCGTCACTCAAGATGACGAAGCCGCGGTACCAGGACATCGCCTCGGCGCACATCCCGGAGGTCGTCGAGGACGACGGCACCAGGGTGCGCATCGTCTGCGGGGAATTCTGGGGGCAGCGCGGACCCGTCGAGGGCATCGCCGCCGACCCCTACTACCTGGACATCCAGGTCCCGCCCGGGGTGCGGCGCTCGTTCCCGGCCGATACGCGCCGGCATGCCTTCGCCTACATCTTCGAGGGGTCGGGCACGTTCCGCGATGCGTCCGCGCCGTTCGGCGTCCTCACGGAGAAGAACGGTCCGGTGGAGACCGTCGAGCGCGAGATGACCGGCAACCGGTCGCTGGTGCTGTTCGACGCGGGCGACGAGGTGACGGTGCGCGCGGGGGACGAGGGAATCCGGTTCCTGCTGGTTTCCGGCCAGCCGCTCAAGGAGCCGGTGGCCTGGTACGGCCCCATCGTGATGAACACGGAGGCCGAGCTCTACGAGGCGGTCCAGGATCTCCGGAACGGCACCTTCATCAGGGGCGAACGCGGCTAGCGATCTCACCGGCGCGCGGGCTCACGGCGTCCACCGTGAAGCCCGCGTGCTCGGCGTTCAGTCGCTCTCCGGAACCCGACCTCTCAGCGGGTCACGCACCATGGCCGCCGTGGGCCGCGCAGCCTTTCTCGGCGACCTCGAACGTGTCGTGGATGGCCTTGAGCGACTCCTTCAGCTTCGCGTCGTCGGCCGAGGACGCGACGAGTGCCGCGAGCGCTTTCGAACTCTCGGCGACGGTCGTCACTGCCTTGCGCACCGCTTCACTCCCGCAGGACGCCGGCATCGCCGGGGCCTTCGAGGCGGACCAGGATTCGGACGCCGTCACCAGGTCCCGGACTTTCGCGCGCAGCGGGGCCAGGTCGTTCTTCGAGGCAGGATGCCAGGTGGCCTCCATGACCATGTGGAACGCATTCAGCTCCTTCCACGGGCCCATCATGTGGTCGGCCATGGAGCCCATCTTCGCGCTGGAGTCGGACTTCGGCTTCATTTCCTGCGCCTGCAGGATGGCCGGGGCGGAGACGAGCACGATGGCAAGCAGCAGTCGATTGACGAGTTGGCGAGTCATGGGTCGTGAGGTTCGGCGTGGTGGCTGGTGATCCGGCCGCGGAAAGCTAACGACCCGGTGCCGGCAGTATGGTGCAGGAGCGGGGCCGGAAGGCATCTTGTCGGGTGAGCAGCATCACCATCGGGGGAGACGGAATTCATGCGCTCGTTCCTGGTCCTGACCCTTTGCGCCGGCCTCGCCACAGAAGGCCTGTCCCAGGCCACGACGGTCACCGCAGCCGACTACGATCGCGCGAGCGGGCTGTCCGCCACGTATCGGAGCCTCGTTGTCGACGCGATCGAGTCCCCGACATGGTCCGGAAATACCCGGCTCTGGTACCGGAAATCGGTCGCCGGTGGGCATACGTTCGTCCTGGTCGATGCCACGACCGCCGATGCGCCGGTCAAGAAGGCGCCCTTCGATCACGATCGAATCGCGGCGGCGCTGGGCGCTGCGACGGGAGGCCGCTACACGGGCCTGACGCTGCCGTTCACCACCTTCGCGTTCACGAACAACGACCAGGCCATCACGGTCGCCGCGGACAGCGCGACCTGGAGCTGTTCCCTCGTCGAGTATCGCTGCACGCGCACTGCGGCGGGGGCTGGGCGCGGCGGACGCGGTGGCGGTGCGGGGCAGGGCGCCCCGGGCGCGGTCGACCCCGGACTGGCGTCCCCCGATGGGAAGCGCCTCGCCTACATCAACAACTACAACGTCTGGGTGCGTGACGCCGGCACGGCGCCTTCCGCCGGGGTGGCACTGAGTCGCGACGGTTCGGAGGGCAACCCGTACACCCGCCAGTCGCTGAGCTGGGCGCCGGACTCGCGGCATCTCGCCGCCTATCGAGTGCGCCCGGGCTATCAGCGCATGGTGCGGTACGTGGTCTCGTCGCCGCCGGACCAGGTGCAGCCGAAGTACTTCGAGCGCTTCTACGCCAAGCCGGGCGACGTGCTCGACCTCCAGCAGCCGACGCTCTTCGACGTCGACACCCGCACGCAGACCACCGTCGACAATGCGCTCTTCCCCGATCCGTTCAACCTGACCGGGATCCAGTGGCGCCGCGACAGCCGCGCGTTCACGTTCGAGTACAACCAGCGCGGGCACCAGCGGTATCGCGTAATCGAGGTGAACGCGACCACGGGGCAGGCGCGTGCACTGGTGGACGAGGAGTCGGCGACGTTCATCGACTACCGCCGCGCCGCGGGCACGCTCGATGGGGGCGGTCGCATCTTCCGCTCTGACCCGGACGATGGGGCCGAGATCGTCTGGTTGTCGGAGCGCGACGGGTGGGCGCACCTGTACCTCTACGACGGCGCGACCGGGACGGTGAAGAACCAGATCACGAAGGGCGAGTTCGTCGTCAGGGCCGTGCAGCGCGTGGATCCCGTCAAACGCCAGGTCTGGTTCAGCGCGGGAGGCATGGACCCGAAGCAGGATCCGTACTTCGCCCACTATTATCGCGTGAACTTCGACGGCACCGGCCTGACGCCGCTGACCGATGCGCCGGCCGACCACGTCGTGAGCTTCTCCCCGGACGGCGAGCTGTACGTGGATACCTGGTCGCGCGTCGACCTCGCGCCCGTGGCGCAGCTCCGCCGGTCCGCCGACGGGAAGGTCCTGATGGATCTCGAGCGCGCCGACGTCACCGCGCTCTCGAAGGCCGGCTGGCGCGCCCCCGAGGTGTTCACTGCCAAGGGGCGCGACGGGACCAGCGACATCTGGGGCGTCGTGGTACGCCCCTCACGATTCGATCCCCGGAGGAAGTACCCGGTGATCGAGTACATCTACGCCGGGCCGCACGGCTCGTTCGTGCCGAAGGGCTTCGCGCCGTGGTACAACATGCAGTCGATCGCCGAGCTCGGATTCGTCGTCGTGCAGATCGACGGCATGGGGACCGCGAACCGGAGCCGCAGGTTCCATGACGTCGCCTGGAAGAACATCGGCGACGCGGGCTTCCCCGACCGCATCCTCTGGCACAAGGCGTACGCGGCGAAGAACCCGTGGTACGACCTCTCGCGGGTCGGGATCTTCGGCGGGTCGGCGGGCGGACAGAACGCCATGGGGGCGCTCCTCTTCCACCCGGAGTTCTACCACGTCGCGGTCGCCTTTGCCGGCTGCCACGACAACCGCATGGACAAGGTGTGGTGGAACGAGCAATGGATGGGCTACCCCATCGGTCCGGAGTACGAGGCCAGCTCCAACGTCGTCCACGCCCACAAGCTGCAGGGCAAGCTGCTGCTCGTGCTGCCGGAACTCGACACCAACGTCGACCCGTCGTCGACCATGCAGGTGGTGAACGCGCTCATCAAGGCGAACAAGACGTTCGACCTGCTGGTGATGCCGGGCGAGGAGCATGGCGGCGGGCGCCGCGGGCCGAGCGCCGCCTACGGCGATCGCAAGATGTGGGACTTCTTCGTCCACAACCTGTCCGGGGTGGAACCGCCCCGGTGGAACGCGGCGGTGAACGCAGGTGCGTCCGGAAGCGACGATCTCTTCGGGCCTGGCTGGGAATCGATCCGCGCCGGGTTCGAGCGCGCGGTGTCCCCCGACGTTCCCGGCCCGGTCCCGCCGCGGTAGACCATGCGACTCCTGTTCGCCGAGGATGACCGGCAGCTCCTGACGTCCATCTCGCGCGGCCTGAAGGAGGCCTCGCACGAGGTGGACCAGGCCACGACCGGCACCCAGGCGCTCAGCCTCGCGCTGGCCAACGAGTATGACGGGATCATCCTCGACGTCCTCCTCCCCGGGAAATCGGGGCTCGAGGTCTGCCGCGCGATTCGCGAAGCCGGCCACCGCGTTCCCATCCTCATGCTCACCGCGCTCGACGCGGTGGAGCAGCGCATATCCGGGCTCGACGCCGGCGCCGACGACTACCTCACCAAGCCCTTCGACTTCGGTGAACTGCTGGCACGCCTTCGCGCGCTCGATCGCCGTCACGCCGAGGGACGGGCTACGCGCCTCGTCGTCGGGGACCTGGTGATCGACACCCAGCGCCACGCGGTGCAGCGCGGGGGGAGGGACATCGCCCTGACGGCGCGCGAGTTCGCGCTCCTGGCGCACCTGGCCCGCAACGCCGGGCGCGTGGTCAGCCGCGCCGAGATCATGGAACACGTGTGGGAGGACAACCGGAACCTCTACTCGAACATCATCGACGTGTACGCCGGGCGCCTGCGCCGCAAGATCGACGAGGGGGAGCGCGACCAGCTCTTCACCACGCTGCGGGGCGTCGGCTTCATGCTCGAGGCGCCGCGCGCGCCGGCTCCGGCGCGTCCCCGCAAGCGCGCGGCCCCGCGCCGGGAGTAGCCCGTGGCCGCCTGGCCGTCCTCGATCCGCGTCCGGTTGACGCTGTGGTACTCGGTCCTGCTCGCCCTGCCGCTGGCGGCGTTCGCGGTGGTTTCATATGTCGCGTTCGCGCGCGCCCTCGTCAGCGGCACCGATCGTTTCATCGGCGAGGCACTCGGCGCCTTCACGCTGGAACTGGGCGCCGAGCGCCGGGCGGGTCTGAACGTCACCGATGCCATGCGCGCCACGATCTACGAAGTGCGGTTCCGCGAGCTGCACATCGTCATCACCGACTCGACGGGGCGTGTGGCGGCGAAGGGAGATCCCGGATCGGAAGCCGGCAACGCCGGCGCCCCGACCGACAGCGCGGTGCTGGCGGTGGTGCGGCGCGCGCGATCGATCGACGAACCGTTCACCACCCGGCTGGCCGCGCCCGGCGGCGCCTACCTCGTGCGCGCCCAGCCGCTCCTCCTCGACGGCCACCGCTACCAGTTGTCGGGCCGCTACCCGCTGCGTGAAGCCGAGCGGATGATGGCCGGCGTCCGGCGCATGTTCCTCGTCGCCATCCCGCTGCTCATCCTCGTGGCGGCGACCAGCGGTTACTTCCTGGCGCAGCGCAACCTCGCGCCGGTGGCGTCCATGGCGTCCCATGCCGCCGACATCACCGCGTCGAACCTGCACGAGCGCCTTCCCGTCAGTGGCGGCGATGAACTCGTCAGGCTGGCGCAGGTCATCAACGACCTGCTCGACCGCCTGGAGCGATCGTTCGAGCAGCAACGCCGGTTCATGGCCGATGCCTCTCACGAACTGCGCACGCCCACGGCCATCGTGCGCACGGAAGCGGATGTCACCCTCTCGCGCCCCCATCGCGACGAGGCGGAGTATCGCGCGTCGGTGGGCATCATGCAGGACGCGGCACAGCGCCTGACGCGGATCGTGGACGACCTGTTCCTCCTCGCGCGGTCGGATGCCGGCCACCTGGTCGTCCATCGCGCACCCGTGTACCTCGAGGACCTCGTCGACGATGCCGTGCGCGGCATCCGGCAGCTCGCCGATGCCCGCGGCGTCGGCGTGGCGCTCACCGACATCGTCGAGGCCCCGCTGCCCGGCGACGCCGACCTCCTCGGTCGCCTGCTCCTCAACCTGCTCGACAACGCCATCAAGCACTCGCCGCAGGGCTCCACCGTCGAGGTGTCCATGGCCCGGCGCGCCGCGGTGTGCGAGGTCTCGGTGGTGGACGCCGGCCCCGGTATCCCGGCCGAGGCGCGCGAGCGCGTGTTCGAGCGGTTCTTCCAACTGGACTCGGCGCGCGTCCGCCACGAGGGGAGCAAGACCAGCGGCGCCGGGCTGGGCCTCGCGATCGCCCGGCGTATTGCCGAGGTGCACGGTGGCCGGCTGGAACTGGTGGAATCCCGCCCGGGACGAACCGAGTTCCGGTTCTCCGTGCCGGTGACGCCGGCCGGGGACCGGGCGGCGTCACCGGCCGCAGGCAGCGTCATTTCCTGAGCGCCGGCACCCCGCCTTGCCGCAGGGTACAACGAACCCCGATATTCTCGCGTTCATGAAACGTTCATGATCGCGTCCGGGCAGGGTCGCCCCCTGCGTGCCGAGGTTGCGTGCTCCACTCCCTCCGACAATTCCTCCTCATCGTGCCGGCGTTCGTTCCGCTGGCCGCTGGCGCGCAAGGCAGGCCCGATTCCACGAAGGTGGATTCGGCCGCGCAGCGGTTGAAGGCGGTGACGATCAGCGCCACCCGCGCCGTCGGGGTGGTCGGCGGGACCAGTGCCGTCATGATCGAGCCGGTCCAGCTCCGGTCCTCCCCGGCACCGGTGCTGGAGCAGGCGCTGCGCGAGTCGCCGTTCGTGCACGTGCGCCAGAACTCGCGCGGCGAAATGGAGCTGTCGGTTCGCGGCTCTGACTCTCGCCAGGCAGCCGTGCTGATCGACGGTGTCCCCATCACGCTCGGCTGGGACCATCGCGCCGATCCGTCGCTGGTTCCCATTACCGGCGGCGAACGCCTCGTCATCGTCCGCGGCCTCGGGTCCGTGCTCTCGGGGCCGAACACCCTCGGCGGGTCGATCGAAGTCACGCATGACACTCGGCGCCCGGCCCGCAGCCAGTTATGGGCGGGCGTCGAGGTCGATGAATACAGTTCCCTGGTCGCGACGGTTGGCGGTTCGCGACCGATGGCCGACTTCGGCGGTGGCACGCTGTCGATCCGTGGGGGCCTTGCCTACCGCCAGCGCGACGGACTCGCGCTGCCCAGCGGGGCTGTGGACCCGACCGCGCACGATGGGCTCCGCACGAACACCGACCTGCGCGAGAGCGACGGATTCGCATCGATCCGGTGGAGCACCCCGCTTGGCCGATCGCTCGGGTTCACCGTGTCCGCGTTCGACGCGGAGAAGGGCGTGCCTCCCGAGGAGCACCTCAGCGCCCCGCGGCTGTGGAGGTATCCGTACAACCGCCGCTCGTTGACCGCGCTGTCGGCCAGCTCTGGCAGCTTCAGCACGCCGTGGGGATACGGCTCGCTCGACGTCGGCGTGGGCTTCAACAACGGCAAGCTCAAGATCGAGACCTTCGACGGCCGCGACTACAACACGGTGACCGGCGTCGAGCTGGGCGATGAGCGGACGATGACCGCGCGCGCCCTCCTGTCGCACTCGGTTGGCAGCGCCACGGTCCGGGCGGGCCTGACCACCGGTGACGTACAATACGAGGAGACGCTGGCCTCTGCCGCGGCGGTCGACTATCGGCAGAAGCTCCGGAGTGCCGGCGTCGAGTTCGATGCCCCCATCGGTGATCGCACGCGCCTGGCCAGCGGAGTGGTATTCGACCGGTCCTCCACGCCCGAAACAGGAGGGCGGGCCGCGCAGGCACCGTTCTCGAATCCCGGGTGGCGTGTCGGCATCACGCACGACGTCGATCCGGTGTGGCGATTCCACATCAGTGCCAATGAGCGGTCGCGCTTTCCTTCGCTGCGCGAACTGTACTCGGGCGCCCTCAACCGCTTCACACCCAATCCCGACCTGAAGCCGGAGACGATGCGGGGACTCGAAGCTGGCGTGACGATGGATCGCCAGTTCGGGTCGTCGACCCACGCGTCGCTGCAGGTGACCGGTTTCCGGCACCGGATGGAGGATGCGGTGGTTCGCATCACGCTCACCAATCCAACGCGGTTCATGCGAGTGAACCGGGACCGTATCGAGAGCAGCGGGCTCGAACTCCTCGGCGGGATCGTGCTGGGTACCCATCCGGAACGGCTCGTGACGCTGAACGGCGATGCGACGCTGCAGAGCATCCGGATCTTCGACGCGAGTGCGAACAACGCCGAGCGCCATTCAGAGAACAACCCCGAGACGCGTGGCCGCTTCGAACTCGGGTTGCCGCTGCCGTGGCAGGTGCGCGGCGTCGCGACGGCGCGCTACACCGGGAAGCAGTACTGCCTCAATGGCGAGACGGGGAACGAGATGACGCTTTCGGGGAAATCGACGAGCGACCTGTCGGTCGAGCGCACGTTCACGGTGCAGGGTGGCGGTCCGTTCCAGTGGCTGCGCACGCTCATCTCGCTCGACAACGTCGGGAACGCCGCGGTCTACGACCAGTGCGGGCTGCCCCAGCCGGGACGGACGCTGCGCCTCACGATGTCGCTGCGCTGATGGCGGCCACGGTCCTGAAGCCCGACCCGCCGGTGGCGGTGCGCCCGGTGCATCGCGCCACCTCCCGCCAGCGGATGAGCAAGGCGGCGTTCCACATCCATCTCTGGCTGGGTGTGCTGTCGACGATGGCGCTGATCGCGATCGCCATCACCGGGATCCTGCTCAACCACAAGCGCGGCCTCGGCCTCATGCCCGAGGTGGAGCACGCGCCGAGCGCCGCATTCGTGGACGCCACGTCGCTGGAGCGGCTGGCGCACGCGGCGCTGGAAGCGGCGCCGCCGGCGGCCCGGCCGGGGTGGAATCCCGGCGACCCCGTGGACGTCGGGTTGATCGATCGCATGGACGTGCGGCCGAGGAACGGCTTCGTGAAGGTCCGCCTGCGGGACAAGGCGTCCACGGAGGCGACGGTGGATATCGGCAGCGGACGGGTCGTGCACGTGGGTCGTCGCGGCGACGTCTTCCTGGAGAAGCTCCATTCGGGCGAGATCTTCGGCGGACAGCCGTTCGTGATCCTGTCGGACATCGCGGCGGTGGCGCTGGTGCTCACGCTCATCACCGGGTACTGGCTCTGGCTGGTGCCGAAGCTGCACCGTGGCCACGAGCGGAAGAAGGGAGGGGACCACGCATGAGCCCCGGTATCGTGGTCTTCCTGCTGGGGCTTTTTGCCGTCCCGATCGTGCTGCTGTCGTGGGGGCACAAGATCCGGTGGCTGTCCCCGGCGAAGCGATCGGCGTTCTGGGGCGCGGTGATCGGGCATTGTGCGGCGGGCGTCCTGGCGCTCAGCTTCGGGATGATCCCACCCGAGTCGTGGACGCCGGACGAGACGGTCCGCGGCTTCCTCGGGCTCTGGTCGCTGCTGGTGCTGCCGGTGCTTGGCGGCGTCGGCGGCGCTCTCTTCGGACCCCATCGCCGTTAGGCAGAGGATTCGCGACATGCTGCAGGCTGCCCTTGCCACGTTGCCCCGTCGGCGCGCGCGCCCGTTGATGCTGGCGGCGGCCACCGTGTTCGCCCTCCCCATGGTCTCGGCGTGCGAGGGCACGCGAGGGGGGGAATTGAGCGGCCTGGCCGGCGTCGTCGGTCACTGGGCCGACTCGGCCGGCGCGACCGTGGTGAACGGGGAGGCGTGGAGCGGTTCGACGACGCGCGAGGCGCTGGAGGCGTCGAGCCGGCGCCTGTTCGGCGGGGTGAACGAGACGTTCCTGGCCAACGGCAGCGCACCGACGGCCTTCCAGTTCGCGGTATACGAACCGGTGCGGGAATTCTCGTCCGGGACCCTGCGGGTGCAGTTCAACCTGCTGGGCGGGAAGTCGGACCAGATCGCGGGGCTGCTGTTCGACCTCAAGCCCACCGGCGAGTACCACTACGTCCGGTACAACACCAAGGACGGGAACCTGGCGCTGTGGCGGTTCGCCAACGGCGAGCGCACGGTGATCCTGCACGGCGAGGTCCACAAGCAGATCCCGTCAGGCACCTGGCACGAGCTGGTGGTCGAGGTGCGCGGAAACCGGGTGCGCGGGTTCCTGGCCGGGGACACCACCCTCTCGGTCAGCCACACCCTGGATGTCGCCCCGGCGGGACGGGTCGGGGTCTGGGCCAAGCGGGACGCGATCACCGGATTCCGCGCCTTCAGCGCGGTCGCGGCCCAGGACTGACGCCAGGTCAGCAGCCACCAGGGCCGAGCGCGCCTTACCCTCGCCCACGAGGAGCGCCACCAGCCTGGGCGCCCCGGTTGCGGTATGGACCTGGTTTCGGGACACCAGGAGGAGCTCGAGCGCGGCCAGGTCGAAACCGCCCGCCGTCGCGGACCTGGCGATGAAGCCGGCCATGGCGTTTTCCGCACCGATGCCGCGCGCTGCCAGGACGAGCCCGCGGCAGCGCTCTATGCGCTCGATGATCACGGCGCGCTCGGCACGGCCGGTCCTGGCGGCGAGGGTCTGAAGTCTCCGGAGGACGGCTGTGTGCGCGACGGATGGGGATTCGACCGCGGGCCCGGCCAGCGCACGCGCGCGTCGATGCTCGATCCAGGCGCCGACGGTGGCCAGGCACGACGCTATCGACGCCGGTGCGACCGTGGCTTCCGAACCTGGGATGACATCCAGCAGCCGCACGACGTGCCGTATGTCGGACAATCCTGCGGCCGCTTGGCCATCGCGCACCGCGAGCAGGGAAGTGCGACTGCCGGAGACCACCAGCGCCAGGGCGGTCCTTTCGATAGAGCCCGGCTGATCGGCCTTCTCTGCCTTGTCCACGGACCAGCGCGACAAGATGGTCCGCACCTCTTCGTCCGCGTGCGCGTCGCCCCGCGTAGCGATTGCCGCGGTTGCGTGGGCGAGTCGGTTGCCGACGAGCGGCATCATGCCGGCCACGGTGTCGCCCATGCCGGCGACGGCCGACAGGCGGGCTTTCCGTTGGAGCGCGCGAACGACCGCCGTGAGCTCGCGCGCGCTCACGGGCGGTCCGATCGCGTAGATCGCGATGCGGCGATGGGGTGACCCCGGCCGTCGCAGGCGTCCGGTGCGTTGCTCGAGGCGCGCCACTGTCCACGGGAGGTCGAGGTGAACAATCACGCCGGCGCGCCGCAGGCTGAGTCCCTCGCTGAGCACGTCGGTGGTCACCAGCAGGTTGAACGGCATCGAGCGCGGCGGCCGTTCACGTGCATCCACCGCATCGACGTCGAACCCGCGCACGACCTCATCGACGGTGATGCGCCCGGAGGCGATCCGGGCTCCGCGGCCGCTGACCAGCGCCACGCCCCCGCGCGAGAGGCACACCCGGTAGGTCGCGCCGGCGGTGTCGGTGAATTGCGTGAAGGCCACGACCGGCACCGGCGCATGACGGTCGCAGACCTTGCGCAGCCAATGCGTCCTGGCGCCGTCGGCATCGCCGGCCTGGTCGATCGCGCGCATCGCGGAACGAACGCCTTCACAGTGAAGGGCGAGCGCCTCCCGGAGGTGCAGCGTATCGACCGCCCCGGTCACGGCCGTCAACTCGGCGAACCCGAGCTGCACGGCGTCATCGATCACGAGGGTTGAAGCCAGCTCACGCCGGCCGGGGACGCGACCCGACTCCAGGGCGATGGACAGCGAGACGGCGCGCTGCAGCCGGCGACGGAGCATGGCCCGCAGCGCCGCCGTCGACGAAGACCAGGCACGGAGCAGCCCCAGCACCATGAGCGCGTGCGCGGCCTTCCCATCCGCGCTCGGTACTGCCTCCGGGATGTCCATCAGCGCGGCGAGCGTCGCCCGATCCGAGGGGACCACCAGCCACTGTGGGGGATCGAGCGCCGGCAGCGGCGCGGACGCGCTGGCATCGGCCGGTTGCCGGCGCACGATGCATCGCCCCACCTCGTCCCGGGACAGGTCCCAGGCGCGCGAGCCGAGGTAGAGCGCCAGCAAGGCGCGCAGGTCTCGCCCGCGGTTGTGCACGGGTGTCGCGGTGAGGAGCAGGACCCGGGCGCCCCAGGCGAGGTCGGCGAGCGCTGCATAACGACGGGTGCGGGGGTTGCGGGCATGATGCGCCTCGTCCACGACCACCAACGCCGGTCGCTGGCGCGACACCCCGCCCCGGCTCAGCGACTCGAAGGAGGTGAAGTCAGCCGCCGTGGACGTGCGATCCAGGGCACGGTGCCACATGGGGCGCAGCGCGGCCGGCGCCACGACCACGGCCGGACCGATGGCGCGGGCCACGGCGATGGCCGTGAACGTCTTCCCCATGCCCGTTGCGTCGGCCAGCACCGCGCCGCCGGTCTCCTCCAGCGTCGCCAACAGGCGCGACACCGCGTCGGCCTGGTGAGGCTGCAGCGTGATCGCGCCCACCCGGGTGCTGACTCCGGGTCCTTCGAGATAGCGCGCCGCCATCCATCGGCGGGCCACCGACGGATCGGCCGCAATCAGCGGTTCATCCATTCGACCAGCGCCGCCACGGTATGGCGCCGGAGCCGGAACGCTTCCAGCACGGCGTGCATCAACTGCGTGCGCGACGAGGGGCTGCCGTCCATTCCTGCGCGCCCGAGCGGGGCCAGCACGTCCCGCGCGCGTGCCCAGTCGTCAGGCACCGGCACGCGCGCCATCGTCCAGGCGAAGTGCCGTCGGTATCCCCCCCGTGCCGGCTCGGCCAGCGCCGCCACCCACGCATCGGCGACGGGAGAGTTGAACAGGGCCGCCAGCGCGAGGGCATCGGTCTCGTCGCGCGTCGACAGCACGTAACAGGTATTCAGCGGGACGGCGCGGTCACCGGCCGGAAGCACCAGCGCCTGCAGGCACTTCCCGAGGTCCGCCCACACGACGCGAGGCCGGTCGTGTCGCGCGCCGTCGAGGCGGAACAACGACCACCACGCCCGATTGCCGCGCGCGTCCGTCCTCGCCTCCAGTCGACCACGCCAGGGCAGCAGCCAACTCCGGAGCGACGAGGGGAGTGCCGTCAGCACCCGTCCGTCCCCGGCGCACGGGAAGACCATGTGTTCATCGGTTGCATCGCGACGCCACGGCCGGACACCTTCTCCGCGCAGCACCGGACGCACGAACTGCTGTTCGAGGACGGCCGTCCGCGTGCCATCGCTGACCTCGACCCCGCCCGGCGCAGTCACCGCCCGGACGACGAACGCCTCATTGCAGCCGCACTTCACGCCAAGCGTGGTGGTGCCCACTCCAGAGCCGGCGAGCGGTACCCCGGCCCTCGTCAGGCGGTCAAAGGCGAGGCGCACCTCGGGCGGGAGGAAGAGCCACGGGGCGCCGGCGCTGTCGTCGAGCGGCAATTGCGGGCGGGCCGAGGTCCAGGCCACCTGCAGCGGGCCGCGATGCACCGAGAGCCGGACATCGCCCCCGGTCGATGTGGCCCGCCGTGCCACCACCACCGACGGGTACGTCGCCGCATCGAACAGCGACGGGGCCTCCGACCAGTCTTCGACGGCAACGAGCGACGCTCGCTCGCCGAGCAAACGGCGCACGCCACCTCCCGCCAGCGATCGCCACAGCTTGGACGGCACCAGCAGCGAGAGCACCCCGTCCTCGCGGAGCAATTGGTGGCTGCGCTCGATGAACAGGCTGGCGGCATCGATCTGGGACCCGAAGCCCGACCCGGCCCGCGCCACCGTGGCACCGGACGACCAGGCGGCCTCCTGGAATACTCGAAACTCCCGCCGCAGGCGGTCGCGAGCGGCGGCGGGGATATGGTGGATCCGGATCCAGGGCGGGTTCCCGACCACGAGATCGAACCCGCCGGCACGGTGCGCATCCGGGAACTGCGAGGCGAACGCGAAGGGGAGGGCGCCGCCGCGGACGGCGGTTCGGCGATGCGCGCGCAGGTCGCGCGCAAGCACGCGGAGCTGCCGGGCAGCCCCGCGCTCGCCGGCGGATGCGCCCCGGCGGCCGCCGAAGAGGTCCCTCCCCCGGGCCGCCGTGACCAGCGAGCACCGCTGGGCGGCCAGGCGTTCGATGCGCGCGTCGAGCCATGCGACGAGCGCCGTCCGCTCCGCCCGGTCGAGCGCGCGCGCCAGGGAGCGCTTGCGGGCCCCCGTCGATCGCGCATAACGAGTGCGGAGGATCGCCGCCGGGGAATGATCGCCGGCGCGGCCGAGCGCGAAGTCCCCCCCGGCCAGCGTGTCCCCGACGCGGATGTTGTGGTCGAGGTTGGGCAGCGGCGGCACCGACAGGGCATCGCTGGCCGGGTGGTCCACCATCAAGGCCAGCCACAGTCGCAGCTCACACAGCCAGACGGCCGTCGGGTTGATGTCCACGCCGAACACCGACCGGGTCACCACATCCCGGCGGATCGCGGACAGCGAGCGCCCATCCCCCGAGGCAACGCGCAGCTTCGTCAGGCGGTCCAGCACGTGAATGAGGAAGGCTCCCGACCCGCAGGCCGGGTCGATCACCCTCAGGCTGGCGGTGGCGGTGCGCAGCAGGTTCGCCTCCCCATCGTCCAGCGCGGCTCCCGCATCGACCTTCGCGAGGGTTCCGTCCGGCACGCCACGCGCGCCGACCAGTGCCTCGAGCGCGCCCTGGGTGACGCGTTCGACGAGGGCCAGCGGCGTATAGAACGCACCGGTCGTCCGCCGTTCGACCGACGCCATCAGCGACTCGAAGGCGCGACCGAGGATCTCCGGGTCGATCGCGGCCTCGCGCCAGGCGACCGTCTCCTCGCGTGGCGTGAACCGATAGCGCACCAGCAGCCGGTCGAACGCGTCGGCCCAGTCGTCGTCACGCATGGTGAGCGTGCGCGCCGCTCGCTCGACCGGCGCGCGCGAGAACAGTCCACCATTCAGGAATGGAATACGACCCAGCGCGCGCGCCGTCGGCGCCCGGCGCTGCACCGGCGTGTTGAGCGTTCCGAAGAAGAGCGGGGCCAGCACCCGCTGCTGGAACCGGCCGCCGCGCTGCATGCAGTCGTCGAACACGCGCGCCAGGAATCGGTGGTCGCCGTCGAGCCAGCCGCGCGCCTCGAGGAACGCCAGGAACAGCATCCGCGACAGGTGCAGGAGCGCAATGGTCCGCCGCGTCTCCATGCTGGCGGTCCCCTGGGCGCCGACGGCGAATTGCGTGACGAGCGACTGCAGGTCGAGGAAGAACCGCCGGGTAATCGCCTCGCGGCCGAGGATCTCGACCCACCGCGCGTGCATGGCGAGGTCCGACCCCTCCATCGCCGCTGCGAGGGTCGCCATCGTCTCCACATCGCTGGGCAGCACCTGCGCGCGATCGACGACGAGCGCCGAGATGCGCGCCGGGCCGGCGCCGGCGTGCCAGGCGCCGATCACCAGGTCACGGCTTCCCCGGGCCATGAAGACGAGGAGCCACAGCAGGTGGGGTGACTTCCGCGACAGCGTCGTCGCCAGTCGGGACGCGCCGTCACGCCCGCCGGTCTCGCCGGCGCCGACCACGAGCAGGAGGCGCGCGGTTCCTGGACCCGCGGCAATGCGCACCGACTCGATGTCCTCGGGGATACCCAGGGCGCGCCGGGTTCCGGCGTCTGCGCTCGAGGCCTCCCCGAACCCGAGCGCCCGGGGGAGCGCCGACACGAGGTCGGTGTCATTAGCAGACAGGAGCCCGGCCCACGCGGCGGCTTGCATGGCGCCAACGTGGACCGCCCGGAGCGCGGCTCCTTCATCCCCGCAACGCAGGGGGGCTCAATTCCACGCGCTTCGGTGGGCGTTGCCTCGCCAAAGACACGGGCAGGCGTTAACGTCGTGCCAACGACGACCTCCACCCGCCCGGATGACACCTTCCACGACCAACGCAAATTCCATCACGGGTCCGCAGCCGAGCCGGTTCGGCGTGCTCGAGACGAACATCGTCGTCCGCCTGGTCGTCTACTACCTCGTCGTCGCCATCGTCGCGATCGTCGCCTGGCGCTACCTGCCGCCGTCGCTGCGCGACCTGCTTCACTCCGCGACCCAGCCCCTGGTCGGTCTGACCAACACCCAGGTCACGACGTTCACGACACCCGACCCCGCGCTCGACATGCTGTCGCCGCTGGCGGTGACCTTCATGGGGATCATCGCCGCGACGTCATCGCTGATCCTGTGCCTGCCGGTGTCGTGGGTCTACATGTTCACCCGGCAGAAGAAGGGCTACTCGCAATCGGTCGTGCACACGCTGCTGCTCCTGCCCGTGGTGGTCGCGATGGTGGCGACGCTGGTCCGGAGCAACGTGGCCCTCGCGTTCAGCCTGGCCGGCATCGTGGCGGCGGTCCGCTTCCGCGTCGCCCTCGAGGACAGCAAGGACGCCGTCTTCGTCTTCGCCGTCATGGCGCTGGGCCTTGCCTGTGGCGTCCAGCTCGAGACCGCGACGGTGCTGTCGGTGCTGTTCGTCGTGGCGAGCCTGGTCCTCTGGTACTCGGACTTCGCGCGGACGCCCCCGGGCCTGGAAGGGGAACGGGCCCAGAAGCACATGGAGCGCGCGGTCGCCATCGCCAACCGCACCAGCCAGTTCGTGGCGCGGCTGGACCGCGAGATCCTCGACTCCATGGCCCCGGCGCAACTCGAAGCGCTCCAGGCGCGGATCGACAAGCGCAAGGCGAAGCTGGGCGTCGATACGCAGGTCGGCGGCGATGAAGAAGGCCCGCGCTTCGAGGGCCGCATCACCGTGCACGTCGGGGACCCCGACCAGGCTCAGCCGGCGGTCGAGGCCGTCCTCGAGGCGCACCTGAAGCGCTGGAAGATGGTGCGCATCGAGCGGACCGACGGGGAAGCTCGTATCGTATACGCTGTCCGCCCGAAGAAGGGCAACTCGCTGGAGGCCATCTCCGGCACACTGACCAATGAGGCGGCGCCATTCGTCGCCAACGTGGAGGTGGAACGATGGGCCTGACACGCATGCGTCAACGCGGCTACGTCGCCTGGGGGCTCGGCCTGCTCCTCGTGGCATCGACGACGGTCCCGGCCCAGGAGGGCAAGGACGAGAAGCCGAAGGAGCCGCCCACGCCCGAGAAGATCGCCGAGTGGAAGAAGGAGGCCGAGACGCGCGCCCTCTTCACCGCCGACACGCCGGTGGAGCTCAAGCTGGTCGGCAACTACAAGGTCATCTCGAAGGACCGCGACACCCTGAGCACGACCGAGTACTGGGGCGAGGTCCGGATGGCGGACGGCAAGGGCGGCGAGTTGAAGCTGCCGGTGCAGCTGCGCACGCGCGGGCATTTCCGGCTGGCGAACCGGAACTGCAACTTCGTCCCGTTGCGCCTCGACTTCAAGAAAGGCGAGGTGAAGGGCACGGTCTTCGACGGGCAGGACAAGCTCAAGCTCGTCACGCACTGCAACTCGAACTCGCTGTACGACGAGTACATGATCCGCGAGTACCTCGCGTACCGCGTCCACAACCTCCTCACGCCGCGCAGCTACCGGGCCCGGATGGCGCGGGTGACCTACGTGGACTCGGCGACCGGCGCGCCCATCGAGACGCGGAACGGCATCTTCATGGAGCACGAGGATGACGTGGCGAAGCGGATGGAGGGCGAGGTCGTGGACGTCCGCCGCGCGTTGTTCGAGGACGTGGACGCCGACCAGATCAACGAGGTGGCGGTCTTTCAGTCGTTCGTGGGCAACACCGACTGGTCGTTGTACGCACTCCACAACATCCGCCTGGTGAAGCGGCCGACCGGGCAATTGCTGCCCGTGGCGTACGACCTGGACTTCTCGGGGCTGGTCGGGACTCGTTATGCGACGCCCGACCCACGGCTCGGCATCCGGAGCGTGAAGGAACGCCTGTATCGCGGCCCGTGCCGTTCGCTCGCGGAACTGGAGCCGGTCCTGAAGCCGTACCGGGACAAGGAGGCGGACCTGCTGAAGCTGTACCAGGAGACGCCGGGACTGGATGGCAAGTACCGGAACGACGCGCAGGCGTTCATCAAGCAGTGGTTCTCGATGCTGAAGAACCCGCGCGACGCGAACTGGCTGTTCGTGGAGAACTGCAAGAAGCAGCCGAGCGTCTAGCGCAGGGCGCAACGCGCAGAGGGAAATCACAAGGCGCGGAAGAGGGCATCCTCCGCGTCCTTCTGTGAATGAGCGCGAGGACTCCAGCAGTGCCGGGGCTTTTTGAGTACGACGGCGTTCTCTGCACCCAGAGCGCCGATGAAGGGTGCCGCGAACTGACCACTTCCGCCCCCCCCCCCCGGGGGGGCTATACTGCAGATTGGGACAGTGATTCGGGCTGCGTCGATCGTACGCAATCAAAGGCACCGAGGCCACATTCGCTCATGTCCGTCGTCGGGGTGCTGCGGGTCGCGGTCTTCTCGCGTGTCAGAGCGCATGTTGAGCCGTTGGTGGCGGCGCTCGCCATCAGTCCGGACCTGGAGGCGGTGGCCATGCGCTTTGATACGCCTGATATGCCGGCTGAGGTGCTCAGAGCAGGCCCGGACCTTTTGTTGATTGACGCAAGCACCGTGACGGCCGCGGAACTGTTGATGGGCGTCGCCTTCGCGCGCCAAAGCGGGTGTTACGGGTTGCCTTCGCTGCAGGATCCTGCCATAGAGGGTCTATCGCGTTTTGGCGCTTGCGGCTTTGCGAGTCGCGCGGCGACTCCCACTGATCTTTGGCGTCTTGCGCGTGCTCTGGTTCTGAGAGAAGCGATCCCTCAAGAACTGGAGACGATTCGTATCGTTCCGCAGACCAGGCCAACGATGGCTCGATCTCTGTTCCCCGCTCCCAGGCGTCTGACAAGCCGCGAGCTGCAAATCGCGTCGGCGATTCTCTGCGGGATGTGCAACAAAGAGATTTCCGATCTCCACAGAATCACCGTGGCGACCGTGAAGAATCATGTCCACAGCATCCTTCTGAAATTGGAGCTGCGACAGCGCCGCGAGCTAACCACTAGTGTCGCATCGCTACTGAATCCGTCCGTTCTCCCTGGACCGCGGCGACCATGACGTCGAACTGCGACGCGATGTTGTTGAGGGCGTGCATCGCCCTGCTTGGGGGAGCGGCATGGACGTGCACGTTGCCATCGTCGGTTTGCGCGCAGGCTGCCGTCACGCAGGTCATCGCGACTTCACGGCTTGAGTCAGGTCTCGTGTTCACCGGGCGACGATTCACGCAGATCGATGGAGTACGCGAGCTTCCCGATGGTCGGGTCATCGTCGCCGACTCCCGGGAAGGAATCGTGGTAATCGCGGATTTCGTCACGCAGCAGAGCACGCGAACTGGACGCACCGGTAACGGAACTGGTGAATACCTGTCGGCACTTGCGCTCTTCGTCTGGCCAGGAAGCAGAACGGCGCTGCTCGACGGTCGCAACAGCCGCGTCCTGTTATTTGATCGGAATGGCAGACCCGATGGCACGATTGATCTTGGGCTGGTGGAGACTGCGCCCGGCAGCCTGTCCCGCTTCGTACCGTTTGCCTCGGATTCTCGAGGGCGGTTTTACGCGGCGGGCAGTTCCGCCCGCATGGGGATGAGCGGCTTGGAGCTGGCGGACTCTGTTGCGATCGAGCGCTGGCAACCTGAGAGCGGGCGCCTTGACACGGCGGGCTATCTTCGCGCCCGATCGCTCCTGGATCGAGGAGGGCAACCGGGTTCCACAAAGGGCCTTGGTGGCCCGGCGCTGATTCCATTCGTGATAGGGGATCAGGTGGCTGTAGACACAGTGGGGCGGCTGGCGATTCTGCGCTGGGACGATTTCCGGGTTGACTACGTACTGCCTGCAGGTGCCGTGTCGAGGGGCCCGACGCTCCCCTTCGATTCAATCCGCGTTACCGAAGTTGAGAAGAGGGTGTGGCGCGAGGCGAGGCAAGTACAGATGTGTCGGTCCGTACGTTCACCCATCGACGAGCCGCCCACATGGCCGGAGTTTCTACCGCCGTTTCTCGGCCGGCCAGCGTTGTTTGCGCCTGATGGCAAGCTCTGGATTCGAAGAACCGTGCCGGCAGACTCACCACCGCTCTACGACGTCGTGGACCAGAATGCAACACTGGCGGCCAGGGTCGAACTTCCGCCGCGGTCCTGCGTAATGGGCTTCGGTGAAAAGTCCGTCTATGTTGTAACCAATGTCGCGATTGGATCTCAGCAGCTCGCCAGGCATCAGCTTCCGGTTTTCCGGTAATTGCGTGTGTACGATGGCGCTGTTGCGGAGGTGGGATCTAGATCCAAGAGACCGTCCCGGCTCTATTGCCGGAACGTGGCCGCCAGTGGAGAATGGCACGGGACATACTCCCGTGACTCACCACTTTCCCGAGGCGTTCGATGCGATCATCGATTCTCAGACCGGCGCTGGTGTTGATCCTTGGGCTCGCCGCCCTCTCATTGCCGGAAGCAGCGTCGGCAGGCGCGCTTGTCGGATGCAATCAGTCCTTCTCCGCAGACTGCGAGAACAAGTCGATCAATGACATCAGGTTGATCTGTGATGTGGTGTGTCCCGAGTGGACCTTCGCCACGTGCGAAACAACTGGCGACCTGACTTGTTACGACTATCCCATTTGAATCCAGAAGGCGCTTTCTCCAACTGGACTGCTGTTTCTGTCTGATGACGACCACCTGGGAAAGGCTCGTCTCCGCACTACTCACGGCGGCCGCCGTCGTAGTGGCGGCCGCGGTGGTGCGTCGCGAGTTCTTCCCGCTCCCCCCGCAGGGTCCGGTGTTGCGTCCCTCCAGTCCGATGTATCACGAGGACTGGAGGGATATCATTCGGAACGGAATCCACACAGGCGATTCTAACGCTGTGGTGAATCTGATCGAGTTTGCGGATTTCGAGTGCCCAGCCTGCAAGTTCTATCACGAATCGGTCGTTCCTCGTATCCGGTCCAAGTTCGGTCCCAAAGTGTCGATCGTACATGTTCACTTCCCTTTGCAGGGTCACAAGTTCGCCATGTCCGCGGCAATAGCGGCGGAGTGTGCCTTTTTGCAAGGTCGATTCGAGCAGTTCGCAGATGCCGTGTATTCCCAACAGGACTCCATTGGGCTGAAGTCCTGGGGCCAGTTCGCGCTCGCTGCTGGTGTCGACACTACTGCGCTGGTTAGGTGCGTCACCAATCCGCCGTTGATGCCGCGGATTGAGACCGGCTTGGCTTTGGCTAGCAAGATGCAGCTTCATGCGACCCCGACCATCTTCATCAACGGTTGGCGTTTCCCGACCCCGCCGCCAGCTGATGAGGTCATCCGCGTCGTCGAGGCGATTCTGAGCGACCATGACCCGTTTCCGGGCAGAAGGAGTGCGGACGAGGTCCGGGGTGGCTAGAACAGCCATTACTCTGCTGCTGTCCGTTGCTGGTGTCGCCGGGAACACAGCGAGCGCCGCCGGCCAGGTGGTTCCTCGGACCGTCATGCGTCCGGAGACCGTGCTTGCATTCGGGTTCACCCGCGTAGGAGCCGTGCACGAGCTCAGTGATGGCCGGGCACTTGTTCTCGACATAGCTGACGGGCTGCTCTACATCATAGACGCACAGTGGAAAGGTGCCTCGATTGTCGGACGCAAGGGCAGTGGGCCAGGTGAGTACGCGTTGCCGTGGCGCTTGCTGGCATTGGGGGGAGATTCTTCCGCACTGGTCGATCGCGGAAACGAGCGACTTCTCTTCATTGGCGCGGACGCTCGCCCCCGCGGCGTCATGACTGCCATAGCGGGTCAGTGCCAAGGAAGCCGGTCAGCTAGAACCCAGCAGTTCCGCGCAGCGGATCGCATGGGCCGGTACTACTCCGAGGCAACGCCGGTAGCGGTGTCTGAAGGCGGTGCACTGCGCATTACAGACTCCGCAGCGATCGAACGCTGGACTTCCCGATGCCAGTCAGATACGGTTGGCTTCGTGCCTCGCCCGATAGGCCCCGGAGCAAGGCTCGTCGCAGGATTCGTTGTGGGAAGTCCAGGTGAATCAGAACGGCCCTTCCCGGCGGTAACGCAATGGGCGGTCGGGCTGGACGGGACTGTTGCGATCGTCTACCCAGACCCGTACCGCGTTGCCTTCATTCGAGCTGACGGAACGCGCCATGCAACCCGCGAGATACCCTACACGAAAATACGGGTAGACGACGCCATCAAGCGAGAATGGCGCATCGAGCGACAGCAAGCGCAACTGACAACGACGCTGGCGCGCGATGGCAGCTCGATGACCGCGATGGAACGACGCCCCATCCAGGAACCTGACTCCTGGCCGCCATTCCTTCCACCCTTTCTGGCGGACGCAGTGACCTTTCACCATAACGGCTCTGTCTGGGTGCGACGCAGCACCGAGGCAGGTGCACATCCCTTATACGATGAGATCAGCAACAAGGGATTGGTCCGGCAGCTTGTATTCCCCCTGCGAACCGTCGTGAAGGGGTTCGGTCGGACACACGTGCTTGCGGTACAGAGAGATGAGGATGACGTTGAACGACTCGTCCGCTTCCGCTTCAATCAATAGACGCTCCTGATTCAGGGTGCGTTCCGGGATGGCGCTTGCTGTTCAGTTCAGGTGTGTGGTCGCGGTTGGTTGTCCGAGATCCGTCCGCGACTCACCGCCACCGCCGCGGCCAGGTGTCCGGTCACGTTGATCGTGGTGCGGAACATGTCCGGGATGGTGTCGACGCCCAAGAGAATACCGATCCCCTCCACCGGGAGCCCGGCATCCATCAGCACGGGCGCCATGATCACGATCGATCCGCCGGGGATGCCCGGGACGCTGAAGCTCGTCGCCACGACCGTCAGCACCACGCTGGCCAGTGCCGCGGGCCCGAGCGCCACGCCGTACAATTGCGCGATGAAGACCACGCCGACGGTCTGGCCCACGGCCGCGCCGATGCGGTACACCGACGCCGCCAGCGGCAGGAAGAAGCTCGGGATCTCCTCCGGCAGGTGAAGCCTCGTGCGTGCGGCCTCGATCATGGCCGGAAGCGCGGCGAGCGATGAACGCGAACTGAACGCGACGGCCTGCGCCGGCAGCGCCGCCTGCGCGAACTCGCGCATCGGGATGCGCCCCAGCCACGAGGCCATCGGGTACAGCACCACCACCCCGAAGACCACGGTCATGATCGCCACGAGCCCCACGTACCCGGCGACCGCCCCGATGGCCGACGCGCCCAGCCGCGCCGCCAGCGCCAGCGCCAGGGCGAAGACGCCGACCGGCGCCGTCCACAGGATCCAGCGCACCAGCGTCATCGCCGCGTCGCGGATCGCCTCGAAGACCCGGACCACGGTGCCGCGCGACTCGCCGGTGAGCTGGGCGACCGCCAGCCCGAAGGCGATGGCGAACACGATGAGCGGCAGCATCGCGCCGTCCGCGGCCGCCTTCACGGGGTTCGCCGGCACGAGATCGATCAGCCACTGCGCGAACCCGGGAATTCGCTGCACGCTTTCGGCCGTCGTCGCGGCCGTGCTGGATGCGCTCGCGCGCAACGCCTCCTGGGCCGCCGGGTCGATGGCAAGGCTCGAGAGCATTGGCGGGGCCACCAGCGCGGAGAAAATGGCGCCGGCGAACAGCGTGACGAGGAAGATCGCGAACGCCCGCACGCCGACCTTGCCGAGCGCGCCCGGGTTCGGCGCCCCGGCGATCCCCGCGACCAGGCTCCCGACGACGAGGGGGATCACCGTCATCCGGATCGCGTTGATGAAGAGCGTGCCGACGGGCTCGACCCACCGCGCCACGCTGGCCAGCGTGGGATTCCCACTCGCGGACACCAGCAGGCCGACACCAAGGCCGGCCAGGAGCGCGATCAGGACCCGTGTGGTCAGTGACATGGGGGCCAAGGTACCGTGGAGCGAGGTCGGAGGTCAGAGGTCGGAGGTCGGAGGTCGGAGGTCGGAGGTCAGAGGTCAGAGGGCAGAGGGCAGAGGTTGGCGCGCTTTGCGCTAAATTCCCCCCCATGACCACCAAGTCCTACGCCGACCTGGTCCGCGAAGCCAAGGAACGCATCGCGGAAGTGACGGCCGCCGAGACCATGCGCCTCCAGCGCGATCACCCGGGCACCGTGGTGGTCGACATCCGCGAGCCTAACGAAGCGGCCCTGGGGACCGCGGCGGGTTCGGTCTTCATCCCGCGCGGCATCCTCGAGCAGAACATCGAGCGGGTCGCCAACCGCGGACAGAAAGTCATCCTCTACTGCGCCGGTGGCAACCGATCGGCCCTGGCGGCGGATATGCTCAGGCAGATGGGCTACCAGGACGTGGCCTCGATGGTGGGCGGATTCCGCGCCTGGGTCGCGGCTGGCGGTGAGGTGGAAGGATAGGGCAGCGCGGTGAGGCACCCGCTCCTCGACGCGCATCCGCTGCTCCCGGCCCTCGCCGCGGACCTGCGCACCAATCCCGGTCTTGCGGCGCCAGACGACGGCAATCCGGCGCGGGCGGCCGTGGCGATCATCCTGACGGCGAGGCCACAGGCCGGAGGCCAGAGGCCAGAGGCACTGCCGAGTCACGAGTCACGAATCACGAGTCACGATGGCGAATCACACATCGCGAGTCGCGAACTCGAGGTGTTGCTGATCCTCCGGGCGACGCGTGATGGCGATCCCTGGAGCGGACAGGTCGCGCTCCCGGGCGGCCGCCGCGATTCGTCTGATGCGACCCTCCAGGACACCGCGGTCCGCGAGACGCTCGAGGAGACGGGCATCGACCTCGCCGCCTCTGGCATCGTCCTCGGCTCCCTCGACGAGCTTCGCCCGCGGACCCCGGTCCTCCCGCCGATCATCGTGACGCCCTTCGTCGCCATCGCGCCTTCCGACCTGCCGATGACGATCAGCCCCGAACTGGCCGACGCGTTCTGGGTCCCCTGGAGCACCTTTGCCGATCCCGACCTCGTCGAGGAGAACCTCGTACACGTGCGTGGCGACGAGTGGCGGGTCAGCAGCTACACGGTGGGTGCGCGGATCGTCTGGGGAATGACCGAGCGCATGCTCCGGCAGCTGGCCGTCCGCCTCCGGTCGCTGCAGGGGGCATGATCCCGCTCCCTTGCCGGCGGGCACCACGGGCAGTAAGTTAGGCGAGCCTAAATTCTCGTTTCGCCCGCTGGAACACCCGGCCCAACCGCGGCACGAAGACCCGATGACCGTCCCGGAAGCCCCTGCCCCCGATACTCCGTCGCCTGACGCGGCACTGCCCGCGCCGCCAGATCGGGGCTGGCGCCGCACCCGGGTGACGCCCAGCCTGGCCGAGGTCTATCGCTCGATTCCGGTCGCGCACACGCATTGGCTTCGGAAAATCATGGCGTTCGCGGGCCCCGGGTACCTCGTGGCCGTGGGCTACATGGACCCGGGCAACTGGGCGACCGACCTCGCCGGTGGTTCGCAGTTCGGGTACGCGCTGCTGAGCGTGATCCTGCTCTCGAACCTGATGGCAGTCCTGCTGCAGGGACTGTCCTCGAAACTGGGGATCGTCACGGGAAGGGATCTCGCGCAGGCCTGTCGCGACCACTACTCGCGCCCGGTGTCGTTGGCACTCTGGGTCCTCTGCGAAATCGCCATCGCGGCCTGCGACCTGGCCGAGGTCATCGGTACGGCGATCGCGCTCAACCTGCTGTTCGGCATCCCGCTGGCGTGGGGCGTGGCGATCACCGCGTTCGACGTGCTGATCGTGCTCTACCTGCAGAACAAGGGCTTCCGGCTGCTCGAGGCGCTGGTGATCACGCTGGTCGCCGTGGTGGGCCTGTGCTTCCTGTTCGAGATCATCGTGTCGAAGCCGGACCTGGGCGGCGTGGCACGTGGCTTCATCCCGACCGCCGAGATCGTCCGCAACCCGGCGATGCTCTACATCGCGATCGGCATCCTGGGTGCGACGGTCATGCCGCACAACCTCTACCTGCACTCCTCGATCGTGCAGACCCGGAAGTACGAGGAGACGCACGACGGCAAGCGCGAAGCGGTCCGGTATGCGTTCATCGATTCGACCATCGCCCTTTCGTTCGCGCTGTTCATCAATGCCGCCATCCTCATCGTGGCCGCCGCGACCTTCCACCGCACCGGCAACACGCAGGTGGCAGAGATCCAGGACGCGTACCAGCTGCTGACGCCGCTGCTCGGCGTGGGAGGCGCGAGCGTCATCTTCGCGCTGGCCCTGCTCGCGTCCGGCCAGAACTCGACACTGACGGGCACGCTGGCCGGGCAGATCGTGATGGAGGGGTTCCTCAACCTCCGGATCCGTCCCTGGCTGCGCCGGCTGATTACCCGGGCGATTGCCATTGTGCCCGCCGCGATCACGGCGATCTTGTACGGGGAGAGCGGCACCGCGCGGCTGCTCATCCTCAGCCAGGTCATCCTCAGCCTGCAACTGTCGTTCGCCGTCTTCCCCCTGGTCATGTTCACGTCCGATCCCGAGAAGATGGGAAGGTTCGTCAATCCAGGCTGGATCAAGGTCCTGGCGTACGTGGTCGCCGGCCTGATCGCTTCGCTGAACGGATGGCTGCTGGTGCAGACCGTAGGCGGGTGGTTTTCCTGATGTACAAGCGCATCCTGGTCTGCCTCGAGAATTCAGGCACCGACGCGCACATCATCGAGCACGTGGGACCGCTGGCGCGGCTGTGTGGCGCCTCGCTGCTGCTCATCCACGTCGCCGACGGCTGGGCGGCCCGGAACATCAGGCAGCTCGACCTGCGCGAATCGGAGGAGATGCGCGAGGACCGGGAGTACCTCGATCGCGTCGCCGCGGGCCTGGTCGCGGGGGGCGTTCCGGCGGAAGCCCTCCTGGCGACCGGGGACCCCGCGACCGAGATCAGCGCCGCTGCCGAGCGGGAGCGATGCGACCTGATCGCGATGGCGACGCATGGGCACCGGCTGATCGGCGACGTCATTCACGGCAGCGTCGCCAATGGCGTGCGCCACAAGTCGATGGTCCCGGTGCTGCTGGTCCGCGCGCCGGGCAAGGCAGGGCCGTGACGGCGCGGAAGCGCAAGGCGAAGGCCGCGCGCGCCGAGCCGCTGACGGCGCCGGTGGAGGACTACCTGAAGGCGATCTACGCGTTCGAGCGGGACAGCGGCGCGGCGGCGACCAACGACATTGCCCAGCACCTGTCGATCGCGCCGGCCTCGGTGAGCGGGATGGTCCAGCGGCTGGCGGACCAGGGGCTGGTGTCCTACGAGCGCTACCGGGGCGTCCGCCTGACGGCGGCGGGCCGGCGGGCGGCGTTGCGCACGATCCGGCGCCACCGGGTCATCGAGGCCTACCTCGTCCAGGCGTTAGGCTACGGCTGGGACGGGGTGCACGCCGAGGCCGAGCGGCTGGAGCACGCCGCCAGCGACACGCTGATCGACCGGATGGCGGCGGCGATCGGGGAGCCGGTGACCGACCCGCACGGCGCGCCGATCCCCACCCGCGACGGGACGATCGATGAGACGCCGCACCAGTCCCTGGCCGACGCCGCGGTCGGCACGACGACGCGGGTGGTGCGCGTCGGCGACGAGGACCCCGGCATGCTCCGCTACCTCGACGCGTTAGGCCTGCGGCCCGGCGCGGAGGTCACGCTCACGCAGCGCGCCCCGTTCGACGGGCCGCTGACCCTGGCGATCGGGTCCGCGACGTGCCAGGTGGGCGCGGCCCTGGCGTCGCGGGTCCTGGTCGCGGCCGCCGGCGACGACTGACGCCGCTCAGTCGCGGTTCGCGCGCCCGATGATCCGGATCACGGCGAAGGCGACGGCGATGACCGCGATCGCGATCGAGACGCCCTTCATCAGCAGGTCGTTTCCGGACCCGCCGCCGGCCGCGGGTTGCGTGGCGCCCACGATGGCGCCCGCGATGCCCAGCGCGGCCGCCACGGTGATCAGCGCCA
Organism: Gemmatimonadaceae bacterium; assembly: GCA_030835125.1. Taxonomy (GTDB): domain Bacteria; phylum Gemmatimonadota; class Gemmatimonadetes; order Gemmatimonadales; family Gemmatimonadaceae; genus JABWBJ01. Next base: position 56,014 of record JAUQWM010000042.1, on the reverse strand, counting down.
CCCGCCGGTTCCGGGCGACGGCGTCGGGATCGTCGCGTGTCCCGGTGGAGTGCGACAGGGCCGTGCGGATCTCGGCGTCCGTCAGCTCGGGGTGGTCTCGCTGGTAGTCGCGCACCACCTGCTCGACCCGCCGTCCCAGTTCGCGGGAATGCTGGGTTGGTGGTGCCGCCTGGGGCTGCATCGGAATGAAGATCATTCGTGCCTCACGCCGGCGTGCCGGCGCCTCCGGTAGGTCCGTCACCGTCGCGCTCGCGACCCGGCACCCGGCCGGCCTCGCGGAGGGCGCGACGCAGGATGAACTCGATCTGGCCGTTCAGGCTGCGCAGGTCGTCGTTGGCCCAGCGCTGCACCTTCTCCAGCAGTTCGGGATCGACCCGGAGCAGGAAGGATTTCCGCTCAGCCATGATGCCTCCGCCCCACGGACCGGTGCCGTGGCCCGGCGTCCGGTCCGTGGGTGACCCGGGACCGCGGGCGGGTCACTGGTAGATGGTCCCGGTGTTCACGATCGGCTGCGCGTCACGATCCGAGCAGAGGACGACGAGCAGGTTGCTCACCATCGCGGCTTTGCGCTCGTCGTCCAGCGTCACGATGGACTTCTGCGAGATCAGCTCGAGCGCGGTCTCCACCATCCCTACCGCACCCTCGACGATCTTCTGCCGGGCGGCGATGATGGCGCTGGCCTGCTGGCGCCGGAGCATGGCCGACGCGATTTCCGGGGCATACGCCAGGTGGCTGATCCGTGCCTCGATCACGTTGACCCCCGCCTTCTCGAGCCGGTCCTGGATCGCGGCCTGCAGACCCTTCGCCACCTCCGCCGGGTGCGTGCTCAGCGCGATGTCCTCGTTCCCGTGGGCATCGTAGGGGTACGTCTGCGCCAGCGCGCGAACCGCCGATTCGCTCTGCGTCTGCACGTAGTGCTGGTAGTCGTCGACCTCGAACAGCGCCTCGGCGGAATCGATGACCTTCCACACGACGATCGCCGCGATCTCGATCGGGTTGGAGTGGTTGTCGTTCACCTTGAGCCGGGCGGTCTCGAAGTTCCGGATCCGGAGCGAGATCCGCTTCTTGGCGTAGAAGGGGTTGGCAAACCAGAGGCCCTGCTGGCGCACGGTGCCGATGTACTTCCCGAAGAGGGTGAGGACCCGTCCCTCGTTAGGGTTCACGGTGAAGAGGCCGCTCAGCAGCGTGATCACCACGACCATGAGGAGCGCCGAGGCCATGACGCCTGCCGGGGACTCGGCACTGGCGGCCGAGATGACGCCGTAGATCGATGCGGCGAGCAGCACGAGGCCGATGAGGAGGACGACGAGGCCGCTGGGGGCGTGTTGCTCCTTCTCCTTGAACATTCCGGTAGCTCCGTTGGGTTCGGTTGGTATCACTACGATATCACTGAGATAGCGTTTCACGCAAACAACTCACTAACGGGCGGCGGGCGCCGACATCACACTGCGACACGTAAGGCCTTTCTGAACAACGGTTTAGAGTGGCAGGCATACGGCGGCGTCGCCGAGCGGGCCGACTGCCCTTTCTGTCACGTAGCCTGTCGGACCAAGGGCATGCACGATTGTTTGCGGTCAGCCGCGGTGCGCTCTTCCTCAACCTCGGCGCATGATTGCGTGTTCGCCCTTCAGTGACGATCGCCCTTTGCCAATCCGGATCGGATCGCAGGGATGGAACTACGAAGCCTGGGTCGGACCCTTCTATCCGGAGGGCACCCGCCCGGTCGACTTCCTGCGCGTCTACAGCCGGGCGTTCGACACCGTCGAGGTCGACTCCACGTTCTACGCGATTCCCGCGGCGAGCACGGTCCGCGACTGGGCGAGCCGCGTGCCTGACGAGTTCCAGTTCGCGCTCAAGATGCCGCAGGAAATCACCCACGAGAGCCGGCTGCGGAACGTCGCCGCACCACTCGACCTCTTCTGCGAGCGGGTGCGGGAACTGGGCCCGAAGCTGGGCCCGATCCTGGTCCAGCTGGGACCGGACTTCTCGCCATCGGAGTTGCCGGCGCTGGCCACGTTCCTGCCGATGCTCCCCCGCGACATGCGGGTAGCCGTGGAGTTCCGGCAGCGTGGATGGATTCACGACGGGGTGATCGCGCTCCTGGCCGAGCATAACGTCGCGCTGGCCCTCACCGACGCCCGCTGGATCCCGCGGAAGGTGATGCTGGGCCTGGCCGGGCGACCCACGGCGGACTTCACGTACGTGCGCTGGATGGGGCCGGATCGGGCGATCGTCGACTACTCGCGCGTGCAGGTCGACCGGACGCGGGAAATCGAGGCCTGGGCGCGGATCCTGCCTGCCCTGGCCAGTCGCATCGCGGTCTACGGCTACTTCAACAACCACTTCGCCGGCCACAGTCCCGCCTCGGCGCGCGAGCTCCAGTCGCATCTCGGACTCCCCGTGGTGGACCCGTCGCACCTGGGCGAACAGCTCTCGCTGTTCTAGCATGGAGCGCGCGATCGGCCGGGGCACGCTCTTCTTCGCGGTATTCGCGATCGTGGTCTCGCTCGGCTGCGTGCGGCTCGGATTCTGGCAGCTCGCGCGGCTGGGGGAGCGCAGGGCGATGAACGCGCAGGTCCTGGCACGATTGAGCGAGGTGCCACGTCCGGTCACCGACCTGGCGGCAGAGACCGCGGTCCGGTTCCGTCGAGCGACCGCCGTAGGGCGCTACGACTTCGACCACGAGTTCGTGCTCACGTCGCGGTCACGGAACGGGTCGCCGGGAGTTCACGTGATCACGCCGATGCTCGTCGGCGCGGGCGACACGGCCGTGCTGGTGAACCGGGGCTGGGTTTACGCGCCGGATGGCATGCGGATTGATCTCGCGCTGTACCACGAGGATACGGCGGCGGTGGTCGACGGCTTCGTCGAGGAGTACGCGGTGGCCACCGGGCCCGTCTCGACCACGAGCGTGGAGCGTGCGGCGCGCCGACTCGACCGCGATTCACTCGCGGCGCGCCTTCCGTACCCGCTGGCGAAGGTGGTGCTGGTCCAGCGCGCCGATTCGGGCGAGGCGCCGGCCGTCGCGGCGGGGCGGCCGGTGCGCGTGGACCCGCCTCCACTCGACGAGGGGCCGCACCGGGCCTATGCCGTCCAGTGGTTTGCCTTCGCGCTGGTCGGGGTCGTCGGGACGATCCTCGTCGTGAGTCGTGATCGATCCCGGGCGGCGGGACCGCGAGCCGAAGGGCGCGACGCGCGGTAGAATACGAGGAGCGGCGGTTCGCACCGCGGCTGCCGTTGAGCATACGCCCCGACCGGCAGGCACGCATGTCGTCACCAGCGCAGGCCCTCGCCACCGAACGCGAAGCGCGCGACGTCGCCGAATCGGCGCGCGAAACCGCGTGGGAGCACCCGAGCTTCGTTCGCGAACTCTTCCTCGGCCGGTTCCGTCTCGACCTCATCCACCCACATCCCGAGACGCACGACCCGGACGAGTCCGCGCGGGCCGCCGAGTTCATGGCGAAGCTGCGCGGCGTGCTGGGGGCGGTGGACTCCGACGCGATCGACCGGACCGGCGAGATCCCGGAGTCGGTGGTGCAGGCGCTGCGCGACATCGGCGCGTTCGGCATCAAGGTCCCGCTCGAGTACGGCGGACTCGGGCTCTCGCAGATGTCCTACATCCGGGCGATCGAGCTGGTCACGTCCCAGGACGGCAGCCTGACCGCGCTGCTCTCGGCCAGCCAGTCGATCGGCGTCCCGCAACCGCTCAAGCTGTTCGGCACCGAGGAGCAGAAGCAGCGCTTCTTCCCGAGGCTGGCACGGGGCGCGATCAGCGCCTTTGCGCTCACCGAAGTCGACGCGGGGTCAGACCCCGCCAACATGTCGACCACGGCGACGCCGACCGCGGACGGGACGCACTTCCTCCTCAATGGCGAGAAGCTGTGGTGCACGAACGGCACGCGGGCGGACCTGTTCGTCGTCATGGCGCGCACGCCCGACGAAGTCGGGAAGGACGGGCGCCCGCGGAAGCAGATCACCGCCTTCATCGTCGAGGGCTCCGCGCCCGGCGTCGAGGTGGTGCATCGGTGCCGCTTCATGGGGCTCAAGGCGATGGAGAACGGCCTGATCCGGTTCACGGACGTCAGGGTTCCGCGTGAGAACATCCTCTGGGGCGAAGGGAAGGGGCTCAAGCTGGCGCTGATCACGCTGAACACCGGTCGCCTGACGCTGCCGGCGAGCGCGGCCGGCGGATCGAAGGTGATGCTGCGGATCGCCCGTGAATGGGCGGCGACGCGCGTACAGTGGGGCGTGGCGATCGGCAAGCACGACGCGATCGCGAACAAGATCGGCCGCATGGCCGCGGACACGTTCGCCATCGAGGCGGTGGCGGAGCTGTCGACGGCCCTGTATGAGCGCGGCGGGTACGACATCCGCCTCGAGGCCGCGATCGCGAAGCTGTGGAATACCGAGACCGGGTGGCGGATCATCGACGACACGCTGCAGATCCGCGGCGGCCGCGGGTACGAAACCGCCGACTCGCTGCGGGCGCGGGGGGAGGCGCCGATCGGGGTGGAGCGGGCGATGCGCGACTCGCGCATCAACCTGATCTTCGAGGGCACGTCGGAGATCATGCGCCTGTTCATCGCGCGCGAAGCGGTGGATCATCATTTCGACCTCGCATTCCCGATCGTGAATCCCGACAGCACCATGAAGCAGCGCCTGCGGGCGCTCGCGCGCTCGGCGCCGTTCTACGCCGCCTGGTATCCGTCACGCGTGCTGGGGGCGCTCCGGCCGGCGATGTACTCCGAGTTCGGGAAGCTTGCCACGCACCTGCGGTTCGCGGACCGGGCGACGAACAGGCTGGGCCGCGCGCTGTTCCATTTGATGGTGCGCCACGGCGCGAAGCTCGAGCGCCGGCAGATGGTGATGTTCCGCGCGGTGGACATCGGTGCCGAGCTGTATGCGATGGCGGCGGCGTGCACGCGGGCGCGGATGCTGGCGCAGCGCGGGCAGCCCGGAGCGGAGCGGCTGGCGGACGTGTTCTGCCGGGAGTCGCGGGTGCGGATTCGCCGGTTGTTCGCCGCGCTGAACGGCACGAACGACACGGCGCATTACCGCCTGGCGCAGGAAGTCCTCCGTGGCGAGCACGCGTGGCTGGAAGACGGGATCATGGCGCCGCCGTCCTCGACGGTTGCCGCGGATGGCGCCGAGCCCGTGGCACGGGAAGCGTCCCGCCCCGCGGTCGCCGCGCGTTAGCGACCCCATTGGTTCAGCCGCGGGAGGGGCGCTGGAGCAGGAGGACGGCGATGGCGATGAGGGTGCCGCCGAGCACCGTCTGCAGGTTGATCGGCTGGCCGAGCACGAGGGCAGCGAGGATCGAGACGAAGAATGGTTCTGTCGTCGTGACGATCGCCGCGTGGACCGGGCCCAGCACCTGCACGCCGTGCAGGAAGAGGGTGAACGCGAGGGCGGTGCTGAGGACGCCAAGGCCAGCCATGTACAGCCATGACACCGGCGCGGACGGCAGTACCAGCTCACCGGTCATTGCCGCGGCCACCACGAAGATGGCCGTGGCCCCGATTGCGACATAGGTGGTGGAGACGACCACGCCCACGCCTGTCCGGAGCCGGTCGATCAGCGGGATGAACAGCGCGTAGACCACTGCCGCCGCGAGCGCCAGGCCGGCGCCAAGTGGATGGATCGACTCCGCGCCCGGCCAGCCAACCATTACGCCGACACCGGCGAACGACAGCGCCAGGGAGAACAACCGGGCGCCGGTGAGCCGCTCGGTGCGGAGGAGGGCTGCCCGCAGGGCGACAAAGGCGGGGAACGTGTAGAACAGGAAGACGAGGGTCGCGGCCGGGATGTAGGCCAGCGCGGAAAGACTCAGGAACGCGATCGCGGCCTGGCCGGCGCCGCCGACGACGGTGATCTCCGCCGCCTTGCGCGGTGGCAGGCGCATCGCCGCGAACCCGCCGGTCACCGGGACCAGCGCGAGGGTCGCGAAGACGTAGCGTCCAGCCATCGCCGCCAGCAGGGATGTGCCCGAAGCGGTCAGGAGCGTGGTGAAGATCGCGATGGTCGAGAAGCCGAAGGCGGCCCCGACCAGCGCGAGGGTGGCCCTGCCGCGTGCCGGGGCGTGGCTCAATCGATGCCGAGCAGGCGGCGGGCCACGGTGAAGTAGACGACGATCCCGGTCACGTCGACGATCGACGCCACGAAGGGCGACGACGCGACGGCCGGGTCGAACCCGACGCGGCGGAGCAGCAGCGGCAGCATCGACCCCACCACGGTCCCGACGAGCACGACCAGGACGATCGACAGCGCGACGACGGCACCGAAGCGCGCCCCGTGGGGGGTCCCGAACATCACCAGGGTGAAGCCGATGATGCCGAGGCAGGTGCCTAACGCTATGCCCTGGCCCAGTTCCCGCAGGAAGATGCGCAGGGCATCGCCGATCTCGACGTCGCCGACGGCCAGGGCGCGGATGATCAGCGTCGCCGACTGCGAGCCCGAGTTGCCCCCGGAGCTGATGATCAGCGGCACGAACGCGGTCAGCATCATGGCCTGCCCGATGGTGGACATGTACGATTGCATCGCGGTGCTGGTGAAGATGGCGCCGATGAACAGCACCACCAGCCAGACCACGCGGCGCCGCACGACGTCCCAGAAGCTGGACACGAAGTAGGGATCGTCGAGGGGCTGCACCGCGCCCAGCCGCTGGACGTCCTCGGTCTGCTCCTCCTCGATGGCGTCGATGACGTCGTCCACGGTGATCACGCCGACGATCCGCCCGAAGCCGTCCACCACCGGCACCGCCACGAGGTCGTACTCCGACGTGATGCGCGCCACGACCTCGCGGTCGGCCGTCGCCGGCACCGACACGAGTTCCGCGTGCATGACGTCGGCGACGCTGGCTCCTTCGGGCGCGGCGACCAGCTCCCGCAGCGACATCACCCCGACCAGCCGCCCGTCGTCGTCGATCACGTAGATGGCGTGCATCGACTCGCGGCGCCCCGACCGGGCGGCGACGCGGATCTGGACGAGCGCGTCCTCGATGGTCAGCTGCTGCCCGACGGAGACGAAGTCCGTCGTCATCAGCCCGCCGGCGCTGTCCGGCTCGTACTGCAGCAGGCGCTCGGTTTCCTGGCGCGCCTGTTCCGACAGGTCCGACAGGATCTCGTCGGCGGTCTCGGCCTCGAGCCCCTCCAGCACGTCGGCCCGGTCGTCGGGCGTCATTTCCGAGATGATCTCGGCGGCCTGCTCGGAGCTGACGTGCTCCAGGAATTCGGACCGCAGTTCGTCGTCGAGGTACTCGATGACCTGCGCGGCGCGATTGGGGGGAAGCGCGCGCAGGAATTCGCCGACCTGGGCCGGCGGCAACGCCTCGACGACGTCGGCGAGGTCCGCGGCGTGCATCTCCTCGGTCTCGGCCGCGAGGTCGCCGGGCGCTTCCTGCATGAGCGCCAGGATGTCGGGGACGAGCAGGTCCGCGACCGGGCGATCGGGTTTGTGCTGAGCTGGCGTCATACATCACGTCCTGCCAAGGGCTTGCAAGGCACCGTCGTTGGCGCGGGCAAGTTACGAGTGTCGTCAGGCGCCAACAAGGACGGCCTGTCACGCATTGCCAACCCTTCAGGGGTCGTCGATGTCCCACTCACGTCCCGCGTGGGGCGAAGACCAAGACATCGCCCGTAGACTGCGGCCGTAATGCGTTCCTCGAGCCTCGAGCCTCGAGCCTCACCACCGTCTGTTCAATACCCTGACTACACGCTTCTCCCCATGACTCGATCCTTTTTCCTGGTATTCGCTGCGTGTGTGGCAACCCCGGCGGCGGCCCAGCAGCTCGCGAGGCGCGCGGACGCGCCGGCGGCGACGACCCACCCGGTCGCGGCCACGATCGCTACGGCGGTGCGTACGTCTTCGTCCCCGCAGATCGATGGCGTGGGGAACGACGACACCTGGCAGCAGGCGCCTGCCGTCGACGGGTTCCGGCAGTTCGACCCGAAGGAGGACGTCGACCCGACGTTCCGGACCGAGGCACGATTCGCCTATGACGACCGGAACCTCTACGTGCTGGTCCGTGCCTTCGACCCGAACCCCGACAGCATCATGGCGCTGCTGTCGCGTCGCGATGAGCGGACGCAGTCCGACTACATCCGGGTCATCGTCGACTCGTATCACGACAAGCGCACGGGCTACCAGTTCATGGTCAACCCCGCCGGCGTGAAGCGCGACATCTACCTCTACAACGACACCAACGAGGACGTCTCGTGGGACGCGGTCTGGGATGTGAAGACCTCGATCGACTCGCTCGGCTGGCTGGCCGAGTTCCGTATCCCGCTCAGCCAGCTCCGCTACCCGAAACGGGAGTCGCACACGTTCGGCGTCGCGGTGCACCGTGAAGTGGGGCGCTCGAACGAGCGCTCGAGCTGGCCTGTCTGGCGGCGATCCCAGGCGGGACTGGCGTCGCAGCTGGGAGAAGTGCACGGCATCGTCGGCATCTCCAGCCCCCGGCGCCTCGAGGTCATGCCCTATTCGGTGCAGTCGAACGCGAGCGTGTCGCGCGCCAACGACTTCGCGCGGACGCAACGGGGCACGATGGGCGCCGACATCAAGTACGGCCTGTCCTCCAACCTCACGCTGGACGCGGCGATCAACCCGGACTTCGGCCAGGTCGAGGCGGATCCGTCGGTCCTCAACCTGTCGGCCTTCGAGCAGTTCTTCGGCGAGCAGCGCCCCTTCTTCCTCGAGGGTACCGGCATCCTCCGGTTCGACCAGGACTGCAACGACGGCCAGTGCACCGGCCTGTTCTATTCACGCCGGATCGGTCGCGCACCGCAGCTCGGGTTCCTGAGCCCGAGCGCCGGTGCGGTTCCAACCTCGAGCACGATCCTCGGGGCCGCCAAGGTCACGGGGCGGCTCGGGAACGGACTGTCGATCGGCATCCTCAACGCGGTCACCGACCGCGAGATGGTGGGTGACGCCGTCGAAGTCGAGCCGATGACGAACTACTTCGTGGCGCGGCTGAACCAGGACCTGCGCGGCGGGCGGAGCGGTGTGGGCGCCGTCCTCACCGCCGTCAATCGCCAGCTCGATCCGACGGCGGAGCCGTACCTCCGGAGCGCCGGCTACACGGCGGGCATCGATGCGCGACATCGTTTCGGGCCCGGCGGCAACCTCTCGCTGAGCGGCAGCGCGGTGGGGAGCGTGGTGCGCGGGTCCGCCGAGGCGATTGCGGCGACGCAGCGCAGTTCGGTGCACTACTACCAGCGCCCGGGCGACGACATCGAGTACGACCCGACGCGCACGGACCTCAGCGGGTACGCCGTGAACGTCGGGCTGAACAAGAACGGCGGCGGCATCACGCGTTTCTATACCGGCGGCTGGTACAAGTCGCCCGGGCTGGAGATCAACGACGTCGGCTTCATGACCAACGTCAACAACATGGGATGGTCGAACTGGTTCGCGCTGGTCTTCCAGGAACCGAAGGCGTTCTACCGCCGCCTGCAGGTGAACTTCAACCAGTGGAACTCGTTCATGGTGGACGGCACCAACACTGGCGTGGGCGGCAACGTCAACACGAACATCACGTTCAAGAACATGTGGTTCATGTACGCCGGGATCGGCGGCGAGCGTGCCTCGGTCTGTGGCGCGTGCCTGCGGGGGGGCCCGTACCTGAACGAGGACGCGAACCTCAATACGTGGTTCGGCTTCTCGGGGGACTCGCGCAAGAACATCGTTCCGGGCCTCAGCACGTGGTACAACCGTCGCGACGGCGGCGCGTCGTTCAACTACGGCCTCAACCCCTACATCAACCTCCGGGTGGCGAGCCGCCTGTCGGGACAGGTCGGCCTGACGTACCAGAAGAACATCGACGACCGGCAGTGGATCCGGAACTTCGGCGTGGCGGGCCATGACACGACGCACTACACGGTCGGACACCTGGCGCAGCAGACGCTGAACCTGAATACGCGGATCAATTTCACGGCATCCCCGACGCTGTCGGTACAGTTCTATGCGTCGCCGTTCGTGTCGGTGGGTGAATACAGCGACTGGCGTGAAGTCACCGCGCCTCGCCACGCGCAATACGCCGAGCGGTACCGCCCATTCAGCGCCGGTGGAGACCCGGGAGACAATGACTTCAACTTCAAGCAGTTCCGGTCGAACCTGGTGATGCGGTGGGAGTACCGGCCCGGATCCACGCTCTTCCTGGTGTGGGGCCAGGGACGGGAGCAGGCAGACCGCGATCTCGGCAACTTCGGCGGGTTCCGCGACTACCAGAATCTCTTTTCGTCGCACCCGGCGAACACGTTCCTCATCAAGGCGAGCTACTGGTTCAGTCTCTGAGGGGCCAGGCATCAGGCATCAGGCATCAGGCATCAGGCATCAGGCATCAGCGGGCATGGGGCATGGGGCATGGGGCATCGGGCATCGGGCATCAGGGCAGAGGCGTCCCGGACCAGCGGTCCAGGGCGCCTTTCTGGCAGCCGGCCCTGATGCCTGATGCCTGATGCCTCTTGAGTTCCGCCCGGAGCCATGCTACGCTAGTAGCACACTGCTACTGGAGTAGCACACAATGACGCCCTCCCGGCGAAGCACCACGCAGCTCAATCCCCTCGACGTCGGTCGCCGCGAGCGGCAGATCATCGAGATCGTCTACCGGCTTGGCCGGGCTTCCGTTGCCGAAGTCCTCGAGGCCCTCCCGAATCCCCCGTCCTATTCGGCCGTACGGGCGATGCTGGGAAAACTCCGGGACAAGGGGCACCTCACCCAGGAAGAGGACGGTCCACGGTACGTGTACCGACCGGCCGTGCCCGCCGAGCGAGCCCGCAAGACCGCGATGCGAACCCTGGTGGATACGTTCTTCGACGGCTCGGTGGATCGGGCGGTGGTCGCCCTGGCCAATCTCTCCGATGCCGATCTCGACCCGGACCGACTGGATGCGCTCGCCAAGCGCATCCGCGCTGCCCGACAGGAGGGACGTTGAATGACGACGCTGACCTGGCTCCCGGACGCGGCATGGCGTGGTGCGGTCCTGCTCGCCATCGCCTTCATCGTGGCGCGCCTCCTCAAGGCACAACCCGCCGCGGTGCGCCACGTGCTCTGGACCGGCGCGCTGGCCGGTGTGATGGCGATGCCGCTCTTGTCGCTCGTCGCGCCGCTGCGCTTGCCCATCACGCTGCCCGTGGGAATCCGGGGCATCGCGGCTCCGCGACAGACGATCACGCAGTCGGCTTCGATCCAACCCGGCGACAGGGACGTGGCGAAGGATCGATCGCAGACCGCGCTCCCGCCGGACGGATTGACTGGCATCCTGCCCCGACCGTCGGCCACCGAGGACGTGAGCTGGATTCGATCGCTGTCACCCGCGGCAGGACTGTTCGCCATCTGGCTGGCCGGCGCGATCGTCCTCTCCCTGCGCCTGGTCGCCGGGTTCGTCGCGCTCGGTCGCATGCGGCGGGCCAGCGTGCCCGCCGACGCCACGGCGGCACGCCTTGCCGCCGCGTGCGCCACGCGACTCGGCCTGCACGCCACGCCTCGCGTGATCGCCAGCTCGCGGGTGGCCATGCCATGCACGGCGGGATGGTTCCGACCCATCGTCCTGCTGCCTGACGAGTACGCGGCCTGGTCGCCTGAGCGGCTCGAGGTCGTCCTCCTCCATGAACTGAGCCACATCCGGCGCCTGGACATCGTCCCCCACCTGCTTTCCGAGGTGGCGCGAGTCCTGTACTGGTTCAACCCGCTGGTATGGCTGGCGGCGGCGCGGCTGCGCGCCGAGGCCGAACGTGCGACCGACGACCGGGTCGTGCATGCCGGCGCCAGGCCCTCGGACTACGCCGCGCACCTGCTCGACATCGTCCGTCAGGCGCGCCCGGCGTGGCACCCGGCACCCCTGATGCCGCTGGCGCGTCGGTCGGAGTTCGAGGGACGCATGCTCGCCATCCTGGAGTCGGGTGGCGCGATCCCGTCCGCGCGGTGGGCGCTGGGCACCCTCGTGCTGGTGGCCGGCCTCACCCTCGGCGTGGCGTCGATGGAGGGTGCGCCGGCCGGCCGCGCCGTGGCGGAACCGCCGGAGGGCGTGATGCCGGCGCAGTCCACGGCACCGGACGCGCCTGACGCGGAGGCGCCGCGCCGCCGCACGCCGTCGATGGAAGCCGCCGCCAGCGCGCTGGTCGGCGCGCTCAGGGACCCCGTGGTCGCGGTGCGCCAGGCCGCCGCCGAGGCGTTAGGCGGCACCAGGGACAGCATCGCCACGCGCGCGCTGATGGAGGTGTTGCGCACCGATGAGAGCGCGCTGGTGCGCCGGAGCGCTGCCTGGGCGCTCGGGCAGATCTCCGATCCGCTGGCGATCCCGGCGCTCACCGAGGCGCTGACGCGTGACCGGGACACCGAGGTGCGGAAGAACGCCGCTTCGGCCCTCGGCGAAATTGACAGCCAACGGGCCACGTCCGCCCTCGTGCAGGCGCTGGAGCGCGATACCGAGGTGGCGGTCCGGATCGAGGCCGCCGAGGCATTGTCGAACATCGAGGACCCGGCCGCGATCAATGCCCTGATTCGCGTGCTCGATCGCGATGGCGATCCCGGAGTCCGGCGCGCGGTGATCGAGGCCATCGACAACCTCGAGGGCGCCCGCGCGGTTCCGGCGGTGAGTCGCGCCCTCCGCGACGCCGACGTCGAGGTGCGTCGGGCGGCTGCCGAAGCGCTGGGTTCGATGGAGGACAACGATGCCGTGCCTGCCCTGCTGGCGGCGGCCCGTGATGCCGACGCCGAGGTGCGGCGCGCGGTGATCCACTCGCTGGCGAGCCTCGGCGACCGGCGCGCGATCCAGGCGTTCGCGGGTGGGCTGTCGGACAGCGACGTCGAGGTGCGCAGGGCCGCCGCGGAAGGCTTCGGGAACGTGGAGAACCTTCGAACGGCGCCGCCGGAACTGATCCGAGCGATGGACGACCGGGATCCCGAGGTTCGGCACTCCGTTGCCCATGCGCTCGGCCATATCGAGGACCCGGCCGCGGTGCGGGTGCTGGTGGCGCACATCTCCGACCCGAGTGCCGAGGTTCGCCAGGCCGTGGTGGAATCGCTCGACCAGTTCGATGACCCGGCGGTGGTGCCGGCATTGCGGACGGCGCTCAAGGATGCCGACGCCGAGGTGCGCGAGCGAGCCGTCAAGGCGCTTGGCAACCGGAGCCGGTCCAGGTGAGCGCCGCGAAGGTGGTGCTGACGCTCGCGGCGGCGGTGGTCGTGCTGCCCATCGCCGCTCGTGCGCGCGCGAATGGCGCTGCCCGGCTGACACCGGCGGTTGTGGAGCCTCAGTCAGGGCGCGAGTCCAGGGCGACCGCCACGGACCTGGCGGCCTTCCTGGAGGGTGTCCGCGGCGCGAACGCGATCCAGTGCGAGATGATCCTGCAGTCCTTCAACGCCTGGAGCACGAGCCGGTCGCCCGATCGCGACAGCACCGCGTACGCGATCACGATGGCCATCCGGCAGGGCAATGTGCCGGCGGAGTCGGTGCCCGCCATCGTGGCGGCGTTGCGTTCGGGTGACGACTGCCTGTCGCGGGCGGCGGCGAGGCTGCTTGGCCGCAGCGAACGAGCAGGTGGGCGCCAGCACCTGCTGACGGCCCTGCGCGACCCGGACGCCCGGATCCGTCGGCTGGGGGCGGTCGCGCTGGGATTCAGTCACGACTCGACTGCAAGCGCCTCGCTCGTGCGGCTGCTGGCGGACGCCGACGCGGGTGTGCGCGCTGCCGCGGCATGGGCGATCGGGGCGGTCCACTGACGGACGGCTGATACCTGAACGGCGGTTGTCGGGGCTGGAGACCGGTTTGCGAAGGTGGTGAGGCTGGAGAGGAGACGCTCTCAACTCCCAACTCCCAAGTCCCACCTGTAGTATTCCGGTACCCCCGCCATCCGCCCAATGAAAGTCGCGTTCCTAGGCCTTGGAGCGATCGGCGCGCCGATGGCTCGCCACCTCGCGCCGCTCTACACGCTGTCCGTCTGGAACAGGACGGCGGATCGCGCCCGGCAGTTCGCCGCCGACCACAAGGCGAGTGCCGCGACATCACCGGCCGACGCTGCCCGCGGTGCGTCGATCGTCATCACCTGCCTTCCGACGTCCCGCGAAGTCGAGTCGCTGCTCGACGGCGCTGACGGCATGCTGGGGGCGTTGGAGTCCGGCGCGACGCTGATCGACTGCACCTCGGGGGACCCGGCTACGTCGCGCCGCATCGCCGCCCGCCTGTCGGAGCGCGGGGTCGGGTTCGTGGATGCCCCGGTGAGCGGGGGCGTCTCCGGCGCGACGAAGGGGATCCTCACCGTGATGTGCGGTGGCGACGAGGCGACGATGCAGCGCGCGCGGCCGATCCTCGAGGCCTTTGGCGAGAAGATCGTGCACTGCGGACCCGTGGGGGCGGGCCATGCCGTGAAGGCGGTCAACCAGGCGATGCTCGGTGTCCACATCTGGGCGCTGTCCGAGGGGCTGGTCGCGCTCGAGAAGGCCGGGGTCTCCACCGAGACGGCGCTGGACGTGATCAATGCGTCGAGCGGCCGGTCGAACACCTCGATGAACCTGTTCCCCGAGCGGGTGATGACCCGCGCGTTCCCCCGGACGTTCAAGCTGGCGCTCATGGACAAGGACGTGCGGATCGCCGCCGACTTCGCCCGCGAGCACGGGGTGACGTCGCCGCTGCTGCAGCTCGTGTCGGAGCTGTTGCGCGAAGCCCGTCGCGAGCTCGGCGAGGAGGCGGATCACGTCGAGACGGTGCAGGTGCTGGAGCGGTGGGCGGGCGTGGCCGTGGGGAGGAAGGCGTGAGCGCTTCCACGCAGGCCATGGGCGTCAGGCCACAGGCCACGGGGATGCCGGCATCGCTGCTCCGCTCCCAGTTCCCGGCCCTGGAGCGCATCCACAATGGACACCCGGTCGCGTACTTCGACGGTCCGGGCGGGACGCAGGTGCCGCGGCGCGTGGTGGAGGCGATGGCGAACTACCTCTACCACCACAACGCCAACACGCACTGGAGCTACCCGACCAGCGCCGAGACCGATGAGGCGCTGGCGGCGGCCCGCGTGGCGGTCGCCGACTTCGTGCATGCCTCGCCGACCGAGGTGGCGTTCGGGAACAACATGACGACGATCACGTTCCACGTCGCCAGGGCGTTAGGCAGGGGTTGGGGGCCCGGGGACGAGGTGGTCGTCACCGACCTCGATCATCACGCGAACATCGCCCCGTGGCGCGCGCTCGAGCGCGAGCGGGGAATCACCGTCCGGACGGTGCCGTTCTCCGTGGAGACGGGGACGCTCGACTGGGCGGCGCTGGAGCGGGCGATCACCCGCAACACCCGGCTCCTGGCGATCGGCGCGGCGTCGAACGCGCTGGGGACCATCACCGACGTCACCGCGGCGGCGACCCTCGCCCACGACATGGGCGCCCTCGTCTTCGTCGATGCGGTACACTACGCGGCCCATGGCCTCATCGACGTCCGGGCTGCCGGGTGCGACTTCCTGGCCTGCTCGGCCTACAAGTTCTACGGCCCGCACGCGGGATTCCTGTACGGCCGGCACGAACTGCTCTCGTCGCTGGACGTCCCGAAGCTCGCCCCCGCGCCTGACGAGGCCCCCGAGCGGCTCGAGACGGGAACGCAGAACCATGAGGGGATCGTGGGCACGGGCGCGGCGGTGGAGTTCTTCGCGTCGCTCGGCTCCGGCGCGACGCGGCGGGAGCGAATCGTGACGGCGATGGGCGCGCTCCACCTCGAAGCCGAAGCGCTGGTGCGCCGGATGTGGGACGGGCTTGGCACGATTCCGGGCGTGCGCCGATACGGGCCGCCGCCGGGTGAGCCACGGACGCCGACCGTCTCGTTCGTGGTGGACGGCGTTCCGTCGGAGCAGGTCGCGATCTCGCTGGCGCAGGACGGGGTGTTCGTTTCGCATGGCGACTTCTACGCGGCCACCGTGATCGAGCGGCTGGGCCATGCCCGCGACGGTGTCGTGCGGGCGGGGTGCGCGTGCTATACCACGGCCGGGGAAGTGGACCGGCTGGTCGAGGGCGTGGCGCGTGCCAGCGGGAGCGCGTCGTGAGCACGCCGGCGCGCGCCGTCCGGACGGTGAAGGAGTCGCAGCACGAGACGTCGGAGATCATGATGCCGGGCCAGGCGAACAACCTCGGGCATGTCTTCGGCGGCGTGGTGCTGGCGATGATGGACAAGGCGGCGGCGGTGGCGGCGATCCGGCATGCCCGGTTGTCGTGCGTGACGGCGTCGATCGATCGCGTGGATTTCCGCGAACCCATCTACCTGGGCGACCTGGTCGTCATGCACGCCAGCGTGAACTACGTCGGGCGCACGTCGATGGAGGTCGGGGTGCGGGTGGAGGCCGAGGAACTGCTCACGGGGAAGCGCCGGCACACGAACTCGTGTTACCTCACGTTCGTGGCCGTGGACCAGGACGGGCGGCCCGTGGAAGTGCCGGACCTGAAGCCGGAGACGCCGGACGAGGTCCGGCGGTACAAGGCAGCCGTGGAGCGGCGGCGTCGCCGGCTCGAGGAACGTGACGAGGAAGCGCGACATACCAGGGAGTATCAACCATGACGCAGGCGGCCACCCGCACGTTCACGGCCGAACAGGCCAACCGCATGCTGCCGCTGGTGCGGCGCATCGTGCGCGACATCGTCGACACCCATCGGGCGTGGACACGCGCCCTGCAGTCGTACGAGACCACCGCGACCTGGGCGCGGGCCGATGCACCGTCGGCGCAGCTCACGACGCTCGAGGGCGAGGTCCGGAAGCTCGCCGCCGAGATCGAGGGATACCTCGGCGAGCTGCGGGAGCTCGGTGTCGACTTCAAGGGGTTCGAGCAGGGCCTGGTGGACTTTCCCGGGGAGCGTGACGGGCGGCCGGTCTGCCTGTGCTGGAAGCTGGACGAGGACGCGGTGGGTTACTGGCACGAGGTCAGCGACGGGTACGCCGGCCGACAGCCCCTGGATGAGGCGCCATGAAGAAAGAGAAACTCGTTATGCGTGACTTCCACGGACCGGCCGGGCTGGACTGGCGGGTGACCGTGATGCTGCCGAGCCACAGCAGCGCGATGCTCGTGTTTCAGCACCCGGATGGCACCTCGTCACGGGGCGATCGCTACGCGTGGATCAACGCGCACGGGTCCACGGCCAGCGACCCGCGCGAGCGCCTGTCGGCGGCGCAGGTGCTGCAGGCGCTGCCGGATGCCGAGGTGGCGCGGCTGTTCCGGCGCAGCATGCCGATCAGCAAGGCCCTGTGACCTGAGCCGGCGTCGCGCGACGTCGCGGACCTAGTCGCCGTCGCGAAACCCGACGTCGATTTCCAGGCCATCGCGCGCGACGCGCGAAGCGGGGAAGACTGACCGGGCTTCCGTCTCGAGTTCCGCGGCATCGCGGGCGTAGCGCGCGGAGACATGGGTGAGCACGAGCTGGCGCACGCCAGCCATCTTCGCCACGGTGGCCGCCTCCATCGCGGTGGAGTGTCCCGTTTCCACGGCTCGCGCGGCCTCTTCGCTGCCAAAGGTGGCCTCGTGGACCAACAAGTCCGCTCCTTCGGCGGCGAGGATGGTCGCGGCACACGGGCGGGTATCCCCCGTGATCACCACCTTCCGGCCAGGGCGCGTTTCGCCCACCAGCACCGCGGGCTCGATCACGCGCCCGTCCTCGAGGGTGATCGCCTCACCCTTGTGGATCCGGCCCCAGAGCGGGCCCTCCGGAATCCCAAGTTGCGCCGCGAGTTCCGGGTTGAATCGCCCTCGCCGTTCCGCTTCCACGATCGCGTATCCGAGTGAGGGCGGTCCGCGGTGCTCTAGCCCAAAGGCATGAATCGCGTACTCCCTACGGGGAATGGCGTCACCGGGGGCCAACTCGCGAATTTCGAGTCCGAATGCAAGACGCTCTGATCCGAACGACTCGGCGCGTTTGAGCATTCGCTCGGCACCGGTGGGTCCCCAGAGGCGAAGCGGTGCGGTGCGTCCCTGCAGGGACATCGTGCGCAGGAGCCCGACGATTCCGAGTACGTGGTCGGTGTGGAAGTGGGTGAAGAAGACGTCGTCGATGTTGAAAGTGATGCCGTACCGCATCATCTGGCGCTGGGTGCCTTCGCCGCAGTCGACGAGGAGCGCCTCACCTTCGCGGAGGACGGCGAGCGAGGAGACGTTCCGTTCGACGGTTGGTCGGGCGGCGGAAGTGCCGAGGAATCGGAGAGTTAGCGGCATGGCCGTGAGAATATAGCGTCACGATTGGCGCGCTTTTCTGGCAAATCAGTGCATGCGGTCCTGTTGGCGGTGTGTGACGCAGGTTGCAGACGGTCTTTCAGGGCCTGGGACATCTTGTTCGTGTACGGGGGATTCGATCCCCCGGCGTGTCTCGGACAAGAGGCGTGACCGGATCAAATGAATCCGGTGCGCGGTAACCCGACTTCATTGCCTGTGGGAGGGTCTATGAGCGGGAAGAGCAAGAGAGGTTTCGCTTCGATGGATCCTTCGCGTCAGCGCGATATCGCCAGCAAGGGTGGAAAGGCGGCGCACGCGAAGGGAACGGCGCACGAATGGACGGCTGACGAAGCCCGTCGTGCCGGTCGCAAGGGTGGGGAAGTGGTGAGTCGTGATCGGGCGCACATGGAGGCGATCGGCCGGGCCGGTGGTGAGGCTCGTGGCCGTGCGCGCCAGCGCCAGGCGCAACTCGCAGCGTCGGCCTCAACGCCGCGCTTCCAGGATCGTGAGACGGCCGTTTCGGTCAGCCGCGAGGGCGTGCCCTCGGTGGCCCCGCGGACGCCGCTCGGTGGGCGCCAGGCGCCCCTGGGAACTGCGGAAGCTCCGTAGTAGTTGGCACGGGTCTGGATGGCTGCGGTGTTGCCGTTGGCTCGCCGCAGCCGCCACTCGACCTGGCCATCGTGACGCGATCGTTGCCTGGAGCTTACGCGGAGACGTGGTGTAGCAGGCTGTCGTGTCGCATGTTACGCGAGTCGTGAACGCTCGTCTTGAGGTGGTTGGAAGGGTAGAACGGGTTGACTTCCGGTCCGGCACGGGTAGGTTTCGTGTCAACGGTCCGGCCCCGCGACGAGCGGGGTCGTGTCGTTAAAAGCCGGAGTGCGACCGGACGATATTGAAGTGTGGCGCGCTCCTTTTGCGGGGCTGTAGCTCAGTTGGGAGAGCGCTGCAATCGCACTGCAGAGGTCAGGGGTTCGATTCCCCTCAGCTCCATAGATTTTCGGGTACAGCCGGCCGCCGTCCGGTAGGACGTAGAGTTCCAATGGCGGTGAGCACGGCGAACCCGAACCTGAATTGAAGCAAGGCGCCTCCAGGGGATCGGGGCGCTTTCTTGTTTCTGGGCTTCAGGCATCAGGCATCAGGCATCGGGGGGGATCGGGAGGCGTTGGGCGGCGACGTATCTGCCTGAATCGCCGAGTCACGAGTCACGAGTCACGCGTCACGAACCTCGACTGACGTCCCTCCTGAGCGCCTCGAACAGTTCGTAGAGGAACAGGTTCTCCTCGAGTTCCGTGCGGCCGGTGAACTCGCCGAACGCGGTCGCACCCAGGCGGCCCAGCCAGCGCATGATCGCGCTCTCGTTCACCGCCAGCCGTGCGTGGCGCACGCTCATGGTCTGCGGGCCCAGGTCGTCGCGGATGCCTAACAGGAATTCGGCGCCGTTGCCCTGGAAGGGGCGCCTGAGCGGGTTCCGGATCAGCTTGTCCACGGCGAGCGGGAAGTGCCAGGCGGGTTCCCTGCGGAAGCGCATCATCCACGCGCGGTGGTGGGGGCTTCGCTCGATGGTGAAGTCGCCGACCAATCCCGACAGGCCGACGCGGAACATCCCGTACTTCATCGAGACGTCGACGAGGAGCCGCAGCGAGTCGGGCATCGCGACCGGTCCCGGGCCCAGGGAGACCAGGCGGTGGTCGCGAGAGCGGAGGGTGACGGTGAGGCTGCCCTGGCGCCCCACCAGGTCCACGAATGACCGCCCCGAATGGTCGGTGAGCTGGACCCGGTAGTTGGCGGGGGCGATGTACTTGTTGACATACGCGGCGAGGAACGGGTAGCGCGTGCGCAGGCGGTCGCCGCGGAAGGTGAGCCCGAGGGTGGTGGTGGTCGCGCCCCCGTCGTGGATCGTGCGCAGCGAGTCGAGGTCGAAGAGCTGCGCGAGGTGCCTGCCTGACGAGGGGAAGGCGCCGGCCGCGTCGGCGAGGGACGCCTCCGGGTCACGCCCTTCGGCCGCGGTGAGCGTGGCGACGATCGCCGCGGCGATGGCCGCGGGCGTGGCGTCGCCGATGGCGTGGTCGACCGTGGTGTACCACTCGTAGTCGCCGCCGCCGAGCCACTTCAGGGTGAGCGCGTGCCGTTCGTCGCCGAGGGCGCGGGGGGTGGACGCGTTGCGGTTGGCGGAGAACGCGTACCGGTCGTCGCGGAAGGACGCGCCAACGAAGAGGGTGCGCGCGCTGTCCGGGCCCGCGTGGTTCCAGAAGGTCGAGTCGCGATAGAGTCGCGACGGGATGAGCGCATACTGGCCCATGAGGTTCCGCGCGCGGTGGAACGTGGAGTCGCGGTGAACGTTGTAGAAGCGGTAGGCGAAAGCGGCGAAGGCGTGGTCGGCGTCGTGGCGGGCTCGGGCCGGCCAGGCATCGAAGGCGTCGATGGAGGCCCGGCAGGCGGGGAGCGTGGCGATGAAGCCGAGCGCCAAGATGGCTGCCGCCACGGAGTTGCGCGCGTGTCGCAAAAGACTGTGCTGCCAGAGGTTACGGTGGTTCCGAGGGGTTGCCGCCGGGGGCGGCAGTCGGGTATGTTTGCTTCCCCGCTCCGAGGGTGGGAAGGTAGCCGTCGGCGGGTTCAACTGCCCCTTGGTGTAACTGGCAACACGTCTGACTCTGGATCAGAAGAGTCCTGGTTCGAGCCCAGGAGGGGCAACTCAAACGGCAGGCCTTGCGGCCTGCCGTTTTCGTTTCCCGTGCGCTCGTGTCCTGCCTGCATGTAGCAGCGGAAGAATGAAGCTGCATTACGGTGCAGCTGGGCACTCCAGTCGCGGCCGGAAGCGTGGCAGGAAGCTCCAGTGACTGCCGACCCGCAGGAACGAGTTGCGGACGTTGAGCGTGAGCCCCACCGTCGCGGTCTCGCCCTCGGCCACGTCGAAGGCGCAGATCGGGATCACCGCGGTCCAGCCACCGCCGGGCGGCTCGATCGTGATCAACGTGCCATCGGCCGCTTCACCCTGCACCGCGGTCATGACCAGGACCACCTGGTCGTACGAGCCGACCGGGAGCACTCCGTCGGGCAACTGCACCTCGCGCCCCCCATCGATCTTCACGACATCGACGCTGAACGGCATGTCCACCTCGAGCGGGATCAGCTCCCCATCGAGGGTCCGCACCATCACGCTCGACAGCGTGACGTTCGCCGACTGGAAGGACCAGGCGCTGTGGTTCGGATGGGCATCGCCGTTCTTGTCGGCTTGCGCATCGGACGGCATCGCGCTCGTCGCGATCGCCGCGAGTGGGTTGGATCCGCCTTCGCGTGACAGGACCAGGCGGACCCTCGCGTCGTTCCCGCCCATCAGGCCGTCGACGTTGCAGCCAGTGGCGATCAGGGCGACCCCAAGCGCGAGCGACCGCTTCAGGCCGGTTGAATATCCCGGGTTCATCATGGTGACCTCGTTATGCAGGGCTCGGTAGTACGGAGCGAAGCGTGTCTCCGGAATCCAAGCTGTCGATGCGCACGACGCAGGGCAGTGCCGCATCGCACAACCCGGTCGAGAATACGCAGCTGAGCCTGTTTCGGGTGCGGAGCTCATGACTCCTGCGCTCGCTGCATCGCGAACGTCATGGGTGATTCGCGCCGCCGTTGTTCGTCGCATCGCGACAATCGACGTCGGAGGTTGTTGCGGATTGTCCGGGCACGAAGCGGATTCAGCGTTCGGGTGCAGGCAAATGTCTCGTGCCGAGTCCCAAAGCAAGTCGCCGGGTCGGTGTCGTCCCGTTTCCCGGTCTGGGACGGAACGACGCAGGCAGGCGAAGCCACTCCCTTCCGGTCGAGTGGCCACATGGGGTTTCCCTGACACGAACCCGCTGGCGCGTCGTTAGAGCGCCGGTTTGCTGCTCCCTTCGGCGTGTTCCGGGAGCACTGTTGCCACAAACGTCGCCGGCCCCCGCATCCGCGACCCACGCCTAACGGCCTTGCGCCAACGTTTCCCCACGGATTCTCGTATCCCGGGGAACAAATACGCCTTTCACTTGTCCGAAGCGGGACTGCGCGTTCGGCGGGGGACATATCAGCGGTTCGGAAGACAGGGATCGGGGAATAGATCGCCGCAAGTTCCTGCACTCGGCGGCCTCGCTGGGGGCAGTGGCGACCGGATTCCGATTCAGGCCGGGGACTTCCGTTCCCGATCCCATGGAGCGCGCACCCGCGCCCAGCCAGGATCCCCAGCCTTCCTTCGCGCTCAACGAGATCACGATCGATGAGCTGCAGCGCGCGATGCGCGAGGGCCGGTACACGGCGCGCCGCATCACCGAGCTGTATCTCGAGCGGATCGAGCGGGTCGACCGCTCCGGTCCGTTCCTCCGCTCGATCCTCGAGACCAACCCGGAAGCGCTCCGGATCGCCGACACGCTGGACGAGGAGCGCAAGGCCGGGAAGGTGCGGGGGCCGCTCCATGGCATCCCGGTGCTGCTCAAGGATGTGGTCGACACGGCCGATGGGATGCACACCTCGGCGGGTTCGCTGGCCCTCCTGGGTTCCTTCGCGAAGCGCGACGCGTTCATCGCCGAGCGCCTGCGCGCCGCGGGCGCGATCATCCTCGGCAAGACCAACCTGAGTGAATGGTCGAATGTGCGCTCCACACGTGCCACGAGTGGCTGGAGCGCCAGGGGCGGACTTGGCCGGAACCCGTATGTCCTCGACCGGACCGCCTGCGGGTCGAGCAGCGGGACGGGCGCATCGATTGCGTCGAACCTTGCCACGGTGGGCATCGGCGTTGAAACCGATGGCTCGATTGCCTGCCCGGCCAGCGCCAACTGCCTGGTCGGGATCAAGCCGACGGTCGGCCTGGTGAGTCGCGCGGGGCTCATCCCCGTCTCGTATTCGCAGGACACGGCGGGCCCGATGGCCCGGACCGTTCGCGACGCGGCAATCCTGCTCGGCGTGATGGCCGGGACCGACCCGCAGGATGCAGCGACCGCCGCAAGCAACGGTCACGCCGGGACGGACTACACGGCCGGCCTCGACCCGCGGGCCCTCCGTGGTGCGCGGATCGGGGTCATGCGCCGCCAGTACGAACTGGACACTGCCCTGGTCGCCGTCCTGGACCGCACGGTCGAGGTCATGCGCACCGCCGGGGCCACGATCGTCGACAACGTCGCGATCCCGTCGATGGACGAACTGCAGCGGCCCGAGACGTTCGTGCTGATCTGCGAGTTCAAGGACGCGATCGCAGAGTACCTGGCGACGCGGGGGCCTGAGGTGCGGCACCGCTCCCTGGCCGACCTGATCCGGTTCAACCTCGAGAACGCGGACACCGAGCTGCGGTGGTTCGGCCAGGAGTGGTTCGAGGCATCGCAGCAGACGCGCGGGCGCGCGACTCCCGAATACGGCGCCGCCGTCGAGGCGTGCCGGAAGCTGGCGCGCACCGACGGCCTGGACCGCGCGCTGCGCGACCATCGGCTCGACGCCGTCGTGGGACTCGCGGCGTCGGCGCCCTTCGCGTCCGACATGGTCAACGGGGACCGGCCCATCGTCCGGAACTCCTCGCTCTCCGCCGTCTCCGGCTACCCGCGCGTCACGGTCCCGGCGGGCTTCATCCACGACCTTCCGGTCGGGGTCTCGATCATGGGACCCGCCTGGAGTGAGGCGAAACTGCTCGGGTTCGCCTTCGCCCTCGAGCAGGCGCTGCACGCCCGCAAGGCCCCGACCTTCATTCCCACGGTGGTCATCGATCGTTAGGTTGCGCGGGTCCACCCCACGGATCCGCGATGCACACCAGGGCACGCCTCACTGCTGACCTTCGCGCGCTGGGCGTCGTGCCCGGCGACGTCCTGATGGTGCATGCGTCCGTTCGCGCCGTCGGCCAGGTCGTCGGCGGCCCGGACGAGATCCACCTCGCCATCAAGGACGCGATCGGGACGGAAGGCACGTTGCTGATGTATGCCGGCTGTCCCCGCCACTACGACGAGGTCGGGCGCGGCAACCTTTCGGCGTCGGAGGAGGCGTTCCTGCTCGAGCACCTGCCACCGTTCGACGCGCGCAATGCCCGTTGTGCCCGCGACCACGGGATCCTGCCGGAGTTCCTGCGCACGTGGCCAGGTTCCGTCGTGAACGACCACGTCACGCGGTTCGTGGCGTGGGGCCGCCAGGCGGGGCACCTGTTCTCCGAGCAACCATGGGACAACGCCATGGGCGCCGGCAGCGCACTCGAACGCTTCACGGCACTGCAGGGGCGGATCCTGCTCCTGGGTTCGGATCACGACAACGTGACCTACCTGCACTACACGGAGCATGTCGCCGACTTCCCCGACAAGCGGATCGCGCGCTACCGCGTGCCGGTGCTCGAGCACGGGAAGCGGGTGTGGCGCGCGCAGGCGGAGGTCGACAGCTCGCAGGGCGCACATGCCCGGTGGCCCGCCGGGTTCTTCGCCGTGCTCGTCGATGCGTTCCTGGCCAGGACCGGGAACACGGGCGGACGGGTCGGGAACGCACCGAGCTACCTGATCCCGGCGGTGGACCTCCACGCCTTCGCCGCAGCCGAGATGCAGCGCGTGGCGCGCGGGGGGTGAGGCGACGGGCTGACGGTTCGGGCACCGCGACGTCCGGGTCTGCCGAGAACTCGCCGTGCCCCGTTTCGGTGACCGCCAATCCCTCGCGGGCGGCGCGGTGTCGAACCGGAGTGCAGAATCCGTACGACACCGTCCGCCCATGATGGAAACCCGGTCCGACCTCAGCGAACGCCTTGCCGCCTCGCTCGGCGACCAGCTCAGGATCGAGCGTGAGCTGGGTGGCGGCGGCATGTCGCGCGTGTTCGTGGCGCTGGAGCCGGCGCTCAACCGGCGGGTGGTGGTCAAGGTCCTTCCGGATGAAATCGCGACGGTCATGTCGCGCGAGCGATTCCGCCGGGAGATCCTGACGTCGGCGACGCTTCAGCACCCCAACATCGTGAGCGTGATCTCGGCGGGCGACGCCGGTGGCCTGCTGTACTTCATCATGCCGTTCGTCGAGGGAGAGTCGCTACGCGGCCGGCTCCAGCGGGAAGGACCGCTGTCCCCCGCCTCCCTGGTGTCGGTGATGCGGGATGTGGCACGGGCGCTGGCGTTCGCGCACGAGCGCGGAGTCGTCCATCGCGACATCAAGCCGGACAACGTCCTGTTGAGCGGGGGCACCGCGGTCGTCGCCGACTTCGGGGTGGCCAAGGCCTTCGCGACGGCACGCGCGGGGGCGCATGGCGAGGCGGCGACCCTCACCAACGTCGGCATGTCGCTGGGCACGCCGGCCTACATGGCGCCGGAGCAGGTGGCCGGTGACACCCAGCTCGACGCCCGCACGGACCTATACGCGTTAGGCGCCATGGCGTATGAGGCGCTGTGCGGCCGGCCGGTCTTCCCTCGCGATTCGGTGGCGTCCATCCTGCGCGCGCACCTGACCGACACGCCGGACCCGATCCGGGGCGTGCGCCCGGGGATTCCGATCGCGCTCGAGGACGCGATCCTGCGGTGCCTGGCGAAGGAGCCCGGCCACCGGCCACAGTCGGCCACCGAGCTGCTGCACCTGCTGGAGAACCCGGCGGTGGTGAGCGGCGCGTTCAGCACCGACGCCCGGGACCGGCCGGCCCGGTCGTCGTCCCGCCGGAAGGTCGCGATCGGCGCCGGCGCGGCGCTGGTCCTCGCCGGCGTCGCGTTGGGGGCATGGGCGTGGCGGCAGCGGGCCGCGGAACCCGCGGGGATCCCGGTGGCCGCGAAGGCCGCGATCCCGACCATCGCCGTGCTGCCGCTCGTCTCCGCCACCGCGGACACGTCGTCCAACTACCTCGCGTTCGGCGTGACGGACGAGATCATCAACGCCCTCACCCGGGTCGCCGGGATCCGCGTGACGTCCCGCTCCGCGGCGGAAGAGAGCCAGCGCAACCGCCTCGCCCTCGCCCAGCTGGCCGAGCGCCTGGGCGCCACGCACGCGCTGGAGGGAACGATCCAGCAGCAGGGACGCGCCATTCACGCCGCGGTGCGCCTGGTGAGCACCAGCGACGGCATCACGGTGTGGTCGGAGGTCTTCGACGGCTCAGCCGACGAGCTGTTCGACATGCAGCGATTCATCGCGCAGTCGGTCGCGGAGGCGGTCCGAAAGGACCTGGGCGATGCTGCCGCGATCCCCGCGGCCGGCCACCAGCCCGTGCCTGAAGCGCACGATGCGTACCTGCGCGCGCACTACGAACTCGCCCGGCGCGGCGAGGGGAACCTCGGCACCGCGATCGAGCAACTCCAGCGCGCGGTGGCGATCGACTCGCAGTACGCGGCGGCCTGGGCGGAACTCGCGCAGGCGTACACGGTGCTGCCGCTGTACGGGCAGGGTGACCCGGTGTCCCTGCAATCGGACGCCCTGCGCGCGGCGGAACGGGCGCTGTCGATCGACTCGATGCTCCCGGCGGCGCACGCCGCCATGGGCAACCTGCTCAATGCGCAGTGGCGGTGGCGTGAAGGGGCGACCTCGCTGCGGAAGGCGGTCGCGCTCGACCCGGGATACGCGCCGGCGCACCAGTGGCTCGGCGAGAACCTCCTGCTCAACGGCGACCTCGCCGGCGCCGAGCGTTCGCTGGCCGAGGCGGTCCGGCTCGACTCGGCGTTGTCCATCGCCCGGGCGGTCCACGGCGTGGCGCTGGCCCTGCTGCGGCGGCCCGGGGCGGCGGACACGGCGTTAGGCATGGCGCTGGCTTCGGCGCCATCGGTCGCGGCGCTGCGGGTCCTGCGGGGGTCGGCCCTGCTGTACGGCAACCGGACGGCGGACGCCATCCGGGAACTCGAGACCGCGCGCGTGCTGGACCCGTCGTCGCCGCTCGTCCTGGGGACGCTGGGCTACGCGTATCACCGGGGCGGCCACGTTGCGGCAGCGCGCGAGGTCGAGCGCGTCCTCACGGGCCCGGCGCGCCGACCGGGTGCGACGGCCGCGCTGGCCAAGGTGAAGCTGGGGGCCGGCGACACGACCGCGGCGCTCGACCTGCTGGAGCGCGCCGTCCGGGAGCGCGATCCGTTGTTCGCGTCGGAACCGATGGCGTCGCCGGTGTTCAGCTCGGTGCGACGGAGCGAGCGCCTTGCGCGCATCCTCCAGGCAGCCGGGCTCGACGCCAATCGCCTGACCTCGCCAGCCTGCTGTTGAACTGGCGACGGCGCACGGTGGGCATAACTTGGTGCTGTCTCGACCGGCTCCCCTCCGACTGCGAGGTCCCATGAAACTCCACTCCCGCACGGTGCTCGCCCTGCTGCTTGCCTCCGTCGCCTGTGGCGATGACAACGAAGGTCCGCTCGATCCCGGCAACACGGACGGCACGCTCACCGCGAGCGTGAGTGGCGTGACGTTCAACGCCACGGCCGTCGTGGCGGCATACGCCAACGGGTCGCTGGTCATCACGGCGGTCCAGTCGGGCGTGGGGGGCTCGAAGTCCATCACGCTCGGTGTGTACAACGTGACCGGGGTCGACACGTACGACCTGACCGATCCGGGGAACTCCGCGACCTACATCGAGACTACGGGCTCGACGTCATTGAGCTGGTTGACGGCGATCACCCAGGGATCGGGGTCCGTGACCCTCACGACCGCGACGGCAACACGCGTGGTGGGAACGTTCACGTTCCTGGCTCCGGCCAACGACATCTCCGGCGCCACGGGGACGAAGACGGTACTCAGTGGCCAGTTCGACGTGACGCCATCCAACCCGCAGTAGGTGGCCTTGGATTCGGGATCCAACCGGGATTAATGTCAGGGACGGCCGACAGGGCGGCCGACGGTCCGCGTGAAGGGTTGAACCCACCCAGCCGGCATGTGATGTCAGCCAACCCTGACTTCCTGCCCGAGTCACGCGGACACCGGGCATCACGGAAGGAAGGGTCCCATGTCCCAAACCGATCTCCCCGATCGGGCGTCCCTCGAGTACCTCCGGAAACTCGCGAAGGAACGCCTGCGGGAACTGCGCCGGGCCAACCCCGGCGCGCGCCTCGCCGAGGCACAACTCGAAATCGCACGTGCCCACGGCTTCGGGAGCTGGCGCGCCCTCAAGGCTGAGGTGGACCGGCGGAATGCGTCGGGCATCGATGCCTTCCTGGCGGCGTGCAGCGCCGGCGACACCCGGGCGCTGCGCGCGATGGCCGAAGCCGACCCGGCGCTGGTGAATGCCCGCGGCCCCGGCGGCACGACGCCACTCCACCAGGCGCTCAAGCATCCCGGGACGGTCCGGCTGCTGCTGTCGCTCGGCGCGGATCCCAACGTCCGAGAAGACGGCGACAATGCGCTCCCGCTGCACGTTGCCGCCGGGTACGGACCGATCGACTCGGTACGCGCACTGCTCGACGGTGGATCGGATGTCCACGGCGCGGGCGACCTGCACGCCATGGACGTGATCGGGTGGGCGACGATCTTCGCCGCGCCGCGCCTGGACGTCGTCGCGTTACTGGTGGAGCACGGCGCGCGGCACAACATCTTCTCCGCCATCGCGATGGGCGATCCGGACCTGGTCCAGCGCGTCGTCGAGGAAGACCCGCAGGCCCTGCGCCGCCGATTGTCGACGCACGAGCAGGAGCAGAGCGCGCTGCACTACGTCATTGCACCGGCGGACGGCCTCCTTGGAGGCACGTTCCGGACCGGGGAGCACTATCGCATCCTGGAGCGGCTCATCGACCTCGGCGCCGACCTCGAGGCGAAGGACGCCCGCGGTCGCACGCCCCTGGCGGTGGCGATGCTGCGCGGAGACACGAAGGCCATGGGACTCCTGCAGGCCGGAGGCGCCCGGGAGCCGGCAATGGACGATTCCCCCGAGGTCCCGGCCATGGCCGCCCTGCGGCCGGCGGTGAAGGCGGTGCGACCCATGGTGGCCGTCCCCGACGTCAATGCGACGGTGACCTGGTACCAGGCGATCGGGTTCGAGCTGGCCGGATCGCATGGCGAGGATGGCCGGATGGACTGGGCGTCGGTGTCGTTAGGCGCTGCTGACGTGATGTTCGTCACGGCCGGGGCGTCGTGGCGCCCATACGCCGGACTCAGCCTCTGGTTCGACACGAACCGCATCGACGCTCTCTACGAGGCATTGCGGCGCCAGCAGCTCGAGCGTTCCCGGGACCTCCTCGCCGGTCGCGAGCCGCAAGGACCGGACGTTCACTTCATCCTCGACCTGCACACGGCGTTCTACGGCCAGCGCGAGTTCGGCGTGCAGGACCCGAACGGGGTCGAGCTGATGTTCGCGCAACCGACCGCCTGAGGGGGCCGGTTCGACGTCCGAAAACGGCGAGACAGCGTGGCCCCGGCGATGTATGCTTGGGCCATGTTGCTTGACCGCGAGAGCTGCAACCGGGCCGTGGAAGCGGCCGATGCCAGGTTCGATGGCGTGTTCTTCGTGGGGATCACGACGACCACCGTCTATTGTCGTCCCATCTGTCCGGCGCGACGGACGTTGCGGCGAAACCGGCGCTACTTCAGCAGCGCCGCTGCGGCCGAGCGGGCCGGCTTCCGGCCCTGCCTGCGGTGCAGGCCCGAGCTGGCACCGGGGCGCGCGGCGGTGGACGCGGTACCCAGGCTCGCCGAGGCCGCGGCGCGCCGCATCGCCGCGGGAGCACTGAACGGGCAGGGACTGGAGGAACTCTCGCGCGAGCTGGGGGTGAGCGGGCGCCAGCTCCGGCGGGCGATGCAGCAGGAACTCGGCGTGTCACCCATCGAACTGGCGCAGACGCACCGGCTCCTGCTGGCGAAGCAGTTGCTGACCGAGACGCGCATGCCCATGGCGCGGGTCGCCGAGTCCAGCGGATTCCAGAGCGTGCGGCGGTTCAATGCGCTGTTCAAGGAACGCTACCGGCTGAACCCGGACTCGTTGCGACGCGGCGGTGCCGGCCGGGCGTCGCGCCATCGGTTGCCGGCGGCAGACGCGTGCCTGACGCTCACGCTCGCGTATCGTCCACCGCTCGCGTTCCGGCCCCTGCTCGACTTCCTGGGGGCGCGCGCGACACCGGGCGTGGAGCGAGTGCAGAACGGAACCTGGGAACGCGTCGTCAGGCTGGATGGTCACTCCGGCGTGGTGCGCGTTCGCGAGCCGCAGCCGGGCACGGCGCTGGCGGGGCACGACGTGCTGGTGATGGAGGCCGACGCGTCCCTGGCGCCCGTCCTCATGCCGTTATGCGCCCGGGTCAAGCACCTCTTCGACCTGGTGGCTGAGCCCGACGCGATCGAGGACCACCTGTCGCGGTCCGGATTCGGGCGGGTGTCGCGGGGAGCGCGGGGATTGCGCGTGCCCGGGGCCTGGGATGGCTTCGAACTGGCGGTGCGCGCGGTGCTGGGGCAACAGGTCAGCGTGGCGGGCGCGACGACCCTGATGTCTCGCCTCGTGGCGACGCTCGGCGAACGCGTGGAGACCGGCGAAGCATCGCTGTCACTTATCCCGCCATCGGCGGAGCGACTCCTCGAGGCAGGAGTCGACGCGATCCGCGCCATCGGGCTCACCAGGGCGCGCGCGGCAACCCTGCACGAGATCGCCCGGGTGGTGACGACCGAGGGAATGTCGATGTCGCCCGACACCGACGTGAAGGCGCTGGTGCGTCGGCTCCTGGAGATCAGGGGCATCGGACCGTGGACGGCGGAGTACATCGCGATGCGTGCGTTGCACTGGCCCGACGCGTTCCCGGCCTCTGACCTGGTGCTGCGCCGCGCCGTGGGCGGCATGACGACGCGGCAGCTCGCCCGGGAGGCCGAGTCCTGGCGTCCGTGGCGATCCTATGCCGCCGTCCACCTGTGGTATCGCGAGGGGGTGCGGATGGCGCGCCGGTAGTGAAGCAGGACCCGTGCGGCACGGGGCCGCCGGCATATCACGACACGTCGGAGAACACCACCATGTCCATCAACGATCGGGGGAGCTCGCGCACGCGAGCCAGGAAGGCCGTCATCACCCTGATGGCCGCAGTACCGCTTGTCGCCGCGAGTCCGGGCCGCGCGCCCGAGGAGGCCCTGCTTCGTGAACTGAACGCCGGTTACGTGCGCGCGTTCCTGCAGTCCGACGCCGACTGGTACGATCGGCACCTGACCCAGGACTTTCAGTGCATTGTGACCAGCGGTTCGGTGATGGATCGGGCCGCCTTCCTCGAGAACGCCCGGAAGCCGCACGAGGTGCTTGCGTACGACCTCAGCGAGGTGAGCATCCGCGTCCACGGCGATGCGGCGATGATCACGGCACTCGGGACGTGGCGGCGCAAGGATGGCACCGTCGGCCGCACGCGGTACGTCGACGTCTGGGTGAGGAAGGACGGCGCATGGAAGGCGGCATCGGCGCAACTGACGCCCGTGCACTGACGGCCAGCGCCGCCGGGCAGAACGGGGCGCGCCGACCGCGAGACCTGCGGCGTCGGTGGGTCGTCAAGTCGACAGCGGCCCCAAGTGCCGCGTTTCCATGTTCGACCGGAGCCACCATGGAGCCAGCGCATCGGGATGTTCCTGCGCGTCCCTCTCGTCGCCGCCGCCTGGTGTCGGCGGGGCTGACCCTGCTGGTCGCGTTCGCGGCCACTGCCTGCAGCGATGGTCCGTCGGAACCCGCCGATCCACCCGACACGCCGAGCGGGCTGACACGTGGCGTCGCCCTCTCGCCCGCCGGCTTCCCGGCTGACTTCTCACAGCTCAACGCCTTCCTCGACGAGGTCGCGAGTTTCGGTCGCGGCGCCGTCATGTGGAACGGCGCGTGGCGAGACGATGTCGTCAACGGCACCAACGCCGGGACCGTGCCAGTTGCGGCTCGCCTGGTGGCGGAGAACTCCGCCGGTGGCTCGCGGTTCGCGCCGATTGCCGTGTTTGGATGGCGCAGTGGCCAGACGCTCTACATCGCCGTTCCCGCGAACGCGACGAACGACTGGGGCAATGCCGAGGCCCGCGTCGCGTTCCGCGCCGCGGTGAGCAGCTATGCCGCGACCCATCGTCCGGCGCTGCTCTTCCTGGGCAACGAGTCCGACTTCTACGCGGAGCAGGATCCGGCCGACTACCAGCGCTGGGTGGCCGCCTACAACGAGGCCTACGACGCGATCAAGGCGGCCTCGCCACAGACGAGAGTGGGCCCGGTGTTCAACGTCGAGCACATGATGGGGCTGGGCACATTCAGCGGGTGGACGACGCCGCACCCGGAGGCGTACACCCTGCACGACGCGAATCGCATCGACGTCGTCGGGTTGACGCTCTACCCGTACCTCGGGCTGGCGGCGCCAGCGGACGTCCCGGCGTCGTACCTCGATCCGGTGTTCGCCCTGATCGGCAGCAAGCCGATCGCCATCACCGAGACGGGATGGCCCGCCAGCTCGTCAGGCAGCGCCGTGGCCTGGCAGCCGGGTGAGGCCGAGCAGGTGGCCTGGCTGGCCCGCCTCGACGCGATGCTCGCCACGCGGTCGGTGCTGCTCGTGAACTGGCTCTTCCTCCATCCGATGGCCAGCGGTGACCAGGGGACGCTGGCGACCTTCGGGTCGGTCAGCCTGCGCACCGCCGCGGGCGCGAAGCGACCGGTCTACGATGCGTTCCTGTCCTTTGGCGCGGAGCGGTCATCGGGTCTGGGCGCGACGGCCATGGCTGCCACCAGGCGTTAGGCGTCGGGCCTCGCCCGGTCGTCAACCCTGGTGTGCCCCGGCCGGGCGATGATGGAAGAGGATCTCGTCGACGCGGGCCACGAGCTGGTCGGGGGTGAACGGCTTCTCGAGGAAGTCGGCACCCTCACTCACCATCGCGCGCTGGGTCACGGCGTCACCGGTGTAGCCTGACATGTACAGGACGGCGGCTTCATGCCCGCTGGCGCGGAGCCGCTCACCGAGTTCGCGGCCGCCGAGTCGCGGCATGACCAGGTCGGTGATGACGAGGTCGATCGGGCCGGTCTCGCGGGCAATGATCGAGAGCGCGGCCTCCCCGTCCACCGCCTCGAGCACGCGGTGGCCGCGCCGGCTGAGGGCCTTGAGCGCGGCGCCGCGCACGAGGTCATCGTCTTCCACGAGCAGGATGACGGCCGGGCGACCCTCGGCGGTGGCCGGTTCGCCCTCGACGGCGGGAGCGGTCGCGGCGTGCTCGTGTCGCGGGAAGAAGATCTTGACCGTGGTGCCGCGACCCGGCTCGCTGTAGAGCCATATGCTGCCGCCCGACTGCTTGACGATGCCGTAGACCGTGGCCAGGCCCAGCCCCGTGCCATGGCCGGAGGGCTTGGTCGTGAAGAAGGGCTCGAACACGCGCGCCTTCGTGGCGGCGTCCATGCCGACGCCGGAGTCGGACACCGACAACACCGCGTAATCGCCCGGGGCGGCGTCGCGGTGGCCGTTCTGGAGGTACGACTCGTCGAGCGTGGCATGCCCGGTGGCAATGGTCAGGGTTCCGCCGTCCGGCATCGCGTCGCGCGAGTTCACCACGAGGTTGACGAGGATCTGCTCGATCTGCACCGGATCGGCGCGGACGAGCCAGAGGTCCGGATCGAGGAAGCTGTGCAGGGCCACGCTCTCGGGAATCAACCGCCGGATCATGGGGACGAGGTTCCGCACCACATCGCTGAGGTTGAGCACGACCGGCTGCATCACCTGCTGGCGGCTGAACGCGAGGAGCTGGCGGATCAGGCCCGCGGCGCGGTTCACGGCCTGGCGCACCTGCTCGAGGTCCTCGACGGCCGCATGCTCCTTCGGCAGGGCGCGGATGGCGAACTCGGTGAAGCTCGCCACGGCGGTGAGGATGTTGTTGAAGTCGTGGGCGATCCCGCCGGCGAGACGGCCGACCGCGTCCATGCGCTGGGCCTGGAGGAACTGCCGCTCGAGTCCCTTGTAGGCGCTCATGTCCACCAGCACCGAGCCGACGCCCAGGAGTTCTCCCTCGCGCGTCCGCACCGGGAACAGGGTGGCCAGCCATTCCCGCGCCGGGTCGCTGCCTAACGGTCCCGGGATGGACAGCTCCAGGTCGAGCACGGGGCGCTCGGTGTCGAGGGCGCGCGAGAGCCCGGCCTCGAGGTCGTGACCGACGCCGGGGACGATCTCCGACGGACGGCGACCGACGATGTCGACGGCGGGGCGGCCGAGGAAGGTCGCCAGGCGCTCGTTGACGCGCACGTACCGGAGCGAACGGTCATGGAAGGCGAACCCGACCGGGGCGCTCGACAGCACGGAATCCAGCTCGGCGACGGTGCGCGCGTTCTCGCGCAGCGCCACCTCGAGCGACGATCGCGCCTGCTCGGCCGACTCGACGGCGGCGCGAAGCTGCCGGTTTGCCTCCTCCGTCTGCCTGGACTGGTCACTGAGGGCCGCGCTCCGTCGCTCCAGGTCACCCGCATGTTCCTGGAGCTTCACCCGCGCGTCGGCGATGGCGTCGGCCATGGTGTTGAAGGCCATGGCGAGCTTGCCGATTTCGTCGTCGCGGTCCAGCGGGGCGCGGCGGGTGTAGTCCCCGGAGCGGATGCCCTCGGTGGCGCCGGCCAGTTGCGCGATGGGGCGCGTGAGCGATCGCGCGATGACGGCGGCGATGATGCCGCCGACGAGCAGCAGGGCCAGGCCACCGAGGAAGAACCAGCGCGCGAGGCGCATGGTCGGTTCGAGGATGTCCGAGAACGGGAACTCGACCGCCACCTCCCAGGGGCTGCCGGCGATTGGCACGCGACTGCCCAGCACCCGTTCCCCGTTCGTGGACGTGCCCTCGAAGAGCGTGTCGCCGGGGTTTCCTGCCGGCGGCGTCGTGATCGAGTTCAGGTCGGTCCAGAGGTCGCCGGTCGCATTGCCGAGCGCGAGACGGGCGTGGGTCCCGATGAGGTCCGTCAGGGAACGCCGGGACGCCTCGGTCGCGGACAGGCGACGCCAGACCGCCACCCAGCGGGTCACGGTGCCATTCAGCCCGACGGGGCTGACGGTGGCGTACGCGACGCTGTCGCCCTGGGCCACGAACGGTCCCGTGACCGCGGAGTCGTCCGGCGCGAGGGATGCCAGGATGGTGCGACGCACCGTGTCGCCGACCGCGCCTAACGAGTTGCTGGACGCGAAGAGCACGCGCGCGGTGCTGTCCCAGATCTCGAAGGCCAGGATGGGGGCCGACAACGAGTCCGCGCGCTGGAGGCGGGCGACGGCACTGTCGCGCGCGGTTCCCTCCGTGAGCCTGGCGACATCCCGGATGCTGCGGTCGCGCGCGAGGGCCACCACCTGGGCTTCCGCCGACGCGGTGGAGTTGATGAGGAGGTCGGCCGTGCGGCGGGTCACCAGGGCGAGCCGCAGCCGCGACGCTTCGATGGCCGCGCGGCGCGTCCCGCTCCACGCGATGACGCCGAAGGTCACCAGTCCAAGCGCCAGCGTCCCGCAGATCGCGGTGGCGAGGCGTTGCCGCATCGACAGGGTCCAGCGCGCCAAGGAGTGGGTTCCTCCCGTGGGGATTCCGCCGCGCCGCAGCCGACCGGCCGCGGCGATCAGGAAAGAAAGCGACGCCGGAAGATGAATCGCGACGCGCGAGCGCGCACCAGCGACCTTGCGGCGGCGAGCCCGGCCTTTCGGACGCGCGAACCTGTTTCTGGCAAGCGCCGCCCAGCGAGTCTCAGCCGATGCGCACGAGCCGGAGCCAGGCCCGATAATCGCCTGCGGGGACGGGCACGAGGGAATGCGGGGATGGTTCCAGGTGCCGGAGGTGCACGCGGTACCCATGCGCATCACCGGCTTTCGGCTCGAGCGTGGTGTGCAGCTCGAGCTGGTACGCCGGAGCCTTGCACTCGCAATCCAGCTCCACGGCGAGGACCACCGTTGCGTCGCCGGCCCAGACGCAGACGACATCGACCGGGCAGCGGCTGTCGTTGCGGACCTCGATGAACCGCACCCGGATTCCCTCGACGACGATGGTCTCGCCGACCCGGACCTTCACCGAGTCTGCAGCCTCCGACTGGCTGTAGACGATGGGGCCGGTGACGGCCGGGGAGGACGCACAACCAGCGGCGGTGAGCGCGATGGCCAGTGCTAGCAGGCGTGAAGTCATGAGAAGATGGGCGTTCCTGGACGCTGCATGGAGACGGGGATACCCTCAACGGACACCCGTGGTGCATGAGGCCCCGGACGCCGGGCCTCGCCGGCCGGGGTCCGCCGCCGACGGGACGCGCCTGGAATCGCCGCAGCAGCGTTTGGTGTTGAAACGGTGTCGAACCGTCACTTTCCGACGCGCGATGCCGTCCCGGGCAGCAATATCCAGCCGGACGGGATCAGCACCTTCCAGACGAGGTCGGGATCATGGGCAACCTGCGCAGGGACGTCGCGTTCGCGATTCGCACGCTGGCGAAGTCGCCGGTCTTCACCGTGACCGCGCTCGTCACGATCGCGCTGGGGATCGGCGCGTCGACGGCGATCTTCAGCGTGGTGAACACGGTCCTGCTGCAGCCGCTTCCCTACGAGCATCGAGACCGGCTGGCCTTCATCACCGGCGACCTCTCGGCGCGCAGCGTGCGCGACTTCCCGATGGCGCCCGCCGATTTCGCGGACCTGCGCGAGACGACCAGGGCCTTCGATGAGGTGGCGGGGCTGACCACCGGCCAGCAGCCGATGTTCGACGATCGCGGCGAGGCGCGGATGCTGCGCGTGGCGGGGGTGACGCCAAACTTCTTCCGGGCATTGGGAACGAGGGTCGTCCTCGGGCGCGACTTCGTGGCCGAGGACGGCGCGCCGATCGGGCCGCCCCCGGGGGCGAACGGACCGCCGGTGGCGGGACAGGCCCAGGTTCCGCCGCCCGCGCCGCCGCCGGGCACCGCGATCCTGAGCCATGAGTTCTGGTCGCAGCAGTTCGGCGGCGACTCCTCGATGATCGGCCGGACGTTCCCCCTCGGCAACCAGTCGGTGCAGGTGGTGGGCATCCTGGAGCCGGGGATGGAGCTGCTCTGGTTCGAGGGGTCGAACGTGGAGCGCCGCCCGGACCTCTACGTCACGCTGCGGCAGAACTTCGCGGCCGGTTCGCGGGTGAACGTCTTCCTGCGCGCGGTGGGCCGGATGGCGCCGGCAACGACCTTCGCCGCTGCGCAACAGGAGGTCAACACGCTGGTCACCGACCTCCGCAAGCGGTTCCCGATCAAGGAGACGGCCGGTGTCGTCTGGCGCGTGGAGCCGATGCACGACTACCTGGTGGCGAATACGAGGCAGTCGCTGCTGACGCTGATGGGCGCGGTGGGCTTCGTGCTGCTGATCGCCTGCGCGAACGTCGCCAACCTGCTGCTGGTGCGCACGAGCCAGCGGGAGCGCGAACTGGCGGTGCGGTCAGCGTTAGGCGGCAACCGCGCCTCGCTGATCCGGCAGATGCTGGTGGAGAGCGTGGTGCTGGCGACGGCGGGGGCGGCGCTCGGAGTCGCGCTGGCCTGGGGGGGCATCCGGGTGCTGACCGCGATCGGCCCGGCCAACCTGCCGCGGCTCGACCAGGTGGCGATCGACCCGATGGTGCTCGGCTTCGCGGTCCTGGCGGCCCTCGGGTCGGCGCTGCTGTTCGGGGTCGTGCCGGCGATGCGGGCGTCGCGGGTGGACGTCGCCGACCTGCTGCGGGCGGGGGGCCGGACGTCGTCGCTGTCGGGGGCGGGGAAGTGGCTTCGCGCCGGCGTGGTGACGGCGGAAGTCGCGCTGGCGTTCGTGCTGCTGGTGGGGTCAGGGCTCATGATCCGGAGCTTCGTGTCGCTGCAGCGCGCGGAACCGGGGTACGATCCCCGCGGCGTGCTCTCGTTCGCGCTCGTGAACATCAACGAGCCGACGCCCGACGGCCGGGCGGCGGTCTCGCGCCTCATTCATGAGCGCCTGGGGGCGCTGCCGGGGGTGGACGGGGTCTCGGCGGCAAACCCGATCCCGCTGGATGGCACGGCATCGAACGTCCGGTGGGGCCTGGAGGCGGCGCTTGCCAACCCGGCACTCTTCCAGCAGGCGGACCTGCGCGTGGTCCTGCCCGACTACTTCGCGCTCATGAAGACGCGACTGGTGGACGGGCGGGTGTTCGAGGACGCGGACAACGTGCCGGGACAGAACCGGGCGGTGATCGACCACGTGTTCGCGGCCAAGGCATTCCCCGGGCAGCGCGCGGTGGGGCAGCGGTTCCTCGCGCGCACCGGCGGTCCGGACCCGGAGTGGTTCGAGGTGATCGGCGTCGTCAGGCACCAGCGGAGCGTCTCCCTGGCGGTGGATGGGCGCGAGACCATGTACGTGGTGGACGGGCAGTTCGGGCACGGCGCCGCGAACCAGTGGGTGGTGCGCGCGAGCGGCGATCCCTCGAGCCTGGCGCCGTCGATCCGGGCCGCGATCCGTGAGGTCAACCCCCGCTACGTGATCAACAACCTGCGGACGCTCGACGTGCTGGTGGGCCGGGCGCGGGCGCCGACACGCTTCGCGATGGCGTGCATCGGCGTGTTCGCGATCGTGGCGGCGGTCCTGGCCGGGGTGGGGCTGTTCGGCGTGCTGAGCACACTCGTCAGGCAGCGGACGGCGGAGATCGGCGTGCGGATGGCGTTCGGGGCCAGCAGCGCGAGCGTCTTCCAGATGGTCGCGCGGCAGGGGCTGCGGCTCTCGGTGCTGGGGATCGGCATCGGCCTGGTGGCCTCGTTCGCGGTGACGCGCGTGATGTCGTCGATGCTGGTGGGCGTGAGCCCGACCGACCCGCTGACCTTCGCCGCGATCGCGGTGTTCTTCCTGGTGGTGACGACGCTGGCGTGCTGGGTGCCGGCGCGGCGCGCGGCGCGCCTGGATCCGGTGGCGGCGCTGCGGGAGGAATGAGCCCGAACGGGAGAGGGGGCCGGCGCATCACGCGGATGCGCCGCCCGCCCTCCGCTCCGCCACCCGGATGACCAGCTTCAGGCCGGACCAGACCTCGCTGACCGCGCACACCTTGACATCCACGAACCCCATCGGGAGCGCGACCTCCCGGATCACGTCCTCGGTGACGTCCGTCGAGACGCCTGACGACTTCTTCGGCCACGAGACCCACACGCAGCCGTCCTGAACCAGCGAGCGACGCAGGCTGGCCAGGTGCTTCTGCAGCGCCCGGCGCCTGGTGGCGAAGACGTGCACCGCGGCGAGGGGCGGCCTGGCGCGCGCGACGATGTCCGCCTGGGGCGGCAGGGGCGCGACCCACGCCGGGTACTCGTCAGGCACGTCACCGATCACCAGCCATTTCGCGCCCGGCTTGATGCCGAGCTTCCTGGCCAGCGGAGTCCCTGAATAGCCGGGCGGCACGTGGGCGGGAGGCGAGTCGCGAGGGTGCGCTGCAGATGACGACCGAGATCCGGGGTTCGCCTGACGCAGCCCCGGCGACGGTCAGGGGCGCGCGGGCGCCCTCGGCGGAATCCGCTTGGTGAAGATGAGGAAGTCGGCGCGTCCTTTGTGCTCGACCACCGTGGCCGTGGACTGGTCGGTCACCGGCACCGCCGACAGGACAACCATCCGCAGGTTCGGGGCGCGCCGCTGGACCCGGGCGACCGTGCCCTGGTGGTAGTCGCTGTGGAACGCGCCGTCGTAGTGCACGACGATGGCGTTCCGCGGACCGCGCTCGCGCGCCGAGGCGATCGACTCGGCCATGGTCTCGTCCTTCACGCACTGCGCGTAGTAGAAACGGTTCGCGACCGTGGTCGGCAGCGTGTCACCGGGCGCCGGCGCGGCGCCGCCGCTGCCGTGCCCGCGCATGGTCTCCATGAAACGCGCGCGGTAGGCATCGTCGGGGCACTGGTTGTCCCGCGCGGCCCACGAGCGCTCCACCGGCGTGAGGGTGTCGAGCGCCGCCAGGCCCTTCCGGCCGATCGCCGACGCCATGGAGCGCGGGACGTTCGACGCCACGACGGCCCAACCCCTCGCCTTCGCCAGCTCCACCATCGGGCGATAGTCCGTGACGTACCGATCCCAGGGCCGCGACTTCGCCAGGAACTCCGCCTCGCCGACGCGGCCGGCGAGGTAGTCGTCGAGCACGCCCTGGACGTCACGCTCGAACATCTCGAGGGAGAGGATCACCGGTCTCCCGGAGCGCCCGATGGCATCCAGGACGCCGAGCTCGGTGCGATGGGTCTCGGGGTCGTCGTGCTGCTCCCCGAAGAAGACGACATCGGCACCCGCGATCCGCTGCACCAGGTCGGAGAAGGCGAGGTCCTGTCCCGACGCCGTCTCGACGACGCGCACGCCGGGGACGCTGACGGCGCCGGTGGTCACGCCGCCGCGCGGCGCGCAGGCCGTTGCGGCCAGCAGGGTGAGCATCGCGGCGGTCCAATTGGAATTCCTGGCACTGACAGGCATACGACGTGGCGATCGAGGTGGCGGAGGGGCGTGCGCGCCAAAGATCGCCCGTCGCGCGAATGGACACCAGCCACGCATCCTGCGGCCACTGTCGAGCGGTGGGCCTAGCAGTCGCCGGGTGGGTAACATCCACCACCCACCGTGCAGGTATACGGGTCGATGGAGAGGATGTGCGGGTCCTCCCGCCCGGTCTCGTCGCGCTGCGCGCCGATGTGCTCGCCGGCGGGATGACTGGCGCCCCACCGGGGCAGCGTGGCGTACCGCCCCCTGTCGCAGACCGTGTCCCCGAGGCGCTTGTCGACCCCGGTCCGCAGCCTTGGGGGCGAATGCACCATCGGCGCTGGCGCCTTCAGGTCGAGGAGGTCGAAGTAGCCGTGAACGTGATGCAGGTGCTCGTTGGGCGCCATCCGCTCCAGCGGAGCCCCGAGGTCCTTCGGCCTGACGTTCAGGAACGCCAGCTCCACGCTGTCGTTATCGTCAGGCAGGAGTCGCACCCCGAGGCGGGGGATCTCGAGGGCATCCAGCGCGTCATCGAGGTCGATCCGGATGCCGACACGGCCGTAGCTATACACCACCTCGTGGTCGCTCCCGGCATGGAGGTGCAGCTCCGCCTGCTCTCCCAGCGGCTGGAACTCGGCCGCCGCCAGCGGCAGCACGATACGGGTGACCAGGGCGCCCGCTGGCGGGTTTTCCATGTACTCCCCCCGGACTGGAGAGCCGCCCGTAGCGTGTGACGCGTCCAGGACGACCCCGTCGAGGTCCTGGCGCCCTCCACTCGTCGAGAGCCCGCCGAGATCGAGCACGCCTTCAACGCGCTTCAGCACCTCCCGGCCGCCGGTGAACCCGGGTGCGGCGTGGAGGTACGGGCAATGCAGGTGATTCGGCCTGGTGTGCGACGGCATCAGCACGACGAGGCGTTCCAGGTCCATCCGCTGCACCAGCATGCAGAGTCCGCCGACCTGGATGTAGAGTGTCCTGACCTTGGGCATGGGGTCCCCGACGTGGAAGAAGTGCCTAACGCCCGGCCAGTCTGAACGCGCCCCACGCCGCGGGGTCGCGGGACGGACCTGCCGGGCCACGGATCAGCTGCAGCTGTGCCTCGCGCAATGACACCGCGGGGTCGCGGGTCGCCTCATGGACCCGATAGAAGGCATCCATGAGCGTCGCCGTGGCCTCGTCATCCACGCGCCACAACGACCCCAGCACGCCGCCCGCGCCTGCCGCGAGGAATGCCTCGGTGAGGCCGGTGAACCCGGTGCCGCGAACGCCGGGGGCTCGCATCGTCTCGCAGGCCGAAAGCACCGCGAGTCGCAGTCCGCCCAGGTCGAGCCGCGCAATGGATGCCGCGTCGATCCCGCGCGGCATCACCGCCAGCCGCGACCGGTTGGGGCGCGCGTCGTCGAACACGGCGTGACCGGCAAAGTGGAAGTGCGCGGCCGACGGCAGTGCCGCGACGATGCTGCTGCTGTCTGCCTCGCGACCACTGAGCACCAGCGGCCGCACCACCCGGGAAGCGACGGTGCGCGTTTCACGACCTGCACCCGGGAGCGCCGCCAGCGAGGGGAATGCCCCACGATCGAGCTCGGGTGCCGAGACGATCAGTGAGACGCCTCCCAGGGCACGCGACCGCCGCTGGCGGGCGTCTCTCAACGTGGGCGCCCATCGCAGCGGCCGGGACTCGACGAAGTACCTGCCGGTTGCC
Organism: Gemmatimonadaceae bacterium; assembly: GCA_030835125.1. Taxonomy (GTDB): domain Bacteria; phylum Gemmatimonadota; class Gemmatimonadetes; order Gemmatimonadales; family Gemmatimonadaceae; genus JABWBJ01. Next base: position 13,937 of record JAUQWM010000042.1, on the reverse strand, counting down.
GAATCCAGCAGCGCCGCGAAGGGGACTTCCGCCAGCGCGCCGTCGCTCACGATTGCGAGGGTCGTGCTGTCGGTGCCGAGTCGTGCCGCGACCGGGCGCACGAGCCAGTCGTACAACCTGGCGAGGTGCGGTCGCACCGAAGCACCGGGCGTTCGCAGTTCCATGGCGACGCGCACCCGTTCGATGACCACCCGCACCGAGTCGCCCGGAACGGTCGCGCGTTCCACCGTGACGCCGGCCGGGTCGATGACCCAGGCCAGGAGCGTGTCACCCACGAGCGCGAGGTCGAGCGCCATGCCGTCGATCCCGGTCGATGCCGACGTGGGCCGCGATGGCGCGACGAACGACGCCCGCCCGCGTTCCAGCGCTTCGAGCGCTCCGCTGGCGTCACCGCGCGCGAGGCGCGTCATCGCGAGCTGGTCGAAGACGCCGCGCGCGCGTTCGAGGAGGGCGGCGCGTTCCGGCAGGTTCGTCAGGCTGTCGCCCTGCAGCGCATACAGTCGTGTCGCGCGACCGAGGTCGGCTTCCGCCGAGTCGGCCACTCCCAGCGCGAGGCCGACGCGCGCGCGGGCTACCCAGGCCGGGATGAGCCGCGTGGCGCGGCCAGAGCGCTCGTGGAACTTCACGACGGTGTCGAGCATCGCGTAGGCGCGCGCGCCGGTGCTGGCCAGCGGCCCACTGGCCAGCGTCAGCGCCAGTTCGGCCCGGAATGCGTCGCGCGTCGTCCCGGGCGGCATGGAGTCGATGGCTCCGGCAGCAATGGCAAGGGCTTCGCCCGCCCGTTCCATGTCACCCGCTTCCCACAGGGCGCGGGCGCGCACCAGGCGCATCTCGGTCAGGGCGACGGTGCGGGTCCCCGCCGCCACGGCGGCGCCTTCATCAACCAGGGTCATGGCGGCGCGGTCGAGCCCGAGCCGCGTCGCGTTCGTGACCAGGATGTAGAGCGCGTTATGGCGCCAGATGCCCGACCGGTACGGGCGAAGCCGCCGCAGCGCCTCCACAGTCTCCGCAAATCCATCGTCGAGTCCAAGCCGCAGCGCGCGCTCACCGGCCAGGCTCGTCGTCGCGGCGTGGTTATCGACTTCGCCAGCACGCTCGAACAACGCGCGCGCGCGCGTCATCGCCTCGATGCCCTCGATGTCCCGTCCCTCACGAAAGGCGATCACCGCCAGCATCCAGTGCGCGCGTCCAGCGAGCGACGGGTGTGCCTCCTTGTCGAGGCGTGCCAGGAGGTGTCGCACCGCGAGCGTGGCCTCGCGTGGCTGAAGCAGGAACAGCGTGGAGTTGGCGTGACTGAGCTGCGCCCAGTCGCGCAGGACGGGGGAGATGCCCGGGGTCGCGAGGACGCTGGCGAAGTCGCGTTCGGCCTCCCGGTGGCGGTTGGCAATGGTGCTGTCGCGCCCGCGCGCATAGGCGACATGTGCGCCGGCAAGCGCGCGCGAACGCGCGGTGTCGCCGCGCGCGGTCTCGATGGCGCGAACCGCCGAGGTGAGCGACGAATCTCCGAACCGGCCGGCCGATTCCCCCGCCACGATCGCCGCGGCCGCCAGGCGCGCGTCGGCGGTGGCCAGGTTGCCCGCGAGGTACTCGGTGCCCCACTGACCGAGCAGGACCTCCCACGCGAACATCCGGGCGTCGAATGCGTCGCGCCTGACGAACGCGCGCAGCGTGTCTGCCGGGCCGTCCGGTGCCGGGCGCCCCGGCACGCCGACCCCGCAGATGCCGGCGCGACCCTTCGCGAAGGCACTCCACGGACTCCGCGGCTCCAATCGCAGGAAGCGATGCCACTCGCGGGTGGCCTCGACGTCCATAGCGAGCAGGTCGAGCGCGACCGCGCGGTTGTAGCTCGCCGGCGCTGACGCGGTGTCGATCTCCAGCGCGCGCGTGGCGGCGTCGAGGGCGGCCACCAGCGCTCGACCATCCTGCCTGGCCCCCGCGCGCATCAGGTACGTCGCGGACAGGTCCGTCCATGCGCTGGCCCGGCGGGGCGCGAGTCGGGTGATCATCTCGAGGTATGAGACGGACCGGTCGAGCGTATTTCCCGCCGTGCCGTCCGCCAGGAGGTCCACGAGCGCAGCGGCATGCATCGCATCGGCGTCCACCCCGGAGGCCAGGGTCGCCGCAGCGCGTCCGGCGACCGCCGCGAGGCTGGCGGCGACGCGTTCCTCGAGGCGACCCGCCTCGCAGGCCAGGTCCGCGGGCGCGAATGAATCGGCTGGCGAACAACGGGTCAGGGACGTCGGCACCGAAAGCCTGACGTTCCAGGGAAGCGAAACCGGTGCAAGCGCGCGCACGTCCCGCACCAGCGCACCATCCGCCTCGGCGCCACCGGTCTGGTCGCCAGTGAGGCACGACGTCAGCGCCGCCGCCAGGCACGCCGCGAGGATGGATGTACGCACGGGGGATGGGGCGAGGGACGTCTCCGGCGCAAGAAGCTAGACGAAAAACAGGCATCGGGCATCGGGCATCGGGCATCAGGCATCAGGCATCAGGCATCAGGCATCAGGCATCAGGCATCAGGCATCAGGCATCAGGCATCAGGCATCAGGGGGCACAGCGGTGCATGCCTGATGCCCGATGTCTGGCGCATGGTGCCCGATTCCCGATTCCCGATTCCCGATTCCCGATTCCCGATCCCGATGCCTGATGCCTGATGCCTGATGCCTATTCTGACTCGACCCTGTAGCGGACCACCGCCGGCAGGTCGTCCGCGTCCCGCGAAACGCACCAGACCACCTCACCGTCGGCCTGGACGAGGATCGTCCTCGGTGGCAGTGCCACCCGACCGAGGAACCGGCCGTCCGGGGCGAAGACCTCGTAGACGACCGGCGACCGGTAGTGCCGGACCGGCGGTCCCTTCTCCCGGCGTTCCGGCAGCTCGGCGTCGGGGATGCGCTCGGACGGCGTGGCGACCCGCGCCCAGATGTTCCCGTCGCGCGTAACCGTAACGCCGGTCACTGGCGCCTTCGACTCGGGGATCTCCGGCCCGTTCCAGGTCCAGCCGGGCTGCGTCTGGCGCATGCTGAACGTGATCCGCTCCTTCTCCTCGGCGCGTTCGTCAGGCGGGATGGGCACGCTGGCCGACGTGCGCCTGACGATGACCGGCTTCTGGCCGGGGCGCGCGATGACGAGCTCGAACCGGCCCCCCTGCCCGGCGACGAAGAACCCGCCGGGGTGCCAGTCCCAGAAATAGTTGGGGGCGTAGGACGACGACGTGGACGACCGGCCGTTGCCGTCGGGACTGACGGCGAGGTACGTGTCCCGCTGGACGGGCAGGTCCGGCGGGGCGAGCGAATCGCCGAACGCGCCGCCGTCCTGGAGTCGCACGAGACCCATGCGGCCGAGGATCTCGCCTTCGCGCGGCGGCGTGACCGGCCGGCGCAGATAGAGCGAGCGCGAGGCATCGGAGATCAGGCCGTTCGACGTGGAGAAGCCGGACGGCACCGGCCAACTGGTGCGAAAGTCACCGGCCGACGTAAAGAACGAGACCCGCGCGTTCTGCGAGTCGAGGATCGCGATGCCCGTGTCGGCCAGGGCGACCATGCCGTTCCCCTGCCGGAACTCGCCCGGCCCGGATCCCTGCCGTCCGATGCGCCTGACGAGTGTGCCGGCCGTGTCGAAGAGGAAGAGTCGGCGCCCCTGGTAGTCGTACACCCACATCCGGTTGGCGGCGTCCACCTCGAAGTCGGTCACCTCGCTGAAGAGCGAGGTGTCGTCCATCGAGGGCGCGATGCGCAGGACTTCCGTCAGCGACCGGATCGCGCCCGCGGGGACGTCGCCATCGACGCGCGCCACGACGGTGTCGCCGGTGGAATCGAAGACGGTCGCGAGGCCGGCGCCGGCCGCCGAGCCGGGACCGGAATCGCCGGAGCAGGCAGCCGCCATCGCGGCGGCAACGAGCGCGATGACGGCGGGAACGCGATGCGTCACGGAACGGCCTCGGGGCAGGGGTCGGGAGTTGGACAATCGCGACCGCCTGCCCCGTTGCTTTCCGGTCCCGGCCTCAGTCCCCGGCGACCTCGCCGACGCGCACCGGACGCACCATCCGATCGCCGAGCACGAATCGCTTCACCGCGTCGCCGGCGTGATGCAGGATGACGTAGAAGCTCGGCACGACGAACAACGTGAGGAGTGACGACACCATCAGGCCACCCACGACGGCGATCGCGAGGGGCCGCATCAACTCGCCGCCTTCGCCCAGGCCGAGTGCCAGCGGCATCGCGCCGACGAGCGACGTGAAGGTGGTCATGAGGATGGGACGCATGCGGACCACCCCGGCTTCCACCACCGCCGCCTCCACCGAGGCGTTCGTCTCGGCGCGGAACTGGTTGGTGAATTCCACGAGGAGGATGGAATTGTTCACCACGATGCCCGCGAGCATGATCATGCCCAGCAGCACCGGCGCCGAGAACGGCGTGTTGGTGATGCCGAGGATGGCGACCACGCCGATGAGGGCGAGGGGCACCGCGGTGAGGATGATGAGCGGGTCGAGGAGGCTCTCGTACTGGACCGCCATGACCACGAACACCAGGAAGATCGCCAGGCCGATGACCAGGGCCATCTGGGCGTTGGTGTCCTCGATGGCCTCCTGCTCGCCGCCGATCATGAGGCCGTAGCCGTCCGGGAGGCTCAGGTCCGCGAGCCGGGCCCGAATGGAATCGGTGACGGAGCCGATGGAGGCGACGGCGGTGATGACGTCGCCGCTGACCTCGATCCGGCGGTTCTGGTTCTCGCGGCGGATGGTGGCCGGGCTGACGGCGGCGTTGACGCTGGCGATGTCCCGCAGGAAGACGGGATCGGTGCCGCGGCCGCCGGGGAAGAGCAGGGTGCCGCCGACGTCGCTGGCGCTCTGGAACTTGTGCTTCGGGAAGAGGACGCGGACGTCGTACTCGAAGTTCCCCTCGGCATAACGAGTGGCGATGGTGCCGTCGAGCGCGGTGCGGACCGTCTGCCCGACGGCGGCGACGTCGAGCCCGAGGTTGCGGGAGCGCTCGCGATCGAGGGCGATCGAGAGCATGGGCCGTGCCTCTTCCGCCTGGACCTGGACGTTCTCGAGGCCGGGCACGCCGCGCAGCCGGCGGACGACCTCCTGGCCGACCTCGTCGAGCGTCACCAACTGGTCGCCCACGATCGCCACCGAGACGTCGGTGCCGGCCGCCGACGTGCGCAGACCGCGGATGCGCGGCGGGCGCACAAAGACGCGGGAGCCCGCGAAGCCCTGCTCGTCGATACGGCGTTGCAGCGTCTGCACCCACTGGTCGGCGCTCAGTTCCCGCTCGCCGGCCTTCACGAGGCGGACGTCGAGGCCACCGCGGCCGGCGCCGGCGTTGGTGAAGACGCTGTGCACCGCCGGCATCTCGCCGACCATGCGCTCCACTTCGTACGCCAGGCGGTTGGCCTGCGTCGGCGTGCTGCCCGGGGGCATGCGCAGGGTCGCGGTGACGGTGCCGTCATCGACCTGCGGCAGGAACTCGGTCGGGTAGGATTTCGCTCTGAACCAGGCCAGCACGCCGAGGCCGGCGACGCCGCCCAGCAGGAGCCAGCGGCCCCGCACCACCCGGGTCGCGGCGCCGCGGTATCCCTCGACCATCCGCTCGAAGCCGCGCTCGAACGCCAGCAGCGGCTTGAACCGCTCGAGGCCCGAGCTGAAGCGCACCTTGCCCAGCTGGGCCGCCAGCATCGGGATCAGCGTGAGGGCCAGCGGCAGCGAGGCGAGGATGGCGAACGAGATGGTGAGGATGAGCTCGCGGAAGATGAGCGCCGACAGCCCGGTGATGAGCAGGAACGGCGCGACCGACGCCAGGTTGGTGGTGGTGGACGCGACGACCGCGCTGGTGACCTCGGCGGCACCGACGTGGGCAGCTTCCTCCGGGTCGAGTCCCTCGGACTCGCGGCGCCGGTAGATGTTCTCCAGCATCACGATCGCGTTGTCCAGCAGGAGGCCGGTACCTAACGCGAGGCCGCCCAGCGACATGATGTTGAGGGTAAGGTCGCCCATGCCCATCATCACGAACGTGGCCAGGATCGCCAGGGGGATCGACACGCCGATGATGAAGGTCTTCCGGAAGGAACGCAGGAAGAGGATGACGACCAGCATCGACAGCACGGCGCCGATGATGGCCGCGTCGCGAACCGACTTGAGCGCGTCGCTGATGAAGCCGGACTGGTCGTAGGTGACCTCGTTGCGGATGTCGGCGGGGACGTAGCCGTCGCGCTGGAGTTGCTCGAGCTTCGCGCGGACCCCGTCGACCACCTCGACCGTGTTGGCCTCGGGCTGCTTCTGGATGCCGATCCGCACGGCCGGCACGCCGTTGAGGCGCGCCCAGCTGCGCTGCTCCTGGCTGGTGTCGCGGATGGCCGCGATGTCGCGCAGCGGCACGCGGGCGCCGCCGGGGGACGTCAACAGGACGCTGCGGATGTCCTCCAGCGAGCGGAACTTGCCGGACGTCGTGCCCACCATCTCGCGATCGAGGGTGGAGATGCGCCCGGCGGCGAGGTCCTGATTTTCGTTCCGCAGCGCGCCGATCACCTGCGACACGGACAGCCCGAACCCGCGCAGGCGATCGGGGTCCAGCTCGACCTGGATCTCGCGCACCAGCCCGCCGAAGATCTCGATGGCGGCCACGCCGGGCACCGACAGCAACTGCGGCCGCAGGCGCTGGTCGACCCACTGCCGGAGGGCGATCTGGTTGCGCTCCGGCGACGAGAAGGCGACCTGGTAGATCTGCTGCTGCGACGGATCGGACTTGTTGATGTTGGGCGGATCCGCCTCCTCGGGCAGCCGGCCGCGGATGCGCTCGACGTTCTTGGCCGCGTCCTGCAGCGCGAAGTCGACGTTGGTGCCGTAGTCGAAGTCGAGCGTGATGGACACGTTGCCGGTGGATACGTCGGCCGCCAGGCGGGTCAGGCCCTGCGTGGTGGCGAGCGCCGACTCCAGCGGCTTGGCGATCGTCTCCTCCAGCACCGCCGGCTCCACGCCGGGATTGCTCACGTTGACGCGCACCTGCGGGTACACGATGCGCGGCAGCAGGTCGACGGGGATGCGTCCCACGTACACGATCCCGAGGACCAGCAGCGTGCTCGTCACCATGATGGTGCCGATGGGCCGGCTGATGGACCAGCTGGCGATGCCGCGACGCTTGCTCACTGGCCCCGTCCTCCCCGTCCCGGCGTCACCGCCGGGTCAATGCTCTTCGTCACCGGCAGCTGGTCGCTCAACGGTTCCACGATGCGCGCCTTGGCGCCTTCGCGCAGGGTCGACGTCCCGGAGACGATCACGGAATCGCCCTCGGCGATCCCCTCGAGGATCTCGGAGAGCCCGGCCATGTCGCTGCCGACGCGCACCGCGCGGCGCTGGATCTCGCCGCCGGTGACGACGTACACGGCGCGTGCGCCGGCGGGCCCGGAGACGGCGCGCGACGGCACCAGCAGCGCGCCATCGCGGCGGTCGAGCGCCAGCGTCGCGCGCACGGTGTAGCCTGGACGCAGGCGGCCGACCTGGCTTCCCGTCAACGCCACCTCCACCGGCACGAGCCGTGTGGAACTGTCGGCGGCGGGGAAGATCCGGCGGATGCGGCCCGCGACCCGCTCGCCGCCTAACGCATCGACCGTCAGCGGGACCTGGTCGCCGACCGTGAGCGAACTCACCTCGAGCTCCGACACCTGGATCCGCGTCACGAGGGTGGCGACGTCGGCCACCGTGAAGAGCCGCGTCTGGTTGGACACGATGTCGCCGGCCTCGACGCGCTTCTCGGTGATGATGCCCGAAATCGGCGCGACGACGTGCGCGTACCCGAGCCGGGTCCGGAACTGCTCGGTGCTGGCCTTGGCCGACTCGAACGCGGTGCGATCGCGCTCGAGCTCGGCCAGGGTGATGATCTTCTCCTTGAACAACTGCTCCGAGCGGTCGACGGTCGATTGCGCGAACCGGAGCGCGGCCTCGGCGCTCCGCGCCTGCGCCTCCAGTTCGCGGGCGTCGATCTCGGCCAGGACATCCCCTTGCGACACGCGGTGGCCCTCTTCCGCCTTGAGCGACAGGAGGATGCCGGAGAGCTGCGCGTTCACGCCGACCGAGCGAATGGGCTCGAGCATCCCCGCGATGGTGGACGTCCGCGACACGGAGCCGAGCTTCGCCATCTCGATCTCGACGGGAGTCGGTGCGGCCCCCCGACCGCCGGCGCGACCGGCCGTCGGGCCACCGGTCTTCGTCGCGGGATTGGCGGCCGGCTCACCCCCCGCCGGTTTGGTGCAGGAAGCGCCCAGGGCGCCGCCGGCGACGACGACGCATAAAGTGCAGTACTGCTTCAACTTGCGGAACAATCGACCTCCCCATGTTTCGTCCAGCCTGTCACGGCCCCAAACTAAACGGACAGGACGCCGAAAACGCTTGAAGGGAGCGACGGTCCGTCCCTAGAGGTTCGAGCCCCGCCGGAAGCGGTTCAACCGCGTTCGGTCTTCGCGTTCCCGCTCCTCGAGCTGCCGCCGCACCTGGACGATCTGCTGTTCGAGCCGCGGGGCGACACGCTGCTCCAGCGTACGCATCTGCCGGGTCGTGCGCGACACGGCATCCCCGAGCCGGCGCACGCGCTGTTCTTTCGGCGCGGCCTCGACCAGGAGGTCGGCGAGCCGCTCGAACCGGGCAGCGGTGGTCGCTGCGGCGGGGCCGGTGAGCGCCGGGTCGGTGCCGCGCGCGTCGAGCGTCCGCGACAGGGGCGGCCGGTCGGTGACGTCCGAAACGGGAATGCCCCAGACGACGGCCGGCCGCAGTTCGAGGGAGATGTCGCGCGACGGCCTCGACATCCCGTCGAGGCCCGACCGGCCGTGGATGGCCAGGGCGTCGAGCAGGGATCGCGCGGCCTCGGTGGCGGCGCGGGAGACGCGATCGCGGAGGTCGAGGGCCGGGCGTGCCGATCGGAACAATTCCGCGACCAGCGCCTCGCGCTTCCGCCTGACGAGCGACGCCCCATGCTTCACGCGCCGCAACTCGCGCCGGGCGCGCAGCAACTCGAGCCGGGTGGCGGCCAGTCGCCGGACGGTCATGGCGCCGGCTCCTCCGGCGGAGCGGCGGCGCGTGCGGCCTGCCGCTCCTGGAACGCGCGGTCACTGAGCCGGGCCAGGTCTTCGCGCGGGAGGGCGTCGAGCAGCCGCCACCCGGCTTCCGCGGTCTCCATGATCGTGCGCCGCGCGGTGCCCTGGCCGATGAACGCGGCCTCGAAGGCATCGGCGAAGTCGAGCGCCCGCCGGTCCGCAGGGAGCAGCCCGCCGGCGCCCACGATCGCGGCCATGCTGCGCGCCTCGCGCCCGCGCGCATACGACGCGTAGAGCTGGTCCGACCACTCGCGATGGTCGCGCCACGTCCGCTTTTCGCCGATGCCGCTGTTCATCAGGCGCGACAGCGAGGGCAGCACGTCGATGGGCGGGTCGATGCCGCGGCGGTGCAGCTCGCGGCTGAGGACGACCTGCCCCTCGGTGATGTAGCCGGTGAGGTCGGGGATGGGGTGGGTGATGTCGTCGTCCGGCATCGTCACGATCGGGATGAGCGTGATCGACCCGGGGCGGCCCTTCACGATGCCGGCGCGTTCATAGAGGCTGGCGAGGTCGGTGTACATGTAGCCCGGGTAACCGCGGCGTCCCGGCACTTCCTCGCGCGCCGTGCCCAGCTCGCGCAGCGCCTCGCAGTAGTGCGTCATGTCGGCCACCACCACCAGCACCTGCATTCCCGCGTCGAACGCGAGGTACTCGGCGGCCGTGAGCGCGAGCCGCGGCGCCAGCAACCGCTCCACGGATGGATGCGACGCCTCGTTCAGGTAGAGCACCGTGCGCGCCATGGCGCCGCTGGCGCGGATGCGATCGACGAACACCTGCGTCTCGCGCGCGGTGATCCCCACGGCGGCAAAGACCACCGCGAAGGCCTCGCCGTGGGGTGCGCGCGCGCCCTCGACGATCCGCGCGGCGAGGTCCAGCCCGGGGAGGCCGGGTCCCGAGAAGACGGGGAGCTTCTGGCCGCGCACGAGCGTGTTCATGGCGTCGATGGCCGACACGCCGGTCTCGATGAAGTCCGAGGGTTTCGCGCGGCGCACCGGGTTGAGCGGCGCCCCGGCGACGGGCCGCACCGTGCTGCCGATCGGCGCCGGGAGCCCGTCGACGGGTGCCCCGTGTCCCGAGAAGGCACGGCCGAGGAGGTCCCGCCCGACGACCGTGCGCACGGGCTCGCCGGTGAGGATCACCTCGACGCGGTGCGGCGCGAGGCCGACCGGGTCGTCGAGGAGCTGGATGACGGTGCGCTCCTCCCCGGCGTCGATGACCTGGCCACGGCGGTCCGGCTGGCCCTCCTGCCGCACGACCACGCGCTCACCTAACGCGACGCGGCGCGCGTGCTGCAGGAAGAGGAGCGGCCCGGCCGCTGCGTGGGCGCCCCGATAGGTGCGCTGGAAGGTGGTCATCGGGCGACTCCACTGGCGATGCCGGTCGCTGCCGCCACCGCGCGACCTGCCTGCACCTCGACCTCGTCGTCGGGCGCGTCCCGGAGGACGGACAGCGCGTGGCGCACGCCCTGCAGGTCGAGGCGCGCGGCCGGGATGCCGCGGGCGAGCGCGTCCCGTCCGGTCCGCGCCGCCAGGACCGCCGCCGACGCCATGGCGTAGGTCTTCGCGATCGACGAGCGCGCGTCGTGCGGATGAAACGCGCTCTGGCGCAGCAGCACGTCGCGGATGATCCAGGCCACGTTCATCACGAACCGGTCCTCGTCCTCCAGGGCGTCCGGCCCGACCAGGCTGGCGATGTCGCGCAGCTCCCGCTCCCGCTGGAGGAGCGCGATGAGGTAGTGCCGGATCTCTTCCCAGTCCCGTCCCGCATGCTCGGCGAACCAGGGCGAGACCTGGTCGGCGTAGAGGCTGAAGCTCGAGTCCCAGTCCACTGCGGGATAGTGGCGCTGCTGCGCCAGCGATGCATCCAGCGCCCACATCGCGCCGGTGACGCGGAGCGATGCCTGGGTGACCGGCTCGGAGAAGTCGCCGCCCGGCGGTGAGATGGCGCCGATGATCGTGACCGCGCCCTCGCGCTCCGGCGCTCCCTGCGCCCGTGCGACGGCCGCGCGCTCGAAGAACAGGCTGAGGCGGCTGGCGAGGTACGTCGGGTAGCCTTCCTCACCGGGCATCTCCTGGAGCCGCGCGCCCATCTCGCGCAGCGCCTCCGCCCATCGCGAGGTGGAGTCGATCATCAGCGCGACGCGGCGTCCCTGGTCGCGATAGTACTCGGCGACGGTGACGCCGAGGTAGATCGACGCCTCGCGGGCCGCGACGGGCATGTTCGAGGTGTTCACGATCAGCACCGAGCGGTCCATGACCGGGCGGCCGGTCCGGGGATCCACCAGCGCCGGGAACTCGGTGAGCACGTCGGTCATCTCGTTGCCGCGCTCGCCGCAGCCGACGTAGACGATGATGTCCGCATCAGCGAACCGGGCCAGCGACTGCTCGATGATGGTCTTGCCGGTGCCGAACCCGCCCGGGACAGCGCAGGCCCCGCCTTCGGCGACCGGGAAGAGGAGGTCGAAGACGCGCTGGCCGGTGACGAAGGGCCGGCGCGTCGCCAGACGCGCAGCGATCGGCCGGGGGACGCGAATGGGCCAGCGGTGCGCCAGCCGGAGTGGCGTCCCGTCATCGAGTGTGCCGAGCGTGTCCTCACACGAGTACTCACCGGCGGCGATCGCGGTCACGGTCCCGCAGGTGCGCGGCGGCACCAGGATGGCGTGGGTGAGACCCTCGGTCTCCTCCACCGTGCCCAGCACATCCCCACCACGGACCTGGGTGCCGGCGGCGACGGCGGGCGTGAAGGCCCAGCGCCGGCCGGGGTCGAGGGTGGGCGCGGAGACGCCCTCGCCGATGAAGTCGCCCCCCGCCTCGGCCAGCCGCGCCAGCGGGCGCCCGGTGCCGTCGAGCACCGCGCCTAACAAGCCCGGCCCGAGGTGCGCGGTGAGCGACGTCCCCGCCGTGTCCACCGGTTCCCCGAGCGCGAGCCCGTTCGTCTCCTCGTAGACCTGGATCGTGGCGGTGTCACCGACCTGGCGCACGATTTCCCCGAGGAGGCGTCGCGTGCCGACGTACGCCAGCTCGTAGAGGGCGCCCTCCATGGGCCGCGCCTCGACGAGCGCGCCGGCGACCCGCACGATGCGCGCGGCGCTCACTGGAGCCTCACGCGATAGCCGATCGCGCGCTGGAGCAGGTCCAGGATGTACGACACCGCGCCCGGCCGTCCTTCCTCCCACTCCACCCGCGGGATGGGCACGACGATCGGGACCGGCTGCTTCTCCAGTGTGCGGCGCAGGAGTTCGGGCAGTGCGTCGAACCATTCCTGCTCGATGAGGACCACGCCGGTTCCGGGGTCGGCGGCGAGGCGATCGAGGATGGCTGCCGCTTCCGGCGCCGTCCGGGCCTCATCCACGTTCAGCCCCGCGAGGCGGAACCCGGAGGCCATGACGGGACCGGCGATGGTGCGGAGCGTGGCCATCAGGCCTCCACCAGCTCGGGCAGGCGGGCGCTCGCGGGCACGCCGGCAGCGATCGACCAGGCGATGCGCCGCACCGCGAGCAGCTCGCCGCGCAGGCGGAGCCAGTACTCGACCACCGGCGCCGCGCCCAGCGGCTCGGCGCGCGCCAGGTCGTGCTGTTCCCGCGTCATCGCGCGCAGGATCCGTTCCTCGGCACGGGTGTCGGTGGTCGTCACGGCCTCCAGGGGCGTGTGCCTGACGAGTCGATCCAGCGCCTGGGCGGCGACGCCGCGGCTGGGCGCGGTGGCGGCGATCGCGAAGTCGGCCTTCGACAGCAGGCGGCCCCCCTCGATGAAGAGGTCCGGGACCGCGCCGTCGAAGCCATGCTCGGCGACCAGCAGGGCCGCCCAGCAGTTGGCGACGTCCACGCGGCGCGAGACGAAGAGCCTCAGTGCCTTGCCGCCCTTCCGCGCGGCGCGACGGGCGCGGGCCGCCCACGTCTCGACGAGCACGTGCTCCATGGCGAACAGGTCTGGTTGCTGGCGCGTGGTCTCCGCCAGCAGCGCTGGTCCATAGGGATTCCCCCAGGTCGACAGGAGCGCGGCGATCGACGCCGGCGACTCGCACGAGGCGAGCGACACGAGCGCACGGAGGGACAGCGCCGGCGTGGGGATCAGTCCCGCGAGCCGCTCGGGCGCGGGGACGCGTCCCACCGCGCCCCGGAGGATCGCCCGCAGGCTCCGGCAGTCCTCGTCGTCGTACAGCGGGGCGAGCAACGGCGCCCGGTCCGCGGCCCATCGCGCGAGCAGGCGAAGTTGGGCGCCGAGCTGTCGGCGCTCGGCGGCCTCGATGTCGGCGGGCGATGGTTCGGTGTCCGGCAGGGGCCGGCCGTGCCGCGCGGCGAGGATGGTGTCGAGTTGCCGCAGGTTGGAGGCGCGCGACATCGCCTGGAGGTCGGCCGGGCCGGCGAGGTGGCCGGACAACCCCCGCGCGCGGGCGACGACGTCCACCCACACTGTCATGGAACGAGCCCGGCGACGCGCGCCACGATGGCCTGGGCGAGGCGCGTCCGCTCCGCGCGCAGGAACCGGTCGAGCGTGGCGTCGACGCGCACCCGGCCGTCGCTCGACGCGAGGACGGCGCCTAACGGTGCGTCCAGCCGCTCCATCCGGACCTGGCGCCCGCCGACGGGCGCGCCAGGTGGCGGTCCGCCCGCGGTGACCGTCATCGGTCCCTCGGGCAGGTACTCCGCCGCCGCCGGCACGGTGACGCCGAGCCACGCCAGGTGGGGCGCCGCCCACACCGGGGCCGCGGCGCGCTCGCGCGCGCTGTCGACCACCCGCGAAACGAGCCGGTCGCTCGCCGCGAGGACCGCGCGCACGGAGGTGTCGCGCGCGGCGTCGAGCTGTCGTTCGCGCTCGCGCGACCATTCGCTGGCGCGCTGCGCCAGCGCC